>DATGKN010000156.1:0-26518 GCA_035294645.1 Chloroflexota bacterium
GGAGCAGGCCGGCGTGGGCGCCGAGCTCCCCACTGACAAGGCCGGTGCCCAGGGGTTGGTCGCACCCGTGCGGCGGGTTGGCGCGCCGCTGCCGGTCGGTCGCGTAGAGATCCTCATGCACGCGCTCGGGGAGCGGCCAGCGCTCACAAAACGCCACGACCGCGGCCCGCGCCTGTGGTAGCACGGCCGTGAACGGGGACTCCACGGTCTCCGGATCGAGGGCGAGCCCCCAGACGGCTTGCCACCAGCGTTCGTCCGCCGGCCCCCCGGCCTCCGCCGCGTGGCGATCGAGGGCCTGAAACAGCGCGCGCAGGTCGTCGGCGAAGCGGTGATCGGTGTTCAAGGCGGCGTAGTACGCCTGCCGCAACGCGCGGGGCACGCCCCTGGCGGGCAACCACGGTCGCTGGTCCGGGGGGAGGACGTACACGGGGCCCAGTGGGGCCGAGGCTCTGGACTCCGGGTCAGGATCCATCCGAGCACCTCCGACACGGCGCGTGCGGGGGGGCGGTCAGGCCGCAGTGTCGGCCGCGCTTGCGGGCTGATCAGGCCGCCCGACCGCTCGCGGCCAGTGTAGCATGCTGCCCCGGCCCGGGAGGTCGTGGGAGGTTACGTGGGAGGTTCAAAGGCGCATCCGGGCGGCCGGCGGCGTACCCATGCGGCCGAAATTGGTGCGCAATCACGTACGCCGGTATCCGCCGCCGGCCGCCGCCGATCGGGCTGGGAGTTCCACCTGTACTACGACATCTAGCCTCGCGCGCTGCCGCGAGTCGCTCGGGGCGCCCGCGCTGCCCGCTGGGTAGGGCGGGCGCCCGGCGTTCCCACCCGGCGCGCCCGGCCGGCTCAGAGCCAGCACGGCTCGGTGCGGATGGCAGAGGCCGTAGCCAGCTCGGCCAGCGCGCGATCGAGCCGCACGAGGTACCGCAGTGGGTCGCCCGGCCCCGCGAACACCTCGGAGGGCACGCCAGACGGCCCCACGGGCGGAGCGGCGTGCGCAGCCGGCGGCCGCTGCCTGAGGGGCTCGAGGAGTTCCAGTGGCTGCAGGCACGCCACGGCCGCACCGGTGTCGAGCGCCTGGATGAGTGCCTCCACATTCGCCAGGAGCTGCACTTTCGCCCCCTGCACGCGGTCGGCCAGCTCGCGGTCGTGGGCCAGCGCGTGCGCGCGGACAGCCGGGCTCGCCAGCTGGCCAGCGTAGTGATAGGCGGTCATCAGCGCGGTCAGGAGCCGGTCCAGGTCCCGTCGCCCCTGTGGCCCAGAGACTCGCCGTGCTACCTCGACCGCCGCCCGGACCTGCTCGAACCGCCGCCGCACCTCCAGGATGCGGGCCACCAGCTCGGGATCGTGGCCGGGCGCTCTCCCGGCGGCCAGGTCGTCCAGGTAGCGCTGGAGATACGCGGCAAGGGCGGCCAGCAGGTCCCGCAGGCCAGTGCGCACCTCGGCCGAAGGATAGGTCGGGAAGATCACGATCGACATCGCGAGGCCGACCGCGGCCCCGATGAGCGTATCCAGGACGCGCGCCTCCATGAGCTGTGGCGTCACCCCACCGAGCAGTAGCCCGTACATCAGCGCGAGCATGATCGTGATGAAGAACACCATCGCCCCGTACAGCCGCGTGAACAGATAGAACGCGCAGAACACGCACACGAAGAGGAGCACGATCGCCAGCGGTGGCGTGCTGGTGACGTGACTAGCCAGCCCAAACCCCGCAACGGCCCCTAGGGCCGTGCCCAGGACGCGATGAAAGGCCCGCTGGTACACCTTGCCGATCGACGTGGCATTGGAGAACACCACGAAGGCAGCGAGGAGCGTCCAGTACGGGTGATCGGGCGAGATGCGCGCGCCCAGGACCAGGCTGAGGGCACCAGCCGCCGTCGCCTGAAGCGCCTGGATCGTCGTGGGGGCGAACGGGGGCTGGGCTGGGCACGACGGGCGATCGGGCGGACTACTGGCCTGGTTGGTGGGGGACGGGGAGCCCCGAGCGGCCACGGTGGTGCGGTCATCCGCCTCCACCGCGGGCCTGCCGGTTGGCCCGGGGGCCAGCGGCTGGGCCGCCAGCTCGGGCCAGCGGGCGATGTCGTCTACAACCCAGCGCGCGCCCATGCCCAGTCGCCGTAGCAGCGGGGCTGCGGGGGCAGTGACGCCGCTCGCCGCGACCGTAGCGGCGTACGCGTGGGCAAGCTCCTCGAGGGCGCGCTCGATCGTGGGCAAAGCCGCCTGGATGTTGCGCCGGCGGAAAGCGTCGCGTAGCGCCGATAGCAGCGGGAGCACGGCCTGCCGCGCGGCGCTATCGCCGGCGAGTGCGCCCTGGGCCTCCAGGCCCTCGACGGCCCGAGCGATCGTCTCGACCGCGAGCAGCAGATCGAAGAGGACCACCCGCAGACGGTCGGGGTGAACGACTCGACCGCGTAAGTCGATCGCCGTGTCTGCCAGCTGGTCCTCCAGCTCTACCACGCGCGCGTTCAGGCGCACGAGCCGCGCGTGAAGTGCCTGCCGCCAGGCGCGGCCGCCCGGTGCGTCCTGGACCAGCGCGCAGAGTAAGTCGAGCACCCGCGCTGCGGCCGCGTAGAACGAGTGCAGCGACCGCTGAGCAACGCGCGCGGGGTACTCCGGCAGGACCCCGAGCGCCGAGAGGGCGGCCCAGCCGATGCCGACCCCGATGGCGCCGACGAGCTGCGGGAGCTGATCGAAGGTGGCGTGGACCAGGGCCAGAAAGTAGGCTGTCATGAAGCCGATCAGGCCCAGTGCGAAGTAGCGTGGGCCGAAGCGTCGAAGGTAGTACGCGCCGAAGATCAGGGCCAGCAGCAGCAGGCGCACGACCAGCACCGCGCCGGCCAGCGCCGTGGCGACAACCGTGACTGCGCCGGCCATGCCGGCCAGGAGCAGCAGCGTGACTCCCCGCTGCCGGGGAGCCGGATCGCTCGCGGCGACGGTGCACTGCAGCCCGATCATCCCCGCGAACAGCGCCACGGTCGGTGAGGCGGTCGGCTGCCAGGCCTGTGCGGCGAGGGTGGCCGTGAAGACGGCGCCGCTGGCGGCTAGCGTGACCCGGGCCGCCCGACGTAGCGCCTGCAACCCCGGGTCGCCGGCCACGACGGCGTCCAACCAGCGACGCAGCGTGCTCTGGGGTGCCGCGATGCGCATCAAGGGGGTAGTGGTTTGCCGCGTGTCTCCGGCGCGGCGAACGGGACGACCAGCAGGCCGAAGATATAGATCGTGCCGAGGATCGCGGCCGCATTGCTGATCCCGCCTAGCACCGTGATGAGCCAGCCCGCGAGCAGCGGTCCCAGGGCGGCCAGGTAGCGCGAGCTATCGAACACGACCGAGATGGCCGAGCCGCGCACCGCGGTGGGGAACACCTCGGGTAGGTAGGTCGGCATCCACGAGAACTGCCCGGAGGTAAAGAAGCCGTTCACGGCCGCCGCTACAAGGAACCAGCCGGGGTCGCGTACCCCGAGGAACAGGCCCCAGACGATCAGCAGCGCGCCGAGGTAGTACAGAGCGATCGTCCGCTTGCGACCGATAGCGTCGGCGATGAACCCGAACGCGCCGTAGCCTAGAATCCCCCCGATGTTGTATGCCAGCCCAGTGATCGCCGCGGCCTGTTGGGGGTCCTGCCCCCGACCGGCCGCGAGCTGAGCGGCTAGCGGCGGGATCCACGTCGAGGTGGCCCACCAGCCGACCACGCTGGCCAGCGACATCACGAGCAGTAGGAGCACCCGGCGGCGGAGCCACGGCGTGGCCAAGAGATAGACGATCGTGAAGCGCACCAGGCCCCGCTCCTCGGGGGCCAGCGGCTCGCCGCGGGCCGCGCGCTCGCGGGCCGCGCGCCGGCGCGCGGCTGCCTCCACCCACAGCGCCGGGTTGTCGATCGTCCGCCGGATATAGAACAGCACTAGCGCTGGCAGGATGCCCAGCAAGAACATGAGTCGCCATGCTTCCGGCCCCAGCGGCGCTACCACCAGCCAGACCCCCGATGCGAGCAGAAAGCCGCAGCCGAACGCCGTGTTCAGAATGCCGGCCGCTCGCCCACGCACGCGTGGCGGCCACTGCTCGGCCACCATCGCGGTGCCCGGCCCCCACTCCGCACCCAGGCCCAGCCCCGTCAGAAAGCGGAACAGCAGCATCATCCAGTAGGCGTGGGATAGCGCTGTGAGCCCCGTGAACAGCGAGTAGCAGAGGATCGACAGCATCAGGGTCCGTTTGCGCCCGAGGTAGTCGGCCAGGATGCCGGCGAGCACCCCGCCGGTCGCCCAGCCTACCAGCGTGGCCGCCAGCAGGCCGCCGATGAACACCGGCGCCTGCGGCAGCTGCTCGGGCGCGAGGAGGTCCCGCATGGCCACGCCGGCCACCAGCACCAGCGCGTAGGTTTCGTAGCCATCGAACATCCAGCCGAGCCAGGCGACCAGTAACGCACGCCACGCCGCGCGCCCGGGCACGGACGGTGCCTGGGTGCGGACTTCTGTCAGTTCGGCCATCGGACGGCCCCCACGCTCTCCGAGTATGCCGGCAACGCGCTACCACGCCCGCGCGTAGTGGTGCCCGCGCGCGGGACTGTGCTCCATAGCGTAGGGGATGACGGCCCCGCCGTACTAGGGCCGTTGGCACCCGAGACGGGCTCACGGCTCGCGGGGCGGCCGTTCCACCCACCGGCGCAGGCGCTCCAGGCCCGTCAGAGCTCCTACAGCCGGCCCCGCTTGCCCGGGGACGGAAACGATCGTGGGCCACCCTAGCGGAGTGGCCCACGGCAAGGTCGTCACGGGGGCGCTAGGCGACACGCTCGCCGCCGTAGCCCAGCTGGGGGAGGGGTAGCCCCTCGTCCGCGTCGCCGATGTACCGCTTGCTCACCAGGGGCGCGCGGCGCCGCCGTAGCAGCCGCTCGCGGCTGGCGGGGCAACGCTGACAGCGCCAGCGCTCCACTGTCCCCTCGGCCGTCATCTCGTTGGTGATCAGCCAGTAGTGCGGCGGGCAGGCCGCCAGCACCTCCTCGGTGGTAGTCGCCATTCTTCGTTTCTCCCACGGCCCGCGAGTGGGCCGCCATAGTGTGATGCGGAAGTGCGCCCCCTAAGCCGCCGCGCGGCGCGCATACAGCACGGCCAGGCCCCGCGCATCGCGAATGGCAATGTCGGTCGGCCGCCGCGGCCGCTCGGCCGTTACCAGCTCCCAGATCGCGCCCGCTGGCCCCTGTAGCAAGGCCACGATCTGCTTGGCGGTGTCCAGGTCAGCTGGCATCGCTATCCCTCCCCGCCACTTCTATCTTGTACTTACCCAATCGGCCGGCGCGGATTTTCCGTTCGCCGCGCCCTCGAGCGCGCGGCCGCGAGCGGCCTCCTGCTACTCCAGCATAGCGCGCCCTGCTCGCTCGCCCCTGTGAACGGATGCACAGCTGGGCCGCGAACAGGCCCACAGGCCCCTGTCCCCAGCGGACAGCCGTGCCCACGCAGCCGCAGCATCGCCGCGCTCCGCCGAGCGGGCGGCGTGATGGGGAGCGTGCACCCCTCTAGGGCAGGGTGCGCAGGCGAGGGTTGAGCAGGAGGCTGGCCAGGGTGCCGAGCGCGACGAGCGCGCCTCCCAGTAGCACAGCCATCCGGGCGTCGGCCGCGGCGGCGATGGCGCCGCCGAGCAGGCCTCCTAGCGGGACGAGATTATAGCTGATCCCGAACAGGCCCATCACCCGCCCGCGCAGCTCGCTCGGCACCTGCTCTTGCAGCGCCGTGCTCACCAGGGTGAGGTAGACCGTGTTACTCAGCCCGGCCAACAGCAGGACCGCGAGCCCCAACGCCAGCGTGGGCACCTGGGAGAACGCCATGAGCAGCACGCCGAACCCCAGCCCGCCCAGCAGCAGGAGCCGGCCGCGTTGGCCGAGCCGCGACGCGGTCGCCGCCAGCAAGATGGTGCCCGTGACAGCCCCGAGGCCGTTAGCCGCCTGGAGCAGACCGAACCCCGTCGATCCGCCGTGGAGGTGCTGGTCGGAGAACACCGGCAGCAGGGCCATGTACGACATGCCGAACACGCTGTTGAAGAAGGTGAGCAGGATCAGGTTGGCGATCAGCGCGTGCCGCGCCGCGAACAGCAACCCCTGCACCAGAGGCCGTAGTACGCCTCCGCCCACCCGCGGTGGCGCCGCGACCAAGCGAATGCGGCTGTATAGCCCGATCGCGACCAAGTACGCCAGCGCGGCCGTCCCGAAGGCCACCGCCGTGCCGCAGGCGGCGATGAGGATCCCGCCCAGCGACGGCCCGAGCACGCGCCCGCTCTGCCACGGTAGCGAGCCGATGGCGATAGCGTTGGGCAGCAGCTCGCGGCGCACCAGCCACGGCACCATTGCCATGCGGGTCGGCTGCTCGAACGCGCGGCAGGTGGCACTGAGCGCGACCAGCGGCAGCGCCAGCTCCACCCGCATTCCGCCGACGGCGGTGAGCGCGCAGGCGGCCACCAGCGTCGCGGCCGTGCCCAGCTGGGTGCCCACGAGCAGCCGGACGGGCGCCGCCCGGTCGGCCAGCACGCCGCCGAACAGCTGGAACAGCACCAGCGGCACCCCCTCCACCAGGCCGTACAGGCCCAGGTACAGGGGATCCCGGGTCAGCTCCCAGATCAGCCAGCCGTAGCTCACCCACTCGATCCGCCAGCCGACCACGTACAAGACGAGCCCGCACCAGTAGCGGCGGTAGTTCGGCTCGCTGAGCGCGGCGAAGACCGCGAGCCGAGGCGCGGCGGGACGAACCTGGGGCACCGTGCGCTCGCTCATCGCGCCCAGTGTACGTGGCGGGCACGCGGGTGGCAATCGCTCGGGTCAGCCCAGGCGGGTGAGAACCTCTGGCCCGTCCGCGGTGATGGCCACGGTGTGCTCGAAGTGGGCCGACCAGGCGCCGTCGGCGGTGACGGCCGTCCAGCCGTCGGCGAGGATGCGCACCGCGGCGGTACCCAGGTTGACTTGCGGCTCGATGGCCAGCACCATGCCCGGGCGCAGTAGCGGCCCGGTACCCGGCTCGCCGAAGTTGGGCACCTGCGGCGGCTCGTGCATCGCGCGGCCGATACCGTGGCCCACGAACTCGCGCACCACGGTCAGCCCGTGCGCGGCCACGTGCCGCTCGATGGCGTGGCCGATGTCGCCCACGTGGTGGCCCGGGTGCGCCTGGGCGATCCCGGCCCACAGCGCCTCCTCGGTCACGCGCACCAACCGCTCCACCTCCGGCCGCAGCGGCCCCACTGGCACCGAGATCGCCGCGTCGCCGTAGAACCCGTCCTTGACGGCGACCACGTCGAGCTTCACGAGGTCGCCCGCGGCCAGCCGGCGCGGCCCGGGGATCCCGTGGACCACCTCGTCGTTGACCGAGATGCACAGCTGGCCGGGGAACCCGAAGTAGCCCAGGGTGCCCGAGCGCGCACCCAAGCGGCGGAACGCCTCGGCAGCCAGCCGCTCCAGGTCGCGCGTGCGGATGCCCGGGCGCACCGCCGCGCGCAGCTCGGCTAGCACGCGGGCCACCACCTGCGCCGCTGCGCGGATGCCCGCCAGCTCCTCGGCCGTGCGGAGAGGGATGCGCGCGGGAGTGGCGGCACGACGCGGCATACCGTGGGCCTTGTAGGTATACTAGGGCCAAGCTGCCCGGCGATCACTATAGCACAGCGGCAGGCCATGGCTTACCGCATCGGCCTCACCGGCAACATCGGCGTCGGCAAGAGCACCGTCGCGCGGCTGCTCGCCGCGCAGGGCGCCGAGGTGATCGACGCCGACCGCGTCGCCCACGCGCTGATGGCGCCGCGCACCCCCGAGTGGGAGCGAATCGTTGCTCGCTTCGGCCGCGACATCCTGCGCCCCGACGACACGATCGACCGCCAGCGGCTGGGCGCCATCGTGTTCCGCGATCCCGCCGCGCTGCGCGACCTGGAACAGATCCTGCACCCCAGCGTACGCCAGCAGATCCGCGCGCGCTTCGCGGCGACGACCGCGCCGGTCATCGTGGTCGAGGCGATCAAGCTGCTGGAGTCGGGCTTGTACCGCGAGGTCGATGCCATCTGGGTGGTGACCGCCCCGCGCGAGCAGCAGATCGCCCGCCTGGTGGCCACCCGCGGGCTGTCCCCCGAGGAGGCCGCGTTGCGAGTGGACGCCCAGCCACCGCAGGCGGAGAAAGTCGCCCGCGCCGACGTGGTGATCCACAACGCGGGCGACCTGGCCACTACCCGCGCGCAGGTGCTCGCGGCCTGGGCCGCGCTGCCCATCGGTGCGGCGCCGAGTGGGGCGGCGGAGCCACGCTAGGGCCGAAGTCCGACCAATGACCGTGGAGTATCACGACGGGCTGCTAGCGATCGACCTCGCGGGCGAACCGTACCAGCTCGGCTGGCAGCACGGACGCCTGCTGCGCCACGAGATCTGGGCGCTGTGGGACGCCTGCGAGCGGTTGATTCTCCGTGCCCGCGGCCGCTGGGTCGGCTGGGTCGCCAGTCAGGTGCTGCACGGCGCCGCCCGGCTGATGCACCTGTACATCCCACCCGCGCTGCGCCGCGAGCTGCAGGGCGTGGCCGCGGGCTCGGGACTGCCCTACCACCACCTGCTGCTGCTCAACTGCTTCGACGACGTGATGAACAACTTCCGCGTAGTCGACCGCCTCGCGGCGCGGCTCGCCTGTACGGCGTTCGCGGCGGGCGGCGCGCGCGCGGCCGACGGCACCGCCATCGCCGGGCGCAACCTCGACTACTACTTCCGCGCCGAGTTCATGGCCGCGGGGGCTGAGCCCACGCGGGTCCTCCAGCGCCACGTGGTGGTGTTCCGCGTGCGGCCGCGCCACGGGCTGCCGTTCGTCGCGGTGGGCTGGCCCGGGATCATCGGCGCCGTCACGGCGCAGAACGCGGCGGGGCTGGCGCTGGCCTGCCTCACCTCGCCGGCCTGGTCCGAGCGCCCCTGGGGGACCCCACTACCACTGGTGTACCGCGGCATCGCCCAGTTCGCCCCCGGCTTGGCGCACGCGGTCGAGCGCCTGCGCGCCGCACGCCGCACGATCGGCAACAATCTCGTGCTGGCCTCGGCGACCGAGCGCGCGGTATGCACCGTGGAACTCAGCGCGCGAGCGGTGGATGCGAGCCCGCCGGTGGGCGAGGTCGTCGTCACCAGCAACCACTATCTGTCGCCGCGGCTGGCTCGCGAGCAGGATGCCCTGATCAACCCCACCTCGCCGCTGCGGCTAGCCCGCGCCCGCGCCCTGTTGGCCGAGGGGCCGCTCGATGTGGCGCGGGCGCAAGCCATCCTCCTCGACGAGGAGTGCCTAGACCCAGCCGCGCCGCAGTGGGCGCGGCTGTACAACGCCGGTACGATCTACAGCACGGTGTTCGAGCCCGGGGCCGGACGAATCTGGGTGCGCGCGGCCGACACGCCGGACCGGCGCTTCGTGCCGTTCGCCGTGCCCGACGCGCGGCCGCGCGCCAGCGTGCCCGGCGGGGCGCCCGCAGAACACCCCGCTGCTGGGCACTAGGGCGGCTCACAGCCCTCCGCCCTCCCGCGCCTGCTCCCGCAGCCGCCTTACATCTTGGAGCGGCGGCACGCCGAACAGCCGCTTGTAGTCGCGACTGAAGTGCGAGGCATCGTGGTAACCCACGCGGTAGCCCGCGCTCGCGGCATCCAGGCCCTCGCCGAGCAGCAGCCGGCGGGCCTCCTGGAGTCGCAACTGCTTCTGGAACTGCAAGGGACTCAGGCCGGTGACCGCCTTGAAGTGCTGGTGGAACCCCGAGACGCTCATCCCCAGCTCGCGCGCGAGTTGCTCGACGCGCAGTGGCCGGGCGAACTCTCGGCGCAAGCGCTCGATGGCCCGGGTGATGCGCTGCGTCTGGCCGGCGTGGGCGGCTACATGCCACACTCGGTCCCCCTGCTCCCCGGTGAGGAGCCGGTAGACGATCTCCCGCGTGACCAGCGGGGCCAGGAACGGCGTATCGGCAGGCGCGTCCAGCAGCCGGACGAGCCGCACCACCGCGTCCAGCAGCTCGGCGTCGAGCCGGCTCACCGCGATGGCCCGTACGGGGACGCGGGGCCGCGGCACCAGATGCCCCGCCTCGATCATGACCGAGCTCACCAGGGTAGGATCCAACTTCAGCACCAGGCCCAGGTACGGACACTCGGGCGACGCCGCGGTAATGCGGCTGGCGATGGGTAGCTCGGCGGTGGTGATTAAGTAGTGCGCGGGATCGTAGCGATAGCAAGTGTCGCCTAGGCGCAGCTCCTTGCTGCCCTGCGCGACCACGCACAAGGCGGGGAAAGACACGCCGTACCCTAGCTCCGTGGGCGCCGAGGCGCGGCGGAGTCGGAGCCCCGGTAGCGGGGTGGTCGTCCCCTCGTGGGGGACCGCTCGCGCGAGCCGCTCGACCAGCTCCTCCCGCGCGGCGCGCGCCCGCAACGCTTCCCGCGCGGCCGGCTGGCGGCTCGCGAAGTCCAGCACGGTCGCCTGCTCCGTCACCCCCCACCTCCCGTCTGGAGGATCGCCCCACAATGCTGGAGGATTATACCAGTGCGCCGCAGACCCACCGCCTACAATGCCCCCAGAGGCACGGGCAAACCGCGCGAGCGCCAGCAGGATATGCAGCGTTCCCTCTGACGCTCCTGGCGATTTGCGCAAGCGCTGCCAGCGAGCAACCCGCTCCCGGAGCCCGTCCGCGGCTCCTCGTTGTCGCCGGCGAGCGTGCGGGAACGGGCGCACCCTGCGCTGGCGAGGCGCCCCATAGGGGGCACGGATCACAGCGCGCGGCCACTCGGCGCCCGCCCGACGCGCCGGGGCCAGGCGAGCAGGTGTGGGAGGCGTAAGCGGTGAAGAAGCGCTACTTGGGCACGAGTCGGCTGGAAGTGTCGGCGCTCGGCCTCGGCTGCATGGGGCTCAGCTTCGGCTACGGGCCGCCCACGGACCGGCGCGAGGCGATCGCCCTGCTCCGCGCGGCGGTGGAGCGGGGCATCACCTTCTTCGACACGGCAGAGGTGTACGGCCCTTTCACGAACGAGGAGCTCGTGGGCGAGGCGCTGGCGCCGTTCAAGGGCCAGGTCGTGATCGCCACCAAGTTCGGCTTCCGGCACGACGGGGAGCGGGGGCCGAGCCCCAGCGTCGGTCTGGATAGCCGGCCGGAGCAGATCCGCAGGAGCGTCGAGGGCTCGCTGCAGCGGCTGCGGGTCGAGGCCATCGATCTGCTGTACCAGCATCGGGTCGATCCGGACGTCCCAATCGAGGACGTCGCCGGCACCGTCCGGACGCTCATTCACGAGGGCAAAGTGCGCCACTTCGGCCTGTCCGAAGTCGGGCCACAGACGATCCGCCGCGCCCACGCCGTCCAGCCCGTGACGGCCGTGCAGAGCGAGTACTCGCTGTGGTGGCGCCAGCCCGAGCAGGAGGTGCTGCCCGTGTGCGAGGAATTGGGGATCGGCTTCGTGCCCTTCAGCCCCCTGGGCAAGGGCTTCCTCACCGGGGCGATCGACGAGCGAACGACCTTTGCGCCGAACGACTTCCGCACCATCGTTCCGCGCTTCGCGCCGGAGAACCGCCAGGCGAATCTGGCCCTGGTGGAACTGCTCCGGCAGATCGCCGCGCGCCAGGGGGCGACACCCGCCCAGGTGGCCCTCGCCTGGCTGCTGGCGCAGAAGCCGTGGATCGTGCCCATCCCCGGCACGACCAAGCTCCACCGCCTGGAGGAGAACATCGGGGCCGTCGACGTGGAGCTGACGCCGGAGGCGCTGCGCGAGATCGCGGACGCCGTGGCTCGGATCCCCATCCAGGGGGCGCGGCACCCCAAGGAGTCGGAGCGCCTGACAGGCCGCTGAGGCGGTCGTCCTCGGCGACCTGCCGCCATGGCGACCGCGAGGTGCACCGATGACGACGTGGACTAGCGACGAACTGGACCAGCTCGGTGCGATCGAGGAGCTGGACATCGCGCCGCTCCGCCCCGACGGCACGCCGCGGCGGCCGGTGCCCGTCTGGGTCGTCCGGGTCGGCGACGCCCTGTACATCCGCTCGTGGCGCGGGCAGGCCGGCGCCTGGTTCCGCGCGGCCCAGGCCAGCGGGGCGGGGCGCCTCCGGGCCGGCGGCGTCGAGAAGGACGTCGCCTTCGTGCCGGAGCCCGACCCCGCCCTCAACGACCAGATCGATGCCGCCTATCGCCGCAAGTACCGGCGCTATCCCAGCTATGTGGCGCCGATGGTCAGCCCGCGGGCGCGCGCGACGACGCTCCGGCTCGTGCCGCGCGCCCCGGTGTGAGCACTCTGCGGCGGCGTACTCTCCCGCGCCGCCGCGGAGTGCGTCGACAGCAGCCTAAGGGTCGCCATCCCCACAGACGATTCAGGAGAATGTCCCATGCGTGGTGCAGTGCTCTACGGCCCGCGCGACGTGCGCTACGAGGAGCGTCCCGCTCCCACCCTCAGCGAGCCCACCGATGCCATCATCCGGCTCGCTGCCACCTGCATCTGCGGGTCCGACCTGTGGCCCTACCGCGGCATCCAGCCCGTCACCCAGCCGACCCCGATGGGCCACGAGTACTGCGGCATCGTCGAGGAGGTCGGCAGCGCGGTCCGGACCATCAAGCCCGGCCAGTTCGTCGTCGGCTCCTTCTTCGCCTCCGACAACACCTGCGCGATTTGCCAGGCCGGCTACCAGAGCCGCTGTGTCAATCTCCAGTACGTGGGGGCCAACGGGGCGCAGGCCCCGTATCTGCGCGTCCCCCTGGCCGACGGGACCCTGGTCGCCACGCCGGACGTCCCGCCCGACGACCTGATCCCGAGTCTGCTCGCCGCCTCCGACGTGCTCGGTACGGGGTGGTTCGCCGCCGTCGCCGCCGAGGCCGGCCCGGGCAAGACGGTAGCGATCGTCGGCGACGGCGCGGTCGGCCTCTGCGCGGTGATCGCGGCCCGGCAGCTGGGCGCGGACCGGATCATCATCTTTAGCCGGCACGCGGACCGCCAGCAGCTGGCCCGGGAGTTCGGCGCCACCGACATCGTGACCGAGCGCGGCGATGCGGGGGTGGCGCGGGTCAAAGCGTTGACCGACGGGTTGGGTGCGCACTCGGTGGTGGAGGCGGTCGGCACCCAGGAGGCGATGCTGCAGGCCATCCGTGCCACGCGCCCGGGCGGCCACGTAGGCTTCGTCGGCGTGCCCCACGGCGTGCAGCTGCCCGGCGAGGAGCTGTTCTACGCCGAGATTCACCTGCACGGCGGCCCGGCGCCCGTACGCCGCTTCCTGCCCGAGCTGATCGACCGCATCTGGAAGCGGCAGATCGCGCCGGGCAAGGTGTTCGACCTGACCTTGCCCCTGGCGGACGTGGCCGCGGGCTACCGCGCTATGGACGAGCGTCGCGCGATCAAAGTGCTGCTGCGGCCATAGGCGCCCGGCCCCGGTACCCGCGGGGCGACGCCCAGGGAGCCCCACCGGCGCCACCCGCGCCCCGAGCGAGGAGATCACCATATGTCCCAGGAAGCTGCTCCCCAACCAGGCGGGCCCTTTGCCGATGTCGCCCCGGCGCTCCAACGATACACGGATGCGGTCCTGTTCGGGGACGTGTGGGAGCGCCCGGGGCTGTCCCCGCGCGACCGCAGCCTGATCACCGTGGCCGCGCTCGTCGCCCTCTACCGCACGAACGAGCTCTCCTTCCACATCAAGCGCGCGCTGGACAATGGCGTCACGCGCGAGGAGGTCGGGGAACTGATCACGCACCTGGCGTTCTACGCCGGCTGGCCCGCGGCGAATTCGGCCGTGGCCATCGCGCGCCGCGCGTTCGAGGAACACGGGCGCTGAGCGTCGCTGGCGGCGGGCGTGGGGCACGGGGCCGCGGCGCCGCTAGAGCTGCGCTTTGACCAGCTCGGCGGTGCGCCGCGTCATGCCGGGCACGGCCGCGAGCTCGTCCACGCTCGCCGCCTTGACGCCGCGCCAGGAGCCGAACGCTTGCAGCAGCGCCTTGCGCCGCTTCGGCCCGATGCCGCGAATGTCATCCAGCCGCGAGTGCAGCGTGCGCTTGCCGCGCAACTGGCGGTGGTAGGTGATGGCGAAGCGGTGCGCCTCGTCGCGGATGCGCTGGACCAGGAACAGTGCCGGCGAGCCCTCGGGCAGGCGCAGCGGCTCGGCGTGCCCGGGCAGGTACAGCTCCTCGTGCTCCTTGGCCAGCCCGACCACGGGGATGGCGAACAGCTCCAGCGACGCCAGCACCTGCAGGGCGACGTTGAGCTGGCCCCGGCCGCCATCGACGATCACCAGGTCGGGGACCTTGTCCCAGCTCGACTCCACCGCCGCGCCGGGGCTCTGGGCCCGGGCCATCTGCCCGTCGCGCAGGCGCTTGAACCGCCGTGTGAGCACCTCGGCCATCGAGGCGAAGTCGTTGGGCCCCTCGACGGTCTTGATCTGGAACCGCTTGTAGTCGGCCTTCTTCGGCCGGCCGCCCTCGAACACCACCATGCTGCCCACGGCGTGGGCGCCCTGGATGTTGGAGATGTCGTAGCATTCGATGCGCTCGGGCACGGCGCGGAGCCCCAGGTGCTCTTGCAGCTCCAGCAGCGCGCCGGTGGTGCGGGCGCTGTCGCTGAGCCATTCGACCTTCTGGCGCTCCAGCGCCTCCTGGGCGTTCTCGGTGGCCAGGGCGATCAGCCGCAGGTCGCCACCGCGCCGCGGCACGCGCAGTTTGACGCGATGGCCCGCTTGCTCGCCGAGCCACTGCTCCAGGGTCGGGCGATCCTCCGGCTCGGCCGGCAGCAAGACCACCGCGGGCAGCTGCGTGGCGGCGCCGTAGTGCTGCTGCACGAACGACGTCACGATTGTGCGGTCGTCGGCGTCGGCCGCGCCCTCCAGCGGGAAGTAGTCGCGGCCCACCAGCCGCCCCTCGCGGATGTAGAACACCTGCACGCACACGTGGCTGCCGTCGCGGGCAAAGCCGATCACATCCTGGTCGATGCGGCTCTGCGAGACGATCGCCTGCTGGCGGATGATCTTCTCCGCGGCGCGGATGCGGTCGCGGAGCGCGGCCGCCTGCTCGAACTGGAGTGCCTCGGCAGCCGCCTCCATCTCGGCGCGCAGCCGGTCGAGCGCCGCCTGGTGCTTACCCTCCAGAAAGGCGATCGTGTCGTCGATCAGCGCGCGGTACGTCTCGGGCGCCACCGCGCCGATGCACGGGGCCAGGCAGCGCTTGATGTCGCGGTATAGACAGGCGCGCTCGTCGGTGCCGGTGATCTTGCGCGGGCAGTTCATCGGGATGAACGGGAACAGCCGGTTGAGCGTGTCCAGCGTGGAGCGTACCGACTCGGCATCGGTAAACGGGCCGAAGTAGCGCGCCCCGTCGGCCGCGCGGCGGCGCACGATGCTCACCCGTGGCCAGGGCTCCTGTACGCTGATGCGGATGTACGGATACGCCTTGTCGTCGCGCAGCCGAACGTTCCAGCGCGGCTGCTCGCGCCGGATGAGGTCCGCCTCCCAGCGCAGTGCCTGCACCGGCGAGTCGGTAAGGATCCAGTCGATGTCGACCGCCTCGGCGGTGATGTTGCGCTTCTTGGGGTCACTGTCGATGCCGACGAAGTACGAGCGCACGCGGCTCTGCAGCGAGGTCGCCTTGCCGATGTAGATGATGGCGCCGGTGGCGTCCTTGAACATGTACACGCCCGGCCGATCGGGCAAGGCGGCCAGGCGTTCGGCTAGCAGACCAGTGGGTGGGGCCATGAGCCGCGCTCCTGAGCTGGGTGGCGCTGCACGCGCGAGATCCCGCCGAATTGTACCAGGCGCCGGGCCGGCCTCCCGTCGGCTGCGTCAGGCGTCCGGCAGCGGCGCGATGCGCAGCGCGTGCAGCACGGGCAGCGTCGTCCCGATGTAGCTGATCAGGCCTACCACCCGCACCCGCTCGCCAGGCCTCGGCAGCGGCAGGTCGCGGTATGCTGCATTCACCCACAGCTGGCGGTCGGCGAACGTGAACAGCCGCTCGGCCGGATGGACCGCATCGACGACGCCGCGGTACACGGTGTAGTATCCAAGGCGCGTCCAGAGCAGGCGGTGCGTGAGCAGGAACGCGTTGGGCAACGGCTCCCACGGTGTCAGGCGCCAGCCGACGCGCCGATCGAGCACCAGGATGTCGCGGTCGAGCGCCAGCGCGGCTTCGTACACGGTGTATCCACCGTCGAGCAGCCGCTCCAGCAGCGCGACCTCGGTCTCGGGCGGCGCGAGCACCTCGACGCGCTGCGGCCGCGCACGCTCCAACAGCGGCAGCGCGTCGCGCCCCCGCTGGGCTCCCAGAGCCAGGAGGATCTCGCGCGCCCGCGACAGCAGCCCGGCGGCGACGGCAGCCTCGGCCTCGGGGTCGACCGGCTCGACGGCCGGCCGCCGGGTGAACAGCTGTTTCGGCCAGCCTGGCATCGGGCGCCTCCGCCGCCTCACGGCGCGGGTATCGCTACAGTGTAGCAGCGGCGCCGCCAGCACGGCGGGGGCCGAATAGGGCGGTTGAGGAGGCCATGGGACGAACTTTGAGGGAGCTGGTGCGCGCGACGCCGGGCGCGCGGCTGGTACTCGGCCGGCCCGAGCAGTCGGTGGCGGCACTCACGCACGACTCGCGGCGCGTGGTGCCTGGCGCGCTGTTCGTGTCGCTGCCCGGCCGCCGCCATCCCGCCGATGCATTCGTCCCCATGGCGCTGGAGCGCGGCGCGGTGGCCGTGGTGAGCGAGACGCCCACGCCCCACCCGGCGGTGCCCGCCTGGATCGCCGTGCCGCACGCGCGCCGGGCGCTGGCCGACCTGGCGGCGGCTTGGCACGACTACCCCTCCGAGCGGCTGCGCGTCGTGGGCGTCACGGGCACCGATGGCAAGACTACCACCACGCGGCTCATCGCCGGCTTGCTGCAAGCGGGCGGACGCCGCGCGGGCTGGTACACGACCGCCGACCTCGATCTAGGCGACGGCGTGGTGCCCAACGAGGAGTACCACACGACGCCCGAAGCCGACCGGGTGCAGGAGGTGCTGGCGGCGATGGTCGCCGCCGGGCTGGACTACGGCGTACTGGAGGCCAGCTCGCACGCGCTCGCGCAGGAGCGCCTGCACCGCTGCGCCATCGACATCGCCGTGTTCACCAACCTGAGCCCGGAGCACCTCGACTACCACGGCTCGCTGGAGGCGTATCTGGCCGCCAAGGCGCGGTTGTTCGCCATGGCCGGGCGGGACACGCGGCCCGAGCCGCTGCGGGCCGGCGCGCGTGCACCGCACAAGCAGGCGCCCTACGTGGTGCTCAACGCCGACGATCCGGCCTGCGAGGCGCTGCGGGCTGTGGCGCGGGTCCCTGCCCGGACCTACTCGCTGGGCGGCGCGGCCGACGTGGTAGGCCACGACCTCGTGGAGACGCCCGAGGGGCTGCGCTTGCGCGTGGTCACCGCCGCGGGCGAGTGGGAGCTCGCGACGCGCTTCCTGGGCCGCTTCAACGCCGCCAACTGGCTGGCGGCCATCACGGTGGCGCTGGCCGAGGGCGTGCCGATGTCGACCATCCAGCAGGCGGCGCGCACGCTGCGACCGCCCCCCGGCCGGCTAGAACGGGTGGACTGCGGCCAGCCGTTCGCCGTGTTCGTGGACTTCGCACACACGCCCCAGGCGCTGGCCGCCGCGCTGCGCGCTGTCCGCGCGGTGGCCCGCGGGCGCGTCTTGTTGGCGTTCGGCCAGGCTAGCGGCCGCATGGCGGAGAACCGGCCGGCCATGGGGCGCGCCGCTGCCGAGCTGGCGGACTACTTCGTGATCACCAGCGATGATGCGCCGCCCGACGAGGCACGCGCGATCAGCGAGGATATCGCCCGGGGCGCGCGCGCCGCTGGTGCCACGGCCGCCCGCTTCTGCATCGAGATCGACCGCCGGGCGGCGCTGCGCCACCTGCTCGCCGCCGCGCGGCCGGGCGACGTGGTGCTGCTCGCCGGCAAGGGGCACGAGCGCACGCTCAAGCTCGGCGCGCGCGTCGAGCCCTGGGGCGAGGTGGAGGTCGCGCGCCGCCTGCTGCGCGAGCTAGGCTACGGCGGCTAGCAATCTCCTATTTCCCTGCCGCCGTGAACGGCGGGCCTGCTCTTCAGGGCGGTCGTGGAACAGCAAAAGGCCGCACCGTCGCCCCGAAAGACGGGCCCGCCCACGGTCAGCGCGTGAATGGCGCCATGTTCAGCCCGTCCTGCGCCACGATGTCCACCACGGCCACGCCGCCCTCCTTTACCACCTGCAGGGCGCGGCGCAGGGCGGGCGGGATCTCTGCCGCGTCGTGGAGCGGGCCTTCGCCGTGCAGCCCGTAGCAGCGCGCGATGCCGGCCAGGTCGACCATCGGGTGTTCGATGCGCTGGCCCACCCAGGCATTCTCCCGCGGCCGGCCGCGCATATCGGCGACCACGCGCTGGTGCAGCTCGTCGTTGTAGAACGAGCGGTTGTCGTAGATGACGATCAGCAGTGGGAGCTGGTAGTGAGCGGCGGTCCACAAGGCCGAGGAGGCCATGAGGTAGTCGCCATCGCCGAGGATGGCCACGGGGATCCTGCCGCTATCCTTGAGGGCCAGCGCCGCGCCCACCGCCGCGCCCGGCCCGTAGCCCACCCCCCCACCGCCGCTCTCGCCGAGGTACTGGTCGGCGCGGGTGAACCGCCAGATGCCCGGCGCCCAGCGCATCGGCCCGCCGCAGGCCACGACCCAGTCCTCGTCCTGCAGGACCGCCCACAGCTCGGCGGCCACGCGCCCGCGCGACAGCGGCACGTCGTTCCAATGCTGCTGGTGGTAGGCTTGCCAGCGCGCATGCAGCGCCGCGTGCTGCTCGGCCAGCCACCGCCGGCGAGCGGCCACCGCTTGCTGGCGGGCAGCCGATTCGGCGACCAGCGCCGCGCAGCGCTCCTGTAGCAGGGGCAGCGTCACGCGGCTGTCGGCCAGCAGCGGGACATCGACCGCTGGCAGGCGCTGGTAGTCGGCGGCCCAGCCGCGGGTGAGCAGCTCGTCGAGCGACAGGTGGATCACCTTCGCGCTGGTCGCCGGCTGCACCCCGCGCACATGCATGCCGCCGCCGCGCTTGCTCAGCGCGCCGTGCAGGTCGACCATGTCCACCGCCAGCACCACATCGGCGTCGGCCAGGATAGCGTCCTCGGCGCCGGTGAGGTTCTGCGGGTGGTGGGTGGGGAAGTTGAGCCGCGCGTGCTTGTCGAGCATCGCCGCACCGATCGTCTCGGCCAGCGCCACCAGCGCGGGTAGGTTCTCCGGGTAGCGGCCGGCGCGGTCGGCCAGGATCACCGGCCGCTCGGCGTGGGCGAGCAGGCGCGCGGCCTCCTCCAGCGCCGCGGGGTTCGGCCCCACGGGGGGCGGCGGGGCGTAGCGGCGGACGTCCGGCAGCGGGACCGGCGCGTCGAGCTTCATCTCTTGCAGCCCCGCGTCGAAGCAAACGTATACCGGCCCGCACGGCTCGGTCAGGGCGATGCGGGCGGCGCGCAGCATCGAGTCGGGGATCGAGCCGACGGTGGCCGGCTGGTCGTCCCACTTGGTGTAGTCGCGCACCTGGGTGCCCTGCACCAGCGCGGTGTGGATCCAGTCGATCCAAGGGCGGCGCTGCTCGACGTCCATCGGCCCGGTGCCGCCCATGACGAACACCGGCACGCGGTCGCACCAGGCGTCGAAGATGGCCATGGTGGCGTGCTGGAGGCCCACGATGTTGTGGACGATGGCGCCCATCATGCGGCCGGTCGCCTTGTAGTAGGCGTGGGCGATGGCCACCGCCACCTCCTCGTGCAGGGTCAGGATCATCTGCGGCTGGCGGTTGCCACCGTAGTTCACCAGCGAGTCGTGTAGCCCACGGTAGCTGGCCCCGGGATTGAGCGCCACGTACTCGATGCCGAGGGCCCGCAGCACGTCGACGATGACGTCGGAGCCGTACTGCGGGTCGCGCTCGTAGGGCGGGACGTTGGCCGGGGTGTCGATCTGGGCAGTGGGACGCCGGGTGACGGCCACGGCAAGCCTCCTCCGCGGCCCGGGGCGATCACGGGGCGCGGGCCGCGCGGCGAGATCGGGATGCTGCTAAGTGCAGCCCCACTGTAGCCGGTCGGCGCGCCTGGCGCCACACCGCCGTGGCGGCTGGGCCGCGCCACCGCAACCACGGGCAGCCTCCTCCTTCGGGCGGTCGGCTCCTCCCACTCCCCCGCCGCTCTAGGGGAACCGCAGCGGCACCTCGGGGCGCGGCGGCCGGGCCAGGAGGTCGCGCAGCGCCGCGGCCGGCGCCTGGCCCTCGTACAGCACGCGGTACACCGCCTCGCAGATCGGCAGCTCGACACCCCGCGCGCGGGCCAGCGCCACCACCCCGCGCGTGGCCGGCACGCCCTCCACGACCATGGGCGTCGCTGCCAGGATCTCTCTCAATGGGCGCCCGCGACCGAGCTGCTCGCCCGCCCAGCGGTTGCGGCTGAGGCGACTAGTGCAGGTGCCGATCAGATCTCCGACCCCCGCCAGCCCCGCCACGGTGGCCGCCTGGCCGCCATACGCCTGCACCAGCCGGCTCAGTTCGGCCAGGCTGCGCGTGAGCAACGCCGCCTTGCCGTTGTCGCCGCTGCCCAGGCCGTCGCCGATCCCGGCGGCCAGCGCGATGACGTTCTTCGTGGCC
This sequence comes from Chloroflexota bacterium, assembly GCA_035294645.1. GTDB lineage: Bacteria > Chloroflexota > UBA6077 > UBA6077 > JAJPHF01 > JADGHJ01. The sequence continues at coordinate 20,566 of DATGKN010000156.1, forward strand.
GCGCACAGCTCCACGCCCACCACGTCGGCGCTAGTGTACAGCCGAAAGTGCGGCGCGCCGAGCAGCTGCTGGAGCCGCGCGGCGGCCGCGGGATCGTGGGCCGCGATCACGGCGGCGGTGGGCAGGCCGCGCGCCACCTCCTCGGCGTGGGTGGGGCCGCCCAGCACGGCCAGCGGGCCCGCGAACCGGGCGCCCAGCGCCGCGGCGAGCACCTCCGTGGGGCGGCGCCAGGTCTCCTCCTCCAGCCCCTTGGTGGCGACCAGCACGGTCGCGTCCGGGGGCAGCAGCGGCTCCAGGGCGGCGGCCAGGGGCGCGAGGCCGCGGGTGATGGCAGCGACGACCACCACGCGGCAGCCGTCCACCGCGGCGGTGAGATCGGCGGTCGGCACGACGCGCTCGGGTAGCCGCACGCCCGGTAGGTAGAGGGGGTTCTCGCGGCGCTCGGCCAGCTGCCGCGCCTGCTCGGCGCGCCGCACCCACAGCGCGACCGCATGGCCGTTGCGAGCGAGCAAGCAGGCCAAGGCTGTGCCCCACCCGCCGGCGTTGAGCACCGCGATCCGCTCGCTGGCCACCCTGGCTCCCCTCCTGCATCACGCGCATCGCGCGGGTCCGCCCGACGCGCCCTATAATAGCGCGCCCCGGCCTGCCGACTCCCAGTGGCCGGGAAACCTGATTCGGCGGCCGCGGTTGTCGCGCGCATCGCCGCCCTGTAAGCCTTTGGCTGTAGCTCGGCCTCCGGGGCGACACGCGGCGGCCTCCAACCGTGGTCCGCCCCTTGGCGGGGGTGAGGCGATGAGCTGGCGCGCTGTCGTGTGCGTGGCGCTCGGATACCTGCTCGGGGCGTTCCCCACCGGCGCGCTGCTGGGGCGCCTGGCAGGCGTGGACCTGCGCCAGCGCGGCAGCGGGAGCACCGGCGCCACCAACGTGCTGCGCGTGCTCGGTCCGGGCGCGGGCGCGCTGGTGCTGGCGGTCGATATCGGTAAGGGCTGGCTGGCCGCCACCATGGCGCGTCGGTGGGCTGGCCCCGCAGGAGCGCCGCTGGCGGGACTCGCGGCGGTGGTCGGGCACAACTACTCGGTCTTCCTCGGCGGACGCGGGGGCAAAGGGGTGGCCACGGGCCTCGGCACGCTGCTGGCGCTCTCTCCGCGCGCGCTGCTGCTCGGCGCCGCGGCTGGCCTGCCAGCGATCGCGCTCACCCGCCACGTGTCGCTCGGGTCGCTGGTGGGCACAACCACGGCGGCGGCCGCGGTAGGCGAGCACGCGCTCGCCGGCCGGCAACCCGCCGCCTACTGGCTGTACGCGCTGGGCGCCAGCGGCCTCATCTGGTACGCCCACCGCGAGAACATCGCCCGCCTGCGCGCCGGCACCGAGCGGCGGCTGGGCGAGCGCGCGTGAGCCGCCTCAGCGGACCTCGACGAGGCCGCCGCGCGGCGGCGCCGGAAGGTCGGCGAGGCGGCGCAGTAGCGTGGCCATCTCGATCGCGCTGACAGCGGCGTCGTAGCCCTTGTTGCCCGCCTTGGTGCCCGCGCGCTCGATCGCCTCCTCGATGGTGTTGGTGGTGAGCACGCCGAAGATGCACGGTACCCCGCTCTGGAGCGCCACGGCCGCCACCCCTTTGGCCGTCTCGGCGCACACGTAGTCGAAGTGCGGCGTGCTGCCGCGGATGACCGCGCCAAGGCAGATGACCGCGCTGTAGCGGCCGCTCTCGGCGAAGCGCTTGGCGACGATGGGGATCTCCAGCGCGCCGGGCACCCAGGCCACGTCGATCGCCTGCTCGGCCACCCCGTGGCGGCGCAGCCCGCCGAGCGCGCCGTCGAGCAGCTGCCGGGTGATGAACTCGTTGAAGCGCGCCACGACCACCGCGAAGCGCAGGTCGCCGCTCGCCGCTAGGGTCCCCTCGATGATGTTCACCATGGCTCGCTCCCCCAGCCGCGCTCGCGGGGCTGCTCACAGCCCGAGCAGATGGCCCATCTTGGCTTGCTTGGTCTGGAGATAGCGCAGGTTCTCGGGATGGACCACAGGCTTGATCGGCACGCGCTCGACGATCTCCAACCCGAAGCCGTCGATGCCCGCACGCTTGGCCGGGTTGTTGGTCATCAGGCGGATCTTACGTAGGCCGAGGTCGACCAGGATCTGCGCGCCGATCCCGTAGTCGCGCAGGTCCGGCGGGAACCCGAGGTGGACATTGGCCTCGACGGTGTCCATGCCGGCGTCCTGCAGGCTGTAGGCGCGGATCTTGTTCACCAGGCCGATACCACGGCCCTCCTGGCGCATGTAGACGATCGCCCCGCGGCCCTCCTCGGCGATCAGGCGCATGGCGGTGTGCAACTGGTCGCCGCAGTCGCAGCGCCGCGAGCCGAACACATCGCCGGTGAGGCACTCGGAGTGCACCCGCACCAGGCACGGGCGGCCATCGGCCACGTCGCCCATGGTCAGCGCCACGTGATGCTTGCCATCGTCGACCGAGGACTCGTAAACATAGAGGTTGAATACCCCGTATTCGGTAGGGATGGTCGTCTCGGCCACTCGCTTGATGAGCCGCTCCGTCCGCCGCCGGTATTCGATCAGCTGGGCCACGGTGATCATCTTGATCCCGTGCTTCTGGGCGAACTTCTGCAGGTCCGGCATGCGCGCCATGGTGCCGTCGGGGTTCATGATTTCACAGATCACCGCCGCGGGGTACAGTCCCGCCAGCTTGGCGAGATCGATCGAGGCCTCGGTCTGCCCGGCGCGCCGCAGCACCCCTCCCTCGGCGTAGCGTAGCGGCAGCACGTGGCCCGGGCGGGACAGGTCCTCGGGTTTGGAGTTCGGATCAATCAGGACCTTGATCGTCTGCGCGCGGTCGTAAGCGGAGATGCCCGTGGTGACGCCGTGCTTCGCCGTCGCATCGACCGTAACGGTGAACGCCGTCCCGTAGCTCGAGGTGTTGTCGCGCACCATCATCGGGAGGTTCAGCTCGTCGAGGCGGCTGCCGAGCATCGGCACGCAGATGAGGCCGCAGCCCTCGCGCGCCATAAAGGTGATCTTCTCCGGCGTCACAAATTGGGCTGCCAGACAGAGATCCCCTTCGTTCTCCCGGTCCTCGTCATCGACGATGATGACGAACTTGCCCTCTTTATAGTCTTGAATGGCCTCTTCGATCGTCGCTAGGCCGGACTGCGTCTCAGTCGGCGGCATAGTCTGTCCTTTTCTCCGCGGGCTGGCCGCTGGGGGCCACACGCACCGTTGCGCAAGACCGCGGACCGCTCCACGAGCGCGTGGTCGCGTGTCTACTCACGATGTAGCAAGCTCTCGACGTATTTCGCGATGATATCGACTTCCAGGTTCACTCGCGCCCCCACCGGCTTGCGCGGCAGGGTCACGGCGCCCTGCGTGTAAGCCACCAGCGCCACGCTGAACGTGGCCCCCTGCCGCTCGGTGATCGTGAGGCTGATGCCGTCGACTGCCACGAAGCCCTTGACTACGAGGTAGCGCAGCAGGTCGGCGGGCGCCTCGAAGGTCATCCACAGCGAGTCGCCCTCGGGCCGCCGCCCCACGATCGTGCCCACGCCGTCGACGTGCCCCTGCACGTAGTGCCCGCCCAGCCGGCCCCCGACGGCCAGCGCGCGTTCGAGGTTTACTTCATCCCCGGGGCGCAGCTCGCCGAGGTTGGTACGCCGCAGCGTTTCGGGCGAGAGGCCCACACTGAAACTCCCACCCGTGACCTCGGTGACCGTCAGGCAGGCGCCGTTCACTGAGATACTATCGCCCAGCCGCAGATCCTGCACAACCGTCCGCGCGCCCACCCGCAGTGCGACCCCGCCGGCGCGCTCGCCGAGCCATTCCACCCGCCCAATCTCCTCGATGATCCCGGTGAACACATCCCCTCCCCACGGCCCTACAGCCAGTCGCTCTCGTCCGGCGGGCGCGCGACGTATCCTTCCAGCAGCAAGTCGTCGCCGATCCGCTCCACGCGCAGGTCATGCACCTGCAGCGCCTGGTACATCGCCGGACAGCCGATGCCCTCCACCGGGGTGGGCGCCGTGGCCCCGCCGATGATCTTGGGGGCGACGAACGCGCAGATCTTGTCCACCACGCCGCACTCCAGCAAGGTGGCTACCAGGGTCCCCCCGGCCTCGACCAGCACCGAGGTGATGCTGCGCTCGGCCAGCAGGCGCAGGGCGGCGCGCGGATGCACGCGCCCGTCGTGGGCTGGCACAACCAGCACCTCGGCGGCGGTGGCGCGCAGCCGCTCCACGCGCTCCGCCGGCGCCCGGTCGGTGACCAGCACCAGCGTACGGCCCGGCAGGTCGGGGCTGACGATTCGCGCGGTGGGCGGGGTGCGCGCCTGGCTGTCGAGCACCACGCGCAGTGGCTGACGCGCGGGCAGGTCGGCCAGCTCCGCGGCTACATCCGCCCCGAAGCCATCGCGCCGCACGGTGAGCTGCGGGTCGTCGAGCAGCACGGTGCCCACCCCGACCAACACCGCGTCGCTGCGCGCGCGCAGGCGGGCGACGCGGGCGCGCGCGCGGGGGCCCGTCACCCAGCGCGAGTCGCCCGTGTGGGTGGCGATCTTGCCGTCGAGCGTCATCGCCCACTTGACGGTGACGAACGGCAGCCCAGTGGCGACGTACTTGAAGTAGCTCTCGTTGAGCCGGCGCGCCTCGGCCTCGTGCTCGCCAACGATGGTGATGATGCCGGCGGCCTCCAGCGCGCGGCGGCCGCCGCCGGCCACCCAGGGGCTGGGGTCGATCATCGCCATGTGCACCGTGCGGATGCCCGCGCGGATGATGGCGTCGGTGCAGGGCGGCGTGCGGCCGTAGTGGCAGCACGGCTCGAGCGTGACGTAGAGGGTGGCACCGCGCGCCGCCGGCCCCGCCCGTTCCAGCGCCACGACCTCGGCATGGCCCTGGCCGGGCGGCTTGGTCCACCCCTCGCCGACGATGCGGCCCTCCTTGACCACCACGGCGCCCACGGCCGGATTGGGGCTGCTGACGCCCAGCGCTCGCTCGGCCAGCTCCAGCGCGCGGGCCATATAGTCCACGGGGTGGCTCTCCTGCGCGCAGCCGCGTTACCACGGCTCCCGCGGCGGGTCGCCTCACGGCGCGCTCGCCATGGTGGGGAAGGAGCCCGGACTCAGCGGGAGCGGAGGCCGTGACCGCGAGCCGCGCGCCACGGCCCGCGGGACCGCGAAGCGGCCGCTTCTGGACGGAAAGTATAGCACCGTGGCGGGCGGCGCCTCTACGCCGCCCCCATCAGGCGGCGGTACACGGCGTAAGTCCGTTCGGCCACCCGCTGCTGAGTATAGTGCGCGAGCACGCGTGCGCGGCCTCGCTCGGCCAAGCGGGCCCGCAGCGCGGGGGCGCTCTGCAGGCGTGCCAGCGCCGCCCCCAGCGCCGCCGCGTCGCCCTCGGGCACCACGAGCCCGGCGTCGCCTAGCACGTGCGGGATCTCGCCACAGGTGGAGCCCACGCACGGCACCCCGCAGGCCATCGCCTCGATCAGAATGCGCCCGAACTGCTCTTTCCAGTTGGGCCGCGTCAGCGACGGTAGCGCCAGCGCGTCCCACTCGGCGAGCACCGCCGGCATCGCCGTCGAGGGCACCGCAGGCCGTAGCCGCACGCGGTCCGCGATCCCGAGCGCGGCGGCTCGCTGCTGGAGCGCGGGCGCCAACGGCCCACCGCCGACCAGCTCCAGCCGCCAGGGCGGGGTCAGAGCCCGCACGGCGTCGAGCAGCAGCAGCAGGCCTTTCTCGGCGACCAGCCGCCCGGCGTAGCCGACGACGAACTCGGCGCGCGCGGGCCGCGGCCGCGGCTGGAACAGCGCGGGGTCCACCCCGAACTGCGGGATCACGCTGATCGGCCCACGATACCCCTTGCGGCGCAGGACCGCCACCGCCTCGCGGTTGCCGGCCAGCGCCCACGCCGCGCGCCGATAGGCGGCCCGCTCCCAGAGACTGAACGGCGGCGGATAG
>DATGKN010000157.1:0-9361 GCA_035294645.1 Chloroflexota bacterium
GTGCCGGGCTCCTTGAGCACCGGGGCCGACTCGCCGGTGATCGCCGCCTCGTTGACGTAGGCGATCCCCGCGACCACCTCGCCGTCACCCGGGATGAGCTCGCCCTGGCGCACCAGCACGATATCGCCCTTGCGCAGCCGCGACGAGGGGATAGTCTCTTCCACCCCGTCGCGCAGCCGGCGGGCCGGGGTCTCCTTGCGGGTGGCGCGCAGCGTCTCCGCCTGGGCCTTGCCGCGCGCCTCGGCCAGCGCCTCGGCGAAATTGGCGAACAGCACCGTGAACCACAGCCAGAGGGTGACCTGCAGGCCGAACCCGAGCCCGAACCCGCGGCCCAGCTCCGGCGCGGCGAGCTGCGCGAGCACCACCACGGTGGTCAGGGCCGCACCCACCTCGGTGACGAAGATCACCGGGTTGGCGAACGCGAGGTAGCGCGGGTGCAGCTTGATCACGGCGTCGCGCAGCGCCCGCCGCAGCAGGGGGGCGGCCCAGGGGCTGGTGCCGCGCAGCCGCCGCGCTAGGAGCTGCTTCATCTCGTCGGTCTCGGGCGTGCGGACGGCCGGGGGCTGCAGCCCGCGGGTCGGGTCGGCATCGCGGGCCGGGATCGCCCGCGGCGGCCGGCTGGCCGGGGTTGCCGCCTGGTTGGCCTGGAGGGTCGGATCATGCTCGCTCATCGTTGCTATCGTCCTCTCGCCACGGTGAGGGTCAGAGCCGGTGGCCCGGATGGGGCCACCGCCCACAGCCGGCCCAGCGCCTGCGGCCGCCATGAGCTCTCCTCGGTCGCCAACCGTGCTAGAAGCTGCGGCCGGCGGCCAGTAGCAGGTGCTCGACGATCGGGCCGAGCGCCAGCGCCGGAAAGAAGTTCAGCGCGCCGACAATCAGCACGGTGCCCACCAACAGGGTGACGAACAGGGGCGTGTGGGTGGGCATGGTGCCCAGGCTGGGGGGCACCCGCGGCTTGCGGGCCAGCGAGCCGGCGATGGCCAGGGCCGGCACCAGCATCAGGAAGCGCCCGACCAGCATGGCCAGGCCGAGCGTGACGTTGTAGAACGGCGTGTTGGCGCTGAGCCCGGCGAAGGCCGAGCCGTTGTTGCCGGTACCCGAGCTGTAGGCGTACAGCAGCTCGCTGAACCCGTGGGGCCCCGCGTTGAGCAGGCCGGCGGTGCCGTAGTCGGTGGCGCTCGCCCAGGCGGTGAAGCCGAGGATCGCGGCGGCGGCGACCAGCACGTACAGCACCGCCATCTTCATCTCGAAGCCCTCGATCTTCTTGCCCAGGTACTCCGGCGTGCGGCCGACCATCAGCCCGGCGATGAACACCGCCAGGATGGCATAGATCAGCATGCCGTACAGCCCGGAGCCGACCCCGCCGAAGAGGATCTCGCCCAGCTGCATGTTGAACAGGGGCACCGCGCCGGTCAGCGGCAGCAGGCTATCGTGCATGGCGTTCACGGCACCACAGGAGGCGGCGGTGGTGACCACGGCGAACAGCACCGAGGCGGCGATGCCGAAGCGCACCTCCTTGCCCTCGAGGTTGCCCCCGGCTTGCAGCGCCGAGGGCGCCTGGTCGACCCCGCCCGCCGCCAGCAACGGGTTGCCGCCCTGCTCGACGGGCAGCGCCACGGCGACACCCGCCAGGAACAGCACCAGCATCGCCGCCCAAATGGCCCAGCCCTGGCGCGTGTCGCCCACCATACGCCCGAAGGTGTAGGTGAGCCCGGCCGGGATGGCGAAGATCGCCAGCATTTCGAGGAAGTTGCTCAGCGGCGTGGGGTTCTCGTAAGGGTGCGCCGAGTTGGCGTTGAAGAAGCCGCCGCCGTTGGTGCCCAGCAGCTTGATCGCCTCCTGGCTGGCCACGGGCCCCTGGGCGAGCGTCTGGCGGCCGCCCTCCAGCGTGGTGACCTCGACGTAGGGGGCGAGGTTCTGCGGCACGCCCTGCCAGACGAGCACCAGCGCGAACAGGGCGCTCAGCGGCAGCAGCACGTACAGCGTGGCGCGCACCAGATCGACCCAGAAGTTGCCGATGGTCGCGGCCGAGCGGCGGGCCAGGCCGCGCACGAAGGCCACCGCCGCGGCGATGCCGGTGGCGGCGGACAGGAAGTTCTGCACCGCGAGGCCGGCCATCTGGGTGAGGTAGCTCATCGTGCTCTCGCCGCTGTAGGCTTGCCAGTCGGTGTTGGTGACGAAGCTGGCGGCGGTGTTGAACGCCAGATCGGGCGCCACGGCGTCGAGCCCCTGCGGGTTGAGCGGCAACAGCCCCTGCAGGCGCTGCAGGGCGTACAGCAGCAGCAGGCCCGCCAGGTTGAACAGCAGCAGGGCGGCGGTATAGGCCGTCCACGGCTGCTCGGCGGCGGGGTCCACCCCGGCCAGGCGGTACAGCCCGCGCTCGACCGGGCCCAGCACGGGGCTCAGCCAGGTGCGCTCGCCGCTGAACACGCGGGCCATGTAGGCGCCCAGCGGCCGCGTGAGCGCGAGCAGCAGGACCACGAACAGGGCGATCTGCAACAAGCCCGGGAGGGTCATCGCATCTCCTCGCACGATGGCGTCGCGCAATGTTCGTAGCGCAGCGTGAGCAGGCCGCCGTCGAGGCGCGAGACGAGCCGCAGGCCGTGCTGCTCGCCCAGCCGGCGGGCTAGCGCGATCAGCAGCAGTGCCGTGCCGGGTCGTCCGTCGAGCCCGATGGACACGCTGATGGCAGGCATGGCGGCCGGCGTGCTGCGGGCGAGCGTGGCGCAGGCGGCACGCAGCAGCTCGGCGGTGTGGGCAAGGTCCAGCGGCCGCGGGGGCTGCTGGCCGGCGGGCGCGCTCATGAGCACCTCGCGGCCCTAGAACCGCTCGGGGCGCAGCAGCGCGTACAGCAGGTACCCCGCGACCAGCACCACGACGGCGAGGCCTAGCGCGTTGTCGAACGCCATCTCCGGCTCCTGGTTCACATTCCCCGCTGGCAGGCGGCGACGTAGCCGAGGGCCAGCGCGAAGAACGCGACAGCGGCGAGCACGAACACTAGGTCCTCCATCGACGCGGCCTCCCGCGGCGCGAGCGCGGCGCCGCTAGTCAGCTATCTTCTTCCTCGTCGCCCGGCTCCAGGGGCGCGGGCACGGCCTGCGGCCCACAGACCAGCCGCAGGAGCGCCTCGGGCGGGAACGGCTTGGGTAGGTAGGCCACGGGGTGAAACTCCGCCCGATGCCGCGGGCCGACGCGCGCGCCCGTGAGCACGATCGTCGGGATGTCCACCCCGCGCGCGTGCAGCACGCGCAGCACATCCCAGCCGCTGCGGTCGGGCAGCGCGAGGTCGAGCAGCAGCAGGTCCGGCCGCTCGGCCAGCGCGCGCCGCACCGCCTCCTCGGCGTTGTGTGCGGTCTGGACCGCCACGCCGCGCGCCGCCAGATTGCGCTCCACGATGCGGCTCAGGACCGGGTCGTCCTCCACCAGCAGCACCCGGCGGTACACGGCGCCTCCTGGCGGGCTGCGATCGGCGCGCAGCCACGCGGTTGCTTTCGCAGACCAGTGTGGCCCCGGCGGGCTCAACAGCGGCTCAAGGCACTGGGGGCGCGGGCTCAACGCGGGCTCAACATCGTTTCGGCCGCTCCCGTGCACGCGGCGCACGGGGAGGAGGGGCCCCCATCGGCGGGAGCCGACCCGGTTACCCCTCGGGGGCCAGCAGGCGGTAGCCGACCCCGGGCTCGGTGAGGATGTAGCGCGGCTGCTGGGGATCGGGCTCCAGCTTCTTGCGCAGGCGGGCCACGTAGACGTGCAGATAATGCGCCTCGGCGCTGTATGCGGGCCCCCAGACCTGCTGGAGCAGCATGCGATCGGTGAGCACCTTGTTGGGGTGTTGGACGAGCACCTTGAGCAGCTCGTACTCGGTCGGGGTCAGCCGCACCTCGCGCCCCTCGACCGTGACGCGCCGGCGCTCGAAATCGATCTCCAGCTCGCCGGTGCGGAACACCGCCGCGGCGCCGCTCGGCGGACGCGCCACGTGGCGCAGCGCCACCCGGATGCGCGCCAGCAGCTCGTCGACCCCGAACGGCTTGGTGAGGTAGTCGTCGGCGCCCAGGTCGAGCGCTCGGACCTTGTCGCGCTCGGCCCCGCGCACCGAGAGCACGATGATCGGGGTGCTGGCGCGCTCGCGGATGGCCTGGATGACGGCGAAGCCGTCGAGGTCGGGCAGGCCCAGATCGAGCAGGACCACGTCGGGGCGGAACTGATCGTAGGCGGCGAGCGCCGCCTGGCCGGAAGCGGCGGTCTCCACCTGGAAGCCGTGGCCGCGCAGATTGGTCTGCACTGCGCGCAGGATGGCCGGCTCGTCGTCGACGACCAGCACGCGCGCGCCGGCAGGGCGCCCGATCATCGCGCCTCTCCGAGCGCGGGGGCGGCGGTCGGGGCCGCGTGCGGCAAGGTGAAGCAGAACCGCGCGCCGCCACCGCGACGGTTCTCGGCCCAGATACGCCCGCCGTGGGCCTCGACGAGTCCCTTGGCCACGGCCAGGCCCAGGCCGGTGCCGTGGGGCCGCGGCCGCCCGTCGCCGCTCTCCGCGCGGTAGAACGGCTGGAACAGCCGCGGTAGCGCCGTCTCCGGCAGGCCGGGCCCGCGGTCGGCCACCTCGACGCGCACCTGGCCCGCTTCCAGGCGTGCCCGGATGCGGATCTCGGTACCGGGCGGGGTGTATTTGGCGGCGTTCTCCACCAGGTTGGTCAGCACCTGCCCGATCTCCACGTAGTCCAGCAGCACGGGGGGCAGGTCGTCGGGGATGTCCACCACCAGCCGGTGCCGCGCCGTCGCCGTGCGCAGCCGCCCGAGAACGTCGTCGACCAGCGCGGCCAGGTCGTGCCAGTCGCGCTCGGGCCGGATGCTGCCCGCTTCCACTCGCGACACGTCGAGCAAGTTGCCGACGATCCGATCGAGCCGGTGCGCCTCGGTCTCGATCGCTTCCAGGAACTCGCGGCGCTCGGCGTCGGTCCACTGTACGCCCTGCTGGCGCAGGCTGCCCACCGACGCGATGATCGAGGCCAGCGGCGTGCGCAGATCGTGGCTGACGGCGTTGAGCAGCGCGGTGCGCAGCTCGTCGGTGCGGCGCAGGATCTCCGCCTCGGTCGCCTCCTGGCGCAGCCGTGCCCGCTCGCTGGCCAGCCCGAGCTGGGCTGCCACGGCCGACAGCAGCCGGTCGGCGGCCGGCGGGAAGGCGCCGGCGTCGGCGCGAGGCATCACCAGCAGGGAGCCGACGCGGCGGCCCTCGACCTCCAGCGGCACCACGTGGAGCCCGTCGCGGCGCTCCGGCCCCCACCGCGGCGGACGGGCGGGCCAGACGCGCACCCAGCGCCCGGGTTGGCCGCGCTCGGCCTCCGTCGGGGGCCGCCCACGGCCGAGCACGCGCACGGGCGCCAGCGCTGCGGCCTGGAGACACCGCAGGGCGGTCTCGTCGCCGACGGCCACCCACCGCGGCCCCTGGGGGCCGTTGGGCAGGGCGATCGCCACCGCGGCTAGGTCCAGCTCGCGCAGTAGGCGCGCGGCCACGGCCCGCAGCGCGTCATCCAGGGCAGGATCGGCCATCAGCCGCGCGATGTCGTACAGCACCACCGCCTCGCGCTCGCGCTGCTCCGCCTCCTGTGCGCGTCGCCGCTGCCCGGCCGCGAGCTGGCCCGTCACGATCGCGGTGACCAGAAACAGCAGCAGCGCGACCCACTCGCTGGGGTCGGAGACCGTGAACGTGTGCACGGGCTCGACGAAGAAGTAGTCGAAGGCGAGCACTGCCGCGACCGAGGCGACCACCGCGGGCCCGCTGCCGAAGGCCACGGCGACGGCCAGCACGGCGATGAGGTAGAGCATCGAGATGTTGGCGATGGGAATGCGTCCGAACACCAGGCCGATGAGGCCGCTGACCAAGCCCACGGCGGCTAGCCCGGCCCCGTAGCCGAGCCAGCCCTGGTGGCCGATCGCCCGCAGCCAGGCCCGTGCGCGCATGCGCCTCTCCTCGCGGCCGCCGCCAGCACGGCGACCCTCTTGACCGGAATTATCGCAAGCCGCGGGCACACCCGAGGCCCCCGGCCAGCCCGTGCGGCGCGGCTGCTGGGGCCGGCTCGGCCGTCAGGGCGGCCCCAGCAGCCCGGCGAGCAGCTCGACGGCGCCCGCGCCGTGCGCCTGCAGGCGGCCACCGGCGGCGAGATCGGCGAGGCGCTGGCGGCCGTACAGCACCAGCACCAGGTCCGGGGCGCTGAGGTCGACGCGTGGCACCACGCCCTCGCCGTGCCAGATCGCGCGCAGCCGCTCGCCGTCGGCATCCAGCAGCCAGGCGTGTGGTGTGCGCGCGCGGACCACCAGCCGCAGCTGGCCCCGGCCGCGCGGCCCGCGTGTGTACCACACTGGCAGGTTGACCTCCAGCAGCGTGGGGACCAGGAACGCGGCGGCGTCCTCGGCCGGCGGCGTGGGCCGCCCGATCGCGGCGCCGATGTCCCAGCGGTGCACGACCACCTCGCCCAGCCGGTGGACGACGAACCAGCGGATGGGCCGCGGGCCGTGGGTATGCAGGGCGAGGGTGTCGAGCTTGAGCGGCGGCACGCTGCGGATGGTCAACTCGAAACGATCGGCGGCGTTGGCCAGCGCCTCGACGATCGCCGCGGGGCCCTGTGCGGCCAGCTGGGCGATGGCCGCCTCGCGCTCGGCCGGGCTGCGCGTGGGGCCGGGCTCGCCGCTGAGCGCGCGGCGGATGGCCGTGATGAAAAAGTCGGCGCCCATTGCCAGGTGCGCGGCCACCGCCGCTACATCCCAGGGCGCGCAAGCGGTGGCCGCCTGCCACTCGGCGGGTGCCAGGGCCCGCAGCTCGGCGAGCAGCCCGTCGGTCTGGGCGCGTACCAGCGCCAACCCCTCTTCCACCGCGGGCGTGAGCATAGCGGTTACTCCTTCCAGGGCGTACGAGCGGCGCCCAGGTGTTGTGGGGGAGTGTGCCGAGCGCGGCGCTCGGCGGCAAGGGGCTGCCGGATAGCACCGCCCCGCGCCGGCCGGAGTGGCGTAGAATGGGACAGCCGAGGCGCCGCGGTGGCTAGCCTGGACAGCGCGCCGCACGGGAGGCCCCGAGCGATGCCGGCGAGCGAGGACACCCGGCCTCTATCCGAGTGGCTGTTCACCTACGGGCTGCTGCGCGACCCGCGGCTGCTGCGCCAGCTGCTGGGGCGCGTGCCGGCGGGCGGACAAGCGGCATGGCTGCGTGGCTACGCGCGGCAGGTGGCGCGCGACGGCACGGGCTATTGGTATCTCGTGCCCGACCCGCGGGCGGCGCCGGTGGCGGGCGTGCTGTGGCAGGTGGCCGCCGACGAGCTGCAGGTGCTGGACGACTTCGAGGACACCGACCCCGCGGACCCGACGCGCCCCACCGGGGTGTACTACCGCGCCCGGGCCCGCGCCGAGACCGCCGCGGGCCCCGTCGACTGCTGGGTGTACCTGGGGGGCACGATCGCTGGCGCCCGGTGAGGCGGTGGGGCTACGGCGCGCGCTCGGCGACCAGGCAGACGGCGGTGATGAACGGCAGCCGGCGCGTCTGGGGCTGCACCGCGCGGAATCCTTGCCGGGCGAGCGCCTCCGCTACCTGGGCGACGGTGTAGTCGGGCCCGCACATGGAGCGAACCCGCAAGCCGTCGGGCGCGCGCCGCTGGCCGCGGAACGCCAGCACCGCCCGCCCACCCGGCCGCAGGACACGGGCGATCTCGGCCAGGGCGTCGTCGAGCACCGGCCAGAAGTAGAGCGTGTTGACCGAGCACACGCGATCGAACTGCCGCGCGGCGAAGGGGAGTCGCTCGGCCGTGGCCAGCGCGAGGGCGGGGCGACCATGCTGCCGGAGCTGGCGGGTGCGCTGGCGTGCCTGCACAGCCATCTCGCGCGAGGGGTCCACCCCGATCACGAGGCCGTCCGGCACCCGGGCAGCCAGCAGGACGAGCGCGGTACCCGGCCCGTGGCCGATCTCCAGCACGCGGTCGGTGGGTTGGGGCGCGAGCAGGTCGACGGCGAACGCGTTGATACCGCGGTTGAGCGTCGCCATGAGACGACCGCCGATCCGGCCGGGCAAACCAGAGGGTACTCCGAAGGCGGCGAACAGCAGTGAGCGCAGCATGGAGCATCTCCTCGACGCGGTGCCTCTCGCATCCTGACCGGCCCAGCGGTGTCCTCGGACAGTGTCGCGTATCCAGGCACGATTCCTCTACAATAACCCCGAGTGCTACCCCGTACCGGGCGCGGTCCGGTCGATCCCGCGCCCAGCGGCCGCGCACTATTGGTGAGGTGAACCTGATGCGCCGCGATCTACCGCTCGTGGCCCTCTTGATCGACTATGACAACCTGGAGATCGGCGCCAGCTACGACCTCCCCGGCCGCCCCCTCGACCTTGGCTGCGTCATCGAACTCGCCCAGCGCTATGGGACGGTGATCGTCGCCCGTGCCTACGCGGACTGGGGCGACCCCGCCGAGCGCCTCGCGGTGTATGAGTCGGGCATCGAGCCGTGCTATGCGCCCGTGTTCCGCACGTCCCCGGGCGAGCCCGGCAAGAGCCTGGCCGATACGGTGCTCGTGGCCGACGGCGTGGACATTCTCTGGCGCGTGGCGCCCGACTACCTGGTGTTGGTGACCAGCGACAAGGACATCCTGCCGCTCGCGCGGCTGGCGCGGCTGCGTGGGACCAAGACGATCGTGGTCGGCAGCGAGCGTACCGCGCTGCCGCTGCGCCGCCTGGCCGACGAGTACATCAGCTACCGCGATCTGGTCCGCGGCACCGGCGTGCCTGTCGCGCCCCACCAACGGGCCGGGCTGGTGCCCTTGTCGCGCGGGCCGCTGTCGGCGCCGGCTAGTGAGCAGCGGAGCGGCCCGCGCCTGGTGGCCGAGGCCCGCCCGGCGGCCGAGCTGCGCCGCACCGCCGAGCCGCGGGCGAGCAACGGGATGGCGGCGGCCGCCGCGCCGCCGGAGCCCGAACGGCCGGCCAGCGAGGCAACTACCAGTTCACGCCGCCGGCGCCGGCGGCGGCGTGGTTCGGGGGCGGCCGTCAGCGCGGCCGTGGCGCCGGCGGCGGCCGCTGCTGCGTCGGAGCCCGCCGCGGGCGAGGGCGAGGCCCGGAGCGGGAGCGTCGCGCCCGGGGCGGAGGCGCGGGACGAGACCGCTGCGGTGCCTGCTATGGAGCCACCACTGCCCGAGCTGGGTTCCGTGGAGCCCCCGCCTCCTGTTGCCGAGCGCGAGGCCTCCCCCTCGCCTGCGCTTTCCGAGCGCGGGGAACCCGCCATGGCGCCCGCGCCGCGGGCCATCGTGCCTCCGCCCCCGGTCGTGCAGCGCTCGGCGCACGCCTTCGGGTCGTTCGAGCCCTCTGCCGCCGGCGAGCCGCCCGAGCCGGCGG
>DATGKN010000158.1:0-11307 GCA_035294645.1 Chloroflexota bacterium
AGCCTCGGGATGGTCGTGCTCGGCCACGACTCGACGATCCCCGTCCGGCTGGAGGATGTCATCCGCGCCACGGCGGCGGTGCGGCGCGGGGCGCGGCGCGCGCTGGTGGTCGCCGACCTGCCGTTCATGACCTACCGGGTGAGCGACGAGGAGGCGCTGCGCAACGCGGCGCGGCTCGTACAGGAAGGCGGGGCGCACGCCGTGAAGCTCGAGGGCGGGCGCAGCGTGGCGCCCTTGGTGCGCCGCCTGGTGGACAGCGGGATCCCCGTCATGGGCCATCTGGGCTTCACACCGCAGTCGGTCTTGCAGTTCGGCGGCGCGCGGGTGCAGGGCCGCGCGCGCGAGGCGGCGGCCGCCCTGCTGCACGACGCGCTGGCGCTGGACGAGGCGGGCGTCTTCGCGATCGTGTTGGAGCTGGTTCCCGCGCCGTTGGCGGGGCTGATCTCGCGCCGCGTGAGCGCGCCGACCATCGGCATCGGCGCGGGACCCGAGTGCGACGGCGAGGTGCAGGTCGTGCACGATATGCTAGGCTTGTACCCCGACTTCGTGCCGCGGCACACCCGCCAGTACGCGCGGCTGGGCGAGACGATCCTCGCGGCCGTGCGGGAGTACGTGGCCGACGTGCAGCAGCGGCGCTTCCCCACGCGCGAGCACGCGACCGACATGGACCCCGCCCTGCTGGAAGGCTTGGGATAAGCCCGCCCCACCCGCCATGCAAGAGATCGCCACTATCCGCGCCTTGCGTGCCGCCCTCGCCGCTGCCCCGCGGCCGGTGGGCCTAGTGCCCACCATGGGCGCGCTCCATGCCGGGCACCTGGCGCTGGCCGAGCGAGCGCGCGCCGAGTGCGCCACGGTGGTGCTGTCGATCTTCGTCAACCCCACGCAGTTCGGCCCTCACGAGGACTACGCCCGCTACCCGCGGCCGATCGAGCGCGATCGCGAGCTGGCGCAGCAGGCCGGGGTGGACCTGCTGTTTGGGCCGACCGTCGAGGAGATGTACCCGCCCGGGGCGGCGAGCTGGGTGGAGGTCGAGGGGCTCACGGCGCGCTGGGAGGGCGAGCACCGGCCCGGCCACTTCCGCGGCGTGGCGACCATCGTACTCAAGCTGTTCCTGGCGGCGCTGCCCGACCGCGCCTACTTTGGCGAGAAAGACTACCAGCAGCTGCGAGTCGTCGAGCGCCTGGCGGCCGACTTTCTGCCCGAGCTCCAGATCGTGGCGTGCCCCACGGTGCGGGAGGCGGACGGGCTGGCGCTCAGCTCGCGCAACGCCTATCTCACCCCCGAGCAGCGAGCCCGGGCCACCGCGCTGTACCGCGCTCTCTGCCGCGCGCGGGCGCTGCTGGCCGACGGCGAGCGCTCGGGGCCGGTACTGGAAGCGGCTATGCGCGAGGTGCTGCTGGCGGTGCCCGGCCTGCGGCTCGACTACGCCGCGGTGGTGGATGCCGCGACGCTGGAGCCCCTGGCAGTGGTCGACCGCCCCGCGCGAGCCCTGGTGGCCGCACGGCTGGGCGACGTGCGCCTGATCGACAACCTGGCCTTGCGCCCGCCCGTGTAGCAGCAAGGCGCGGTGCTGTAGGGCCGCTCCCCCGTCGCGGGGCGGTCGCTCAGGGGAACTGGAAGCTGCCGGGCAAGGGGCCATCGGCCGGCCGCGGCGCCGCCACCCGCAGCCCGGTCGGGCCGTCGGGGCTGTCCTCGACCACCAGGTCGGCTACAAGCACCTCGCCTAATTGCACTTCGGCTTGCCACTCGTAGGCGGCCAGCTCGCTGTCCTCACGCTCCAGGGTCACCCGCACCAGATACGGTCCGGTGGCCTCGGGCTGCAGGACGAGCGCGTAGGGCCCCGCGGTGGGGCCGCGCACTCGCAGCCAGCGGTCGGGCGCGGAGGGGAGGCTAGTCGCCGCATCGATGACCTGGTTGACCACGAACTCGCCGGACGCGAATCCGACGGTCAACCCGCGTGGATCCACGACGCGGGCCAGCACGCCACCCTGGGTCTGCACCTCCAGGAGGCCGGGCCCGAACTCGCGCGGCGTGGGGGCCGGCAGCGCGCCGCCGGCCGCAGAGATCACCAGCTGCTCCTCTGGGCCGAGGACCCGCTCATCGTCGCCCCGCTGGACCACCAGGGGGCTGCCGGCGATCGCCCAGCAACCGAGCGTCCCATCGTTCGCCAGCTGAAAGCCGAAGGTGCCCTCGCGCGCTACCGCGCTGACTCCTGCCGCTTGTACCTCGAAGCTAGAGCCGCGGTCGAACAGCGAGGAGACCTGGGCCCAGATGCGCCCGGCGGAGAGCTGCAGGGTTAGCAGCAAGCCGTCGGGGGCATCGGCGGCCGGCTCGACGTGCGCCAGCACGACCTCGCTGTCGGGGTCGAGGGTGATGGTCGTGCCATCGAAGAACGTGAGCGTCGCCCAGCTGTTCGCGGCCGTGCGCACACGGCTGCCGCTGGGGAGCACCTGCCCATCAGCCGCTGGGCGGAAGCTCGCCGCGCCGGGCGGCTGAGCGCGCACCTGCCCGCTGATGACGGTGAGCGCGGCGTCGCCGCGCTGGGCGTCCACCACCGGAGCCGTGCCCCCGAGCAGCAACCCGAGCGCCAGGACGAGCGCCACCCCGCAGCGCCGCGGCCCCTGCGCTGGCGGCCAGGTGGTCGAGATCCGGCGCGCTGTGCGAACGCTCACCCCAGCATCCCCTCCCTGGGCCGTACTGGCGGGCAGGCCTCTAGCGACCCTGCCGCAATGGTACAAACAACTACGCCCGCCAGCCGCCTGTGCCTTCCGCTTCCTCGACCTGGGCGCGGGGACGGGCCGGGCGCAGGCCGTCTCCCTCTACCGAGCCGCTGGGGGCGGTCGCGGTGTTTCGGCGTGCCCTGGCCTGTGAGCCCGCCGCTGGCCCGAGCCGCCTGTACCTGCGTCGCGCCGAGGCGTACCTGCGCGCGCCGCCGCCCAGTTGGGATGGCGTCTACGTGGGCGAGCGAAACTGGCGTTAGGGGGCGGCCAGGGCGACGGCGAGCGCGCCCGCCACCGCCGCGTTCTGGCGCAGTAGGGCCACATTGGCCGCCAGCGTGCGCCCGCGCGTGTGGGCGTGCAGCGCGGCCAGCAGAAACGGGGTGAGCGCGGGGCCGCGCACGCCCTCTGCCGCGGCGCGCGCGGTGGCCGTCGCCAGCGCCGCGGCCACCTCCTCGGCGGGCAGGGCGGCCTCGGCCGGGGGTGGCACCGCCAGTACCAGGCCCCCGGCCAGGCCCAGGCGCCACTGCGCGCGGGCGATGGCCGCCGCCTCGGCCACGCTCTCCACCCGCGCCGTGACCGGCAGGCCGCTGTGGCGCGCGTAGAAGGCCGGCAGGTCGTCGGTCTCCAGGCCCAGCACGGGAACGCCGAGCGCTTCCAGCAGCTCCAGCGTGCGCGGCAGGTCGAGCAGTGACTTCGCCCCGGCGCAGACCACGACACACGGGGTGCGGGCCAGCGCGGCCAGGTCGGCCGAGATATCGAAGGTGCGCTCGGCGCCCGGGTGCACGCCGCCGATGCCACCGGTGGCGAACACGCGGATCCCGACGCGGCCGGCAATGGCCAGGGTTGCCGCGACGGTGGTGGCGCCGCTGCCCCCGCGGCCCAGCGCCACGCCGAGGTCGCGCCAGCTCAGCTTGGGGAGGTCGACGCCGCGCGCCACCCGCTCCAGCTCCGCGGCGGCGAGCCCCACCCGGACGCAGCCATCGAGCACGGCGACGGTGGCCGGCACGGCGCCCGCCGCACGCACAGCCGCCTCCATGTCGCGGGCCACCTGCAAGTTGTCGGGCCAGGCCAGGCCGTGGGCGATGGCCGTCGATTCCAGCGCCACCACCGGCCGGCCCGCGGCCAGCGCGGGCGCGACCTCGGGAGCGATGTGCAGTAGCGCGGTCGCGCCGGCGGGCCGGCGCCGGCGGCGGGGGGCGGGATCGGGGCTCACCGGGGGAACGCCTCGCGCACGCCGCCATCGACCGTGACGATGCAGCCGGTGGTCTTCGCCGAGCGGTCGCTGGCCAGGAACAGCGCGGCCTCCGCCACGTCCTCGGCGTAGACGGGCACGCCCAGCAGGTTGCGCTGGCGGTAGTAGGCGGGGAGCTGCTCGACGGGGATGCCGTAGCTGGCCGCCCGCGCCCGCTTGAGGTCGTCGGACCACAGCCGGGAGCCCTCGAAGATGGCGTCGGGGTTGAGCATGTTCACGCGCACGCCCAGCGGCCCGCCTTCGATGGCCAGCACGCGCGCGAGCTGCAGCTCGGCCGCCTTGGCCGCGCTGTAGGCGCCGAAGTCCTTGCCGGGCGCCAGCGCGTTCTTGGTGACCACGAACACCAGGTTGCCGCCGCGTCCCTGGGCGGCGAACAGGCGCAGCGCCGCTCGCGCGACGAGGAAGTGGCCCGTGGCGTTCACCGCCAGGCTGCGCTCCCACGTGGCCAGGTCGAGGTCGACGATCGGCGCGCAGGGGGCGATGCCCGCGTTGGAGACGAGGATGTCGAGGCCACCGTAGGCGAGCAGCGCGGCCTCGATCCCGGCGGCCACGCTCTCCTCGCGCGTCACGTCCATCGCCACGCCCACCGCGCGGCCGGCGCCGTGCTGCTGCACCAGCGCGCTGGCCACCTGCTCCGCCGCCGCGCCGTCGATATCCGTGACTACCACGTGCGCGCCCGCGGCGGCGAAGCGCCGGGCGATGGCGCGCCCGATGCCGCTGCCCGCGCCGGTGACCAGCGCGATGCGGCCGGCCAGCTCGGCGGGCGGTGGGGCGAGCGTGAGCTTGTACAGCTCCAGCGGCCAGAACTCGATGTCGAAGGCGTCGGGCCGCTCCAGCGACTGGTACTGGTCGAGCCCCTCGGCAGCACGCATCACCCAGATGGCGTGGTGGTAGATGTCGGCGGCGATGGTGGCGGCGCGCGCGTCGCGCCCGATGGTCACCATGCCCACGCCCGGCAGCAGCACCACGCGGGGCCGGGGCAGCGCGGCCTCGGCCAGCAGCGCCGGCGGCACACGCCCGCCCGCGGCCTCCTGCAGGCCGCCGCTGCGGCCGCCTTGCCGCACGTACTCGCTGTACTCCACGGCGTAGCGCTCCCAGGCGGCGCGCAGAGCGCGTTCGGCCGCCGCCTGGTCGGTGGGGTCGTCCCACGGCACGTACAGCGGGCGCAGCTTGGTGTGCAGCATGTGGTCGGGCGTGGCCGGCCCCACCGCCGCCAGCCGCTCGGCCTCCGCGCTGCTCACGAACTCCAGTACGTCGGGGCTGTCGTCGAAGCGTAGCACGCGGTACAGCGGCCGCGCGCCCGCTGGGTCGGGCGGCTCGGGGGGCGGGGGGCCGTCGGCGGCCGGCCCGAGCGGCGCGGTGGCCAGCTGGCGCAGCACCGGCGCCAGGGCCACGTACACGCGGCGGCGCTCCGCGGCCGGCAGCGGCGCCACCCGGGTCCCGCCGAAGGGATGGGTGGTGCGAGCGCGGCGACGGAGGAACTCCTCGGCCCGCGCGCAGACCTCGATCGTCGCTTCGTACGCCTCGCGCGCCGTCTCGCCCCAGGTGGTGAGCCCGTGCTTCTCCATGACCACGCAGCGCGCGGCGGGCTGCTGGGCCAGGGCGGCATCGATCACCTTGGCCAGGGTGAACCCCGGGCGCACGTAGGGGACGAAGCAGGCGGCCTCGCCGAACGCCGCGGCGGTCCACTCGGCGGCGTGCGGCGTGTTGGTGATCCCCAGGATGGCGTCGGCGTGCGTGTGGACCACGAAGCGGGCGGGCAGCCAGGCGTGGAGCAGCGTCTCGATGCTGGGCCGCGCGCCGCCGGGCTCGACGGTGCACAGCGCCAGGTAGGCGAGCATCGCATCGTCGTCGAGCGCCTCGCGCTCGCGCAGGCGGTGCAGGAGATCCAGCCGCAGGCCGGGGAAGTCGCGCGGCTGGACGCTCTTGAGATCCGAGCCGCTGCCCTTGACGCGCAGCACGAGGCACTCGTCGCCCAGCGGCGTGCGCTCGACGCGCTTGACCGACGTGTTGCCCCCGCCCCAGAGCACGAGCGAGGGATCGGCGCCCACCAGCCGCGAGGCATACAGCAGCCCGTCCAGCTCGGGCAGCGCGGCGGCCTCGGCGTCCGACCAGCGACTCCTCATCGACGGCCTCCCGCCACCGTGCGCGGCCGATGAGAGCGGCGTGCCCTCGTGGCACGCGCACGGCGATCGCATTGGCATGGTGATAATCTGCCAGCGCGATCAGGGTACGCGACCCGAGGCGTCGACAGCAACGGGTCGCGGTGGTCCCAGTCGGCCGGCCGCCCTGGGCGGACGACGGCCCGCGCTCAGGCGAGAGCCCACTCCACCACGGCCGCTCCGCTGCCCCAGATCGGTCCGTAGGCGTGCACTCGAGCCGGCGTGGTGGGATAGCCCGCCGCACCCATGAGCCAGTAGTACGCCTTGAACTGCATGTCGGCGCCGGTCGCCTCCGCGAAGTCGGGTGCCAGCTCGCTGACCGCGGCGGTCTGCCCCGCGCGCAGCAGGTCGAGAATGCGCCGGTTCCACTGGTCGTGGTCGGGTGGGACGGCGTCCTGCGCGGGATCGATGTCGGTGGTGTAGAAGCCGCCCGATAGCCCCGTGACGGCGACCGCGGCCACCCGGCGGCTCAACCGCGCCGCGGCCTCCGCGCTCACCCGCCCTAGCGTCTCCTCATCCTGCCGCCCTGCATAGATGTTGCAGGCGAGAATCGATACGGGGATCGTGGAGTCCGGGTTGAGGAACGCCTGTGCGACCAGCGTGCCGGTGTCGATCGGGTAGTGGTCATAGGTGAGCAGCTTCGCCTGCAAGCCCGCCGCATTCGCGGCCTCGGCGATCGCCGTGGACAGCTCGACATCGACGGGGAAATCGAAGGGGATATCCCCGAAATCGTACCAGTTCTCGTCCACCCGGATGCCCTTCGGGCGGGGGAAGGCCTGGACCATGTGGCCGAGCACGGCGATCGCCTGGGTGGAGAAGATGATCAGCGCGTCGGGCCGCGCCGCGCGGACCGAGGCCCCCGCGCGCTCGTAGCCCGCGCGAAGCTCGCGCCAGGCTGGCGCATCGCCTTGCAACACATGCGGCAGGCCCGGCACGAGCAGCGCCTTGACGATCGCCTCAGACATGCGCTGGCTCCAGCTTGCGCAGGTCCCAGCCGACCACGGCGTTCCCCGTGCCGATCACCGTCCAGTAGCCCTTGACATCGGCCTTCATCTCGGGCCAGCCCATGGCCTCCATCATCCAGAAGAAGCCGCCCGACTTGATTTCGGCCGCAGCCTCCTGGATGAACTGCGGCAGGAGACGCCGCATCTCTGCGGTCTGGCCCTTGCGCATCAGGTCCAGAATACGCATGTCCCAGAGGTACTGGCTCTGGTTGTAGATGCGCTCGTGGTGCATATCCTCGGGCAGCGCGGGCTCGCGATCGTAGTGCAGGTGCGACAGCGTGTTGGAAGCCGCCAGCACCGCCCGGCGTCCGGTCGCCTCGATCGCCCGCCGGGTCGCGCGCCCCAGCGCCTCCATCTGGGCGATTCCCGTGTTCAGGCCCTTGAAGTAGGGCGAGTTGTTCGCCGAGATCGACACGATCGGGATGTCCCACTGCGGGCGCATCATGTGCAGCGTCACGACGGTGGCGTAGTCGAGCTGGAAGCGGGGGTTGGTCATCTTCTTGACCGTCAACCCGTCGCTCCTGGCCTCCTCGTAGATCGCCTCTGCTAGTTCGACATCGGTGGTGACGTCGTAGTGGTAGCGCAGCAGGTGCGGGAAGATCGGCTCGACCGACACGCCCTGCAGGCGCGGCACGCAGTTGATGTGGTGGCCGACGATCGTCACCCAGTGCGTGGCGTGCACGAGCAGGACATCCGGCCGCATCTCCGCGATCTCCGCCCGCACCTCCTCGTACGCCCAGCGAAGGATCTCCCAGCCGCCCTGCGACCGCGGCTCGTTTTGGGGCGGGTTCTCGCCGTAGACCAAGTGAGGCGGATGGGGCGCCAGATAGCCGGCCAGGATCTTGCCTTGCTTACCCATCGCGTCGACCTCCCGGGGCCGCCCCGCGGCGGGTTGCGCTTGGGGCGGCCGTGGCGTGGTGCCTCGAACCAGCCCCCACCCTGGCCCGGCTGCACGGCGAACGGCGGCATACCGCCATCGGTGATGGGGCATGCTAGCACCGTGGCCGCGCTGGGACAATGTTGCACAGGGGGACTAGAGCAGCAGCTCACCCGGTGCCGCTCGAGGGACGCGGCGCGGGCGGAGCCGAATAGATGTCGTCCTCGTCGAGCTGCGGCGCGCGGGCGAGCGGCAGCGTGAACCAGAACGTGGAGCCCTGGCCCTCGACCGACTCGACGCCCATCTCACCGCCGTGGCGGGTGATGATCTCGCGGCTGATATACAGGCCAAGGCCCAGGCCCACGTGCCCGCGCACGAGCTTGGTCCCCGCCTGGTAGAAGCGCTCGAACACGCGCGGCAGCGCCGCCGCGGGGATGCCCACGCCGCGGTCCTCGACGCGTACGCGCGCGCGGCGCTCGCCTTCCCCGGGGCCCGTCACCGTGTCGACGTACACGACCACGGGCCCCCCCTTGGGCGAGTACTTGATCGCGTTGTCGAGCAGGTTCTGGAGCACCTGCTCGATGCGGCGCCGGTCGGCCCGCACGTACACTGGTCCGCTGGCCTCGACGCGGAGCTGGTGGGCCGAGGTCGTCATCTGGGTGCTCTGCACCAGCCGGCGCGCCAGCTCGACCAGGTCGAAGCGGCTCTCTTCCAGTGGCATCAGCCCCGCCTCGATGCGCTGGAGGTCGAGGAACTGCTCGACCAGCGCCAGCATGCGGTCGGCTTGCTCGCCGATGCGCGCGAGCAGGTCGCGGTCGATCGTCGCGGCATCGCCGCGCGCGGCGCGCCCTTCCAGCACCTCGGTGTACGCCTTGATGACCGCGACGGGCGTCTTCAGCTCGTGCGAGACGACCGAGAGGAAGTCCTGCTTGGCCCGCTGCTCGACCTCGCGGCGCTCGATCTCCGCGCGCTGGCGCGCCAGCTCCAAGTGCCCCAGGTGCAGGCCGATGCGCTCGGCCACGAGGGTGAGGAACGTCTGGTCGTCGGGGCCGAACGCGCCCGGGCGGCGGGCCGCTGCCCACACCACCCCGCGGCGGGCACCGCTGACCCACAGCGGCACGGCGAGCACCGAACGCAGCGCCGGATCGCCGTCGCTGGCCGTCCAGGCGGCCACCTGCGCGGTGTCGGGGCACAGCCAGGGCTCGCCGGTGCGGTACACGTCGACCAGGGGCGTAGGCGGCGCGCCACGCTCGTGCGCCTGCCGGCCGTTCTGGCTGCTGGCGGCGCGTCCGCCGGCGGCCCGGCGCGCGCGCTGGCCACCGGGCGGCTCCTCGCCGAGCGGCCGCAGGATGTCGCGCTCGCCCGCGACCCACACGCCACTGGCGTCAGCACCCAGTACCCGATGAACCTGCGCGGCTACACGGTCGGCGAACGCGCGTAGCGGCTCGGTCGGCGGGGCCGCCAGCTCCGCCAGTGCCTCGGCCTCGCGCGTGCGGCGGCGCTCGCGATCCAGCAGACGCTCGTTCTCCAGGGCTACCGCGCCGATCTCGGCGAAGATGCTCAGCCACCAGCGGTCGCTCTCGGCGAAGCGGCCGGGCAGCGCGCGGGTGGCGACGAGCACGCCGACGATCTCGCCCCGCAGGCGCATGGGCACGGCGAGCAGGGCGCCCACCTGGGGGCCCAGGGGGGCTGCCAGTCGCGCGTAGCTGGCTAGGTTGGCCACGGCGACGGCCTCGCCCCGCTGGGCCACCCAGCCCTCGATACTCGTGCCCAACGGGACGCCTGCCTCGCGGCCCGGGGGTACCAACCCCGCGCTGGCGCGCAGGCGGAGCCGATCGCCCTCTAGCCAGAGCAGGTACGCCCCCTGCGCGTCGAGCATGCGGAGCGTCTCGGTGAGGATGACCGCCAGCAGGCGGTCCGGCGAGCGCATGTCGGCCAGCGCCTGCACGACGCGCTCGAGCACCTCACCGGCGGTGACGCGCGACAGCATGATCTCGCTCGGCGCTCCTCTCGCTGGCGTGCGGCGACCGGACTAGGCGGGCGTGGCGTTGGTGGAAGGCGCGTTATTCGGCGCCTGGCCGTTCTGCACCGCCCGCTCGCGGTAGTCCACGAAGCGGTAGCCCAGCCCGCGCTCGGTCAAGATGTACTTGGGGTGCGACGGGTCGGGCTCGATCTTCTGGCGCAGGTAGGTGATATAGAGCCGGACGTAGTGCTCCTCTTCGCGGTACTCGTAGCCCCATACCTTGGCCAGCAGCGTCTCGTGGGACATGATGCGGCCAGGGTTGGAGACGAGGTGGTACAGCAGCCGGTACTCGGTCGGGGTCAGCTGGACCTTCTTGCCCTTGACCCAAACCTCGTTGCGGCTGAAGTCGATAGTCAAGTCTTCGTCGACGACGATGCGGGTGCGCGGCACGAAGGCGGGCGTCTCGGCGCGGCGCAGGACGGCCTGGATCCGCGACAGCAGCTCGCGCTGGCTGAACGGCTTGGTGACGTAGTCATCGGCGCCGAGGCTGAGCCCGCGCACCTTATCGCTCTCCTCGCCGCGCACGGTGAGCATGATGACCGGGACGTTCGAGACGCGGCGGATCTCCTGCAGCGTCTCGAAGCCGTCCATCTCGGGCATCATGACGTCCAGGACGATCAGGTCGGGCAGCTTAGTGCGCAGCTTCTCCAGCGCTTGCTCGCCGTTGGTGGCCGTGATGACCTGATAACCTTCCATCTCCAGGTACAGGCGAACGGCGTGGAGCAGGTCCGGCTCGTCGTCTACCACCAGGATGGTTCGCGTCTCGGCCATATGCCCCTCCGTTCCCGCAGCCTGGCTGGCAGCTTCCCGCCGGCCGTCGCGGCTCTCCCCGCAGTTCTGGCATCAGTGTACCCCCGATTGCATGGCTGCCATAGTCCCTTCGGGGGGTTCTTGCGCAAGCCTAAGTCGCTTCCTACGCAGTTCTTGCACCGGTGGGTGGTACGATCTAGCCAGCAAGACTGGCAGGCTGTGCCGCGCGTGCCCGCGGAGCACCCGAGGGCACTCCAGCAGGGCGCCGCGGCGGGCGCAGGCGGCGCGCGGGCCCTCTGGGCAAGCGCGCCGTACTCATGAAAACGCCGCTCGCACCCGCGGGCGCGCCGCACGCTTGCCGTGGGAGGTCGAGACATCATGCCCAAGGTGCTGGGGATCGATCTGGGGACGACGAACTCGGTGGTGGCGGTGATGGAAGCCGGCGAGCCGGTGGTGCTGGAGAACGCGGAGGGGAGTCGGCTGACGCCGTCGATGGTGGCCATCAACCCGAAGACGGGG
>DATGKN010000159.1:0-25924 GCA_035294645.1 Chloroflexota bacterium
GGTAGCGGCGAGGCGGTGAGTGCTGCGGCGGGCGTGCCCGTCGGGGTGGGTGTCGGCGTCGGGGTCGCCACCACGCCGGGCGGGCGGAACTCGATGGCGCGGCCGGCCGCCACACCCAGCTGGTTGTAGACGTACTGCAACGCACTGGCACCGTCGGCGCTGCGTAGGCCGACGGTGGCCGAGTTGAGCGCGCCGTCCATCACCAGGTACTGCAAGAGGATACGGCCGTCGGGATGTAACCGCGCCTGGAAGTAGTATTGCCCGCTTTCGCAAGGGTAGCGCACGGCGCCCAGCCACGAGACAGTAAACATCGCGCCGGCCCCTTGGCCATCCTGCTTGATATACACCCCCGCGTTGCTGGCCGCGGCAGGGCAGGCCGCCCCGCGAGTGAGCGTGAGGTCGTCCCAGAACACGGCGATGATGCCGCGCTGGGCGTTGGGATGCGTGAGCGGCAGGTTCTGGGGCGGCGAGTAGCCCCCGCCGTTCGCGAGCGAGAGCACGCCGTTGGCGTCGACCCACACCTGCGTGTAGGTGCCCCCATAGAAGGGGAAGTCGAACCCCAGTGGAACCGGCCCAGCACGCAGGTCGTTCGCGTCGTCGAGCGCAGTGAGGCGCGTGCCGCCGCCGGTGGCGTCGTACCACTGGAACCGGGGCCCATCGGGCAGGCGGCTGTCGCGATATGTGTAGCCATAGGGGTCGGGGCCCCCGGCCGCACTCACTCCTATGTCGGGCGTCGGGGTGGCCGTGAGGGTCCGCGTCGGCGTCGGCGTCGGGGTCAGCGTGCGGGTCGGTGTGCGCGTGCGGGTCGGCGAGGGCGTGAGCGAGGCCGTACCGGTCGGGCTCGGCGTGGTCGGCGGGGTGAGCGTCGGCAGCGTGGGGTCGGTTGGCGTCGGGGTAGGCGTGATGGTCGGGACGCTGGTCGCGGTGGGAGTGCGCGTCGGGCTGGGCGTGCGGGTAGGCGTTGCCGTGGCCGTCGGTGAGGCCGTGGCGGTCGCGGTCGGTGGAGGCGGGGGCGGGCACGGGGCCGGCAGGGGCCAGCCGGCCTGCAGGTCCAGCTCCCAGAGGCGCTGGGCCAGCGCGGCCCCAGCCTTCAGACCGTCGCTGGCGTCCCAACCATCGAAGATAATGGTTCCCGCCGCATAGTTGAGCCACGCGCGCACGGTGCGGCGCGTGCCATCGGGTGCCGTGACCACGAGGCTCGGGCAAGCGCCGCCGGGATCGGGCGCGAGGTAGCTCGCGTCGGCCGCACTGTAGGGCCGGCCGCTCAGCGCGCCGAGATCGAGGAACGCAGGCGAGGCCGGGTCGGCGCTGGCGAGTGCGCTCTCCGCCCCGAGCTGTACCGCCGCTGGCGCGTTGCTGTCCGGTGGGGCCAGGCTCCGCAGCGGCAGCCCCAGCAACCGGTAGTCGCGCTCGTCGCTCGGGCAGCTCGCCGCATCGTTGCTATCGCGCAGCACCAGCTTGCCGCCCGAGGCGACGAAGGCGCGCAGGGCCTCGCGCTCCTCCACGGCCAGCAGCTCCAGCCGGCAATAGCCCAGGAGCACCACGCTGTCGAACTGGGCCAGGATAGCGTCCGTCAGCTCGCCGACGTGCAGCCCGGCGAACGTCATGCCCGGAAGATTCGCTTGGAGACCGAACAGCAGCCCGCGGCCGGTGAGCGGGCCGTGGAGGCTGCGCCCGCTAGCACCCGCCACGACGGCCACGCGTTGGCTGCCAGTGGCTAGCGGGCGCGCCGCGGGGAGCAGCAACGGGGTGGCCGTGGGCACCGGCGTGTGCGTCGCGCTGTCGGCCGGGCGGCGCGTCGGACGCGGCGTGACGGTCGGCTGGGGGGAGCGCGTCGGACGCGGCGTGCCCAGCATCAAGAGCGTCGGCCCTGGCGACGACGCGGGATCGGCGAGCGTCTCGCCCACTGCGGTGGGCACCGCGCTCAGCCACGGCCCCACGGTCGGCTGCGGGCGCCCCCCGCGGCGTCCCGGTGGCGCGCTGGCGGTAGGCTTAGGCGCGGCCGGGCCCGGCTCTAGCGGGCCCAACCAGACAGCGAGCGTGGGCGTCGCGGCAGGAAGCAGGGGCGGAGGGGCGCTAGGCCCCCCGGGACTCGGCTCGGCCAGCGGCGGCGCCGCCCGCGGCAGAGCTGCGCGCGCACTCGGGGTGCGCGTGGCGCGTGGCTCGGCCGTGGGACGCAGTGAGCGCAGCGTTGCCGTGGGGCGCGGCGTTGCCGTGGGGCGCGGCGTGCGCGTCGAGCGCGGCGCCTGCGCGCTCGGCGAGGGGCTGCGACGCGCCGGGACGCGCGTCGCCCGTGAGCCGCTGGTGCGGCGCGGTGGAGACTCCTCGGCGCCTAGCTCTTCCACGGCGGGGTCATCGGCGATGAGGCCTGGCGCCTCCGCCGCGACGGGCGTCGCTGGGAGCGCGGCTGTGGGCAAGGCGTACAGCAGCCGCGGGCTTTCCGGTGGTGTGGTCGTCGGCGCCACGGGGACGGGATCGCTCATCCGCTCGCCCAGCGAGCCCCACAGCACGCCCGCGCCCAGTGCCAGCAGGAGCCCCCCGGCGACGAGCGCGGGCTGGTGGCGAACAGTGGGCCCCAGGCGCCGCACCGCGCCCGCAGCCGCTCGCCCCACGGCCCGCCGCCACTCGCCGTACACCGGTCGCCCCCTCCCCGGCTCGGAGACTCGCGCCGGCCGCGTCGCCGCAGACCGCGAACGTGTGCGGCGACAACACACTCGACATGGCGTTGACCGACGCGGACGGCACCCACGACCGGGACAGCTCATGCCGATTGGCGCCAGTGTACGGGATAACCCGTGGGGTTGCCAACCGTGCGTTGCCAGGGGCAGGCTGCGGTTGGCCCCTCGGCCGGGCCCCGGCCGGCCCCGTGCGGCCGGGACCGGCGTGGCCTAGGAGCTAGAGGATGGCGCAGCCCTGCTCGCGCAGCAACGGGTCGATGCTGGGCGGCGTGTGGCCCGCTCGGGCCGCAGCCCAGCGCTGGTCGAAGTCGGCGGCGCTGCCCTTCTGCTGCTGGACCCTGGCCGCGTGCGCGGCCACGGCGGCTGCATCAGCGCGGGGAACCACGACCACGCCGTCCTCGTCGGCGACCACCACGTCGCCCGGCAGGACCGCGACACCGCCGCAGGCGATCGGGACGTTGACCTCGCCGCGCCCCTGCGGGTTGGTGCCGGCCCGCGGCACGCTGCCGCGCGCGTACACCGCGAGCCCGACGCGGCGCGCCTCATCGAGGTCGCGCACCACGCCATCGAGCACGAGAGCCACGATCCCCTTGGCCGCCATGCTGATCAAGACGTTGCCACCGACCACCGCGCGCTGTAGGTTGCCGAAGCCGTTGACCACTAGCACGTCGCCGGCCTGCGCGATCTCGATCGCTTTGCGAATCATGAAGCCATTGCCCGGGGAGATGCTACAGGTGAGGGCTGGCCCCACGATCCGGCTCTGCGGAAGGATAAGAGGGCGGATCCCTCCATCCAGTACGTGCATCCCGTGCATGGCGTCGGCAAGGTTCGTGGTCTCCAGGGAGCGGAACAGGGCGAGCACATCCGGGGCGGGCCGCTCGACGCGAGTGAACACGCGGAAGCCAACGCTACAACGGTCGTCCGTCACGCTGCACTCCTTTACGAGATCCCCCCGGCCGGAGTAGGCCCGGGGGAGGGATCCGCATGCTCCGGGCCGCTGGGGCGCCCTCGACAGGCAGTCAATGGGCGCTCCACCCCCGGACTCCATAAAAATCTGCAAAAATGGGCCGAAAGTAGGGTATCACGCGGCGGGCGTGATGGTACCATACGAGCTGAACACCCGACCACACCGGAGGGAGGCTACGAGAGGTATCTCGCGGACGCTGGCGCGATGGCGCCCCCGGGCCGGCGCGGTGGGCCCGAGGTTGAAGGACGCGAGGCCCTGCTCGCGAGCCAGGATCGCCCCCGGTGAGAGCAAGGAGGGGCAGTCATGGCCAGCGAACGCCTAGCGAAGAGCGACATCGCCCAGAAGGTAGCCGAGCGCACGAACCTGCCCAAGGCGCAGGCGAGCCGCGTCGTCGACGCGATGCTCGATGTGATGCAGGAGGAACTCGCCCGCGGTGCGGAGATCCGCATCACCGGCTTCGGGAGCTGGCGCGTGGTGGAGACCAAGGCGCGCACCGGCCGCAACCCGCGCACCGGCCAGCCACTACCCATCGCTGCCAGCAAGCGCGTGTCATTCAGTCCTGGCGCGCGACTGACCGAGGTGGTGCGCAGCGGTCGCGTGGGCGGCAACGCCACTGGCCAGGCAGAGAGCGCGCCGGCCCGGCGCGGCGGCAGCCGCACGCGCAAGTAGGCGCCCCACCGCCTCTGGCCGGCGCCCCCATGAGGCGTGTGGCGCCGCAGCCAGCTCCAGCCACCGGCCGCTGGACACCGCGAGCGCCGGTGGCGTTTTTGCGAGTGCCACGGCTTTCGCGAACGCGCGCCGCGTTACGTGGCGGCGGGCGGGGCGCCCACGGGGGAGCCGCGCTAGGCCTCGGTCAAGGCGGCGAGGGTGGCGCGTCCCAGCACGCGGGCGGCTACTTCCAGCGCCGCCTCGTCGAAGTCGAAGCCTGGGTTGTGATGCGAGCGGTCCAGGCCACGGGCCTCGTTGCGCGCCCCGACGAAGAAGTAGCAGCCGGGGCGCAGCGCGAGATAATCGGCCATGTCGTCGCCGCCCAGCGTGCCGCGGGTATCGACCACCGCCGCCTCGCCCAGCTCCGCCGCCGCCGCGCGGCGAACCAGCTCAGTGAGCTCGCGGTCGTTGACCACGGCCGGGCAGCTGGCGCGCGTATGCACCGTGGCCTCGGCCCGGAACGCCGCGGTTAGCCCGCGCGCTAGCCCCTCCACCCGCTCCAGCAGGTAGCGACGCACTTGGGGATCGAAGGTGCGCAGGGTGCCGAGCAGCTCGCACCGCTCGGGGATGATGTTGAACGCCGTGCCCCCGTGGATGGCGCCGATCGTGAGAACGACCGGCTCATGGGGCGAGATCTCGCGGCTGACCAGCGCCTGCAGCGCGGTGACCAGGTGCGCGGCCACGACCACCGGATCGATCGCGTCGTGGGGGATCGCACCGTGCCCGCCGCGACCGCGCACGGTGATCCGCAGCTCGTCGACGCTGGCGAAGATCGGCCCCTCCTTCACGGCCACTTGGCCCACCGGGACGTAGTTCCACAGGTGCAAGCCGAGCACGCGGTCCACATGCGGCGCCTCGAGGACGCCCTCGGCGATCATGCGCTCCGCGCCACCTGCGGTCTCCTCGGCCGGCTGGAAGATGAACTTGACGCGACCAGGCAGGGCCGCGCGGTGGCGCGCGAAGATCTCCGCCAGCGTCACGGCTACCGCCACGTGGCCATCGTGGCCACAGGCATGCATCACCCCGGGCGTGCGCGAGCGGTAGGGACGGTCGCCCTCCTCCTCGAGCGGCAGTGCGTCCATGTCCGCGCGCACGGCCACGGTGGGGCCCGGCCGGCCCCCCTCGAGCAGCGCGACGACGCCCGTCGCGGCCACGCCCTCACGCACCTCCAGGCCTGCGGCGCGCAGCCGCTCGGCGATCACCCGCGCGGTGCGCCGCTCCTGGAATGCCAGCTCCGGGTGCTGATGCAAGTCGCGGCGCAGGGCGATGAGGCGGGGCAGCGCCGCCGCCACCTCCGCTTGCAGATCGATCGCAGTACCAGCCATTGGCGCTCCTCCTGCCGCGCGCTCGCCGGCGGTCGCTCAGGGGCTGGGGATGCGTAGGCGCTGCCCGACGACGATATGGTCCGCGTCGTCGAGGTCGTTGGCCGCGAGCAGTGCCTCGATCGTCGTCTGGTAGCGCAACGCGATGTCCCCCAGGGTGTCGCCCTCGACCACCGTATGGTACAGCGGCTCGCTCGCGGTCGGGGTGGCGATGGGAACCTCGACCAGCGCGGGCGTGGGCAAAGGTGCCGGGGTAGGCGATGGCCGCGCGGTGGGGGTAGCCGCCGGTGCGGGCGGTCCGAGCTGGCCGGACAGGGCCCCGCTACCCACCCCGAGGCCCACCGCGAGCCCACAGCCCACCACCGCCACCGCCGCCCCCCCCCAGGTCAACCAGCCCGGCCAACGGCGGCTGGCGGAGGCGGGAGGCGACGCCGGCACCGGGCTCGCGGGACCCCGCACCACCGCGGCGCCCTGACCGCGCTGCCACTCCAGCGTGACGGGCGATGGGGAGGCCTCGGTGATGGCCTCGACCGGGGGCCGGAAAGGCATCGCCGCTGGCTGCGCCTGGGCAGCAGCCACGCCGGCGGTGTCTCGCCGCTGGACGAGATACGCGAGCGCGCCGAACCCTGGTAGCAGCAGGGCGCAGAGGCCCCAGGCCAGCGCGGAGTGCCCCCGGGCTCGCGCATCGCGCGCCACGGCGACCGCGAGTACCGCGGCTCCGAGGCCCGCCCACGCGGCGATGAACCAGCTCAGCGCGCCGCTCAGGCTGTCCACCACGCCCCCTAGGGAATGATCAGCTTCTGCCCCACGCGCAATTGATTGTAGTCCCGCAGGTTGTTCATCGCCGCGATCGCCTCGACGGTGGTTCCGAAGCGCTGGGCGATGCGCTCGAGCGTGTCGCCGGGCATCACCGTGTAGTTGGTCTCCACAGGACGCACGGACACGCGCAGCGCGCTCGTGGGCGGCGTGGTGCTCTCGATCGCGGGCGCGGCGGGCTGGGGCGCGGAACCATCGCCGCGCGCCCCCAGCACGGCGATGGCTAGCACCCCCGCCGCCACCACCCCCCACAGCCATGCGGCGCGGCTTCTGGCCGGCGCGGCCGGGCGGCGCGGCAGCCGCTCGAGGCCCAGCGGCGCATCGCGCACGCCGGCGGCCAGCAAGCCGGCGGCTAGCGAGTGGGGCGGCACGCGGGCCAGCACACGCGGTGACACCGGCTGGCGGGGCGAGGCCCCGGCGCCGCCGCGCGCACGGGGGGGAAGCTCAGCCGGGTCGGCGGCGGCAGGGGGGCTAGAAGCGAGGCGCCACGCCTGGGCGCGGCGGCCGCGAGCGCGAAGCGGGCGCGAGGGGTCGCTGTCCAGCAGCCGCCCTCCGGCTGCCAAGCGCATCTCCGTTCCGAGCATGCTGCTCCTCGTCGTGGTGGCCGCGCGTGGCGGGCGACCGGGCGGGTTGTAGCCGGCCGCGAAGCGCCCTGTCAACTCTGCACCTGTTGGCGGTAGTGGGGGTCGAGGCGCTTGGCCTCCTCCAGGCGAGCGAACGCCTCGGCCCAGCGCCCCTGGCGCACCAGCTGCGCCGCCTCGGCGTTGAGCGCTGTCACCCGGACCATCGCCCGCGCATGCTCGAGGCGGCCGCGCACGCGCGCGTCGTCGGGCAGCGCGGCGCTGGCCGCCTCGAGGAGCGCCACCGCCTGCGCCCAGTCGCCCAGGGCCATGGCCTCTTCGGCGCGAGCCAGCGTCGTCTCGGGGGTAGGCGCCCCGCGTTGGCGGCGCTCCTGCTCGGCCAGCGCGGCCCGTGCGCGTTCGAGCAGCACGGCGGCATCGCGAAAGTTCGGGGCGAACTGCATCAGCTGCTCCAGCACCGGCACCGCCTCGGCCCAGCGCTCCTCGTCCAGCAGCATGGTGGCGCGCACGTACTGGCGCTCGGCCCGGGCGCGCTGCCGGGCCTGGGCCTCGCTCTGGGCCAGCCGGCGCCGCGCCTCGTTGAGCGCCTCCTCGACCTCCTGGGTGGGCGGGGCCAGCCGCAGCGCCTGCTCGAACAGCTGGACCGCGTCGGCCCAGCGCTCGTCGGCCCAGGCGGTGCGGGCCTGCTCCAGCAGGCGCAGCTCGATGGCGCCACTCTTGCTCTGCTCGGCGTACTGCTGCGCCGACGCGCGCGCCATGAGCGCGACCACGTCGCGGTAGTTGGGGTCCAGGCCGCGGATGACGCGGCCGTACTCGAGCACCTGCTGCCAGTCGCCGGCCTGCGCGGCCTCGAGCATGGCTTGGTACAGGCCCGGCAGCCCGCCGCCACGCGGTTCGACGCGGCCCCCGGCGCGCGGCGCTGGCTGGAGCGCGGCCTCCGGCGTGTAGGTGCTGACGGCCATGGCGCTGCGCGCCTCATCGCAAGCAGCGATGAGCGCCAGGCGGAACTCCTCGGCGGTAGGGTACCGCTGCGCCGGGTCCTTGGCTAGAGCACGCTCGACTACTGCCTCCACCGCCTCAGGCACCGCCGGGTTGAGGCCGCGCAGCTTGGGTACCGGGGCGTTGACCTGCAGGGCCAGCGTGGCCAACGGCGTGTCGCCCCGGAACGGGACCTGGCCGGCCAGCATCTCGAACAGCACGATGCCCAGGGCGTACAGGTCGCTGCGGGCGTCGATCGGCTCGCCGAGCGCCTGTTCCGGCGCCATATACTGGGGGGTCCCCAGCAAGCCGCGGGTCACCGAGTCGGCGTGCTGGGCTAGAATGGCGATGCCGAAATCGGCTAGCACCACGTGGTTGTCGTGGGTCAACAGCACGTTGGCCGGCTTGATGTCGCGGTGGATGACGCCGTTCTTGTGAGCGTAGTCGAGGGCGCTGGCCACGTCGACCGCGATGCGGCGCGCCTCGTCGAGAGGCATCGGCTTGCCGAGCTTCGCCTTGAGGGTGGTGCCCTCGACGTACTCCATGGCGATGTAGGCGAAGCCGTCGTGCTGGCTGAACTCGTAGACGACGACGATGTTGGGGTGGCGCAAGCGGGCGACCGCGACAGCCTCGCGCTGGAAGCGGCGCAAGGCGACCTCGTCGCGCACGAGCTCGGGGTGGAGAACCTTCAGGGCCACGGGGCGCTGCAGGCCCGCATCGTAGCCCTGGTACACCGTGGCGAAGCCGCCGCGGCCAACCTCGCCAACGATCTGGTAGCGGCCGAGCGTGGTGCCGATCACCCGCCGCCTCCCGCTGCCCCTCGCCCCCTGGGCGTATTCTAGCCGCGCCGCGGGCTCTAGGCCAATCCAGGAGCGCGTTGCAACCGCGGCACAGCGCACGGGCACGCCCACGCCATGGGCCTTGGTCGTGGCCTACCGCCTTCCGTACGGCCCGCTGGGGCCGGCAACACGCAGGTCGGTCTCAGCGGGCTTTCGGGTCGCGATTGTACACCTCGCGCTGGTCCCAGTCGGGCTCGTCACCGGGCAGGCCCAGGGCCCGTTCCTCGGCATCGGTGATCGCCCGCTGATTGGCGCGCTTGACGAACGCCTCCGCCAGCCGCCGCGGCACCAGTCGAATGCCCGGCGGGCCGGGGCGCGTGTGGGCGTCCGCCCACCGATAGCGGTGCGGCCCCAGCCACGGCTTGAACTGATTCTCGTATGCATCGGCGTCCATGGGCACCAGGTCGTTGCTGGTGGCCACCATCGCCTGCTCTCCTCGCCCGTTATGGAAATCGCAGCCCACAGGCTACCCTGCACGCTCGCCCTCGGGCAGGACCTGGGGAAGCTCGACCGCGCGGGGGCACGGTCCGCCCCCTAGTGTAGCCGATCGCTCGTCCAGCATACGGACTGCTCCACCCGCGGCGCTATAATCGCCCTAGACGCCGTTAGGGCCCCGGAAGTCCGCTGCAAAGGAGCGCTCATGGCCAGCCACGAGCTGGTGCGCCTCACTAGCCTCAGCCACGGCGCGGGGTGAGCGTGCAAGCTCAGCCCGGCTGAGCTGGCGCACGTGTTGCGCTCCCTCCCCGTCGTGACGGATCCGAATGCCCTGGTGGGCGCCGAGACTGCCGATGACGCCGCCGTGTACCGGCTGTCGGCCGACCAGGCGTTGGTGGCCACCGTCGACTACATCACGCCGGTGGTCGACGACCCGTACGTGTTCGGCACGATCGCGGCGGCCAACGCCCTCAGCGACATCTACGCCATGGGGGCGCGGCCGCTGTTCGCGCTGAACATCGTCGGCTTCCCGCGCGGGCTGCCGCTCGACCTGCTGGCGCGCATCCTGGCGGGCGGCGCGGCCAAGGCCGCCGAGGCGGGGATTCCCGTGCTCGGCGGCCATAGCGTGGACGACCCGGAGCCGAAATACGGCCTGGTGGCCCTGGGGCTGGTCCACCCCGAGCGGGTGGTGCGCAACGCGGGCGCGCGGCCCGACGATCGCCTGTTCCTCACCAAGCCGCTCGGGATGGGTATCATCACCACGGCGATCAAGCGCGATGCGGCGCCGGCGGCTACCGTCGAGGCGGCCTTGGCGACGATGGCCACGCTCAACCGCGCCGCCGCCGAGGCGATGCTCGCCGTGGGGCCACACGCGGCTACCGATGTTACCGGCTTCGGGCTGCTGGGCCACCTGCTGGAGATGCTCACCGCCAGCGGGGTGGGCGCCGAACTCTGGTTGGAGGCCGTGCCGGTGATCGAGGGCACGTGGGACCTGGTGCGGGCGGGCATCTATCCTGGTGGCTCGCAGCGCAACCTGGATCACGTGAGCCCGCGCGTCGACTTCGGGGAGCTCGCTCAGGCCGAGCGACTGCTGTTGGCCGACGCGCAGACGTCGGGGGGGCTGCTGATCGCCGTGGGCGCCGAGGCCGCGCCGCAGCTGGCAGCCGAGCTGGCGGCGCGCGGCGTGCGGGCGGCGGAGATCGGTCGCATCACCGACGAGCCTGGCCGCGTGCGCGTGCGGCGCCGCTGATCGCCGCGCCCCTAGAGGGGAGGCGCCGATGTGTAAGCTGGTGCTCCTGGCCGGCCTGTGGGGCCTGGTGCTGGGGGCAGGAACGCTCCAGGTAGTGCCCAGCGCGGCCCCCGGCGCCGTGTGGGACCGCTCGGCCTTCCCGGCGGCTGGCCCGCCCGTCATCGGTACCCGCGAGCTCCCGGCTACCATCCGCCCCGTGCCCACCGTGCCGCTGCTGCTGACCCTCGTCCCGCTGCCCGCGCCGTTCCCGCTGGGCCAGCCGACGGCCACGCCCACCCCCACTGCGACGCCCACCCGCATGGCCGAGCCCTCGCCGCTGCCAACGCTGGCGCGCACC
This sequence comes from Chloroflexota bacterium, assembly GCA_035294645.1. Taxonomy (GTDB): domain Bacteria; phylum Chloroflexota; class UBA6077; order UBA6077; family JAJPHF01; genus JADGHJ01. The sequence goes on from DATGKN010000159.1 coordinate 10,911, forward strand.
CCGCCCCCCACGCCCGAACCGGCCAGCGCGCCGCCACCGGCCGATGAGCAACCGTAACGGGGCGCCCGCCAGAGGGCGCGGGGGGACGAGCGACCGAGCGGGGAGCAGCCGCGCTCAGTTGCGGCGCGCCCAGAGGTTGTCGGCCTGGGCCAGCTCCTGCTCGATGGCCGCGGCGTCGGGCGCCTGGGGGGCTAGCTCCAGGTAGCGCCGCAGGTCGCGCCGCGCCGCGCGCAGATCGCCGCGCCGCAGGTGGACTAGCCCGCGGTCGCGCAGCTCGCCGAGCGCACCGGGCTGCACCAGCAGCAGCCGCTCGATCGCTGCCAGCGCGCGCTGCCAGTCGCCGCGCTCGGCGTAGATGTGCTTCAGGTTGGTGAGCATGCGGGCCAGGATCTGCCGCTTGCTCACCGGGGCGAAGTGCTCGTCGCGCGGCGCGAAGCCGCCGAACTGCGCCCGCAGCCGTGCGGCGCACGCGGCCTGATCGAGCACGAGCCCGCCGGCGAACACGTCGATGTACTGCGGCGGGGCGCCCGGCGGGTAGTAGCCCACCAGGAAGTGGCCCGGCATGCCCACACCCGCCAACGGCAGCCCCAGCCGCCAGCCCACCTCGAGGTGTACCACCGCCAGGGTAATCGGGATGCCGATGCGGCGGTCGAGCACCTCGTTGAGAAAGCTGTTGCGCGGGTCGTAGTAGTCGGCCGCGTTGCCGCGGAAGCCCAGCTCGTCGAACAGATAGCCGTTGAGCACCCGCAGGCGGCCATCGGGGGGCGGCGCTGACAGGGGACGCGCGGCCACGGCGCTGGCCAGCGCGTCGAAGCGGCTGGCGTACGCCTCGACATCCAGCCCGGGGTACTCCTCGGCAGCCAGCCACAGGGCAGCGTAACCCAGATCGAGGGCGTCGTCGGATGCCGCCACCAGCGCCGCGAAGCGGGCGCGGGCCTCCGAGGCGGTCATCTCAACACCCCGGCGCGCGCGTGATGCCGCGGCGCAGCCGCGCCGTCTCCTGGATCTCCTCAGCCAGCCGCAGCGTACCCGCGGCGGCGCGGCGCGCGGCGGCCTGCTGCTCCGGCGTGGTCGCGTAGCGCAGCAGCAGCTGGCGGCCCAGCTGGTGGTGGTAGCGCTCGTCGGGCTGGATCACCTCGCGGTACAGCCGCGCGGTCTCCCAGTCGCCCCGCGCGGCGCAGAAGTCGGCGAACGCCTCGTTGCGCACCAGCGCGAGCGCCTCGCGGGTGAACTGACCCGCCGCGACCCGCTCCACGGTCGTTGGCAGCCGCGCCAGGTAGTGGTACAGCGGCGAGTAGCCGTCGGCCAGCGGATCGACGCTGCCGGGCGGCACCCCCAGCGCCGCCAGGCGCTCCTCGATCAGGCGGTAGTGCTTCGCCTCGTCGCCGGCCTGGCGGGCCAGCGCCAGCTTGACGTCTCGCTCCGGCGCGTCGGGCATCCAGCGCGCGGCGATCTCCGCCGCCTCCAGTTCGTTCTTCAGCGCCAGCTGGAGCAGCTGCGCGACTGTCAGCTCGGCCGGCGGCTCGCCGGCGGTGGCGGCCGCGCCCAGCCGGTCGAGCGCCTGCTGGGTCAGCGCGTCCAGCTCAGCCACGAAGGCTTCCGGGGTCATCAGCACCCTCCCCTCACGCGCGCCGCTGCCCGGATTATAGCCCTGGCGCTGGGGCGAGGCCGTTGCGGCCCGCTATCATCTCCGCAGCAGGCCACGGGGAGGAGCGCAATGGCCGAATGGGAGAAGGTCGCCGAGGTAGGCGATGTGCCCGAGAACGACATGCGCGAGGTCGAGGCGCACGGCGAGCGACTGGTGCTGGCCAATGTGGGCGGCACGTACTACGCTTTCGGCGCCTGGTGCCCGCACGTGGGAACCTCGTTGGCGCTGGGCTACCTGCGCGACCACACGGTGACCTGCTTCGCCCACCTGTGGCGCTTCGACGTGCGCGACGGCCGCATCCTGTACCCGCCGATGGAGGGCGTGGCGCGTGGCTACGCCCTGCCCGTGTACGCGGTGCGCGTCGAGGGGCACGATATCCTGGTCGGCCCGCGCCAGCGCTGAGCCGCTAGCGCCCCAGGCGCTCGAAGAAGCCCTCGCGCTCTAGATCCTCGAGGATCTGCGGGTAGATGAAGTCGCGCGGATCGGCCGTCGCCGCCCGCGGGTTGCGCTCGGCGGCAAACTCCAGCATCGCCCGCGCGCCCTCCACGGTGGGGTACGGCTTGCTGGCCAGGTAGCGTGTGGCGTAGGCCTCCCAGGTATCCTGGACCAGGGCCTGGTTGTCGGTCTTCATCCAGCGGGCCAGGATGCGCTCCGACTCGGCGCGGTGCGTCTTGAAGAAGTGGATCGCCTCGACGAACGCGCGCATGAAGGCGCGCACCGTCTCGGGCTGCTCGCGCAGGTAGCGGCCGCCCACGCCCACGCTCACGAACGGAAACTGCACGTCGCGCACGTCGGCCAGGATGGGGAACCCCAGCCGCTCCGCCTCCTCCCCGAACGCGTCGTCGACCACCGTGGCGTCCACGCTGCCCGCCTGGAGCGCCGCGAAGCGCGACTGCTGCGCGCCGATCTCGATCACCGTCAGGTCGGTATCGGGGTTTACCCCCAACTTGCGCAAGGCCAGGTGGAAGGCAACGTCGGAGGCGCCGCCGCGGCGCGCCGTGGCCCCCCGCCCGCCCTTGAGGTCGGCGCCCGAGCGGATGCGCGGGTTGGCGATCAGCACGTACGGCAGCGTGGGCACGTAGTGCGCGACGTCGAACAGGTCGGCGCCCTCCAGCCGCGCGTTGACGATCGCCGGGCTGCCCGTGGTGATGATCGGCACCTCGCCCGATACCGCCGACTGCACGGCCAGCGTGGCGCCCTCGATGAACACTAGCTCGACGTCGAGCCCGTGCTTCTGGAACAAGCCGGCATCCTGCGCCACCCACAGCGGGGCCGACTGCCCTCCGACCGTGAACCAGGCGGCCTTCAGGTGCACCGGCGCGGGGGGCGCGGCCTGCCCGGCGGCCGGTGCGGCCGCGGGACTCGCTCCCTGCCCCCCGCCAGCCGCCCCCGGCGCCGCCGGCGCGGCCGCGGGAGCCGCGCAGGCGACCAACGGGACGATGGGGAGCAGCAGAACAGGCAGCCAGCTCCAGCGGCGGCACGCGCGCATGATCGCTCTCCACGGCCATGTAGCGTGGCGTTGCACGGGGTGTCACTGGCAGGATACGCAGCGGCCCGGGGCGTGTCAATGATGGGGACCGCTGGGCACGCGGGCAGGAACCGCTAGCCGTGCCAGCCGCTGGACCTGCAACGCCCCGCGCGCCGTGGTCAGCAGTAGCGCGAGGCCGAGCACCGCGTCGCAGAGGGTGTCGAGCCCGGGAGCAAGCAGGTACTGCGCCATGCTGAGCCCAGCCAGCGCAGCGCAGGCCAGCGTGGCGGCGGCGAAGCTGCGCGCTAGCTCCTCCGCCCCGAGCTGCCGCCGCCGGCGCCACACCTCCACGCCCACCAGCGTCATGATGCCGCCCGCCACCGCCAGCAGGGCTAGCAGCACGACTCCCTGTAGCTCTGGGGTCAGTTCCATGCGCCCCCCACGCACGCTTGCCTGCTCCTATTGTCGAGGCCACGCGCCGCGCCCGCGTGCCCCACGGGTTAAGGCTGCGGGAAGAACGCGGCGGGGCACGGCGATTGACGCCCGCCCCGCAGCCTGCCACAATGGCCCCGCGACGACCGGGGCGACGGGTTCCCGGTCGTCAGGCGCGATCGGTGGAGGCCAGCGATGGCGCGGCGACCAGTGCGACGCGGGCGCGGTGGCGGACTGCTGAGCCTGCTGGTCGCCGCACTCGCGCTGGCCTGTAGCGGCCCTGCCGCGCCGGCGAGCCCGCCGGCCGCTACCCCCCGCGCCGCGGCGCCGACGCCCACCGTGGCGACTCTCCCTTCGCCCACCGTCGCCACGCCCGAGCCGGCGCCGGCGACCGTGCGCATCGGGGTCATCGGGCTGGTGTCCGACGCCGGAATCTTCCTGGCCGAGGAGCGCGGCTACCTCGCCGAGCAGCGCATCACCCTCCAGAGCGAACAGTTCGACACGGCGGCCACGATGATGCCGCTGCTGGCGTCGGGTCAGCTGGACATCGCCACCGGCGGCATCAACGCCGGGCTGTTCAACGCGATCGCCCGCGGCCTGCCCGTGGTGCTCACCGCCGACAAGGGCTCCCAGCCCCCCGGCGCGGGCGCCAACATCGTGCTGGTGCGCAAGGACCTGGCCGACAGCGCCGAGATCCGCGGCCCGCGCGACTTCCGCGGTCGCAGCGTGGGAGTCGATGTGCCCGGCACGGTCAATCGCTACTTCTGGGACAAGTATCTCGGCCAGGAGGGCCTGTCGCTCGCCGACACGCAGCCGCAGATCCTCTCGTTCCCCGATATGATCGGCGCGCTGGCCAACCGCCGGCTCGACGCCGCGCTAGCGCCCGAGCCGTTCCCCACGCTCGCCGAGGGCCAGGGGGCCGCGGTGAAATTCTTCACCACCGACCGCATCGCGCCGTACTCGCAGCCCGGTGTGCTGTTCTACTCGCGCGAGTTCGCCGAGCGGCAGCCCGACGTCGGCCGCCGGTTCATGGTCGCGTACCTCAAGGGCGTGCGCGACTACAACCGCGCGCTGGAGCGCGGCGGCGCCGAGCTCGATGCAGTGATCGACCTGCTCACCCGCCGCACCAACCTGAAGAACGCCGCGATCTACAAGCAGATGGTCCCCTTCGGCCTCGACCCGAACGGCACCCTGTTCCGCGACAGCATCATGGACATGCAGGCGTACTTCAAGCAGACCGGCGAGGTGCCCGAGGAGGTGCCCTGGGAGCGCATCGTCGACACCCGCTTCATCGAGTACGCGGTGCAGGTCCTCGGCCCCTACATGCGCTGACCCGCCGGCCCAACGCCTGGCCAAGCAGCCCTAATACCTGCGGTAATGCCGCCCATTGCCTCTTTAGGCGCGCCAGCACCTGCAACGGGCCGGGGGCCGCGCCCGCCGGCGCGTCCTGCCACGGGGGGTGAGCAGCACCGAGAACGGTAGCCCGCTCGCCGACGACCACCGTTCGAGCAGGGCTGGGGAGCGGACCACGAAGCAGCTGGAGTACGAGCTGCAAGGCCCCGCCGAAGCTATTGGGGATGCGTTGGGCTTCGTCAGCCGCCGGGTGCAGGGGGATCTGGAGCGCTTCCGGGACTTCATCGAGGCGCGCGGGGTGGAGACGGGCGGCTGGCGCGGCGAGGTCCGCCAAGAGCCCACGCGGTCGCTCCTCGCCGCGCGGCACGACGCCCCGATTACTCGCCCCGGGGCGTTGTTTCGTCATGGTCGGCGGCAAGGGATCCGGCCCGGTTCATAGGCGTTCCAGGCAGTAGGGCCCCGCGCGCTATACTGCGCGCGATGGAGGGAAGCCTCGGATGGACGTAGCGGGGCGCTTCCAGCAGCAGTTCGGCTATCCGCCCGCAGTCGTAGCCAGCGCGCCGGGGCGCGTGAACCTGCTCGGCGAGCACACAGATTACAACGAGGGGTTTGTCCTGCCAGTCGCGCTACCGCTGCGGACCACGGTGGCGCTCGCGCCGCGGGCCGACGACCGGGTGTGCGTGGGCAGCAGCAATCTGACAGGCAACAGCCCGCGCACCTACCGTCTGGGCGAGGAGATCCCCGGCGGGGGATGGCTCGACTATGTGCAGGGTGTCACAGCGCGGCTGCGCGCGGAGGGGCACTCGCTCCCTGGCCTCGATGTGTGGATCGCCTCCGACCTCCCGCTCGGTAGCGGTCTGGCCTCCAGCGCCGCGCTGCTGGTGGCGCTGCTGCGGGCGCTGCGGGCGGCCCTAGCCCTGCCCCTCGACGACCTCGCACTGGCGCGGCTCGCGCAGCGGGTCGAGAACGCCTTCGTGGGCGCGCGCGTGGGCATCATGGACCAGTTAGCTGCCAGCCTGGGCGAATCCGGTAGCGCCCTGTTCCTCGATACGCGCGCGCTCAGGTGGGAACGGATCCCGCTCCCTCGCCAGCTCGGCCTAGTGGTGCTCGACTCGGGCGTGGCCCACCAGCACGCGGCCGGCGACTACAACACCCGCCGCGCCGAGTGCGAGCGCGCGTGCGCCCTGCTGGGCGTGACCGCGCTGCGCGATATCGCCCTCGCCGACCTGCCACGTGTCGCGGCGCTGCCCTCGCCACTGCGCGAGCGTGCACGGCACGTGGTCACCGAGAACGCGCGCGTGCTCGAAGCGGTAGCCGCCCTGCGCGCGGGCGACTTGCCACGGCTTGGGGCGTTATGTCGTGCCTCGCACGCCTCGCAGCGCGACGACTACGCGGTCTCGCTGCCGGCGATCGATCGGCTAGTAGCGCTGGCGGAGGCCGAGCCGGGGGTATACGGCGCGCGGCTGACGGGCGGGGGCTTCGGCGGGGCGATCCTTGTCCTGGTGGACGCGGCACAGGCCCGAACGGTAGGCGCGCGGATCGTGGCCGCGGCGGCCGCGTTGGGTGAGCTGCGCCCGCGCCTGCTGTTGCCCCCGCGCTGCGAGCCGCTATGAACGCGCGCGCGCCCGCGTGGCGCCGAGCTCCGTGTCGTCCTGCTCCTCGCTCGGGTTTTCGTGATAATCGGGGTTCTCGCCAAGGGCTTGGAACCGGCCGAAGCGATCGAACTTGCGGGTGAGCGGGCGGTGCCCCAGTGGCAGCGTGTGCAGGCTCCACAAGGCCCAGACGAAGGCGACCACCAGGACACTGTTCAGCACGGTGATCAGCGTGGCCATCGCGCTAGTCATGGGCCACCTCGCTCGGCGGGGGCGGCGGCGACCAGGCGCTCGTCGTCGGCGCCGTCTTGCAGGGCAGTAGCGGGAATGGCGAGATGAACCGCGCGGTCGATCCGGGCCACGGCGCCCCAGGGAACGCGGCGCGGCGGGGCGAGTCGCAGCCAGGGCGCGCGGCGGAAGGCGATCCGACGGGCGAGTGCGCCGTAGCCCACCAGCAGCGCCGTGACCCGCAGCTCGCCCTCTACTGGCTCCGCGACCAGGTCTTGGATCGTGCCGACGAGCCGTCCGTCGGCGGCGAGGACTCGTTTGCCCACCAGCTCGTGGAAGCGGAGCCGCATGGTTTCTCCCCGTGAGCTCACGCGCCCGGTAGCCGCGAGAGGAAGCGGCGGGCGGCGGCCTGCTGGGTGACTAGCAGCCCCGCTGCCGCGCGATCGATATCCAGATGGACCGCCACGTCGATAGTGTGCACGTGCTCCCAGGCGACTTCCACGGGCCGCGGGCAGGTCACTCCGAGCAGTCGCTGAAATAGCCGGCCCAGGCCGGGGAGCGGCCAGGGCAGATTGCGACTCAGCGCCGTTGGCCCGGTGATGATCGCCCGCACCCGGGGCTGTGCTAACCGGCCCCCGGGGAGCTCGGGGATCTCTAGCAGCAGGTCGTCGACCTTGCCCGCTCGGTATCCCTTGCGATCCAGCAACTCTTTGTCCAGCACGTGCTTGCCCAGCTCCACGGCCCATCTCCTGTCCGCGCTAGGCCCCCCCGCCGGTGAGGACGAGCAGCGGGAAGATAGCGAGCGTCACCGCTCCCAGCAGGAGCAGGATCACAATGGCGACGACGTTCACCGCCAGTGTGTTGCGCTGCTCGCCCATGTAATCCCGGTCGTTGGCCACGATCAGCAGGGGCAAGAAGGTGAAAGGAAGGGAGGCAGCGGCCAGCGCCAGGGTAACCACGGTGAGCTGGATGGGGTCGAGTCCGCTGGCGGCCAGCGCGGCGGCCAGCAGCAGCATACCCAGGTAACCCAGATGGAACAGTGGCGCTTGGTGGGGCCGCCCCCGCTTGCCCCAATCCCAGCCGCAGTACTGGCACATCGCGTACGCCCCGCTCAACGCGGTCTCTAGGCCAGCGCCCATCGAGACCGCGAACGCGCCGAGCAGGAACAGCCCCCAGCCGATTCCGCCGAGGCTCTGCGCGATAGGACGGCCGGCCTCAGCCAAGGTGGTCACCTCGGTGCCCTCGGGGTGCAGCACCAGCGCCGCCGCAACCATCAAGGCCACCACGATGAGCGCCCCGAACACCGAGCCGAGGATCGAGGTGACCCGGTTGACCAACAGGTCCCGGCCGTCCCACTCCTCTTCGATCGCCCCCGACGAGTAGAAGTAGAACTGGTAGGGTGTCATGTACGCGCCGAGGAGGCTGATCGCCAGGAAAAAGTAGGCTGGGAGGGAGCGATCGGAAGGGATCTGGGGATGCAGCAGCTCGGTGGCGACCTCGCCCCATGGCGGGGCCAACCGGACCGCGGCCACGACCGCGACTAGCATGGTCAAGCCGAGCAGCGCGCTGCAGTTCTCCAGCACCTCGAACCGCAAGGTCCAGAGGATCAGAGCCAGCAGGGCGGCCATCAGCGGCCCCCACAACCAGTAGGCCCCGCCGATGGCGAGCTGGAGTGCCAGCGCCATGCCGGCGAGCTCGATGACTAGGGTGAACGTGTTGACGAGGAGAGTCGCGACCAACGGAATCAGCGCTAGCCGAAAGCCGAGCCGGTCGCGCATCACGTCGAACAGCGTACGCCCGGAGGCAATCGCGACGCGCCCCGCCATATCCGCGTAGATCGTCAGGCCGATCAGCCCGGGGACCACCGTCCAGAGCAGCGCGAACCGCTGCTGGGCGCCGGCCTGGGCGGCGGTGATGATGCCGCCCATATCCACGAAGCCCCCTACTGCGGTGAGCACGCCCAGGAACAGGCCGCCTGCCCGTTTCCAGTGCACCCGCCTTCACCTCGCTAGCCCGCTGACCCCTGCGGGCCATCCGGTGGCCCAAGCAACGGGCCGCCGCGAGGAAGCTAGCAAGAGGGGTGCCAGCCGTATCTGACAGCGCGGTTGCGGAGGAGCCGAGCCGACGCGCCTCGTTCCAGGAAACCTAGCGGCGCTGCGGCGAGCGGCTGGGAAGGAGCGGTGCACCGCATGCCCCGGGCACTGCCCGCCACGCCGGTGTGCTGACTGCTTCGACGGCACACCGCCGTTCGGCTATTCCGCCGCCCGGCCTCGATCGTGGGCGGCGGCCACGCCCTGGGGTGGCCAGTAGACCATCCCCTCCAGGTTGGGCCTGACGCGCTCCTGCACGAGCGCGACGTCTACGTTGTGCAGCGAGTCCGCTCCTGCCAGGAATAGGTCGATGGTCTCGGCAGCAGCTACGGCCATTGCAATACACGGGCCCATGAGCCGGATGCTCGACAGCGCCAGAGGATCGGCGTCGACGCACCGGCCCGCCGCGATCAGGTTGTCGGCTTCGGCATGTAGCAAGGCGCGCAGGGGGATGTAGTGAAGGTGCCCATCCGGGAACGGTTCCCAGCGGAAGCCCGCGGCCGTGTCGTGCAACTCGATCGGCCAGGCCACACGCGCGATTGCGTCCGGGAACCGGCGCCCCTCCCGCACATCGTCCACGGTCAACATATAGGCCCCGACGATTGTACGCGTCTGCCGGATACCGGGGTATCCCAGGCTGCGGATATGCGCGCGCCCGAAGACCTGAGGATACTCGGTCTTCAGGAGCGCGACCCCGCGCTCGGCCTCTTCACGCCCGACGGATGCTTCCTCCCAGAAGCGCACCGGGTCGAGCGGAGTCGCGACGTGCGTCACGTTCAGCACCGCCATCCCGCGACTGGGCAGTGGGAAGATCACGCCCTCGTGGCGGGTGAGGCCATACGCGCTCCCCTTCTCCCGGAAGAGCCGCTCGGCTTCGAACGCGACCTCGTGCGCCCGCGCGGCGTCGCCGTACTCGACCCCCTCCAGAATGCACATCTGCGTACCATAGATCGGAAACGTCGCCCGCCGGCACGATAGGCCAGCGAGCCAGGTTAGGGCAGCATCGCCAGAGGTGTCGACGAAGGCCTTGGCACGCACCTCGCACGGGCCGAAGCGCGTCTCGACTCTGACGGCCCGCAGGTGTCTTCCTTCTACCAGCGCAGAGGACGCGATGCCACCGAGGATAGTCCGCACGCCGGCCTTTCGCACCATGCGCTCGAAGATGCGCATCAAGGCGACGTCGTCATACACTACATTCACGGTGCGCGCGCGCCGCGAGCGCTGCAGGTAGCACGCATCCGCGTCGGTCAGGGCTTGCAGCAGCTCGCGCGCGAAGATCGGCGTGAGGAGGTACGGCTCCGGCCCGCTGGAGAACAGGCCCCCGATCGTGCCGATCGGCACCCCGATCGCTTGGCCCCCGAGCCAGGGGCACGCATCGACCAGCACGACCTGGCGCCCGCGCCGCGCGAGCATGATCGCGCAGGTCACGCCGCTCATTCCCGCACCGACCACGCAGACATCCGCGACGACGGTGGGCACCTCGGGCGCCGTCCGCCGCTCGACCGCGACGCGGTCCTCGCCAGCCACTGTGCTCTCCCTCCAACTCGTTTGTCACCCCAGGGACGCCGCCACGCGGGGGCGGTCACTGTAGTAGCCTCGCGGGACGCCGAGGCCAGGTAGTGCTGTCAGTCATACCTGCGCGGCAGGGACGGGTGCGTCCTCCGGCGCTCCGATAACCCGCAGGTACCCTGGCGCGGCAGCCAGGACCACCTGGTCCCCCTCGCGAACCTCAGACGGCGTGTAGAGCTCGAGGACGAGCGCGCCCCAGACGCGCACGCGCGCGCGCCAGCCCCAGCGGCCAGCAAAGGTCACCCGTTCCACCTCGCCGCGCAGCGCGGTCTGAGTGGCCTGCGCCTCCCCGTGCCCCGGGGGCTGTAACCGCAGCTTGCCAACATCGAGGCAGAGCTCCACCGGGCCCTCACGGACCGAGTCGGCGGACGACCACGGCAGCACGTGTCCGTAGATCTCCAGTCGGGGCGCTCCACCGTCGCACCGGAACTGCCCCCGCAGCACGAGCTGGCCGAGGAACCGGGAGACGAATTCGCTCCGGGGCGCTTCGTAGAGCGCCTGCGGGGCGCCGACCTGCAGGATCCGCCCCTTATCCATTACTGCGATCCGGTCCGAGACTGCGAAGGCCTCCTCCTGATCATGGGTGACGTAGATCGTGGTCGTCCCCAGCGTGCGCTGGAGCCTGCGGACCTCGTCGCGCACCTCGCGCCGCAGATCGGCATCCAGATTGGAGAGCGGCTCGTCCATGAGCAGCAGTTTCGGCTGGTGGACGATGGCCCGCGCGATGGCGACGCGCTGCTGCTGGCCGCCGCTCAACGCCGTCACCGGCCGCGTCGGGAGAGCCGCCAGCCCGACCATCTGGAGCGCCCACTCCACACGCGACCGGATCTCGGTCGCCGGCCGCTTCCGGGCCCGGAGCGGGAACGCGACGTTCTCGGCCACCGTCATGTGGGGCCACAGCGCGTAGGACTGAAAGACGAACCCGATGTCCCGGGCCTCGGGGGCCACGAACACCCCGCGCGCTGGGTCGTTGACCACCCGATCGCCGATCCAGACGGTGCCGGTCGTCGGGCGCTCCAAGCCGGCGAGCACGCGGAGAAAGGTTGTCTTGCCGCAACCGCTCGGCCCCAGCAGGGTGAAGAACTCCCCCTCCTCCACGTCCACATCGAGCGCCTGGAGGATCGTCGCCTGCCCCAGCTTGACGCCGAGCCCGCGAACGCGGACGCTCATGCTCTCCCCCGCGGTAGCCGTGGGCCCGCGCTAGCCCTCGCGCCGATAGCGCTCCGGGAACCGGTTGAACTCCACGATCTTGGTGAGCTCGTGCAACGTTTCGATCTCGTAGTCTGGCAGCAGATCCCCGGGCGAGTGCGTGATCTTGGATAGGCGGCCCTCCCGCCGCAGGAGCTGCACAGCCAGCATGCCGGCGGCCATCGCCCCCTGGACGTCGAATACTGGCGCGGCACAGTAGATCACGTCGCGCGGCTCCAGGCCGAGCTGATGCAGCACCCAGCGGTACGTGCGCGGATTGGGCTTGTGCACACCGGCATCCTCGGTCGTGGCGACGAAGTCCGGCTTGAACTGCTTGAACTTCCGCACATAGCCCTGGAGATACTCCGGCTCGACGTCCGAGTAGATGATGATCTTGAGGCCGAGCGCCTGTTGCGCGCTCAACGCCTCCTCCGTGTCCCAGAACAAGGGCACATCGGCCTGGAGTCGCTTGAATACCTCGATATCCGCTTCCGCGTCCCCGTCGACACCCAGTAGGCGATACGCCAGCGCCAGGCCGTTCTTCGTCAAGACGTGGGTGATCGGCGTGTACTTGCCGAAGGCGGCCGAGCGCTGCAGCCCCTCGAACGAGCGCACCCACTGCTCGACGAAGTCATCGACCGAGAGGGACAAGCGGTACTTCTCGATGTACGTCTTGGCCGCCTCACGCCAACTCCAGGCCCAATCGAACAGCGTCGTCTTCGAGTCGTAGAAGATCGCCCTTGGCCACCGCCCGACGATGGTCACGGTCTACCCTCCTCTGTGCATCGATTACCCCATGATACCCGCTGCCACCCCCGCGCGCTTCATGCTTCGACGATGGTCCCGCGTCGCACGTCCTTGACGAGCTGGGCGTAGACACCCAGCCAGCCCTTCGACCGCACGCCCGTCTTCTGGTACGGCGGCCTTTGGCGCAACAGGGCCTCGTCGACGAGCACATCCACGCGACGTGCCGCGATGTCCACGGAGATGAGATCGCCCTCCTGGATACGCCCGAGCGGCGAGTCCGCGCTGACGGCTTCTGGCGTGACCTCGGCCACGACGAGCCCCTGGTTCACCAGGCCCGAGATCTGGCCGTCGGTGATCAGCGCCACGTTGGCGACCAGCTCGGACCGGGCCAGGGCAAAGGCGGCCATCGAGGTCATGCCCATGCCCGGCTGCCCCCGCGGGCCCATGCCCCGCAGGACGACCGCCGTTCCCGGACCGATCCGCCCCTCGCGCAGGGCAGCCAGGAGGCTGTCCAGCTCCTCGAAGATCATCGCGCGCCCCAGGAAGGGCTCCGCGGCGCGCTCCTGCACCCAGGTGGTCGAGCGCACGAACGCTCCGAGCGGGGCCAGCGTTCCACGGACCGGCATCAGCGTGCTGCGCGGCCGGCGCGGAGCCGCCAGCGAGCCGATCGGGCTCGCATCGGCGCGCGCGCCGGTGCGCGCGAGACACGCTCCGAGCGTCTCCCCCTCGACGGTCACGACCGAAGGATCCAGGAGTGGCGCGAGTTCCTTCAGGCAAGCCGCTGCCCCGCCGGCCGCTTCCAGTTCCTCGATCGATGTCGTGCCGTTCGGTCGCACCTCGACCAGCAGCGGCACCTGGTCGTATAGCGCCTCTAAAGTCGCGAAGATATCGACGGCGATCTCCCCGGCCTCGGCCACCGCTTGCAGGTGCTTGACGGCATTGAGCGAGCCACCGACTGCCAGGAGCAGGGTAACGGCGTTCCGGAAGGCGGCCGGGGAGAGGATCCGACTAGGGCGGAGATCCTCCCGCACCAACTCGACAATGCGGGCACCCGCGCGGTCCACAGCCTCCCACATCTTCGCGCTGTTCGCGCGCAGCGGGGTAGTGCCGAAGAGCGTCATACCGAGCGCTTCGGCGACCATGTGCATGGTGTTCGCCGTTCCCAGCCCGGAGCAGACCCCAGGACCGGCCACCGCCTCTCGTGCGCACTCGGTGAGCCAGCCCAAGGTCTGTTCGTCGCGATCGACGACATAGTGCGAGGCGCGCACAAAGACCTCTTCCAGATCGACGCGCTCGCCCCGACACCACCCTGTCGACTGATAGCCGCACGGGAGGATGAGCGTCGGGAGGTCCAGCCGGGCCGCCGCGATCAGGTGGCCGGGCAGCGTCTTGTCGCAGGAGGCCAAGCAGACCATCCCATCGAGCAGGGCGCCCTCCACCATCGCCTCGATGTCGAAGGCGAGCAGATCCCGGGCGGAGAGGATATAGCCGCCCTGCGCCCCGACGCTGGTGATGAAGTCGCTGGGCGCGACCGTGCGAATCTCGAACGGCACACCGCCGGCGGCCCGCACCGCGGCCTTCAGCCGCTTCGCCACGTCGTCCAGGTGGCTATAGCAGACCGCCAAGTCCGAGGACGAGTTGACGATGGCGATCTTGGGTTTCTCGAGGCTATCTTCGCCCAGGCCCAGCGCGCGCCAGTGCGCGAGGCGCGCCGCCCAGCGCGGGCTTCCTACCGGCAGAACACTCCGCAACCGGCGCATCGGCTCCTCCACCGAGCGGATCAGCGACCCGTCGACCGCATGCGGATCTCGTACGCTTGCAGCCGCGCCACAAGGTAGCGCGCCAGCAGCATGGGAAACATCACCAGCACGGACAACGCGCAGACCTGCTCGATTCGCCCCCGTCCCCACAGCTCCAACAGCGCGGTCGAAAACACCGGCTGGCCCGGGGGGACGAGCAGGACCGACGTGCTCAGGTCGCGGACGATGTTGATGAAAGCGAGGATCCAGGCGATCAGGGCCGAGGGCCACACCAGCGGCAGCAGCACGGCCACCATGGTGCGCCCCCACGGGGCGCCCGAGATCCGGCCCGCCTCCTCGAGCTCCGGCGCGATCTGCGAGAACGCCCCGACCATCGCCCGGACAACGAGGGGAAGAACGAGAATGACGTACGCTACCACCAGCCCGGTCTGCGTCGCGTACAGCGGCAGCGGCGAGAACGCGTACAGCCAGAGGAACCCCAAGGCCAGCACGATCCCTGGCACCGTCAGTGGGAGCCAGCTCAAGAAGTTGAGCGCCATCCGCAACCCGCGCGGAATACTTCGGCCACGCGCGATGACATAGCCGACGAGCCCCCCCAGGACGAGCGCGACGCTCGCGCCGATCGACGCCAAGATCGCAGAATTCCACAGGGCCCGCCGAAGCTGGGCATTGGCCAGGACCTCACGGTAGTGGTCCCAGGTGAACCCCGCCTCGAAGATCCCGAAAAAGCGCGTCAGCGAGCCCAGAATCAATTGGGAGATGGGCAGCACTACCAGCAACATGGTCACGGCCACGCACAGCAGGAAGGCAGGGACCTTCCAGATGCCCAGGTCGTAGCTCGCCGGGCGATAGCCCCGCCCACCCAGGATCACGTAGCTGCGCCGCTCCAGAAGTCTCCATTGGTACCACGTCAGCGGCAGGAGCAACCCAATGGATAGG
>DATGKN010000160.1:0-13689 GCA_035294645.1 Chloroflexota bacterium
TGAGCGCGCGTTCAGGCGGTGGGAATCTGGACCTCGCCCGCGGCGACGGCGGCCCAGAAGGCGCGCCAGGTCCCCTCGGGGTGCGTCCGCTTCCACTCCTGGAACACGTGCGAGATGATCTCGATGGTCTCCTCGGGCGCCGACGGATCGCCGCAGCTGGGCGCGACGTTATCCCGGCCCGCTGGCGGCTCGGCGGGTGGCTCTTGCGCCATGAGTCCCTCCCGCCCCATGATAGCCGCAACCTGCAGCGCGCGCAGCCCACGCGGGCCCGGCGCGAGGATCTTAACCGAGTCGCTCTCGGCCTTATCCCCCAGGGTGGCGAGCAGGGGCGGGACAGACGAAGCGCACCGCCCGCGCGGCGACCGGCTCGGTGACGAGGAGCGGAGGGTGGGCGAGCTGACCCTGGACGACGTGCTGCGCATCCTGGAGCTGATCGATAAGAGCCAGTTCGACTACTTCCACCTCACGCTGGGCGACCTCGAACTCACGGTCAGCAAGCACGGTCTACCGGTCACGCGGGGGGAGGAGGAGCGCGGGGCCGCGCCGCCTCCGCCGGCAGGGCCAGCAGTCGGCGTGGCCGCTACCGTGGAGCCGCCGAGCGGGCGCGCGAGCGGCCCCACCGCCCCGGAAACGCAGGCGGAGCCCGGGGCGACCAGGGGAGCGGGCGCGGCCCCGCTTGGACAGGCGAGCACCGCGCCCGCCGCGGAGCTGGTCACCGTGACGGCTCCCATGATCGGCACGTTCTACCGCGCACCCTCGCCCGAGGCGCCGCCGTTCGTCGAGGTGGGCAGCCACGTGGCGCCTGATACGACCGTGGGGCTCATCGAGGCGATGAAGGTGTTCACCAGCGTCACCGCGGGCACCGCCGGGGAGGTTGTCGAGATCCTGGTGGACAGCGGCCAGTTCGTGGAGTACGGGCAGCCGCTGCTGCGCATCCGGCCAGCGGCCGCCGGGAGCGGCTGATGGCGCTGCGGCGCGTGCTGGTGGCCAACCGCGGCGAGATCGCCGTGCGCATCATCCGCGCCTGCCACGCACTGGGCCTCGAGGCGGTCGCTGCGGTGTCGGTGGCGGATCGCGACAGCCTGCCGGCGCGGCTGGCCGACCGCGCGGTGTGCATCGGCCCGGCGCGGGCCGCCGACAGCTACCTGAACGTGCGCGCCCTGATCGCGGCGGCCCAGGGCACGGGCGCCGACGCGCTGCACCCGGGGTACGGGTTCCTCGCCGAGTCGCCCGAGCTGGCCGAGGCCTGCGTGGAGCACGGCATCGTGTTCGTGGGGCCCAGCCCGCGCTGCCTGCGCGCGATGGGCCACAAGCTGGAGGCGCGTGCGCTGGCGCAGCGGCTCGGCGTGCCCACCGTGCCCGGCTCGCTGCAGGCCGCCACGCTCGACGAGGCGCGCGCCCACGCCGCCGCGCTCGGCTTCCCGCTGCTGCTCAAGGCAGCGGCGGGCGGCGGTGGCCGCGGGATCAAGATCGTCGCCGACGCGGCCGCGCTGCCAGGACAGTTCGAGCTGGCCGCCGCCGAGGCCCGCGCGGCGTTCGGCGACGGCACCCTGTACCTCGAGCGCTACGTGGCCAACGCGCGGCACGTCGAGGTGCAGGTGCTCGGCGACCGCTTCGGCCGCGTGATCGCGCTGGGGGAGCGCGACTGCTCGCTCCAGCGGCGCTACCAGAAGCTGGTCGAGGAGGCGCCCGCGCCCGGCCTGGCGCCGGCCACCCGCGCCGGGCTGGCCGAGGCCGCCCTGCGGCTGGCCACCGCGCTCCAGTACGAGAGCGCCGGGACGGTCGAGTTCCTAGTCGATCGCGACACGGGCGCGTTCTACTTCCTGGAGATGAACACGCGCATCCAGGTGGAACACCCCGTGACGGAGATGGTGTACGGGGTCGATCTGGTCCAGTGGCAGCTGCGCATCGCGGGCGGCGAGCCGCTGGCGCCGGAGCTGGCCGCCGCGCGCCCGAGCGGCCACGCCATCGAGTGTCGCATCAACGCCGAGTCGCCGGTGCACGGCTTCCGCCCCTGCCCGGGCACCCTCACGCGCTGGGAGCCGCCCGCCGGGCCGGGCATCCGCGTGGACACGCACTGCTACGCGGGCTACACGGTGCCGCCGTACTACGACTCGCTGCTGGCCAAGCTGATCGTCCACGCGGCCGATCGCGCGGCGGCCGTGGCACGGCTGCGCGCGGCGCTGGACCGGTTCGTGGTCGAGGGGATCGACACGACCATCCCGTTCCTGCGCGAGCTGATCGGCGATCCCGACTACGCCGCCGGCCGCTTCAACACTCGCTGGGTCGAGCAGCGACACCTGGCGGCCGCGGGGACGGCGTCTGACGTTCGGGCGGGAACGGGAGGAGGCGCGGATGCCACCGACTAGCGAGCGCGCGGTGCGCTTCGTGGACACGACAATCCGCGACGGGCACCTGTGCCTGTGGGCCAACAGCATGCGCACCGGCATGATGCTGGCCATCGCCGACGACCTCGACCGCGCGGGGTTCGAGGCGATCGAGTGCATGTACACGCACCCGAAAAAGGCCGTGCGCGAGCTGCGCGAGGACCCCTGGGAGCGCCTCCGGCTGCTGCGCGCGCGCATCACGGCCACGCCCCTGCGCACGATCATGGGCCGCTTCCCGCAGTTCGAGCTGGCGCCGCCGCTGCTGCTGGAGCTGCGCGCGCGTTGCGAGGCGGCGGCGGGCATCCGCCAGGCGCGCATCTCCGACGAGTGGAACCAGGTGGCCGGATGGGCCTGGAAGGTGCGGCTGTGCCGCGCGGTCGGGCTCGAGCCCGTGGTGAACCTGATCTTCTCCGAGTCGCCCCGCCACACCGACGCTTACTACGCCGAGCGCGCGCGCCAGCTCGCCCAGCTCGGCGTGTACCGCGTGTGTCTCAAGGACCCGGGCGGCCTGCTGACGCCCGAGCGGCTGCGCACGCTGCTGCCGGCTATCCTGGCCAACGTGGGCGACACGCCCGTGGAGCTGCACGCGCACTGCACCACGGGGCTGGGGCCGCTCAACGCGCTGGAGGCGGTCAAGCTCGGGGTGCGCACCATCAACGTGGGGCTCCCTCCCTTGGCCGACGGCGCGGCGCTGCCCAGCGTGTTCCACCTGGCGCACAACCTGCGCCTGCTGGGCTACGAGCCCGTGTTCGACGAGGCGGCGGCGCGGGCGGCCAGCGAGCGGCTGGAGCGCATACGCCAGTACGAGCGCCTGCCGCGCGGCGCGCCGGCCGCCTACGACGCCGCGTGGTATCGCCACCAGGTGCCGGGGGGCATGATCTCCAATATCCGCCACCAGCTGCGCCGCGTCGGCCTGGAGGACAAGCTCGCGGCGACGCTGGAGGAGTGCGCGCGGGTGCGCGAGGAGTGGGGCTGGCCGATCATGGTCACCCCGCTGGCGCAGTTCGTGGGCAGCCAGGCGGCGGTGAACGTGATCGTGGGCGAGCGCTACCGCGAGGTGACCGACCAGACGATCCTGTACGCGCTGGGCCACTGGGGCGGCGACGAGGCGATCGCGGCGATGGACCCCAACGTGCGCGACCGTATCCTGGCGCGGCCCCGCGCGCGCGAGCTGGCGGCATGGCGGCCGCCTGAGCTGACCTATGCCGAGCTACGGGCGCGCTACGGCGGCCCGGGGGTGAGCGACGAGGAGCTGCTGCTGCGCTACGAGGTGGGCGAGGAGGAAGTGGCGGCGCTGCGGGCGGCCGGCCCCCCGCGCCGCTACGAGCACCTCAGCGCCGCGCAGCCGCTGGTGACGCTGATCGCCGAGCTGGCCCGCCGCAGCGACCGCCGCTACATCTACCTGCGCAAAGGGGCCCTGTCCGTCACCCTCGCGCGGCGCAGCGAGTAGGCTCCTTACGGCCGAACACTTCCGGTGGTCTGGAGTACGACAGTAGGATCAGCGGGTTAAGGCCAAGCAAGCGTGAGGGGGACAGATACTGGAAAGAGGGCCATCTACGGCTGCAAGCGGCGCTGCAACGCATCCACCGCGTCCGGGAGCTCGCGCCATGAGCGCAGGCCGCCATACACATAGAAGTCGGGCCGCACGATCACCGCGACACAGCCATGCTCGTCGAACCAGCGCGTGTACTTGCCTTGTAGGTCCTGTACGCCTGTTGCCCCAGCTCTTCGGTCGATACGGACTAGCAGACCTCCGATGTGCTGCCAGAAGCAGCGCTGGCTTGCGGACAGGCTGTCTTGAGGAGCACCGTCAAGAGCCAGCATGACGAAGCCGCGCCCAACGACGTCGTCGAAGAGGCCCTCTCGGTCCCCGCTCCGCACCCGTGCCTGAATAAATAGCTCGCCGGCCCCGGGAAGACTGCGGTCGATGATACCAGTCTCTAGCCGCGGGTACTCGATCCGCTCTACCGCGGCCTCCTGCCCTTTTGCCATTCGTTTTCCTATTAGCTCGGCATCGCGCCGGCGTGCTGCCTCAGGATCGCGCATTGTTTGGATTTTCCCGAGTTCGATAGCCGTGAGGGTAATAGCGCGAACATGGGGCTCCCGCTCACTCATGTAGCTGTCGAGCAGCGCCTCAGCGGCTTGGCCTTTCAGCACGAGGTCCAATTTCCATGCTAGGTTGGCCGCGTCACGAATGCCCGAGCACATGCCCTGTCCGAGAAAAGGAGGCATCTGATGGGCGGCATCACCGACCAGGAACACACGGCCGTCCCGCCAACGCTCGGCAATCAGGGACTGGAAGGTATAGCTGACGGAGCGAATCAGCTCTAGATCGTCCGGTGTCACCCAGCGGCTCACGCGGCGCCAAACGTTGGCCGGCGCGACGGCTTCCTCGACGGTTTCGCCGGGCAGGATCATGAAAGAGAAGCGGCGGTGTGCTGGCCCCAACTGGATCATCACGCCTGGCTGGGCGGGATCACAGAGCTGACGGGCAAGCGGCAGATCTACCGGACGTTTGATTTTGAAGTCGCACACCAGCCAGCGCTCGCGAAAGCCAAGATCCTCACTCCGAATGCCACATGCTTGGCGGACGAAACTGTTTCCTCCGTCGCAGCCGAGTAGAAACCGCCCGCTTACTTGTTTGCGTTCACCTGTCGGACGAAGTCCCACGCCTTCGACTCGCTCGACCGTGACGTCGACGCGGTCGGCATGCTGGACCAATTCGATCGCCCGCCACCCCTGGTGGATCTCCACGGTATCCAGGCGTAGGACTGCTCGGTGGAGCGCGTCCTCCAGCGTGGGCTGGTACATGAGGTAGTTCTCCGCCCAGCCAGAGATCGACTCCGGGCTCATGACATGCTTGATGAGCAGATCGCCGGCACCATTCACCCACTCGTAGGTGGTCCACACGAGGGTGCCTGGTAAGATATCCTCGACACACCCCAGGGCCTGCAGGACCCGCATCACCTCGTGATCAAAGGTCGCTGCGCGCGGCAAGTTGTAGAAGGTCTGGTAGCGCTCGAACACGGCCACGCGATGGCCGGCCCGTCCGAGCAACGCTGCTGCTACCATCCCCACCGGGCCGTAACCAATGATGACGACGTCGTATATTGGCGTCATATCAGTCCTCGCGCACCCAGGGGAAGACTCGGCGGAGCATGGCAACGCCTGGTAGCCGGGCATCGGGGTTCGCCCGGTAGTAGCCCGCGAGCGCGAAGGAGAAGACATTCATGATCACCGCATAGACAGCCGCCGGTACAACCGCGAGAGGGCCAAAGTTGGCGGCAGCGAGCACCGCGACCAACCCGGAGTTTTGTGTCGTTGTATCAAACATGATAGAGCGTCGCTGTGCCTCGCCTACTCCTGCTAGAGCACCGACAAAATATGCAAGAACGGCGGCAATACCGACTTGAATGGTGCCTGCTAGCGCCACTAGAGGGATGATCTCCAACTGGCGCAACAGTACGGGAACAGCGGGCGCCAAGATGGCGGGAAATACCGGCCAGAGGCAGAGCACCCCGGCGGCTGGCAGGACGGGCTCGATGTATGCGATCTGCGGCGTGGCCAGTCTCTTGATTATCAACGCGGCCAGCACAGGCAAAACAGCGAGCTGTGCTGTCTGGACGACCATCTCCAACACTGGCACCTGTACAAAGGCCCCGGCGAAAAGCCAAGTAACCAGGGGGAGTAGTAGCGGAGCGACGAGCGTGTCGACGGCCGTAGCACTCACGGTTAGTGCTGCGTCGCCGCGTCCTACCCACGTCTGGATCGCACTGGCGGCGCCGCCGGGCCCAGCCCCCTGGAGGATCTGGCCAACGAACAGGGTGGGGTTGTTCATGAGGAGGATGTAGACCAGCATTCCGGCGATCCAGGCGGCGATGGTAGCAACCAAGTAGTCACTGATCAGAATCGTGACGATCCCGCGTGGTTGGCGGATAACCCGCAGAAAGTCCCTGCCATCCAGAGTCAGGCCCATCGAGAAAATGGACAACATCACCAGGTAGTTAGCGTACGGATTGAGCGCCCGGGCCAGATCAGTCGCGATGAAGGAGAAGGCGAACAGCAGGATGGCCCAAGCCCCAAACCCGACGACGACGATGCGGTTGAGCCACTTCACCAGAAGGGTGCTCGCGAGCGGGCTTGGGCTGCGCTCGTGGGTGGCGGCCAGGGGGTGTGCGTGCATGGCATCCTCCTCTCACGTGCCTCGCGCTTGGCGGCGGGGCGAGTGCGCCAGGTGTCGCGCGCCCTGTATTTACCTCATCTTTTGAGTAAATCGTGAGGCACAGTATAGGGAGTCCCCGGCCGCGGGTCAAGCGGTTGGGGGCTGCGGGCGGGCGCAGGAGATAATCGTAGGGGCACCGGCTACTGCCATGGCAGCCGGGCTGGGGGCAGACGAAGCATGTCCTTGCGTCATGCCATCCTGGGCGTACTCAGCGCCGAGCCGATGACTGGGTACGACCTGGTGCGCTACATCGACGAGTCCGTTGGTTACGTCTGGTCGGCCTCGCAGAGCCAGGTCTATCCCGAGCTGCGCCGGATGGAGCAGGCCGGGCTGATCCGGGCCGCAGTCGCCCAGCGCGGCCAGCGGGCCGAGAAGCGTGTCTACTCCCTCACCGAGGCCGGGGAGACGGAACTGCGGCGCTGGGCTGCGGACCTGCTGGCGTACTCCCCGGACCGCGACCCGCTGTACCTGAAAGCCCTCTTCTTCGACCTGGTGCCCTTCGCAGCCGCCAGGGAGCAGCTCCGGGCACACATCGCCCACTGGTCCCGTCGGTTGCAGCAGTGGCAAGAGCGCGCCGACTTGATCCGCGCACGGCGACTACCGCTTCTCCGCAAGCGCCTGGAGCAGCGCGACCCGGCAGAGCACGAGGCGATCGTGGAGTTCAAGGCCTGGGTGATCGAGGGCAAGGTCGCCCGAGCGCGTATGGAAATCGAATGGGCCCGGCGTGGGCTGGCGCTGATCGACTCGCTGGAGGCGCGACGCCTAGCGGCTACAGGCACGCCAGAGAGCCACCGTCCGGTTGCTGCGAGCGATTCTAGCCCCACGTCTCCTCGTCCCGGCGGTAAGCGCGTTCGCGGTGTAGGTATATGACTCGGCTGGTCGCTAGGTAGCCCGTGAAACAGCATGGCGACAGGCCAGCTCCTCGTGCGCGACGGGGGCAAGGGGCCCATGGCGCTCGCTGGTAGCTGCTACAATTTCGGAGAGCCTATCCTCTGACTTTGACTTGGAGTACGCATGCGCGGCAGCCCCCTGAGCGGACCGGCCCGTGGGCCATGGTCCGTGGCGCGGCTGCAGCGCATTGGCAACTGGGGGCGCGCCGACGAGGCCATCGGCCGCCGCTGGGAGGCGGTCGGCCTGGAGGCGCTCGCCACGCTGCTGCACCGCGAGCGCCAGGTCGAGGGCGCGCCGTACACCCCCGCGGCAATCCTCGCGCTGGCCGCCGACGACGCCTTGCGCCAGGAGGTCCACGCCTCGGGCCTGCCCAACCCGGACGCCGCGCTGCTGGGCCGCCACCCCGACGGCACGGCTGTCATCCAGCCCGTCGATTTCAAGTGGTCGCTGGAGCGCGCCGAGCGGCCTCAGGTAGCCGGCGCCACCCTGGAGCGGCTGCTCGCCGCGCCACTGCCGCGCCTGCACGCCGCGCTCGCGGCGACCGTGCAGGCGGCGGGGATCGCCCTTGGCGCGCCGGCGTACGTCGACGGCTTCTTCTTCGCGCCCGAGCACGCCGAGAACCGCGCCTGGCTGGCCAGCGCCGCCAACGCCCGCAGCGAGTACCCGCTGGCCCTGGAGGATGTAGAGTTCTGGCCCGTCGCGCCCCGCGCGTTCTTCGCGCCGCTGCCGGGCTGGGAGCTGGGCTGCTGGCTGGCCGAACTGGACCGCAGCGTGCGGCTGCTGGACACGATCGAGGGGGCCGAGCGCTATTACCGCCTGGGCGCGGGCTTCCAGGGCGCGCTGGTGCGGCTCGCCACGCCACTATTCGCCGACGCGCCCGCGCCGGTCGACGCCCGCGCCGAGATCGCGCGGCTGCGCGCGCAGCACCGCCTGTACACCAGCGCCGAGCTGGCCACCTACCTGGAGCGGCAGATGGCGGCGCGCGAGACGCTCCAGCGCGCGCTGCGCGAGCTGGAGGCCGCGGTGTATCCGTTCCGCCTGTTCCGCGCCGAGGTGGAGGCGCGCCGCGGTACCCCCGGCGATGGCGAGGCGCTGGCCGAGGAGAACGGCGCACCGGGCCTGCGGGAAGGCTACCGCGCCGTGCGTGCGGCCGTGCGGGCCTACCTGCGCGAACAGGGGCAGGCGCTGGTCGCGCGCGGGTTGCCCGAGGCGCAGGCGCTCGCCGCGCTGCAGGCGCGCGTGCCCGAGCTGACCCAGCACGCCCGGACGCTCGCCCGCCGCTACCTCGACGCCCAGGGGCGGTAGCCGCCCGCGCGCCTGCCGCGCCGCCACGCCGTGGCGTACAATCGGCGGCCAGATCGCACACGAAGGGAGAGGATGCCATGGCGCGGCGCTACGTGGTGCGCTACGAGGAGGGCGTGACGGGCAAGCTGCCGGTGCCCGGGGGCGGCGGCAGGTTCTGCATCCTGCTCGACCGCGAGCTGGGCGGCGCCCAGCATTTCTCGCTGCTGCTCAACGAGATCCAGCCGGGCTACGTCGGCGCCTACCACCAGCACGCCGTCGAGCACGCCTGGTACATCCTCCAGGGGCGCGGCACGATGTGGATCGACGACGTGCCCTACGAGATCGGCCCCCACATGGCCGTGTACGCGCCCGCCGGGGTGCCCCACAAGGTGGCCAGCACGGGCGACGAGCCGCTGCGCTACCTGGTGGTGTACGCGCCGCCCGGGCCCGAGCAGGAGCTGCGCGCGCGGGGCGAGCACGCCTACGGCCCCCCGCCCGCGCGCTGACTCGCGGGGGGCCGAGGGGCGCGGCGCCGCCCGTTCGGGTGCCCCTCGGCCCCGGAGAGCCCTCGGGAGCAGGCCGCTCAGTCGCGGGCGTCGCCGCGGAACGGCGGGTCGGTGACCTCCAGTAGGCCCAGGTCGCGCATCAGGTCGCGGTACACGCGCATGGCCTTGATCATGCGCGGCATGCCGCAGTAGATGTGCGCCTGCAGGATCACCTCCAGGATCTCGCGCGGGGTGGCGCCGCAGCGCAGCGCCGAGCGAATGTGGTTGGGTAGTTGGACCAGCTCGTCGCTGACCACGCACTCGCCGATGATCACCAGCACGCGGGTCTTGTCGTCCAGCACCCCGCGGTTGTACATGTGGTCGTAGATCCAGGTAAGCCACACCTGGGTCCAGTCACGGTCCAGCTCGTCGAACTCGTGCACCAGCCGCAGGAAGAACTCGCCCTGCAGGCGCATGCCCGTCTCGATGGCCTTGCGGTTGTAGCGCTCCAGCAGCTCCTGCTTGCGGGCCTCTTTGTCCGGCATCGGGTGTTCCCTCCCCCGCAGTGCGTGCCGCTTGACGGCTGCGGCTAGCTTACTGCAAACGCGCGCCGCGAGCATCCCCGCGGCGGGGCGAGGGGGCTAGCTCGGCGGCGCGGGGCGACGGGCGGCGCGTGCCGCTTGCGCGAGCGCGCCGGGCGGTGTACACTGCTATGGGCCGTGGCTAGCCCGTCGCGGCCGCATCGAGACAGTTCCCTTATGTGTAGCGAGTCCGACAACCGTCGTCGTGTGGTCCCGTGGGCGGCGCGCGGGGCAGCGGGGAGCGCCCAGATGGCGTGACCCGGTGCTGCCGCTGAGGTGCTCGCCCACCGTGGCGCTGCCACCGGTGGGTTTTTTGTGCGGTGTGCTGCGCGGGCGTCCTGCGGCGAGAGCGAGGCGAACCATGGACGAGGGGCCGACACCGAAACGCGCAACTGCACAGCGGACGCCGAGGAGGCTGCTCTCGGGCTAGTGGTCGCTGACGCGCTGGGCCGTGCATCACGCCTCCTCGGCTGAACGGGGAGGCGTTCTGGCGCCTCCGGGGAAGGAGGTGTGGCATGGTCCAGTCGCCGCTGGTCGGTGTGGCGGGTGCGCGGGCGACGGCGCTCGCGCGCGAGTTCAACCCCCTGAAGCGCTTCTGGAAACTCTTGGGGCCCGGCCTGGTCACCGGTGCCTCGGACGATGATCCCTCGGGGATTGGGACCTATGCCGCGGCCGGCGCCGCCCTCGGCTACGCGCCGCTGTGGACGGCGCTGGTGACGTTCCCCCTGATGGCCGCGGTCCAGTTCACTTGTGCCAAGATCGGGCTGGTCACGGGCCGCGGGCTGGCCAGCGTGCTGCGGGCTCACTATCCACGGCCACTGGTGTACGCTGCCGTGGGCGCGCTGGCGTTGGCCAATGCCATCAACGCCGGCGCGGACATCGGCGCGATCGCGGCGGCCATCGATCTGTTGGTGCCGGTGCCGGCACCGGTGCTGGTGGTGCTGGTCGCGGCGCTAGTGCTGGCGCTCCAGCTCGGCGGCTCGTATCGCGTGGTGGCGGGCGTGCTGAAGTGGCTGGCGCTGGCGCTGCTGGTGTACCTCGGGGCGGCGCTGCTGGCGCAGCCGGATGTCGGCGCGGTGCTGCGCGGCACCTTCCTGCCCACGATCCAGGGCGACAGCGGGTTCTTGGCCACGCTGGTGGCGATCCTAGGCACCACGATCACGCCGTACATGTTCTTCTGGCAGGCCAGCCACGAGGCCGAGGAGCAGGGGCGGGTCGCCCTGAAGGAGCATCCCGCGGCGTGCGAGGCGGAGTTGACCTACGCGGCCTGGGACGTCAACGCCGGGATGTTGTTCAGCAACCTGGCGATGTATTTCATCATGTTGGCCAGCGCGGCTACCCTGTTCCAGGCCGGCCAGCACGACATCCAGTCGGCAGCGCAGGCGGCCGAGGCCCTGCGCCCGTTGGCCGGCGACGCGGCGACGGTGCTGCTGGCACTCGGTCTGATCGGCACGGGGCTGCTGGCTGTGCCAGTGCTCACCGGCTCGGCGGCCTACGCGGTGGCCGAGGCGCTCGGCTGGCGCAACGGGCTGGACGCCGCGCCCCAGCAGGCGCGGGGCTTCTACGCGGTGGTAGCCGCGGCTACCCTGTGCGGGCTGGCCATCAACTTCCTGGGCATCAACCCGATTGCCGCGCTGGTGTGGACGGCCGTGCTCAACGGCGTGCTCGCCGGCCCGCTGCTGCTGCTCATCTTGTTGGTGGCCAACAACCGCGCGGTGATGGGCCGCTACGTGAACGGCTGGGCGACCAACCTGCTGGTGGGGGCCGCGGCGGTGGCGCTGTGTGCGGCGGCGGCAGCGCTGGTCGCGAGCCTGGCCGGCGGCGCGTGAGCCGCGCGGCTTAGCGGCTCGGCCGCCCCGGCCGCTTGCGCACCACCAGGAAGTGGGAGATCCCGAAGCAGCGCAGCGGCGTGCGCTCGACGAGATCGCGCGCGGCGACCAGCGCGCGTCCCAGGCGCGGGTGACGCGCCACGATGTTGTCAAAGCCAGGAAACACGTGCGAGCACACTTCGAAGTCGACGGCCAGCCCCTCGAACAGGCGCCGCAAGCCGCGGCGGGTGTAGATGCGCACGTGCGGGGCGAAGCGATTGCGGATGCAGTCGGGCGTGTAGTTGATCAGCGGCAGCAGGCGGAACACGTAGCGCCGGCCCAGGTAGAAGCCGTGCGTCTCGAAGAAGTAGAGGCGGTTGGGCGCGAAGATCACGATCCGCCCGCCTGGGCGCAGGCAGCGGTACGCCTCGCGCACCGCCTGGCGGTCATCGGCGACGTGCTCGAGCACCTCGTGCAGCAACACGACGTCGAAGAAGCCATCGGGGAACGGCAGCGCCTCGGCCGGCGCCACGCGGAGGTTCGGCAGGGTCGCGCTAGCGGCGGCGATCTTCTCGGGGTCGATGTCGACCCCATAGACCTCGTCGCTGAACTGGCGGAGCTGGCGCACGTACATGCCGAGGCCGCAGCCGACATCGAGAATGCGCTGCCCCGCGAGCGGCACGTACCGACGGATCAAAGCGAGCCGGCGGGCCTGCCCGCGCCGCCAGACATAGCTTGGGTGGCCGAGGCGGATCGCTTTGTCCTCGCCCGCCCGCACCGCGCGGCTCACCGCCACCGTGTCCGCACCTCCGCCACTTGCTCGCTGGCGGATCGTACCATACTCCGGGCGCCCGCGCGCAAGGCGTACTGGCTCGCAGCGGGCGGCAGGGTACAATAGCGCCGGAGCGCCTGCTATCAGGACGGAGAGCGTGACCGACGAGCACGACCAACCGGCCAGCCGCCCTCATCGATCGCGGGCCCCACGGGCTAGCGACCGCGCCGGGCGCGGCCCCCGCGGCCGCCCCCGAGGCAGCGCGGTGCGGATGGTGCGCGATGTGTCGGCTGGCGGCGTGGTGCTGCGCCAGACCGATTCGCGTACGGAGGTCGCGCTGGTCGGCCGTGGCCAGCCGCGGCGCTGGGGGCTGCCCAAGGGCGGGCTGCAGGCCCATGAGACCCTCGACCGCGCCGCGGTGCGCGAGGTGCAGGAGGAGACCGGCCTGCACGTCGAGCTGTTGGCCCCGGTCGGCGACATCGTCTACTGGTTCAATACGCGCGGGGCCCGCCATCACAAGACGGTCCATTACTTCTTGATGCGCGCCACTGGCGGCGACGTGCGCGACCACGACTGGGAGAACGACGAAGCCGCCTGGTTCCCTGTGGACGAGGCGCTGCGCACGATGGCCTTCCCCAACGAGGTGGAGATCGTGCGCCAAGCGCTGGCCCTGTGGCAACGGCGCGCCGGCGCCTCATAGCCGCCCTGCCGTCCTCCCCCCTGCCCCCGGACCGCCCATTCGCGCTGCGCGCTTTTCTCTGTGACGAAGTCCGCACCAGGAGGAAAAGGCGTGCCGCGGGCGTTGTGGGCGGAGGTGATTCGAGATAGCTGGGGAAACCCCATCCCCGGGGCGCGCGTGGAGGTGCGGGACCCGGGGGGGAGTGGGCCAACGGGGGCGGTGCTGTACGCGAGCTGGGCGGGGGCGGAGCAGCTGCCGCAGCCGCTGGTAGCGAACGCGCAGGGGTGTGTGTGGTTCTACACGGCGGCGCCGGGGACGTTCGACCTGTACGTGTGGGCGGCGGGGTATGAGCCGCAGGTGGTGGCGGGGGCGCAGACGCGGGTGAGCGGGGCGCTGGATCCAGCGCTGGTGCCGGTGATGGGGCCCAGCGGGCCGGGGCACGGGGCCGGGCTAGTGCCGGACCCGGGGGCGACGGCGGGGACAACGCGCTACCTGCGAGAGGATGGGCAGTGGGTGGCACTGCTGGAGACGACGGCGCAGGGGCCGGGGACGGTGCTGGCGGGGCCGGCGAGCGGGGGGC
>DATGKN010000161.1:0-173377 GCA_035294645.1 Chloroflexota bacterium
TCCGCGGGTGGGCTACAGTCTGTCGGTAGTGGCGATCGACGCGGCGGGGCGGCCCTCGGCGCCCTCCGCGCCGGTCACCACGGCGGGCGCGCCGACGATGACGCCGCTGCCCACGCCGACCCTCGCGCCGTGGTGCACGCCTGGCCCGTTCCCCGGCGCGCCGCCGTTCTGCCCGGGGATGCCGGGCATGCCGGGCTTCCCGGGGATGCCGGGGTACCCAGGCATGCCCGGGTACCCAGGCTATCCCGGATACCCGGGGTACCCGGGCTACCCGGGCTACCCAGGCGCGTTCCCCGGCGGGCGGGTGCCCTCGGCGCCCAACTCGCAGATCCAGGTGCCCAGCCCGGCGTCGGTCAGCATGTACGTCAACCAGGGCGGCATTCCCATCACCGTGATCGTCCGCGATGCCAGCAACGTGCCGATCCCGGGCGTCCCGGTGACGCTCACGGCCACCGGTTCGGTCGCTGTGTCAGTCACACCGCCCAGTATGGTCACCGACGGCAACGGCAACGCCCTGTTCCGCCTCGTCGTGCCGGCCGGGGTGACCGGAAGCGTGACGCTCAACGCGACGGCGAACGGTGTGACGTTGACCGCGGTTCCGGTGTACCTGACACCGTAGCGGGCCACACGGCTCGGGGGTGCCTTTACCCCGCCTCGCGGGCGGTGCTAAGGTATCTCGGAGCATTCCCCCGCGTGGCGGCTCGCCGGGGCGCGGGCCGCCACCGCGCGTAGCCTCCAGCCGGGAGCGGGCGATGAACGCCTTCGACGTGTTGCGCGAGCGCGGGTTCGTGAAGGACTGTTCCGACGAGCGCGGCCTGCGCGCTGCGTTCGAGCGGCCGATCACCGTCTACTGCGGCTACGACCCGACCGCGCCCAGCCTGCACGTCGGCCACCTGATCCCGACCATGGCGTTGGCGCACCTCCAGCGGCTGGGGCACCGCCCCATCGCCCTGGTGGGCGGCGGCACGGCGCTGGTCGGCGACCCCTCGGGCAAGACCGCGGCGCGCCCGGTGCTCACGCCGGAGGAGATCGCGGCCAACATCGAGCCGATCCGCGCCCAGCTCAGCCGCTACTTCGACTTCGGCGCGGGGCGCGCGCTGCTGCTGAACAACGCCGACTGGCTGTTGCCGCTGCGGTACATCGAGTTCCTGCGCGATATCGGCCGCCACTTCAACGTCAACGAGATGCTCCACGCCGAGACGTACCGCACGCGGCTGGCGTCGGAGGCCGGGCTGAACTTCGTCGAGTTCAACTACATGCTAGTGCAGGCCTACGACTTCCTGCACCTGTACCGCGAGCACAGCTGCATCCTCCAGGTGGGCGGCAGCGACCAGTGGGGCAACATCGTGGCGGGGGTGAGCCTGATCCGCAAGGTCGAGGGCGGCCAGGCGTTCGCCCTGACCTTCCCGTTGATCCAGACGGCCTCGGGCGCCAAGATGGGCAAGACCGAGCGCGGCGCCGTCTGGCTCGACCCGCGACGCACCTCGCCCTACGAGTACTACCAGTTCTGGATCAACACCGAGGATCCGGACGTCGAGCGGTTCCTGGCCATGTTCACCTTCCTGCCCATGGAGGAGGTGCGGGCGCTGGGCCGGCTGCAAGGGGCGGCGCTGCGCGAGGCGAAGGAGCGGCTGGCCTACGAGGCGACGGCGATCACCCACGGCGAGGCGGCCGCGCAGGAGGCCCGCGAGGCGTCGCGCGCGCTGTTCCGCGGCGACGGCAGCGCGGCGAGCGTCCAGATCCCCACCACCCGCGTCCCCGCCGCCGAGCTGGCCGCCGGGCTGCCGGTCGCCGAGCTGTTCGTGCGCAGCGGGCTGTGCGCCTCCAAGGGCGAGGCGCGCCGGCTGATCCAGCAGGGCGGGGCGTACCTCAACAACCAGCGTGTGGGCCTCGACCGCGTCGTCACGCTGCAGGACCTCGCTGACGGCGTGCTGCTGCTGCGCAAGGGCCACAAGGAGTACCACCGCGTGGTAGCCGAGTAGCGGTCAGACGCGCAGCTCCAGCGTGCGCACCACGCCGGCCGCGCGATCGACCACCCGCACGGCGTGGTTGTTCGTGTCGGCCACGTACACCACGTCGCCGGCCACGCTGACGCCGCTCGGTTCCCAGAACTGGGCGGTGGCCAATGGCCCGTCGCGGTGGCCGGGCTCGCCGCTGCCCGCCCAGGTAGTGCAGGCGCGGGTGCGCGGGCCGAGCCGCTTGAGCTTGTGGTTGTAGGTGTCGGCCACGATGAGGGCCTCGCCATCGACAGCGAGGCCGATCGGGTGCTGGAGGCGCACGGCATCGCCCACGCCGTCCACGTCGCCGAACTCGAACAGCCCCCGGCCCACCAGCGTGCGCACCGCGCCCTGCGGCCCGCGCTCCACGCTGCGGATGCTGCTCGTCTCGCTGTCGGCGAAGTAGAGCAGCTCGCCGGCCAGCGCGATCCCGGAGGGCTGGGCGAGCCAGGCATCGAGGCGGGGGCCGTCGCGCAGGCCCTCGCGCCCGTTGCCCGCGAACGGCCGCACCTCGCCACGGGCCAGGTCGCACCACCAGAGTTGGTGGCAGCCCGCCATGGCGACGTATAGCTCGCCGTCGGCATACACCAGGTCCCAGGGCGAGTTGAGCGCCGTGGTGCGCGCAGGGCCCGCGCTAGGCGGCCCGAGCGCCTGCTCGCCGGTGCCTGCCACGGTGGTGACCTGGCCAGCCGCCAGGTCGACGGCGCGCAAGGCGTGGTTGTCGGTATCGGCCACGTACACCACATCGCCCACCAGCGCCACCCCCTGCGGCCCGTGGAAGCGGGCGGCGCTCAGAGAGCCGTCGGCAAGGCCCGGCTCGCCGCTGCCGATCACCTGCCGGATGCGCCCATCGAGGTCGGCCACCAGGAGCCGGTGGTGCCCCGTGTCCGCGATGACCAGCCGCCCGCTGGCGAGGTCGGCTACCAGCTTGCCGGGGAAGCGCAGGGGGCTATCGGGCAGCTGCGCGCGCTCGGGCGTCAGCGCCAGCGGCCGGCGGTCGAGGGCGCCCTGGGCGTCGTACTGGCGCACCAAGTCGCCCACGAAGCGGTCGAGCGCGTCGTAGGGCACCTCGCCCTCGTGCTTGCCAATGATCCCGCCGTGGGGGTCGACGAAGAACAGCGTGGGCCAGGCCCGCACCGCCCACTGCTGCCAGACGCGAAACTCGGCGTCGTTGACCACCGGGTGGTCCAGGCCGAGCCGCAGCACCGCCTGGCGCACGCTGGCGGTCTCCTGCTCGGTGGGGAACTTGGCCGAGTGGACGCCGATGACCACCAGCTCCGCCGCCCACTTGCGTTCGAGCCGCCGCAACTGCGGCAGCAGGTGCAGGCAGTTGATTCAGCAGTAGGTCCAGAAGTCGAGCAGGACCAGCTTGCCGCGTAGGTCGGCCAGCCGCAGCGGCCGCTCCACGTTCAGCCAGTCCAGCCCGGGCGGGAACTCCGGGGCGCGCACGGTGGCGGGATCGCGCTCCATGCCGCTTCTCCTCGCTGCGCCGGCCCGTCGGGCTAGCCGGCGCGGTCTCTCGACTACATCGTGCGCGATCGCCGCGCGGATGACAACGCTGCTGGCCCAGGCGACCGAGGCGGTTTCATGGCATGCTGGAAGCAGTGGGCAACCCGCGCGCCGGGAATGGAGGTAGGGCATGAGCGCGACGTTCGCCGAGCTGGGGCTCAGTGCTCCGCTGCTCCGAGCGGTCGCCGAGCTGGGCTACGAGGAGCCGACGCCGATCCAGCAGCAGGCCATCGGGCCCTTGCTGGCGGGCCGCGACTTGGTCGGCCAGGCCCAGACAGGCACCGGCAAGACCGCCGCGTTTGCCCTACCCATGCTGGAGCGGCTACGCGCTGGCGTCCCCCAGCCACAGGGGCTGGTGCTGGTCCCCACGCGCGAGCTAGCCATCCAGAACGCCGAGGCGATCCACGCCCTCGGGCGCTACACCGGGGCGCGCGTGCTGCCCATTTACGGCGGCCAGTCGATCGAGCGCCAACTCCGCGTGCTCCAGCGCGGGGTGGACATCGTGGTGGGCACCCCGGGGCGGGTGCTGGACCACCTGCGCCGCGGCACGCTGAGCCTCGCCGCCGTGCGCATGGCGGTGCTCGACGAGGCGGACGAGATGCTGGCCATGGGCTTTATCGAGGACGTGGAGGCCATTCTCGAACAGGTACCTACCGAGCGGCAGACCGCCCTGTTCTCCGCCACTATCCCGCCTCGCCTCGCCGAGCTCGCGCGCCGCTTCCTGCGCGAGCCCCTGTGGGTCTCGGTGGTGCGCGACAAGCTGACGGTGCCCCAGACTCGGCAGGTGTACTATGAGGTGCTCAGCCGCGGCAAGCTCGATGCGCTGACCCGCATTCTCGATGTCGAGATGCCCACCTCGGCGATCATCTTCACGCGTACCAAGCGCGACGCGGCGGAGCTGGCCGACCAACTCATCGGCCTCGGCTACCAGGCCGAGCCGCTGCACGGCGACCTCAGCCAGGCCGAGCGCGACCGCACCATGCGCCGTTTCCGCGAGGGCGCGGTCGAGCTGCTGGTAGCCACGGACGTCGCCGCGCGCGGGCTCGACATCCCCGAGGTGAGCCATGTGATCAACTACGACGTGCCCGCCGACCCAGAGGTGTACGTCCACCGCATCGGGCGCACCGGGCGCGCGGGCCGCAAGGGCGAGGCGATCACCCTGGTGACGCCGCGCGAGCGCCGCGCGCTGCATCTGATCGAGCGGCTGACGAAAGGAAAACTGAAGCCCGCCCGGCTGCCGACGGCGGCCGACGTGGCCGCCCGGCGACGCGAGGCGCTGAAAGAAACCCTGCGGACGATGGTGGCCGCCGGCGACCTCGAGCCGTACCTCCTGGTGGTCGAGGAGCTAGCCGCCGAGCACGACGTGGCGGAGATCGCCGCTGCGGCTCTCAAGCTCACGGGCGAGCTGGAAACGCGCGGCAACGGGGCGGCTACGCCCGAGCCCGCCCCGCGCGAGGTGTTTCCCGAGGACGGGCTGAGCGCCGAACCGGGGATGACCAAGCTGTTCCTGAGCCTGGGGCGCGCCGATGGCCTGCGGCCGAACGACATCGTGGGCGCCATCGCCAACGAGGCGGGCCTGCCCGGCAAGGCCATCGGGGCAATCGATCTCTACGATCGCTTCAGCCTCGTGCAGGTGCCCAAGAAGGATGCCCACCGCGTGCTCGCGGCGCTCCAGCGCACCACCCTGCGCGGTCGCCGCGTGCACGCCGAGATCGCGCGCCCGCGCCGCCGCTGAGGGGAACCGCCCACGGGCGGCGGCGCTACTCGCCAGGCGAGGAGGCGTCGTCACCTCGCTCGTAGGTGGCCAAGGCGCGGCGTGCCGCGGCCAGCTCGTCCGCCAGCCGCAGGACGACCACCAGGTGCTCGGCGCTGAACCCGAGGGCGGCCAGGCGCCGGATGCGGCGCAGGCGAGCGAGTTCCGCCTCGCCGAACCACCACTCGCGTCCTTCGACCCGCAGCGGCCGGAGTAGCCCCAGGCGCACATAGCGGCGCACGTGCCGCGGGGAGAGGCCGACCTGCTCTGCGGCCGCGCTCAGGCGCCACACGCGGGTCACCGTGCTCTCGCCACTCATCCGCCGTGTACCTCCTCGCCCGCCGCTAGCGCCCGCGCCCCGCGCCGGAGGCGACTTCCTCCAACCGGACGAACTCCTCCAGCAGCTCCCGCTGGCGTGGAGTCAGGCGCTCGGGCAGATGCACGTGGACCTCCACGTGCAAGTCGCCGCGGCGCTCGGGCTGGCCCAGCCGCGGCATCCCTTGGCCGCGCAGGCGAAACACCTGGCCGTCGGGCGTGCCGGGCGGGATCTTCAGCGCTAATGTGCGGCGGTCCGGGGTGCTCACACGCACCTCGCCGCCGAGCAGCAGCGTAGCGAGCGGCACCCGCTCGCGCAGATATAAGTCGTCGCCACGCCGTTCGAAGCGCGGGTCCGGCCGCACATGGACCACGAGATAGAGGTCGCCAGGCGGGCCACCGGAGCGCCCGGGGCCGCCCTGGCCGGCGATACGCACGCGGGTCCCCTCATCGACCCCTGGGGGGATGGTGACCTCGATCTGCCGCGATGCGCCACCAGCCCCCTCCAGGGTCAATTGCCGCGTGGTGCCGCGGTACGCCTCCTCCAGCGTCACCTCGACCGCCGCCTCCAGATCCGCACCGCGGCGCGGGCGGGGCCCCCCTGAAGGCCGACCGAAGAACGTCTCGAAGAAATCGGAGAACGCCTCGGTCTCGCCGAATAGGTCGCGGAGGTCCTCTTCGGTGAGCGTGCGGTAGGTATGCTGCGCGGCAGCCGGCGCTTCCTCCGTGAACCACTGGAACTCCTCGGGCCGCGCGGATTGCCCCGCCGCCTGGCGCGCGCGCTCCCACTGCTCGTACGCTTTCCAGCGCGCCCCGAGCTGGTCGTACTTGCGGCGCTTCTCGGGGTCCGAGAGCACCTCGTACGCCTCGTTGATCTGTTTGAAGCGCTCCTCGGCTTCCTTGTTGCCCGGGTTCACATCGGGATGGTACTGGCGCGCGAGACGCCGGTACGCCGAGCGAATCTCTTTGTCGGTGGCCGTGCGGGGCACGCCGAGAATGGCGTAGTAGTCACGATACTCCACGAGTGTCACCTACCCATCGGCACCGGCCGCGCAGGCCATCATAGGACCACGAGCTTACGTGGCCGCCGCCCCAGCTGGCCGGCTGGCCGCCTGGGGCCGCCGGAGGGCCAGGAGTCCCAGTAGGCCGAGCACCTCCAGCGCAACACCCAGTAGGTAGACCGGCTGCTGCGGCAGGGGCAGCTTGAGCGCTGCGTCCAGCGCGTAGACACCCGGCCCTGCTAGCCCGATCGCCACCGCAGTCGCCAGGATCACCAGCGGGTACTCGAAGCCGTGGTTCGTCACCCACAGCCCGTGCGCCCAGTGGACGATCCCGATCGCGCCGAGCATGACCGCAGTGATCGCCAGCGCGGCCAGCGGCGTCAGCAGGCCGAGCGCGAATGCCAGTCCGCCCAGGAACTCGCACAGGGCAACGAAAAGCGCCAGTGCCCACGGCGCGGGCAGCCCCATGCTGCCTAGCCAGCCGGCCATACCGCGGAGCCCTGGGCCGCCCCACCAGCCGAACAGCTTCTGAGCCCCGTGCCCGGCCAAGAGTAGCCCGACGACGAGTCGAATCAGCGCCAGTGCATGATCCAACGTGAAGGGAAACACGGCCGCCATCGACCTGCACCTCCCCTCGTCTGGCTAGCGAGTGAATGGCAGGAATGGGCGCGCCTTCACGCGCTCGTCCAGTAGCTTAGCCCACAGGGGGTAAACGCCGCGTTGGAACCGCGCTGGCGTTCAGTAGGGAGCGCCGCGGCGATCAGGCGACGGGAAACCGGGCGGCGTACCTCACGGCGCCCCGGGAGCCATGGCTGCCGGCACGCGGAAAGGCGCCAGGCGCTCGGCATTGCGGTAGGCGATCGCCTCGGCAGCCGCGGGGTCGAGCTGGCCCAGCAGCCGCCGGTAGTAGTCCACGGTGTTGCGGACATAGTCCGGGCGGTAGTGCTGCGGGGCGAACATGTCGAACCCGATGGTGAAGCGGTCGGGAAACGCGGCGAGCAGCTCCGCCCACTCGGGCTGCAGGGTGCCATCGGGGCGAGTGATAACCGTGCCCGGCCCCAGCCAGGGCGTGCGCGCGCTCAGGTCCGCGTAGAGGTTCGGATAGCGGGTCAGCAGGGCGCGTGCCGTGGCCGCCGGCCCGTGGCCCGCGTGGGCCCAGACGAAGGTCGTCCCCGGCGCCCCACGCAGCGCGCGCTCTAGCTCCTCTGCGTAAGCTGCCTCCTGATGCACCACCACTGGCACGCCGTACTTCCCCGCCAGCGTATACGCGGGGAGCAGGGCCGGGTGGTCGGCGGGCACGTTGACCGCGCCGGCCGCGTACCCGCCCGCTAGTTGGAATGGGGCGTGGCGCAGGATCATCTCCCCGAGGCCGCGCCCGTAGCCGCCGGCCAGCAAGTCTTCGAGCGCCGCCTGGTTGACGTACACCGACTGGGGCGCCACCGTCTCGGTATACTCCTCCGCGAGGAACGGGACCACGCGGTCGGGGTAGCGCTCCCAAGCGTCCGTAGCGAGCATCCAGGGCACGCCCATCATCCAGCCGCCCTTGACCCCGACCTGGTCGTACAGGGCGAGGAACGTCTCGATCGTCACGCCGCTCTCGGCCTCTAGATGGGCATGGGTATCTACCAGGGGGCCAGGGTAGGGTGGGCGCTGCTCGCTGGGTGCGGCCACGGCCTCTCCCCCCGTACGCAGCACGACGCCGGTGCAGAGCAGGAGCACAAGCAACAGGAGCCCGCGTGGCATACGCGCCTCTGCAGTCAACGAGCTGAGGCGGCGGGCCGGCCGCCGCGTTGGCGGATTATACCCAGGAGCACTAGAATGGCCCCGCCGGCTTACTCTGCCACCATCTGCCGGCCGTACTCGCGCAGCAGAGCCCGGTAGGCTGCCGCCAGCCCCTCCAAGCGCTCGAGCTGCTGGGCGATCTGCGCCAGGCGCGCGGCGCGAGCGTGCGGCGCCTTGATCGTCAGCAATTCCTGCTCCAGCAGGCGTACGCGGTCGCGCCAGTCGGCGGGGACGCCCTGTAGGCGCGTGTGGACGCTCGACACGCGCCCGGGCTTGGCCGGCAAGCCTAGCGAGGCGAGCGCCCGGCGCAGGGCCGCGGTGCCGCCATCGCGCAGCGCGTTGACCAGCGTGCCCACCTTGTTGGCCGGCACCTGGTGCGCCAGGATCGCGCGGATCACCAGCACCTGCCCCTCTGGCGGCAGCACGACCACCGGGCGCAGGTGGCGCTCGGTCAGACTCGCGCCTAGCTCGCGGGCCTCGGGGCACAGGCGGTTCAGCTGGCGCAGCTGGTAGAAGCGGGGCAGGGAGAGGCCGGTGAGGCTCAGCACCTGCGCCCGCACCTCGCTTTTGTGCGCCTCCCAATCGGCACGAGTGGGGGCAGCGGGATTAGGGGGCTCAGCGGGCGACGCGCCGCCCGCGTCCTCCTCGGCCGTGCTCTCGGCCTCGGCCGCCGCCGCGATGGCCTGTTGCACCGCCGCGCGCAGGTCGTCGAAGCGTGGCCAGCTTGCCGCCGCGCGCTCCGCCTCCTCGGCCGCACTCCGCGCCGGCCGTCGTGGGGGCGCGCCAGGGTCGGGCAGGTCGTCGTCGCCCCCTTCGAAGAGGCTGCTGAAGCTGGGCTCGTCTAGGGGCCAGCCCTTGCGCGCCCGCAGCTCGCGGTCGGCCTTGAGCAACAGATCGCGCAGCCAGGCGGCCTTCTCCACGGCCGATAGGTCGGCCCGCTGGTCATTGGCGACGAACTGGCGCGCCGCTAGCAGCAGCTCGGAGGCGGTGGGCGCCACGACCGCCGGGATACGCTCCAGGCCGGCCAGGAGGCTGGCCAGCGAGCGCCGATGGCCCTCCTCGATGACGTAGCGGCCGTCCAGCCGCGCCAGGCGAATCGGGACCAGCACGCCATGTACGCGGATGGTCGCCGCCAGCTCCTCCAGGCCGTCGAGCACCGTACGGTAAAGCGACCGCGGCTCGCGCTCGGCGAGGGCCTGGAGTTCGGCCAGCAGCGCGCGGGGCTGAGCACGGCCCTCGGCCAAGAGCCGATCGAGCACGGCATCGGGGACCAGCTTGCGCGGCTGGTGGCGCAACCACAGCTCGTCGAGCGCCACCTCGTGCAGCCCGGTCTCCGCCGCATCGCCGGCCAGGTGGGCGTTGAGCCGCTGCAGGGGACGGGCGGTGGAGCGTGCCGCGAGAATGTCAGGCCGGCTGCGGGACATAGAGCACCTCCCGCACCAGACGGCGGAAACTCTCCGTCACCTCGCCGTGGCGGTCGTACTCGGTGATCGGCACGTTGCGGGCGTAGGCGTCGGCCAGCTTGATGGTGCGGCGAATCACGGTCTCGGCGACCTGGCCCGGGTAGTGGGTCCGCAGCAGCTCCAACACCTGCCGACAGTGGCCGACGCGCGGATCGTACATAGTGGGCAGGATGCCTAGCGGGCGCAGGGCGGGGTTCAGCCCCGGACTGCGCGCCAAGTCGATGCAGGCAATGAGGTCCTGCATGGCGTCGAAAGCGGTCAGCTCGCAGTTGGTGACGATCGCCACCTCATCGGCGGCCACTAGCGCCAGCATGGTCAGCTCGCCGAGCGAGGGCGGGCAGTCCACCAACAGCAGGTCGAGGTCGGGCGCCGCGTGGAGCTTGGGGCGCAGTGAGGTTTGCCACAGGCCAACTCCCCGCAGGCGACGCTGGAGGTCGCTGGGCGCCACCGCCAGGTCCACCGTGGCAGGCGCCACCAGCAACCCGCTGCGGGTCTCGCGCAGCACGTCGCGCAACCCGACCTCTGGGCGCACGACCAGGTCGTACATCGTCGGCCGTTCGTCATCGAGCCCGGGGGCCAGCCAGCGGGTAAGGGTAGCCTGGGGGTCGAGGTCCACGAGCGCCACACGGGCGCCCGCCTCGGCAGCACAGGCGGCCAGGCTCACGGTCATCGTCGTCTTGCCCACGCCGCCTTTCTGGTTTGCCAGTGCTACCACGCGCACCATGCCTGCCCCTCTCGTCGCCTCACGACACCGCCAGCGGCGGCCGCCGCCACAATGCCGTATTGTAGCGCTCTTGTAGCCCCCGCGCGACCGCCCGGCATCGCGAGAAGCTAACAGAATTGCCACAGGCGGTGCGCTATACCCGGGTATAGCCCGCCGGGCCGGGCACGCGGCTTGCGTTCACCCTCCTCGGCGCCGCGAGGCACGAGTCCCGAGGAGGCCCCCATGGCATTTCGCGACGACGCGCGGCTCGATCCATCGCAAGTCGAGGACCGTCGCAGGGGCGGGCTCGGCCCCGGCCTGGCGATCGGGGGGGCGGCCTCGGGCTAGTGCTTGCGCTGGTACTCGCCCTTCTCCTGGGCGTCAACCCCACCGACCTCGGCTACGCCCCGGCGCCACCCGTGGCCGAGGCCCCAGCGAGCGAAGGGAACCTCGTGCATGAGTGCCAGACCGGCGCCGACGCCAACGCTCGCCAGGACTGCCGCATCGTCGGCTTCGTCAACAGCATCCAAACCTACTGGCGCCAAGCGCTCGCCGACCAGGGCGCGCGCTACGAGCCAGCGCCGACCGTGTTCTTCAGCGGGAGCACCGACACCGGCTGTGGCCGCGCCACCGCCCAGGTCGGACCGTTCTACTGCCCCGAAGACGGCAGAGTGTACCTCGATCTGGAGTTCTTGAACTTGCTGCTGGATCGCCTCGGCGCCCAGAACGGGCCACTGGCACAAGGCTATGTGGTAGCCCACGAGTATGGCCACCACATCCAGGACCTCACGGGTGGGCTCCAGCGAGTAGACACCCGGACAACGGGGCCACAGAGCCCCGCGGTCCAGCTCGAGCTCCAGGCCGACTGCTTCGCCGGCGTGTGGGTGCGCAATGCGGCCGAGACAGGGTACCTCACACCGCCCTCTCGTGCCGACGTCGCCGAGGCGCTGAGCGCGGCAGCAGCAGTCGGCGACGACCGGCTCCAGCAGCGGACGCAGGGGCAGGTGACCCCCGAGAAATGGACCCATGGCTCCGCCGAGCAGCGGCAGACCGCGTTCCTGCACGGCTACGAGGGCGGTCGCCCCGACGCCTGCACGGCGCCGCGCTAGTCGCCCGCCAATACGGCTAGCGGCGCGCGCGCAGACCGCGCCAGATCTTCTCGGCGGTGATCGGCAGCTCCTTGATGCGCACGCCGCAGGCGTCGTAGACGGCGTTGGCGATGGCGGCCGGTAGCGGGCTATTGGGCCCTTCGCCGATCGCCTTGGCGTGGTATGGCCCGAGGCCCGTGGGGGACTCGACCAGGCTGACCACTAGCGGCGGCGCGTCCATCATCGTGGGGATCTTGTACTCGCCCAGGTTCAAGGTCCTCGGCTTGCCATCCTCGTCGGGCGCCAACGTTTCCAGGAGCGCGGCGCTCACCGCCTGGGCGATGTTGCCCTCGATCTGGCCTCGATGGCCCAGCGGGTTGAGTACCCGCCCCACATCGTCGGCCGTATAGATGGCGCGCACGCGCACCTGCCCTGTCTCGGGGTCCACCTCGACCTCGGCCACCTGGACATGGAACGCCGTGATGCCCTCGAAGTGCCCGGCGCGGTAGTCGGCGGCGCCGCGCAGCGGGCCGCCCGCCCGCTCGGTGGCTCGCCGCGCCGCCTCCTCCCAGCTCACCGCCTCGCGGCCCCGGCCAGCGAAGAAGCGCCGCTCGCGGTACTCCACGGCGTCCACCGGGCACCCGAGCAAGTCGGCCGCCGCTTCGCGCAGCGGTTTCAGGACTTGCTCGGCCGCGTTCAACAGCGCACCGCCGACCATCTGGGTGACGCGGCTGCCGCCCACGCCGCGGTCGTAGGGAAACACCGTGGTATCGGCGAGACGGACCGTGATGCGCTCCGGCGGGAGATCGAGCCGCTCGGCCACGATCTGCCGCAGCACGGTATGCGCCCCCGTGCCCACCTCGGTGATCGCCGTCATCACCTCCACAGTACCGTCGGGCTCCACCATCAGCTCGGCGTGGTACACCCCGCCATGAGGGTGCTTGTTGCTCATAGCGATCCCGCGCCCGACGTGCGGCAGCTTGGGGGTGCCCCAGCCCGAGATGGCGGCCGCGCGCCGGATCGTCTCCTCGGCCTGCACCAGGTGGTAGCGCTCGCCGATCGGCGACAGCCCGCCCTCTTTGATCACATTCCGCAGGCGAAACTCGACGGGGTCGATGCACAGCTCGCGGCAGATGATGTCCACCAACGACTCGACGGCGAACACCACCTGCGGCTCGCCCGGCGAGCGCATGTGTCCGCACGGCACCGTGTTGGTGTACACCTGGTACGCATCGATCTGGACATGGGGGATGTCATAGGAGCCCCCGCCCTTCTCTGCACCGCGCAGGCCGACGGTCTCCGAGGGCTTCATCGCCGCGTAAGCGCCGCTGTTGTAGTAGATCTGCGTCTGGCAGGCGACCAGCCGCGCCTCGGCATCGAGCCCCAGCTTGACGCGCACCACGGCGCCGTGCCGCGGGTTGGCGGCCATGAGCTCCTCGGTGTAGGTCATGGTGATACGCACGGGGCGCCCGGTGGCCTGCGCTAGGAAGTAAGCGATAGGGATGTCCATCGGCGAGCCCTTGCCGCCGAAGTCGCCTCCCACCGCCAGTAGGTGGATGGCGAACACACGCTCGGGTAGCCCCAGTGTCGCCGCCAAGTACCCCTTCAGCAGGTAGGGCGCCTTGTTCGACGCCCATACGTCCACCATCCCGTCCTCGCGCAGCCGCACCAGGCAGGAGTGAGGCTCCAGATACACCTGGTGCTGCGCCGGGGTACGAAAGGTGTCCTCGAACACGTGCACCGCCTGGCGGAACCCCTCCTGCACGTCCCCTTTGCGCCACTGCTCCCACGAGCAGACATTGGGGATATCCGGGATGCGCTGGTCGGGCACCCGGTACCGCTGCAGATCGGGGTGCAGCAGCGGCGCCTCCGGGCGGATGGCCTCCAAGGGATCGAACACAGCCGGCAGCGGCTCGTACTCCACCTCGATCAGGCTCAGCGCCTCCTCGGCGAGGTCGGGCAGGTCGGCCGCCACCGCCGCCACCTTGTCCCCCACGAACCGCACGCGCTCGGTGGCCAGCACGGGCAGATCGCGCAGGCGC
The DNA here is from genome assembly GCA_035294645.1 of Chloroflexota bacterium. Classification (GTDB taxonomy): domain Bacteria; phylum Chloroflexota; class UBA6077; order UBA6077; family JAJPHF01; genus JADGHJ01. The sequence continues at coordinate 13,654 of DATGKN010000161.1, forward strand.
CGGCCCTGCCGCGTGTCGGGGGGGAGATCGGCACCCGTGAGCACGGCGTGCACCCCGGGCAGGGCGCGGGCCCGGCGCGTGTCGATGCGCACGATGCGTGCGTGCGCGTAGGGACTGCGCAGCACCTTGCCCCAGAGCATGCCCGGCAGAACGATATCGGCCGCGAACCGCTCGCTGCCCGTGACCTTCGCGCGCCCTTCGACACGGGGCAGCGGCTGCCCGATCACCTGGGCTGGCGTCGCGCTGGAAAAGGGGGAAGTAGGGTGCATCGGCCGCTCCGTCAGGCGAGGTTGCGGCGCGGTGAGCGCCAGCGGGCGATTATACCCGGGTACAGCCGTGCGCGGGGGAGGAAATGGCGAGCGCCCAACGAGTGGTATTCGTTGGGCGCTCGCGGGTGGCAAGTAGCTTGCTGGCGCCTAGATGCGGTAGCAGTTGCGGTGGTAGCCCTGCGTGCCGCCCCGCTTGCCGCTCCTCCAATGCATCACCACGAGCAGCTGGTTCTCGGGGATCCGCTCGTTGCAGTTCGGGCAAGTGTGCGGCGTCAGCGCCGAGGACGCACCGCGCTTCCCCGCCAGGGCGTTCTTGCTCAGCTTCGCGTCGCCCTTAGCCATCTGCGCTTCTCCTCGCTAGTGCCAGTCTCGACCGCCGGTCGCGCGGCGGCGCTCCCCGTGGCGGGCAGCTGCTACGGGGCCGGCCACTACATCATACCAGATCCCAGCCCGGGCCCGTGGCGAGCAGGGACCGATACCTCACCCGGCCGCGGCGCTCACCAGCGCCGGAGGCGGCGCCAGCTCGCCCGCCGTTGCCTGCTGGAGCAGCTGCCAGAACACTGCCGGCCGCCGCTCGCGTAGGGCGTCGAACAGCTCCAGGGCTACCTCGATCACTCCCAGCTGCACCGCGCACTCCCAGCCGCTCACCACCGCCGTGCCTGTGGCCTCCCCCTTCGGCTCTAGGCAGACGTGCATGCACGAGATCTGGCACAGCTCGCGGCCCCAGCAGCGGGCGCACTCTGCCTTCTTCGGCGCGCGCTGCTGGCACAGCAGGAGCCCCTGCTGGGAATCGTAGGCGCGCGCCCAGTCGATCCCCGTCCACACCGTACCGATCACATAGTCTGGCCGTGCGGCCATGTCCTTGCAGGGGTACAGCCGGCCATCAGCGGCACAGGCCACGGCCCAGGCGCCCTGCTGACACGGCACGCGCCGTGGCATGCCCTCGAGCAGTTTCACGAAGTAGCCCACGAAAGGGATAGCCCGCCGAGCCGCCGCGTCGTCGCTCTCCGCGGCCAACACGGCCTCCGCCAGGCGACGATAGCCGTGCACGATGCGCTCGCTCGCCGCCGCATCCAGCCCGAGCCCGCCCTCGGCGCCGACCACCGGCCGCGCCACCGCCGCGGGCAAGCCCAGCGCCAGCAGGTGCTCCATGATCTCGTCGACCTGCGGGTTCGCCCGGGTGAGCGTGGCGCGGCCCTGCACGCGCGGGTAGCCGGCGAGCCAGCGCAGCGAGGCGGTCGCCGCCCGGTAGCTGCCCTGCCCGCCCAGGCGCGGCCGCAGCGCGTCGTTGATCGCTGGGGGGCCGTCCAGCGAGAGCTGGATGGCCACGCCATGCGCGCGCAGGAAAGCACACAGCTCTTCATCCAGGCGGGTGCCATTGGTGATCAGGTCGAACAGGATCTGCTTGCCGCGCTCGGCCGCCAGCGCGCTGGCCTCGTCGATCACCGCGCGCACCACAGGGATGTTGAGCAGCGGCTCGCCGCCGTAGAAGCCAACCTGTACGAACGGGGCGTCGCCCGCCTCGGCGAACAGCAGTGCCACTGCCCGCCGCGCGACCTCCAGCGGCATCAGCCGCCGGGGGCCCCCAAAGCTGCCCTGCGACACGAAGCAATACGGGCAGCGCAGATTGCAGTCCTCCGCCACTCCCAGCTCCAGGCGCGTCAGCGGGCCACGCGGGAGCGGGGCGGGCAGAGGCTCGACGCCCAGGTACAACAGCTGCCGCTCCTGGAGCCGCTCGACCGCCGCCGCGAGTGTGGCGCGCCCGTGGTCGGCCTCCAGCGCGGCCACCAGCGCGGCCCAAGTGAGCGGGAACGGCCGCTGCAAGATGGCCAGCTCCACGGGCGCGAGCCGGTACACCCGGCTGCGACGGACGTCGAGCGCTAGCGGCGGTTCGACCGTGGTCAGCAGGTGCATCTCCGCACGGTGCCAGACGCGCTCACCGCCCTCCGCCGCTCCCCCAGCGCGCGCTTGCGCCGGGAGGGCGGCCGCCGGCGGCCGCGGCTGGCGGGACCGCACCCGCAGAGGGATCGGCTGGCCCATCGGTCGCTCCGGCATCATCACGCTCCTTCCGAGATCCGAGCAGCGATCGCCGCCCGCTCGCCTTCGCAGGGAAAGGGGGGGCCACCGCGCGGCGGTCCCCCCCCGTGCCTACCACCACCAGAACCAGCCGAGGATGACCAACCACCAGCCTCGACTATCACGCGTATCCGCCGACGCGGCGAGCTGCTCGCGCTGCGCCGTCGGCAAGGTCCGCAGCCGCTCGAGTTCCTCTGGCGTGAGAGCGATCCCGGCTGTAGCGACCGCCCGCTCGGGATCGCGGGCCACCGCGCGGCGGAACTCGGGATCGGCCAGCAGGCGCCCGACGAGTGCCTGCAACCCGGGCGAGAGATCACGCGTCGCTGCACCGCTGGGCACGGGGGTCGTCGTAGGCTGCGCGCTCATCATAGCTCCTCTCATGGCTCGCGCCGGCACATCCCGGCGCAGGATAGGATCTGTACCCGTATGGCTGCCCGATCACCGGGTAGGGGCACTTGGCCCCCACCCGGCACCCTCCGCCGGCTACCACCACCAGAACCAGCCAAAGATGACGTACCACCAGCCCTTGCTGTTGCGGGTGTCCACGTCCTCGAACAGCCGCTTGCGATCCTCCGGCGTCATGGCCCGCACCCGCTCCAGCTCCTGCGGGCTGAGCTGGATGTTCGCCCGCTGCAGCGTACCCTCGGGGTCGGTGGCCATGCTCTTGCGGAACTCGGGGTCGGCTAGCAAACGGCCGAGCATCTGCTGGAAGCCTGGCGACAGCTCGCGCTGGGGCACCATCTGCGCGATCTGTTCCACGGACGGCTGGCTGCTCATGATCGTCTCCTCCTCTGCTTCCTGCCTATTCGTGACGCTCTACAGGCGGACTACACCAGAATGTGGCGTGACACTACTCGTCGCGCGGTTTTTCCGATAGCGCACTCCTTTCGCGTGAACCTCGCGTCTTTCTGCTCGTCCCCGGCTCCAGCGCGTCGGTCAACGCTGCTGTACCGTCGGCCACTATTGTAGGCCCCCATTTCCGTGGCGGTCAAGATAGTAGACCGTGAACTGCTTCACATCTCGGGGGCTCGCGCGGTAAGATCTAGCTGCGAGGTGACTGTAGTGACCAATGCACCGCGGCGAACGGTGGGTGAGTGGGTGCGGGAGCTGCGTCAGCGGCGGGGGTGGAGCCTGATGTACCTGGCGCGGCGCGCGGGCATCTCCAAGGCGTACCTGCTCAAGCTGGAGAAGGGCGAGGCCAACCCGACCGAAGATGTGATCAAGCGGCTGGCCGCGGCTCTGGAGGTGCGGGCGGGGCTGTTGTTGGGCGAGGTCGCCTCCATCGATGTCCACGACGGGGAGCTGCCGGCAGCGCTGCGCGAGTTCGTGGAGACGGACAAGCCCGAGCCGGACCTGCTCGCCGCCATGCGCCTGCTGGACTTCCACGGGCATCCCCCTCAGACAGCGCGCGAGTGGCGCCAGATCTACCGAGTGATCCGCGCGCTCACCGCGCCCGAGAGCCGCGAGTGAGCCACGCCCTCACGGGCCGGCCAGCACGTACTCGGCCAACTGCGTGGCCAATGCCTCCGTCGGGGCGATGGCGATCGCCGTGACCTGGTCGCGCTGCAGCAAGGCGATCCCGCGCTCCTCCGGCATCTCCCACGTCCACAGGTCCGGCGGGCGCCGCGTACTGCGCAGCTGGTCGGTACGGCCGGCGTAGCGCACCGGGTCCTGGTAGCGGAGCGGCACGGTCTCGGCGTAGGCAGCCGCCCACTCGCGGGCAGCTGCGGCGCTCTCCCAGCGAGTCTTCAGCACCACGACGACCTCATCGGTCAGCCGGCCGTCCGCCTCGCGCCGCCGGTACACCGCCGCGCGGTCGCCTGTCCAGCCGCTGGCCACCGCTGCCGCGCGGTCGGGATCCTCCGCGCGGAGCCAGTTATCCAGGATGAGGCGGTGAGCGAACTCGCCCTGTTGCTCCTCCCCCTGGCGCGTCCACTCGTCACCCAGCAGGGGCTCCAGGCGCGGGAGCCTCACGGGCACGGGCTGAATGCCCGCGCGGTACCGCTCGGGGTGCAAGATCTGCGAGGTGCTGACCGGCGGGTCGCGGAACAGCGGATCAATGGCCGGGCCATACTGCCCGTAGGTCGTGAGGGGCCCCTCCCCAAGCACGCCGTAGATGAACGTCGGACCGTAGAAGTAGGGGAAGTACGTCGTCTGATACACCGCGTACGGGATGCGCGAGAAATCGACTCCAGCGCTGGCGGCCGCCTCTTCCGCTTGCAAGCGCGCCAGCTCGGCCGGGTCCTGGATGGTCGTCGCCTGATACATCCGCTGGACGATCACGGCATCCCCCTCCAGCAAGGCACGCAAGGCGAGATTCTCCTCGGCGGTCCGCTCGCGCTCGCCCGGGCTGGATTGCGCCAGTCGCGTGGGCCAGCCGTAGTGTTGGTCTTGCAGCGCATGGGTGAGCTCGTGGGCCATCGTCACGCGGCCCAGGGGTGAGTCGGGCGGGTCATGACTGACGAACAACACGTGGTTAGCCGCGTCGTATACGCCCAGGGGGAGAGCGGTCTGCAGACGACGGACCTCGTCGGCAAGGTTGGCCCCGGGGTCGAGTAGCCCGAAGGCGACCAGCAGCAGGCGGCTGGTGTCCAGCGCGGGGCTCTGGTAGTAACGCGCCAGCTCGGCGCCCCAGCGCTGGTCGTACGTCTCGCGCGTCAGCGGCGCGCGGTACAGCTCCTCGCGGGGCGCCAGCCCGCGCAGCTCACTCGTGCGCAGCAAGATCGCCTCCCAGTCGGGCTGGCCGCGCAGCGGCCGGCTGCCGGGCACCGCCGAGGGGGTGGGCGGCGTGGGGCACGCACCAACCACCACCTCCGTCTGCGCAAAGCCGAACTCCACGTCGGTCCCGCGCGTGCTCTCGGCAAACACTTGCAGCGTGTGGCGCCCCTCGGGGACCAAGCAGCTATCCCACGGAAAGGCGAAGCCCACGGCGAGGTACTGCCCACCGAGCGCGGCGGCGACATCGGGCCGCTCCGCCCCGTACACGGCATCACCCAGCAACCGCCCGGTGGCTGAGCCCGCGCCGCGGTCGAGCCATACCTGCACGCCGCCGGGGGTCGTGCGGATGCCCGCGTCCTCGCTCGCGCGCCGGTCGAGCGCATAGCCGCGTACCACCACCTGGCCCGCGACGGTCTCGCCAAAACCGGGGCTCTCGACCACCACGACGACCTGGTCCGACAGCTGGGCAGGCGGGGCGGCGGCTCCCCCGCCGGGGGACAGCGCGGGCGCGGCCCCCGCGAGCGGACCTACCAGCAAAGCGCTCAGGGCGAGCGCGAGTCGCCGTGCCATACTGCTCTCCTTCTCCTGAGCCATCGAGCGGCCTGCCAGCTGCAGCGACCACGTGGCGATCCCCGGTGCGCACGAGTGCTAAATGCTACCTGGTCGCCTTGGCGGTCGAGGAATATTGATCCAAGGTGCTACGAGAGCGGAAGCACATCCATGCTGCACGGAAGGTTCGACGCCAGGTGGCCGCGACGCCACCGTCTGCCGACGGCCATCGCGCAGCCGGTGCGGCGGCCACGGGTGCTGGTGGCGCTCTTCGACCCGGTCGTGCCGGCGCTGGGCCAGCGTTTGAGTCGCCTCTGCGGGTTCCAGCCGCCCGCCGCCCTGTTGGCCGGCTACTGCGCCGACCTCGCTTGGGCCAGCCGTGGCTACCTCCGCTACCAGCTCGTGGAGACCAGGTGGCTCGACCAGCTACCCGTGCTGGAGGACGGTTTCACCTACCACCCCGAGGAGTGGCTGCACTGCTGGCAGCGGCGGGCAGATTGGCACCAGCCGGCGATGGCGGACTACCCCGCGCTCGTCGCGCGGCTCGGCGTCGCCGAGCGCATCGCCGTCGGCGAGCTGGACGAGGTCTGGTGCTTGGGGCCGCCCTACGCGGGCTTCTGGGAGTCGGCGATGGTCGGCCCGGGCGCCTGGTGGTGCAACGCGCCGCCCGTGCCGCTCGCCGCCTGCCGGCGGCCGTTCGTCCTCATGGGCTTCAACTACGAGCGCGGGGTGGGCGAGATGCTGGAGAGCTTCGGCCACCGGGTCGAGGCGTGTGTGGCGCGGGCGTTCGGCAGCTGGCGTGAGTGGGGCGGGCGCGACGGCCACGCCTGGGACCGCTTCACGGCCTACGACCTCGTCGCCCCCGGCGGCGCGGGCTGCGGCACGGTCCACTACGCGCCCAACAGCACGACCGACTACGATTGGGGCAACCCCCGGGCGGTATGGAGCGACTGCGACGCCTGGCTGGACTACCCCGCGGGGCGCGGGCGCCGGCGGCTAGTGGACTGCCACGAGTGGGGCGGCGGCGAGATCCGCGCGCACCACCGCTGGTGGCTACGGCACCTGCCCTGCGCGCCGGGCGAGCACGAGGGGCGGCTGGCCAACTGGTGGCGCTACGCCCTACTGGAGCCCGGGGGCTAAACGCCGCCGCCCACAACGCTAGAGGAGAGACGCATGGCCGCCGATGGTACGGTCCACGTCGCGCGCAACGGCGCCTGGTGGACGGTCACGCTCGACAACCCCGCGGAGGAGAACGCGCTGAGCGCCGCCATGTTCGATGCGCTCGCGGACATCCTCGCCGAGGCCTCGCGGACGCCCGACTGCGCGGTGCTCCTCCTCGAGGGCGCTCATGGCACCTTCTCGCGCGGCCGGGATCGCGCCGGCTACGCGCGCCAGCGCGCGCTAGGGCCCCTCGGGCTGCGCGCCGAGTTCGAGCGGATTACGCGTGTCAACGACCTGCTGGTCGCCGCGGCGCCGGTGACCCTCGCCGCGGTCCGCGGGGTGGCGTTCGGCGCGGCCTGCGGCCTGGTGGCGCGCTGCGACCTCGCCCTGGCCGCCCACGACGCCCGCTTCGGGTTCCCGGAGATGCGCGCGGGTATCCCGCCCACGCTCGTCCTGGCCTACGTGGCCAAGGCGTTCCCGCACAAGCGCCTGTTCGAGCGGATTCTCACCGGCGCCGAGTTCGACGCGGCCGAGGCGCTGGCGCTGGGCCTGGTAACGCGTGTGGTGACGACCGACGTCGAGCAGGAAGCCCGCGCCCTGGCCGCCACTATCGCCGCGAGCGACCCGCTACACGTACGCACCTGCAAGCAGTTCTGGCGCGAGGTGCAGGACATGAGCTACGGCGCGGCGGCGCGCTACGGCGCCCACGTGCTGGCCGTGGTGCTGGGCGAGCGGGCCGAGGACCGCGCCTCCCCGGCCGGGCACTAGGGCGGCTTAGGCCTTGTAGGCGCGCGAGAGCTTTACGAACACTACCACGAGCCGCTCGTCACCGGTGTTGCGCAGGTCGTGGGGCACGGTGGCCGGCACGGTGATCAGCGCACCGGGCACCGCCTCGAACTGCTGGTCGCCCGCCGTGATCACCCCGCGCCCTTCGATCACCACGAACAGCTCGTCCTCGCGTGGGTGGTGGTGCAGGGGGGTGCCCTGCCCGGGCTCATAGCAGACCATCTCGCACCAGAGCTGGGCTCCCTCGAATAGCTTCTTGCGCACTCGCTTCTCGGCCCGAAACTCCTTCAGCTCGTGAACGAGCAGCCGCTGGGCCAGCGTCACGCCATATGGCGCCATCTGGAACGTGCCGCCAGCGGGGGCGGTAGGGTGAGCCGTCATGACTACACTCCTTGTCCGTCGGGGTGGCTTGACCGTTGCCGCCGCGCTTAGGCGGCCAGCAGCGCGGGCACCGGCAGGTTGTACAGGCGCATCACGTTGCCGCTGAGCAGCTTGGTGCGGTGCTCGGGCGCGAGGTGAGCGAGATCGCGCGCGATGACCTGCCGCGAGTGGGGCCACGTCGAGTTCTGGTGCGGGTAGTCGCTCGACCACATCAGGTTGTCGTAGCCGAGGTACGGCAGCGTGAGCGGCCCGACAGGGTCATTGAAGAACGTCGCGTAGATCTGGCGGCGGTAGTAATCGCTCGGCCGCATCGTCAGCGGCGTGGGCTGCTCCCGGCGAAACCGCTCGAAATAGCGATCCATGCGCTGGAGCAACCCGCCCAGCCACGCGTACTCGTTCTCCACCGACACGACGCGCAGCTGTGGGAACCGCTCGAGCACGCCGCCGAAGACGATGTCGAACAGCGCGGTTTCGATCTCGAAGTTCTGCGCCACGCCCGAGCGGAACCGCTCGCGGCCCGCGAACCCCTCGACCACGCGCCGGCGGGTGATGCCCCAATCAGTGAGGATATGAAGGCTGACAGGCATCTCGCATTCTTGGCAGGCCGCCCAGAAGGGATCCAGCTCCTCGCGCCAGAACTCGTGCCCTTCCGGCGGGCGCTCCCAGGGCATCACGCCCTTCAGCCCCGCCTTGGCACAGCGCCGCACCTCGACCGCCGCGCGCTCCGGGTCCCACAGCGAGACCATCGCCACCCCGACGAGGCGGTCGGGCACCGCCGCGCAGTACTCGATCAGCCAGTCGTTGAACACGCGGAAGCACGCCTCTTGGAAGGCGGCGTCCTCGATCCAGTACAGCATCAGGCCAAGGCTGGGATACAACACCTCCGCGCTCACCCCATCGACCGCCATGTCCGCTAACCGCGCGTGCGGGTCCCACCCACCCGGCCGTGCCGCCGCGTAGCCCGCCTGGTGCATGGCCGGTAGCTCGTCCAAGTCCACCCCGGCCACGAACGAGAAGGTAATGGGCTGGGGATACACATCGGCGGAGCCGAACATCCAGGTGCCCCGCGCCTCGTCGTAGTACACGCGCGGGGCGCGGTCGCGCAGTGCGGCGGGCAACCGCTTCTCCCACAGATCGGCGGGCTCTAGTACGTGCGAGTCGGCGGAAATCAGCAGCTCATGCGCGTCCATTCCGTCCCCCCTAGGCGCCAGCTCGCCGGCACGGGCGGCCGAGGCCCCCGCCCCAGGATGAGGCCACTATAGCATCAGGTCCCGCGGCCGCCCACCGCCGCGCGGCCGCCGCGCCTCGCCGATCAGGTCGACGGCAGCCGCTCGGGCTGCCCACCCGACAGCCCGGCCACCCAGCGAGTGAGCGGGTTCGTGGCCCACACGTGGCGCAGATAGCCGTCCAGCCCCCACACGAGACCGGCCGAGGTGGCGAAGAACACCAGGCCCGCCAGGAGGAACAGACGGTCCGACGAGCCCGCGTTGTTCAGGAGGCCCTTCATCAGCATATAGTTGAGGACCAAGAAGATCGTGCCCAGCGCCCCGAGCCGCGTGAACAGCCCCAGGATCAGCGAGGCGGCCACCAGCAGCTCGCCCCAGACGACGAGCTGGGCGAAGGTGCTGGCCGCAGGGACGACGGTTCCCTCCAGGAAGGGACGATAGAAGCCCTCGGCGGTGTTGTTCTGCAGCGCGGGGCCGATGAACACACGCATCATATGGTCGCCGCTGGCCAGCCACCCCATGGTGATCTTCCAGATGGCGTTGCTCAGGAAGTACAGCCCGAAGCCGATGCGGAGTAGCGCCAGGCCCTGCCCGTAGCTCAGCATGCTCCTCTCTCCTCACTGCTCCCCCGGACAGCAGCGGCCCGGCTGCCGCCCGGCTCACCGGCCGGATACGTGGATAGGTTACGGCCGGGCCGAGCAGGGCGACTACTCGGCGAGCAGGCCGCGCAGCGTCGCGGCGAGCGCCGCCGGCTCGAAGTCGCTGCGGATCAGGAAGCGCAACTCCCCCCGCTTGTCGAGCACATATGCGGCATCGGTGTGCACGCCGCGCTGGCGTGCGTAGGCAGCGCGCACCGCGGGGTCCGCGTCGGGAGGAGGAGGAGCGGCGTGGATGTAGTACGCCGCCCAGACGTCGCTCAGCTCCGCGCGGCTGCCCAGCAGGAAGTGCAGCCGGCCCGTCAGGCCGTGCAGCGCTACAAACTGGCGCGCCGCGGCCGCATCGTCGTGCTCGGGGTCGGTGCTCACGGCCAGCAGCGCCACTCGGTCGGCTTCCGGCCCGAGCAGCTCGACCGTCTGGCGCAGCTTCTGCGCGGTGAGCGGGCAGACATCCGGGCAGTCGGTATACAGGAACGTCAGCACCACGGGGCGTCCGCGCAGAGCGGCCAGCTGGAGCTGTTCGCCGTCCTGGTCGCCGAGCGTGAAGTCGGGCGCGGGGACCCCGCCGATCTCGGTGCCGATCGCGGGCGTGCGCGCGCGGCAGCCCGCGAGCAGCAGCACGGCGGCCAGCAGGAGCGCGGGGCGCGGCCAGGCCACCGCGCAGACAGCAGCGCCAAGAAGAGCACGCATTGCCACCGACCGGCCCGCGAGGGCCTCTCACTACCAGGCTATCGCACCGGCCCCCGAACGCCTACGGGGTCGCTGGCTCGAAGCTGATCGTGTAGCGCGCGGGCTGGAGGGTAACCGGAGCCAGCCCCGACACTGCGACCACCGCCTGGCGCACCGTGCCGCCAAGGTCACGGATCACCGTCTCGCCCGTGGCAGCTGCATCGAGCGGTAGGGCGCGCACGCGTGGGGTCTCGCCCTGGTACTCGATGAGCTGTACCGCGAACGGCTGGGTCAGCGGGCCGTCGATCCATACCCAGCCCTCGCTGGTCCAGCCGCTGCCATCGTCCTGCCAGCCGAGCTCCGGCACCGCCACGTTGGCGATAGCCACGCCCTCCGCGTTGTACGAGTCGTCGGTGATGTAATTGAAGCGCAGCAGGAGTTGCTGGCCAGCGAAGGGGCTGAGGTCGATCGTCTCGTGCACCCAGCTCCCATCGCCGTTGCTGCGCCCGTTGTAGCCCACGCCGAGGTTGCGGCCGGCCGGGTTCTCGGTCGTCGTGTGCTGGCCGGCGAGCAGCTGCCAGCGCGCGCCCCCGTCGGTGGACACCGCCACGTAGCCGTAGTCGTAGGCGTCCTCGGTATCATAACGCAGGTCAAATGTCAGCGTGGCGGCGGCTACCGCGCGCAGGTCCAGCGCGCGGGTGAGCCGCGCGTCCATCATGTCCCCGCGGTTGCTCCACCAGAACGGCACGCCACCTGGTGGCAGTGCGCCGATCGCCGGCACTGTAGGCACCCCGCGAAAGCGCACGCGCACGTCGCCCGGCCCCGTGACACGGTAGTAGTCGGTGCCGAACTGGGGTACGCGTCCGTCCTCTTGGCTAGGCACCGTGGCCGTGATCATGCGCGGCTGGCCGTCGAGCGCGCGCGCATAGCCGTAGCGCCCATCGGCCACGCCGCGGTCCTGCACGACGTTGGCCACCACCCAGTCGCGGAACACGTCGGTGAAGCGCTCGGGCCGCCCCAACGCCGCCAAGAACGCATCGACCGAGGCAGCGCCCTGCTGGCCCGACTGGAACAGCGCGCTGAGCACGTCCGGCCCGCCGTAGCGATCCATGAGGTAGCGCACGAACAGGTACGCGGCCTGGTAGTAGACCGCGGAGTTGGCGGGCGAGGCGCTCCAGGCGGTGAGCTGGGTATCGGGGCGCAGCAAGAAGCTCCGCACCCCGTAGTGATACTCGGGGTCCACCAGCTCTTGGGCGAGTTCACCCGAGCCCTCCTTCAGCCAGGTCTCCTCGCCCGGGTTGGCGAAATAGTGGAACAGGTGAGTCAACTCGTGTGCCAGCAGGTGAGCGTACCCGGCCGAGCCCACGCGGATCGCGCTGGGGTCGAGATACACCATGGGGCGCTCGTTGGAGTGCGGCACCACCCAGCGCGGGGACAGGTCACTCGAGCTGAAGTACCCCGCCACCCCTGGCACCCGGGCGTGCAGCAAGGTGATCGGCCCGACGGCGCGCGGGCCGGCCACGATCCGTTGCAGCAGCGGGTAGATCGTCTGCTCGTACTGCGCGGCGGCCGCCTGCAGGCCCGCCTCGTCGACCGGGCGCCCGCGCTCGAAGTACCAGTAGGCATGGGGCGTGACCAGCCGCAGCTCGGCCTCCACCTCGAACTGCACGTTCGGCGTCTGGGTCTGGTCGAGCACGCGGAAGCGGTCGACCCGCCCCACGTCGGCGGCCGTCAACCGGGGAGGGGCGATCGGCTCGGGGGGGCCGCTGAGACCAAGGCGCAGCGCCACGGCCAGGCGATCGTACAGCGGGCGCACGGCGTTCTGGACCCGCGCGGTGACCTCGTCGGGGCCGGCCCCCGCGGCCGGGGCCGCGGCGAGCAGCCACAGCCAGCCGAGCGCCAGCCCGAGCCCGAGCAGCCGCCATCGCCCATCCCGACGCCGCCGTGCCACGGCCCCACCTCCGCTGCGCCCGTCTCCCCGGGCGGCCCTGCTGCTCCACTGTCGCAGAAACGGCCCCCCACCGCCAATCAATACGCCGTCGCCCGCCGTGGCGTATCATAGGGCGGCAGGGTCGAGGGTGCGCCATGAGCATGTACTTCGAGGACTTCCATGCCGGCCAGCAGTTCGTCACCGCGCGGCGGACCGTTACCGAGTACGACGTGATGGCCTTCGCGGGCCTATCGGGCGACTTCAACCCGCTGCACACCGATGCGCTCTACGCCGCCACCACGCCGTACGGCGAGCGCATCGCTCATGGCCTGCTCACGCTGGCCATTACCTCAGGCCTGATCAACCAGCTCGGGCTCACCACCGACACGACCCTCGCCCTGCTGGGCTTCGAGCAGCTGCGCTTCACCGGCGCGGTCCGTTTCGGCGACACGCTCCAGGCGCGAGTACGCATCGCCCAGACCCGCCGTTCTTCGCGGCCCGGCCGCGGCATCGTCGTCTGCGAGATCACCACCGTGAACCAGCGCGGGGAGCCCGTGCTCGAGGCCACCGCGGCGCTGCTGCTGCGCGCTCGCGACGACGGCTCGGCCCCGGCGGCCGGCGCCGGCCGCGAGTAGGCCCGCTCGCGCTGGCCGCCTTAAGGGAGGAGCGGTAAGCACGCCATGGCCACGCCAGGGCACACGGCGCCGCACGAACGCCACTGCTGGGCCAACGGCCTGCGCCTGTGGGTGCGCGAGTGGGCAGGGCCCGGCCGGCCGGTGGTGCTGCTGCACGGGCTCGCCTCGACCGCCCGCATCTGGGACCTCACCGCGCCCACCCTGGCGCTGCACCACCGTGTGGTGGCCTACGACCAGCGCGGCCACGGCCGCAGCGACAAGCCCGACGAGCCGTACGACTTCGACGCCGTGTGCGCGGACCTCGCCGCGCTGCTGGGAGCCCTGGCCCTCGCCGCGCCGGTACTGGTCGGCCATTCCTGGGGCGGCCACGTGGCGCTCGCGTTCGCTGCGCGCTACCCGACGGTCCCCGCGGGGCTGGTGCTGGTAGACGGCGGCTTCACGGACCTTCAGGCGCGCTACTCGTGGGAGGAGGCCGCCCGCGAGCTGGCGCCGCCCGATCTCTCGGGGTGTACCCCCAGGGCCCTGCTCGACCGCCTGCGTGCCGGCCCCCTAGGCGAGGTGCTGCGCCCCAGTATCGAGGCGGCGATCCTGGCCAACTTCGCGGTGACCCCCAACGGAACGCTGCGGCCGTGGTTGACCCGCGAGCGTCACCTGCGCATCCTACGGGCGCTGTGGGAGCTGCGGCCGACCGCGCTGTACCCCGCCGTGCGCTGCCCCGTCCTACTCCTGCCCGCCGACCGGGCCGCGGAACCACGCGGCGAGGCGTTCCGCGCGGCGCGCCGGGCGGCGGTGGCCCTGGCCGAGCGTGCGCTGCCCCAGGCGACCACCGAGTGGTTCCCCGAGACCGCGCACGATATCCCCCTGCACCGCCCAGCAGCGCTCGTGGCGGCTATCCGCCGCTTCGTGGCACGGCTACCGGTGGCCTGAACGCTGCCCGCCACCTCACCCCAAGACGGGCACCCGGCAGACGGATCGACTCGCCACGCACCCCGCTGCCGCCAGGGGCGGGGCGCGGCGAGCGGGCTTCGTGGCACGCGCCCGACGCTGGCGATGGAGTCCGGTGGTCACGAGCGCGCTACGAAGCCGAAGGCGTTCTCTTCCCACCGGTGCGCTTACGCGGTGTATAGCGCGCGCTATCGCCGTGACGGCGCGGCGGGGCGCGCGCTGGGGACCATCGGCCTGGCGGGAAAATTGCTCGCGCAGAAGTGTAACGGATCGCCGCCAGATACGTTTATCGACGTGAAGCGCTGGTGCGATCCCAGCGGGGCCTTCGTGCCCTTCGCGCCCGCTGTGGGCGCCCACCGTCAAGCGAACACGCCAACGGGATGGAAGGGAGGCGTAGGCGGCCGATGTTGAAACACGATGCACTATGCCGTGCGCTCGGAGCAGCCTGGGCAGCCATCTTCATCAGCTCGCTACTGCTGCCCCTGGGCGCGCCGACGAGCGCACAGACCGCCGACAGCCCCGGGTTAACCCAAGCGCAGGCGATCACGGCCGCCGTGGGGGAGGAGGACCTGCCCGCGGCGGAGCCGCCCATCCGGCTCACTCAGCTGGCCACAGCCGCGGGCCTGGCGCCCACCGAGGCGGCGACTAGCGCGGCCCCGCCGGCCGGCGACGCGGCGGCCGTGGCTAGCGCGCCGAGCGCCCAGGCCGCCACGGCCACCCTGGAGGTGCGCCAGGGCCAGGTCGAGACCTCACCTCCCGGCAGCACCGACTGGGCCCCGGCGCAGTCAGGCGCTAGCCTGTCCGAGGGCACCCGCGTGCGCACGCTGTCCAGCGGCTCGGCGCGGATCCTGTACAGCGACGGCTCGCGCAGCGACCTGAGCCCGAACACGGGCGTGGTGCTGTGGACGCTCCAGCAGACGGCCGGTGGGCAGCCGGTGGTGCGCATCGTGCAGGCCTCGGGTACCACGCTGCACAAGGTGCAGCCGCTGACCGACGCCGCGGCGCGCTTCGAGGTGGAGACGGTCGCCGGCACGGCGTCGGTCCACGGCACCGACCTGGGGGTGAGCGAGCGGCGCACGCCCGCCGGCGCGCCGCGCGAGTTCCTGTTCCAGAACATGAGCACGCCGCCGGGCGGCGACCCCGTGGAGGTGGTAGCCGACCCGTCGGCGGGGAGCGCGGACGCGGCAGCCGCCACGCCGTGCCCCACGCCGCCGCCCGTGCCGCCGGGGATGCAGCCCCCGCCCGGAATGCCCACGCCGTGCCCACCAGCGGCGGCCGTGGGCAACATGCGGGTCGTGATCCTGGGTGGGCAGGAGGTGCTAGGCACCGAGGGCCGCGGGCTCGGCCCGGTGATGGCCCTGGGCCGCAACGCGCAGCTCGCCCAGAACCTCCAGACACAGGTGAGCAACCAGGCGGGCGCGCAGCAGGCGGCGCAGCTCGCCCAGCAGATGGGCTACCAGGCCGCGCAGGGCGCCTACCAGGCGCTGCCGCTGGGCGGCCCGCCGCTGCCGCCGCCATTGGTCGGCGGCCCGCCGCCGTTCTTCGGGGGCTTCCCCGGCGCGCCGTTCGGGGGCTTCCCCGGCTTCGGCGGCGGGGCCATCCCGCCGTTCGTCCCGCCGGTGGTGGTCCCGCCGGCCACGGCCACCCCGGTCGTGCTGTGCGCTACCATCACCCCGGTGCCGCCGACGGCGATCCCGCCCGCGACCGCGACGGCCACGGCGACGGCCACGCCGACCCCCACCGGTACGCTCACCCCGACCATCACGCTAACGCCCTCGGCGACGCCGACGACGACACCGTCGCCGACGGCGACCTTCCCGCCGTTCGTGACCGGCTCGCCGGCACCGCTGTGCACGCCTGGCCCCGGTACGGTACTCCCGACGGCCACGGCCACCCCGACCCGCACGCCGACCCCGGGGCCGAGCCCGACCCCGACGCCGCGGCTGTTCGGCCCCACCGATGTCGAGGTGACGCATAACACGCAGGGCGGCCAGCTCGGCGGCGGCAACGACCGCGTGTTCGTGGCCCTGTACAGCGCGAACCAGGTGGCGTTCATCGACCCCACCAACAACTTCGTGTACAACCGCGTCTCGCTGCCCGCCGGCTCGTTGCCCTACGGGCTGGCGTTCACCGACGTGCTGCGCAGCGTGCCGCGGCAGACACTGTTCACCGCCAACAGCGGCAACGGCACGGTGTCGGCCATCGATGTGGCGACGGGCGCCGTGGTGTCCACCATCGCGCTCAACCAGGCCGGCGTCTCCGGCGCGCCGATCACGGCCGCGCCCGTGCCGATCGACCTGGTAGCGCACTCGTTCGGCGACCCGATCACCCGCGTGTACGTCACCGACCGCGCCAACAACGTGATCCACGTGCTCGATGCCATCGCCGGGCCGAGCGGCACCGCCGTGCTGTCGTTCGTGACCCGCATCGCGGTGGGCACGGCGCCCGAGGGCATCGACGTATGCGTCAACTGCGGCGGCAGCGGGGTGGACTTCGTGGTGGTCGCCAACCGCAACAGCAACACCCTGTCGTTCATCAACCCGATCAACAACACCGTCTCGCTCACGCTGACGCTACCCGCGGGCTTCAATCCGACCGGCATCGAGGTGCGCACGGCCGATCCGCAGTCGCGGCTGCTGTACGTGACGGGCTTCGGCACGCCGGCCCCGGCGGCCATCAACCCCTCGGAGACGGGCACGGGCACCACGACCGCCGTGATCGACACGCGCTGCGTGTTCCCCACCGGGCCGGTGCCGAACTGCGGTAGTCCGATCGTCGGGCTGCTCCAGAACCCGCCGGGCGTGCTCGGGCCGTTCCGCGCGGCGGCCAAGGCGCTCAACTTCGGCTCCCCCACCGGCACGCTGCCCGGCAACCGGGTGTACGTGACCAACCGCGGTGCTACCACCAGCCTGGTGACGATCTTCAACGTGCCGCAGGGCGGCGCGCCCGGCCTGGCGCCCGGCGCGGTGATCCCGGCCAGCGGCCCCACGCCGACGCCGATCCCGGCGGCCGGCCCGTTCCCGACGGTACTGCCCGTGGCGACGGCGACCGCTGGGCCGCTGCCGTTCGGGGTGGACTTCGTCGAAGACGTCAACCGCGCGTTCGTCGCCAACTTCGGCGGCAACAGCGTCACGGTGATCGAGGGGCTAGTGCGCATCAACCCCGACATCACGCAGTAGCTGGCCGCCGGGGGACAACGCTCCCCGGCCACTAGCCGGAGCCGCTCGGCCCAGCGCCGGGCGGCTCCCTCCTTCTTCGCCCCCAGAGCGGTGGCAGGACGACGCTGGCCCCGAGTGGGCCCGCGGAGTTCGGCGGCGCCACCCAGCGCCCCAAGCCCGCGGAGGGCAAATGGGGAGCCCGCGCGTGGGCTTTCGCCGCCGCCGCGGTTCGGCTATCATCCCCAACGGGCATCAGCCGCTCGGGAGGAGAGGCCACCATGGCGCAGTTCGTGGCGATCGGCAAGCCCGTCGGCCGCGTCGAGGGTGAGGCGAAGGTTACCGGGACGGCCCGCTACGCCGCCGACATCAACCTGCCCGGCATGCTCTGGGCCAAGTGTCTGCGCAGCCCCCTGCCCCACGCGCGCATCAAGGCCATCGACACGAGCCGCGCCCGCGCCCTACCCGGGGTGCGCGCCGTACTCACCGGCGCCGACCTTCCCGACCGCCGCTGGGGCCGCGCCCTATGGGATATGCAGGTGCTGGCCCGTGACGTGGTGCGCTTCGTCGGCGAGCGCGTGGCCGCCGTGGCCGCCGACGACCGCGAGACCGCCGAGGAGGCCATCAACCTCATCGAGGTGGAGTATGAGGAGCTGCCCGCCGTGTTCGACCCCCTCGAGGCAGCCCAGCCCGACGCGCCAGTGCTCCACCCGGACCTCCTGACCTATCGTGGGCTGCCGGTCCCACCCGCCGAGGTGCCCAAGGACGTCAACAACTGCCACTCGCACATCCGCGTGACCAAGGGCGACATCGCCGAGGGCTTCCGCCAGGCGGTGCGCGTGTTCGAGCACACCTTCACCACGCCCACCGGCCACCACGGCTACATCGAGCCCCATGCCGCCATCCTGCGCCTCAACGACGACGGGTCCATCGAGGCCTGGATGTGCAACAAGATGCCGTTCACGGCCCGCAAGCACCTCAGCGAGCTACTCGAGGTGCCCGAGGAACGCATCGTCATCCACCAGGCGCACATTGGCGGCGACTTCGGCGGCAAGGGCAGCCTGATGGACCTGCCGATCGCCTACTGGCTGGCGCGCGCCACCGGCCGCCCCGTCAAGATCGTGATGAGCTACACCGAGGAGCTGATGGCCGGCAACCCGCGCCACGCCTCGGTGGTGCGCCTGCGCACCGGGGTGACCGCCGACCACCGCCTCTGCGCGCACCAGGCGGAGATCTACTTCAACAGCGGCGCCTACGGCGGCTTCAAGCCCATGCCGCTGGTCAACCTCGGCGGCACCTTCGAGGCCGGCGGCGTGTACAACATCCCGCACGTCCAGATCGACTCCTACTCGATGTACACCAACAACGTGCCGTGCGGGCACATGCGCTCGCCGGGCGACCCCCAGGTGACGTTCGCGATCGAGTCGCACATGGACATGATCGCCCACGCCCTGGGGCTCGACCCGCTGGAGTTCCGGCTGCGCAACGCGGTCAAGGAGGGCGACCTGTCGCCCACGGGCCAGCGCTGGCGCAACATCAAGCTGAGCGAGCTGTTGGAGCGCACCGCCGCAGCTGCCGGTTGGGGCAGCCCGAAGCCGCCCAACGTGGGCCGCGGGATCGCTTGCTGCCAGCGCCACATCGGCGGCGGCAGCTCCGAGGCCGTAGTCCGCGTGGACACCGACGGCACGATCACGCTGGTCACCGCCGTCCCCGATGTGGGCACCGGCGCGCACACGATCCTGCGGCAGATCGTGGCCGAAACGCTGCGCCAGCCGATCGAGCGCGTGCGTGTGGTGGTCGGCGACACCAACCAAGCGCCGCCCGATACCGGCTCGGGGGCCAGCCGCGTGACCCACGTGGCCGGCCAGGCGACCTACCAGGCAGCCGAGCGCGTGCGCGAGGAGCTGCGTGCTCGCGCGGCGCAGGCGCTCGGGGTGGCGCCAGGCGACGTGCGGCTGGAAGACGGCCGTTGGATCGTGGTCAACGACGGCGGGCGGGGCCTCGACTGGCACGAGGTGGCGGCCAGCGGCCCGACTGAGGCGCGCGCCAGCTACGCGCGGGCGCACGTGGACGTGACCTGCTTCGCCGCCCAGGTGGCCGAGGTGGAGGTAGACCCCGAGACAGGGCAGGTCCAGGTACGCCGCATCACCACCGGCCACGACGTGGGAACGATCTTGAACCCACTAGGCCATCAGGGGCAGATCGACGGCGGCACGATCATGGGGCTCGGCTTCGCCCTCATGGAGGAGCTGGTGCAAGAGCAGGGCCGCGTGGTGACGGCCAACCTGGGCGAGTTCAAGATCCCCACTGTCGAGGACATCCCCGAGCTGGTCACCGTGCTGGTCCAGGGGGAGGAGGGGCCGTCGCCGTTCCAGGCCAAGGCCATCGGCGAGAGCGCCAATGTGCCGACCGCCGCGGCTATCGCCAACGCGGTGTACGATGCCGTAGGGGTGCGCATCACCAGCCTGCCCATCACGGCGGAGAAGGTGCTGCGCGCGCTCCAGGCACGCCAGAGCGCGGCAGGGCGCGGCTGAGCCGCTAGCGCTCTCCGCGCCTTCACCTTTCCTTCCCTTGCCCTCATATATCCCTATTGCTATAGTGCCGAGGCTTCCGCCCGCTCGCTCGCGCTGGTCGTCCGCGACCGCTGATGGTGCGGTGGCCCCGCCGCTGCGCAGGGCGGCGGTAAGCTGGTCGGTTCACCCGGCACAGCGCGCCAGGCGTCCGTGATGAGGGTACGCGCGGTGGCTCCGCCGCCGTGAACGACGGGCTCATCCTGCGAACGGCCATGCACGGCGCAGAGCTCGGGGCCCGGCGCGTGCAGGGTGTACCGGCCCTAAGGGAGCCGAGGGGTAGGCGCTAGGGAGTCTCCACTCGGCGCTCCGCTGGCGGGGCACTCAGCTTCAGGAGAGGAGCAAAGCCCATGCGGTCCCGGCCCCCCGTTACCAGCCGCCGGGCGTTCTTGCGAGCGTCCGCAGCCGCGGTCGCGCTCGCGCCCGCCCTCTTCGCCAGCGGCCCTGCGGTCGTGCCCGTCCGCGCGCAGGGCCCGGCTCCCGTCGGGCCCGACGAGGCGCTCCAGCGCCTGCTGGAGGGCAACCAGCGGTTCGTCGCGGGCCAGTTCCAGCACGACAACCGCTCGGAGGCCCGACGCCAAGAGGTGGCCGCCGGCCAGCGGCCCTTCGCGGCGGTGCTGGCCTGTGCCGACTCGCGCGTGGCGCCGGAGCTAGTGTTCGATGCGGGCCTGGGCGAGCTGTTCGTGACCCGCGTGGCCGGCAACATCGCTGGCCCAGGCATCATCGGCAGCATCGAGTACGCTGTGGGGGTGCTGGGCACGCCCCTGGTGCTGGTGCTGGGCCACTCGGCGTGCGGCGCGGTCGAGGCGGCTATCCAGGCGGTCACCAGCGGCGCGCAGTTCGGAGGCGACATCGCTACGCTCGTCACGGCTATCGCCCCTGCCGTCGCCCTAGCGCAGGGCGAGCCGGGCGACCTGCTGGAGAACGCTACGCGCGCCAACGCGCGCCTGGCCGCCAGCCGCTTGGCCACGGCGAACGCCGACCTCGTCCGCCTGGTGAGCCAGGGCGCGCTGCGAGTAGCGGCCGGCTACTACGACCTCCAGTCCGGGCGCGTCACTATGCTGAGCTAGCGGCGGCGCGGGCGCGGGTCAGGCCGGCAGGGTGTAGCGCGCCTCGATCGCCGCCTTGATCGCCGCGCGGCTCGCGGCCGCCTCGCCGGCTGCGCGCTCCACGCGCGCCACCTCGTCGGCGAGCTCGGCATCTTTGATCGCCTCCCGCAGCCAGCGCGAGTAGTCGCCACGGTGCAAGTGGTACAGCCAGGTGGCGTCGTCCACGCCCTCGGCGAGCTGGACGAACAACACCAGGTTCTGGGCACGCAGGTTCAGCCGGCCCTCGGGGCCGCGGAAATAGAAGCTCTTGTCCGGTCCTAGCTCGCCCGCGGCGTACTTGCGCCGATGGCGCAGCCGCTCCGTTTGGGCCGGCGCCACGCGCACACGCCGGGGGGCGCCGGCCCTCAGGGGCCACACCAGCACCTCGCCGGGCTGCAACGCCGGCAGCTCGCGCGCCGGCAGGCGCTGGCCTGCTGCCCGCGCGAACCGGCCCACCGGCTCCCCTGGCGCCTCCCCCACGGCCACCACGTGGGTCACGTGGCGCAGCACTGCCCGGGCTAGCCGGTCGGGGTGGACCGTCAGCAGCATCAACTCGCCTAGCCCCTCGGGCAGGGTCAGCACCGCCGGGTCCCACGTGGCGGGCAGCAAGTGGTGGGCCTCGTCGAGCACGATCCAGTGCGGGCGGCCGGTCTGGGCGCGGAGGGCCTGCAAGCGCGGTAAGAGCGCAGCGAAGAAGGCCGGGCGATCGGCCAGCGCAAGCCCGAGCAGGCTCACCACCACACTCGTGCGCGGCTCATCGAGCACCTGCACCACCTCGTCGACGCTCGGTGCGCGCGCCGTGTCGCCCAGGGCGATGGCGCCAGCGAACGCCTCGTAATCGCCCTCGGGATCGATCAGGCAGAACTGGTACCCCGCGGCGGCCAGCCGCTCCAGCACGGCGGTGGCCGCGGTCGACTTACCGCTGCCCGAGGGCCCGGCGACCAGCAGCGTAGCACCGTAGGGCGGGAGGGCGACGGGTTGGCCGGCCGCATCGGCGCCCAGCAAGATGTCGTGGCGGTGCAGGCGCGGGGCGAGC
This sequence comes from Chloroflexota bacterium, assembly GCA_035294645.1. Classification (GTDB taxonomy): domain Bacteria; phylum Chloroflexota; class UBA6077; order UBA6077; family JAJPHF01; genus JADGHJ01. The sequence continues at coordinate 35,504 of DATGKN010000161.1, forward strand.
ACAGCCAGGTCGTCGGCGAGCAGCTGGGCGATCAGCTCGCGCACGCCCGCCCCGTGGTCCCCGGCGGTCACGTGATCCGCGCGCTCCTTGAGCAGGGGCAGGGCGTTGGCCACCGCGACGCCGCACTCGCAGGCGCTCAGGAACGCGTGGTCGTTCTCGGCATCGCCGATGCCCACCGCGTTGTGCGGCGACAGGCGCAGCTCGTCCAGCGCCGCCAGCAAGCCGCTCGCCTTGTTCACCCCAGCCGGCAGGACCATCACGGCGCCCTTGTTGAAGATCACCTGGCGCTCCAGCCCCAGGTCGCGGATCGCCGCCAGCACGGTGGTCTCATGCGGCTGCCAGGTGGCCACGATCGCGCGGCCCACCCTCAAGGGCGTTACCCCGCGCCACTGGAGGGCCTCCACCAGAGCGGGCGGCGGTGGCTCGGCCAGCAGGCGCTCCTCGCGGGTCGCGGGGCGGTACAGCACGGCGCCGTTCTCGGCTACCACACGGTCGAACAGCTCCAAGTGCGGACACACCTGCTGGAGATCGGCCAGCTCGCGGCCGGTTACCAGCACCAGCCTGCGGCCGGAGGCGCGAACCTGCTCCAGTGCCGCGACGGTGGGCGCCTCGACTTGCCCATCGCAGGCTAGGGTCCCGTCGTAATCACAGGCGAGCACAACGTAGCGCACGCGATTCTTGCCCCCCTCCGCGACATCCCGTTCGTAGCCCTCGCCGCCACGTGGCGCGAGCAGAGGCGGCCGGCGCAAGCAGCGTGCCGGCCCGAGCGCTCAGGCGGGCCGGCGGTGGACCTGCAGCGCGTAGGCGGCCGCGGGCGACCAGGGCTGGCGGTCCCAGGTAGCCCAGCGCTCGACCAACTGCAGCCCGGCCGCCGCGGCGAGCGCGTCGTAGCGCGCCACGGTCAGGCTGCCGGGGAACAGCTGGAAGCCGGCGATCAGCAGGCCGCCCGGGCGCAGGTGGCGCGCCAGGTTGGCCAGCACGGCGCCCTCGGTGCCGGGCGCGAGGAAGATCATCGTGTTGCCCGCCAGCAGCACGGCGTCGAACGTGCGCCCGAGCTGGATAGTGGCCAGATCCCCGAGCCGCCAGTCGAGGTCGGGCGCCTTGCGCCGCGCCACGGCCAGCATCTCCGGGTCGATGTCCACGCCGACTACGTCGAGGCCTCGCCGTGCCAGCTCACGCGCCACGCGGCCGGTGCCGCAGCCGGCGTCGAGCACCGCACGCACGCCCAACGCCTCGACGAAGTCCGCCTCGCCGTGTAGGTACTCGCCCGCGGCGACGCGCGCCTCCAGCGCGGCCTCGTAGGCCTCGCCGCGGTTGCCGCCGCGCTCCCACCAGCGCACGGGCTGGCCGTGCTCTGCCCACGTCATACGCCTCCCCCTCGCGACGCCGGAGCGTGCCGCCCGCCGTCGGGCCCCGCGTCGGATAGAGCGTCTCGACAGCGGGCCACGCCTCTCCCATAATGAGCCTAGCGCGGGTGGCGGCCCGCTGCTGTGGCGTGGCGTGCGCCACGTTCGCCCCCAGCCGCCAACCCAATGTGCGCAGGTGGAGAAGGCGGGGCATGCAACGCTACGCGATCGGACTGCTTTTCGCCGTGCTCGCTGTGAGCGGGGTGGTGCCGCGCGGATCGGCCGCGCAGCAGGACTGCGACATCCGCGGCACCGTCGAGACACCGCCGGAGGGGGCCACGCTCCAGCCCGGGGTGGTGACGATCACCGGTTGGGCGGCCGACCTGACCGCCTCGCAGGGCACGGGCATCACGGCGGTGCGGATCGCGCTGGACGCCGATCCCGAACAGGGCGGCGTGGCGCTGCCCGCGCTGTACGGCTGGGAGCGGCCGGACATCGCCGCGCTGCTGGGCAGTGACCGCTATCGGCCCTCCGGGTTCGCCATGGCCTGGGACACCAGCGGCCTGCCCCCGGGGCAGCACACCCTGTATATCCAGGTGCGCAACGCCTGTGGTTGGACCGGCACCACGCGCACGGTGACCCTGCTGGCGGCGAGCGGCGCGCCCGCTGCGGCGCCCACGACAGCACCGCGCCCGACCACCCCCGCGGTGCGGACGCCGCCGGCCGCCGCGCCCACCCGCTTCGTGCTGCCGACCACCGTGCCGGTGTCGGCGACCGACGTGCCTACCCCCGCGCCTGGCGGCAACTGAGCCTAGCGCAGCAGCCAGCCCCAGCGCTCGTACGCCTTGCGCATCGTCTCGGGCGACATGGCGTTGACCGGCGCGAACTGGTCGCGCCACTCGTAGGGCCGCGTGGCGTCGATGATCGCGCGCGAGTTGGTGTAGTTGCCCACCGCGCGCTGCTCCGGCGGGATGCGCGGGTCGAGCGGCGTGGCCCAGGCGCGCTGGATGATGTCGATCGAGGTGGCCGGGTCGGAGCGCGTGCACAGCGCCCACATCACCTGTTCGAGGTTGGTGGGGTCGATGTCGTCATCGACCACCACGACGTAGCGGCCTGTGTAGGCGCCGGCGCGGCACATGGCCGCCACGTGGCCCGCCTGGCGCGCGTGGCCCGGGTAGCGCTGGCGAATAGCCACCACGTTGAACAGGCGCGAGCCGCCGACCTCGTGGCACCACACGCCCACCACGTCGGGCACCCCGGCCTTCTCGATCTCGTCCTTGAGCACCGCCGAGCGCATGAAGGCGCGGAAGCGCGACTGCTCGTCCGGCGGCTGCGCGGGCGGCTGGCCGAGCAGGATCGGGTCGTTGCGGAAGTACATGGCTTCCACTTCCAGCACCGGCTCGGGCCGCGTGTCGGACGCGTAGTAGCCGGTCCACTCGCCGAACGGGCCCTCGGGCAGCCGCACGTCCGGCCGCGCGTAGCCCTCGAGCACGATCTCGGCGTAGGCGGGGATCGGCAGCCCCGTGACCAGGCCGCGCACCACCGGCACCGGCTCGCCGCGCAGGCCGCCCACCCAGGCGTACTCCGACAGCCCGTAGGGGATCTCGGTGCAGGCGGCCAAGAACAGCAGCGGGTCGCTGCCCACCACCACCGCCACCGGACACTTCTCGCCGCGGGCGAAGTACTTCTCGCGCTGGATGCGGCCGTGCTTGCCCGGCGAGATATAGTAGCCCACGCGGTAGCGGTCGTGTACCATCACGCGGTAAGTGCCCAGGTTGACCCAGCCCTCGTCGGGGTCGCGGGTGATGTCGAAGCTGCCGGTGCCGATGTAGCGGCCGCCGTCGTTCTCGTGCCACTTCGGGGCCGGCACGCGTAGGACATCCACATCCGGGCCGCGCAGCACGTTCTCCAGGATCGGCGCGTCGGCGACCTCCACCGGCTCGATCGGGCGGATCTCCTTGAAGCGGCGGCGCCAGAGGTCCACCAGCTCGCCCTTGGGCCGGTCGGGCGGCAGGCCCAGCGTGTAGGCGATGCGGCGCAGCGTGCCCAGCGGGTTGCACACCACCCGCCAGCCGGGCTGGTACCCGGGAATCTGGTCGAACAGCACGGCCGGCGCCGTGGAGCTGTGGGTGAGCACCTCTTGGGCCAGGCCGATGTCCTCCTCGGCCGACGCGCCGCTCACGCGCTGCAGCTCGCCGAGCGCCTCCACACCGGCCAGCCACTCGCGCAGGTCGCGGAACCGCGGGCGCAGCTCCGTCAGGGGCGCCTGGATCAGCGTCTCAGCCATCGGTCTCCACTCCTCTTCGAGGGCAGCGCGGTCGCCGGCGCAGCACCCGCCCGCGCGTCGCCCTGGATGGTGCGTAGCGTACGCCACCCGCGCGCTCGTGGCCACCAATCGGGCGCGGCGCACTGCCCGCAGCGCCTGGCCGCCGCCTGGCTCAGGGGCGCGCGCGGACGAGCGCGGGCAGCATCGCGCCCACCGCGCGGATTATCCGCTCGCGCTCGGCGGGCTGCGGCGCGTGGGGAACGATCACGATCTCGTCGACCAGCCCGCTGGCGGCCAGACGCTCTAGCTGGTCCTGCACCTCGCGCGCGGTGCCCGCCACGGCGAACTTCGCGGCCAGCGCGTCGGGCACCAGCTCGCCGTGCCGCGTGCCGGGCACCATGTGCTGATAGTATTCGTACTCGGCCCGGATGCGCTGCACGACCGCCTGGTCCTCCGGCCCCAACGGGAACGGGAGGTCGCGCTTGAGCACGCGTGCCACGTGGGCCTTCACCGCCGCGCGTGCCGCTCGACCGTCCTCCTGGATCGAGCACGGCGTCCAGCAAGCGACGCGGAACCCCGCGGCGGTGAGGTCGCGCCCCGCCTCGGCCGCCCCGGCCGCGAGCTCCGCGCGTGAGGCGGTCAGAAACGCCGGATCGATGCCCACCAGCACGATCGCCCCGTCGGCGATCTTGCCCGCCAAGCGGTGGATGCGCGGGCTGCTCACGGCGATGACCACCGGGATGCGCAACCCCGCGGGGGCGTACACGATCCGCGCTTCCGCGCCCGTGGCCGGGTGCACGATCGGTTCGCCGGCGATCAGCCGCCGGATCGCGCCCACCGCCTGCTCCAACTCGTGCAGCCGCGCGGGCTTCCGGCCGATGGTCTGCACGGCGCTATCGCCCGTGCCGATCCCGAGCTGCACGCGGGGGCCCGCCAGCTCGTGCAGCGTGACCATCGCCGCCGCCACCACCGCCGGGTCGCGGGTCACGGGATTAGTCACCCCGGTGGCGAGGGTGATGTGGCGGGTGGCCAGTGCCGCCGCCCCGAGCAGCACGTACGCCTCGCGCCAGATCATCTGCGAGTCGCCGAGATGCACGCGCGCGTAGCCCAGCTCCTCGGCGAGCTGGATGAGTTGGATGATCCGCCGCGGCGGCTCGGTTGGAAACAGGCCGAGACTGACGCTGACCGCGCCCACCTGCGCTGCCCTCCGCTGCGAGTTGGGCGCGGCGCGCGAGCGCCCCGCCCCGCCTGCCATTGTGGGCGCTGCGCGCCGCCGGGGCAAGCGCGGCGGGCAACCGCTTGGCCCCGCGGCCCGGCACGCGGTACACTGATCGCACCGGGCGGCGCTCCTCGAGCCGTCGCCTGGCGCACAACCGAATAGGCGCACGGGAGCTTGGGGCAGCCAGGCTGAGAGGGTGGCCGGACCGCCACCGACCGCCGCACCTGATCTGGGTAATGCCAGCGTAGGGAACGTCATCGCGCGCCGGTCGCGATGTGCGCGGTTGCCGAGCGTCCTCTCTTCCGAGCGGGCGCTTTTCTGTTGCCCCGTCGCCACGCACACACGGGAGCCCGCGTCATGATCGACCGCCTCACCCCTCACCCCGGCCCGAGCGGTTCCGCGACCGCCGTGGCCGCGCCATCCGGTACCATGCCCGCGGCCCGCTACTATGGCCCCGCGGAGGGCCTCGCCGTCGAGCCGGTGCCAGTACCCACCGCTGGCCCGCACGACGCCGTGGTGCGCGTGCTCGCCGCGGGCGTGTGCCACACCGAGCTGCAGCTGCTCGCCGGTACCCTCAACCTGGGCGTGAGCCCCCTCACGCTCGGCCACGAGATCGCCGGCGAGGTGGTAGCCGTGGGCGAGGCGGTGCGCGCGGTGCAGCCCGGCGACCGGGTGGTGGTGTACTACTATGCGCCGTGCGGTGCCTGCCGCTGGTGCCGCACGGGCGCCGAGCAGCTGTGCCCCGACGCTGCGCCCCAGGTGGGGTTCACGGCCGACGGCGGCTTCGCGCCGTACGTGCGCGTGCCGGCGGCTAGCCTGGTGCCACTGCCGGCCAGCGTACCGGTCGATGAGGCCGCCACGATCGGCTGCTCGGTGGCCACCGCCTTGCACGCCGTGCGCGCCGTCGCCGACCTGCGCCTGGGCGAGACGGCCGTGGTATACGGCGTCGGCGCGGTGGGCTTCGCACTGGTGCAGCTGGCGCGGCTGGCCGGCGCGCGTGTGCTGGCGATCGGGCGCACGCCCGCCAAGCTGGCCCTGGCCCGGGAGCTGGGCGCCGACGCCACGGTCAACGCCGCCGAAGCGGACCCGGTCGACGCTGTGTTGCGCTGGACCGCCGGCGAGGGCGCCGACGCGGTATTCGAGTGCGTGGCCGCCGCGGAGACGATGGCCGCAGCGGTGCGCATGCTGCGGCGGCGCGGCCGGCTGGTGTTCGTGGGCTATGGCGCTGCCCCGTTCGCCGTCAACCCGCTACTGCTGGTGCTGCGCGAGGCGCGGGTGCTCGGCGCCGTGGGCAACACGCGCGCCGAGCTGGTCGAGGCGGTGGACCTGGTCGCTCGCGGGCAGGTGCGGCCGGTGGTGAGCCGGCGCTACCCGCTGTCGGAGGTGAACACCGCGCTGGCCGCCCTGCGCGCGGGGGAGATCGTTGGCCGCGCGGTGCTGGAGCCTAACGGCCCGCTGCCCACGCCGGAGCGCGCGCCCGCCGCGCCCGCGGTGATCGCGCCCCCCGCGCCGCCGCCCGAGCTGCAACCCGAGATCGAGGCGTTCATCGCCCGCGGGGTGGACGCCTCGCGCGACGAGGCCGCGTTCAACGAGCTGGCCCTACGGCTGTTCGCCTACCAGTTCCGCCACAACGCGCCGTACCGCCGCTTCTGCGAGCGTCGCGGCCGCACACCCGACACCGTGAGCCGCTGGCAGGAGGTGCCGGCGGTGCCCATCGCCGCGTTCAAAGAGACGGTACTCACCACCTTCCCGCCCGAGCGGGCGGCGGCGTGCTTCCAGTCCAGCGGCACCACGGGCAGCAAGCCGAGCCGCCACTACCATGAGAATCTGGTGCTGTACGACCTGTCGGCGACGCTGAACTGGCAGGCGCACCTGCTGCCCGAGGGCCGCCCCATGCGCCTGCTGGTGCTCAGCCCGCCGCGGCAGGCGATGCCCCACTCGTCGCTGGCCCATTACCTGAGCCTGATGGTCGAGCGCTACGGTACCCCCGACAGCGCGTTCCTGCTCCACGAGAAGGGGATCGACCTGGAGGCGCTGACGGCGGCCCTGCGCGCCAGCGAGGCGAGCGGCCAGCCCGTGGCGCTGCTGGCCACCAGCTTCGCCTTCGTCCACCTGCTCGACGCGCTGGCCGAGCGGGGCCTGCGCTTCCAGCTCCCGCCGGGCAGCCGGCTGATGGACACTGGCGGCTACAAGGGGCGCTCGCGCGAGGTGCCGCGTCGCGAGCTGTACGCGCAGCTACGCGACGCCCTGGGCATCCCACGCGAGTATTGCGTGAACATGTACGGGCTGACCGAGCATAGCACGCAGTTCCTCGACGCCGTGCTGCGCAACCACCTGGCCGGCGTAGCGGCCCCGCGCTACAAGACGGTCGTGCCCTGGGCCCGCACGCGCGTGCTGGACCCCGAGACGCTGGAGGAGCTGCCGCCCGGCGAGATAGGGCTGCTGTGCCACTTCGACCTGGCCAACCGCAGCTCGGTGGCCCACGTGCTCACCGAGGACATCGGGTATCTCCTAGGCGACGGGTTCGAGCTAGTCGGCCGCGCCAGCGGCACCGAGGCCCGCGGCTGCTCGATCGCCATCGACGAGCTGCTCAGCGCCCAACACGAGGCCAACGGCGAGCGCTGAGAGGAGCGAGCAGCCATGGCGCGGCCCGAGACAGCCCCTACGGCCCCAATGGCCGCGGCGCCCGCCGCTCGGTCGGCCCCAGCCGCTGTGGCCCCGCGCCCGCTGGACGCCTGGTGGCTGCCGGGGCTCGACCCGGCGGCCGTGCGGGACTGGCGCCTGCTGCCGTTCCCGCCCGACGCGCCAGCTGCCGATGCCGCGCTCGTCCTGCGCGTGCCGGCGCTCGCGCCGGAGCAGCTCGCCGCCGTGGCGGACCACGTGGCCGCGGCGCGCGACGCCTACCTCGCCCGGCTGCCCGTGGAGCAGCTCGTCGCCGCCATCGACCGGGCGATCAGCCGCTGGCTCGACCCCTGGTCGCCCTGGCGGCGGCTGGCCGAGCGCGCGCTGCCGGCGATCACTGGCTACAGCCCGCCGATGGTCCGCAAGGGGCTGCCGGGCTACCTGGCCACCTTCCGCGCCGAGAACCTACGGCGCCTGCTCGCGGCCGAGCTGGGCGACCCGGGCTACCTGGACGGTTTCCGCCCGCGGCCGCTGTTCGGCGGCTACAGCCGGGCGTTCGGACCGCGGCTGACCACGCACATCTTCGCCGGCAACGTGCCGGGCCTGCCGGCGCAGAGCCTAGTGTGCGCGCTGCTGGCCAAGGCCGCGTGCCTGGGCAAAGCCGCGTCGGAGGAGCCGCTGTTCGCGCCGCTGTTCGCCGCCTCGCTGGCCGCGGTCGATCCGCGCCTGGGCGACTGCCTGGCCGTCTGCTGGTGGCCGGGCGGCGACGAGGCGCTGGAGGCGGTCGCCTTCGAGCGCGCCGACGCGGTGATCGCCTACGGGGGCGAGGCCGCCATGGCCAGCATCCGCGCCCGTGTGCCGCCCGCCAAGCGGTTCATCGCCTACAGCCACAAGTTGAGCTTCGGGGTGATCGGCCGCGAGGCGCTGACCCCCGAGGCGGTCGCCGACACGGCGGCGCGCGCCGCTTACGACGTGGCCAAGTACGACCAGCAGGGGTGTCTGTCGCCGCACCTGTTCTACGTGGAGCGCGGCGGCGCGGTGTCCCCGCGCGCGTTCGCCCAGGTGCTGGCGGGGGCGCTCGCGGAGGCGGAGCGGCGGATGCCGCGCGGGCGCCTGACCCTCGCCGAGGCGGCGGCGATCCGCGAGCTGCGCGCGGCGATCGAGTTCCGCGCGCTCGACGACCCCGCCGTCGTCCTGCACGCCAGCCCCGACGGCACCGCCTGGACGGTGGTCTACGAGGAGGACCCGGCGTTCGTCGCCTCGTGCCTGAACCGCACGGTGCGCGTCAAGCCCGTGGACGATGTAGCGACGGTGCCCGCGCTGCTGGTCCCGGTGCAGCGCTACCTGCAGACGGCCGGGGTGGCACTACCGCCGCCGCGGCTGCTCGCGCTGGCCGAGCGGCTCGGCGCCCTGGGGCTGGATCGAGTGTGTCCGCTCGGCCAGATGCCCGATCCGTCGCCCGGCTGGCACCACGACGGCCGCTTCAACGTGCTCGATCTGCTCCGCTGGACGGACGTCGAGGCCCCGACCAGCGCGGGGCGTTGGGAGTTCGCCCACCCGGAGGCGGGCCTGTACGGCGCGCCCCGCGAGGACTAGTCGCGGCGCGCACAAGTGCTACAATGCATCCGGCGCCCGGCGACCCGGTGGTTCCGTGGTATCCCCGACTTCCACCAGAGGAGACCTCCATGGGTGGCTCTCGTGCCCGACGCGCGAGCGCGCTGGCCGTCGCGCTCGCCCTCCTGCTCGCTTGGCCCCTGCTCGACGCCACCGCCGCGCGCGCGCAGGCGCCCGGCCCACAGCTGGTGGTCGAGCGGCCGGCAGCCGACAGCGTGGTGCGCGGCAACGTGGTGATCGGCGGCTGGGCCGCGGACCCCACGGCCCCCCTGGGCACGGGGATCGTGCCCGACGCCGTGGAGATCTGGCTGGGGGCCGCCGACAGCGGGCAGCTCGTGGGGACCGCGGGCTACGGGGACCCGCGGCCCGATGTGGTGCAGCAACTTGGCAACGCCCGCTTCCTGGCCTCGGGCTTTCGCTACTTCTGGAACGCCTGCGACGTGCCCCCCGGCCCCAACACGCTGGTCGTGCGGGCGCGCAGCGCGCGGCCGGGGCAGCCCGCGGTGACGACCCAGGTGCCGATCGTCGTCGAGCCATGCACCATCGCCTTCGGCGAGACGGTCGATGCCCGGCTATCCACCGCTGGCGAGACGGGGCGCTGGACATTCGAGGGTACCGCCGGCGAGCGCGTGGCGATCACCCTCGACGGGGTGGGCGACTGGGATACGCTGGTCGAGCTGCTGGCGCCCGACGGCAGCCGCGAGGACCTCGACGACGACAGCGGCTACAACTTGAACTCCTGGCTCAGCCGCCGGCTGGCACAGACGGGCACCTATACGATCGTGGTGCGTCCGTTCAGCGCCGATGGCTGCACCGGCGACTACCTGCTCCTTGGCTGGATGGGACCACCCGGCACCAGCGATCCCAACGTGGCGGCTAGCAACCTGGGCACCACCGCCGACGTCGTCTTCCGCGGCTCGCTGCGCGAGTTCGGTGAGCGCCAGGAGTGGCGCTTCGCCGGGCGGGCGGGCGACGAGCTGATCCTGTACGCCGTGCGCAGCCTGGGCAGCCGCTTCGACCCCCTCGTCGAGCTGCTCGGTCCCGACGGGCTGCTGCTGGCACGCGACGACGACAGCGGCGGCGGGCTCAACTCGTTCTTGCAAGGGGTGCTGCCCCAGGACGGCGAGTACACCCTGGCGATCCGATCGGCGCGCGACGACTGCGCCGGCGAGTACCTGCTGACCCTGGAGAACGGCTGGGGCGAGCAGAGCGTGCAGCGCGGCCCACTGCCCCTGCAGACCGAGGTCAGCGGGGCGCTCTCGGTAGCCAGCGGCGCGCGGCGTGACGTGTGGTCGTTCCCGGCCACCGCCGGCCAGCGCATGACGCTCATCCTCGATACCGACGGTCCCACGCGCGTGCAGGTCGCCAACCCCAGCGGCGACTGGGAGGTCGTGAAGAGCACCCGCGGCCGCGGGCTGGGCGTGACGTTCGAGCCCAGCCAGACGGGCACTTACGAGGCTGTGGTGTTCGCCGATACCTCGCGGCCGATCCAGTACCGGCTCACTCTCGAGCCTGGGCTCGGACGGCTGATCAGCGACAAGGGCCCGGTGCCGCTGGGCCAGCGCGTCGAGGGCGAGATCCGCTACGCCGAGGCGCGCGACCGCTACACCTTCGAGGGCCGCCAGGGCCAGCGCGTGCGCATCACGCTCGACCGCCCCGGCCGCAGCCAGCTCGACCCGTACCTCGAGCTCCTCGACCCGGACGGGCGCACGCTCGCCGAGGACGACGACAGCGGCGGCGATCTCAACTCGCTGATCGACGTGACGCTGCCGCGTACGGGCACCTACACGGTGGTGGCCCGCGGGTTGGGCGATACCACGGGGCCCTATGTGCTGACCGTCACCCTGTCGGGTGGGGAGCCGACGCCGACGCCTAGCCCGTCGCCGTCGCCCACGCCGACGGGGCCGCCCGCCACGCCCAGCCCGACTCCGACGCGCGGCCCGGCGCCGCCGAGCCCCACGCCCGGGCCCCGCTAGGGCCCCACGGCGCAGGGACGCGGGCTATGCGCGGCACGGCGCCCACCCTGACCCCCGCGGTCACCCGGCGCTTCCTGGTGGCCTCGGGGCTCAATGGGCTCGCCTTCGGGCTGGAGATCTCGGCGCTGCCGCTGTACTTCCTTACCCTGGACCTGCCCGCGCCGGTCTACGGCCTGCTGGTGGGCACGGCGTGGCTCGTCTCGCTAGTGGTGCGGATGCCGATCGGCCTCCTGGCCATGCGGTTCGGCAACCGCGCGCTGCTCACGGTCGGCTGCTGGCTGTATGCCCCGCTGAGCTGGCTGCTGCTGGCCTCGGGCAACGTGCCGGTGTTCTTCGCCGTCCGCCTGCTCAACGGCGTGGCCCGCAGCTTGATGGTGCTGCCCCTGCGCTCGTGGTTCACTGAGCTGTGCCCGCGCGCCCAGCTGCACGCCGAGCTGGGGCGGCTCAACGCGCTGTTCGCCCTGGGGCAATCGTTCCTCGGCCTGCTCGGCGGGCCGCTGCTGCTCGCCTGGCTCGGGCCGCCCGCGGTGCTGGGCCTGCTCGGCGGCCTGTCGCTGGTCATCTGGTGGCTGCTGCGCCCCGCACCGCGCGACTATCCCGCCGAGAGCGCCCGGCAGGCCGCCGCCATGGGCACGGCCCAGCCGCGCCTGCTGTGGGTGGCCACCCCTTGCGGGCTGGCCGCCAACATGGCCCTCAGCGCCACCGCCGCGTTCATTCCCCAGGTCGTCCTGGGGCACGGCTGGGCCGCGGGGGCGGTGTCGCTGCTGCTGGCCCTCCAGGGGCTCACCACCGTGCTGCTGGCGCGCCAGAACGGGCCGCTAGTGGCCCGCTGGGGCGAGGCGGCCCCCGCGCTGGTGGCGCTGGCGCTGGTCAGCGTGGGCGCGGGGCTACTGTATGGGACGGACTCGGGCGCGGTGCTACCGCTGGTCGCCTTGCTTACTGGCGCGGGCGCGGGGGTGCTACCGTCGCTGGCCATGGGCCTTGCCGCCCGCGCGCTGACCAGCCGCTCGCAAGGCATCAGCATCCACGAGACGTATACCAGCATGGGGCTGGGCGCCGGCCCGTTCCTCGGGGGCCTCGCCACCCAGTGGCTGGGCACCCCGCGCGCGGCGCTGCTCCCTTGCGTGCTGGTCGCCGCGCTGGGCGTGCTAGCTATCGCACGGGAGCGCCGGCAGCTCGCGCCCCCGGCCGCGGCGACCGCGCCGGCCCACTGAGCCGCGCGACGGCCTGCGCCAGCGGCGTTGGCGCGCGGGGGGCGCTGCCGCCCGCAAGGGCAGCCCCGCCCGGCACCTAGCTGCTCTGTTGTCGGGCTAGAAGCCGCGTTAGACGACGCGCAGCCGCGGGTCCAGCGCGTCGCGCAGGGCGTCGCCAAACACGTTGAAGCCGAACACCGTGATGCTGATGGCCAGGCCCGGCGCCAGGGCCAGCCACGGCGCGCGCTCGGCGAACTGCACGCCCGCCCCGCGCAGCATCAGCCCCCAGGCGGGCGTTGGCTCGGCGACCCCCAGCCCCAAGAAGCTCAGGCTGGCCTCCAGCAGGATCGCCTGCCCCAGGAACGCCGTGAGCAGGATCAGGTACGGCGCCAGCACGTTGGGCAACATGTGCAGCAGCATGATCCGCAGGGGGCCGGCGCCCACCGCGCGCGCCGACTCGATGAACGGCATGGCTCGCACCTGCAGAGCGCTGGCACGGATCACCCGGGCCACCTGGGGAGTGATCGACACCGTGATGGCCAGAATCACATTCACGATGCCGGTGCCGAGCACCGCCACCACCGCCAGCGCTAACACGATGAGCGGGAACGACAGGAAGATCTCCAGGACGCGTTGGAGCAGGAGATCGACCCGCCCGCCGAAGTAGGCGCTGCACACGCCGAGCAGCGCCCCCAGCGTGGCGCCGATGAACGCCGAGCAGAACCCCACGAGCAGCGCCGTGCGCGCGCCGTACAGCAGCCGGCTGAGCACATCGCGCCCGAACTGGTCGGCACCCAGCAGGTGCGCGGCGCTGGGCGGCTGCAGCTGGGCCAGGAAGTCGGTTTCCAGCGGGTCGTACGGCGCGATGATCGGTGCCAGTAACGCCGCCAGGGCTAGGCCCAGCACGATCGCCGCCCCTAGCGCGCCCAGGGGGCGTCGCCGAGCGAACACCCCGATGGCGCCGAGCGCGGTGGGGCGTGCGCCGATGGGCTTCTCGATCGCCGCGACCGCGGCCGCGTCCCTCATGGCTCCTCGCGCGGCTCCCCGCCCCGGCGGGTTAGCTGTAGCTCACCCGCGGGTCGAGCAGCACATACACGATGTCGATGATGAAGTTGACTACCACGTACACAGCGGCGCCAAGCATGGTCAGCGCCTGAGTCAGGGTGTAGTCGCGCCGCGAGATCGCCTCCACCATCAGCTTGCCCAGCCCGTTCAAGTTGAACACCTGCTCGGTGACCACCAGGCCGCCGATCAGGAAGGCGAACTCCAGCCCGATCACCGTCACCACGGGCAGCAACGCGTTGCGCAGCCCGTGGCGCACCACTACCGCCCGCTCGCGCAGGCCCTTGGCGCGGGCGGTGCGGATGTAGTCCTCGCGCAGCACCTCCAGCAGCGTGGAGCGCGTCATGCGCGTGGCCACCGCGGAGTAGCGATAGCCGACCGCCAGCGCCGGCCAGATGAGCAGCGACAGGTTGGCGAGCGGGTCCTCGAACAGCGGCGTGAAGGTGACCGGCGGGCTCCAGCGGAACAGGATCAGCAGGAACAGGATCAGTACGATGCCCAGCCAGAACGAGGGAGTGGCCAGGCCCGCGATGCTGAACACCCGGATGGCATAGTCCACCCAGGTGTCCTGTTTGAGCGCCGCGAGGGTGCCTAAGGGCAGGGCGAGCAGCACGGCGATGAGGGTGGCCATGATGGCCAGCTGCAGGCTGAGCTGGAACCGGATGGCGATCTCCTGGGCGATAGGCCGGCCGGTCCACATCGAGGTGCCGAAGTCGAGCCGTGCCACCCCCCAGACCCAATCCACGAACTGCTTCCACAGCGGCTGGTTGAGCCCTAGCCGCTCGCGCTCGGCCTCGATGGTCTCCCGCGGCACATAGGCGCCCTCGCCCGAGTACTTCAGGGTCACCACGTCGCCCGGCACCACCCGCAGCAGCAGGAACGTGAGTACCGCTACCCCCAGCAAGGTGGGCAGCATCAGCAGCAGGCGGGTAAGGATGTAGCGCGCCATGCCGCAGCCCGCCCCAGCCGCCTACTGCGCCAGCCAGACCGTGCGCAGGTCTTGATTGACATAATGGCTGGGGGTGATCTTCCAGCCCTTCACGCTGGCGTGGTGGGGCACGATGCGCTGCCACCACAGCACCACCATGGCGTACACCTGCTCGTCGAGCACGCGGCGCTCGTACTGCCAGACGAGTTGCTTGCGGGCCTCGACGTTCAGCTCGCGGCTCTGGCGGTCGTACAGGTCGTCGAGCACGGGGTCGTTGTAGCGCCCGTAATTGGCGGGGCTCTTGTCGGCCGAGAGGAACTTGGCGAGCTGCAGGTCCGGCTCGTCCATGAAGTCGCAGTTGAAGTCGACGCTCGCCTCGTACTCGCCGCTGCGCAGATCGTTGAGGAAGGGGCCGGACTCCTGCTGCACGTGGTTGACGTTCAGGCCGATCCGCCGCCACTGATCGACCAGGAAGATGCCGACCGGCTCGTAGGGCATGGGCACATCGCGGTTCTTGAGCGTGAAGGTGAACCCCTCGGGCACCCCGGCCTCGCGCAGCAGCTGGCGCGCTTGCTGGCGCGCGGCGTTGATGTCGCGGCCGTAGCCGGCGAAGGTTACGAGCTGGTCGGGCGGCACGGCGAACGGCGAGCCGGGCCGCTGCAAGCCGCCGACCTCCTTGACGATGGCGATCTGCGACAGCGCCTGCGAGCCGCCCCAGCGGTCGACCGCCAGCGTCAGCGCCTTGCGGAAGCGCACGTCGTTGAACGGCGGACGCTCGTTGTTGAACGCCACGTACAGCGAGCAGGTCCAGGGGCTCTCCTGGACGACGATCTCGTTGCCTAGCGCGCGTACCAGGTCGTCGCGCTGGGACGGGGCGAAGCCGCGGAACTCGATCTGCGCGCGGCCACCGCGGATCGCCGCCACCTGCGCCGCGGGGTCGCGCACGAAGATGGCGCGGAAGCCGTCCAGGTACGGCTGGCCGGGGATATGGTAGTCCTCGTAGCGGCGGCCCACCCAGTGCGAGCCGGGCACGTACTCGACGAAGCGGAACGGCCCCGACCCGAGAACGTTGCGCTCGTACCAGTGCGGGTCCTGCTCCAGGATGTCGGCCTTGTACAGGAAGTTGAACGGTGAGGCCAATAACGACAGCATGGCCGGTTGCGGGTACTTCAGCGTGAACACCACGGTGTGCGGGTCGGGGGCGTCCACGCGCTCGACAGCGGAGTAGACGGCTCGCCGCGCGCTGACCACACCGGGCGGTGGGAAGATGATCTTGTCATATGTCGCCTTCACATCGCGCGCGGTCAGCGGCGTGCCGTCGTGGAACTTCACGTTGTCGCGGAGCTTGAACGTGTACGTCAGCCCGTCCGGGGAGATCTCCCAGCTCTCGGCCACATCGCCGACCACCCGGGGGTAGTCGAACGGGTCGAAGGTCACCAGCAAGCTGTAGTGCGGCGCCGTCCAGTGCAGCATGGCGAAGGTCGACTCGCGGTGGCCATCGAACGAGGGCGGCTCGGCACCGACGACGAACACCAACTCGCCGCCTCGCTTGGGCTGCAATCCCTCGCCCCAGGCCGCCCCGCCCGGCGAGGCGGCGCTGGGCGCCCCACCGGCGCCGGCCGGCGCGCTGGCCGCGCCAGCCGCCGGCTGCCCCCCGGCCCCGGTGGGCCGTGGGGCCGACGCGCCTCCGCCGCCGCTAGGCGCCGGCTGCGACGCCCCGGAGCACGCCAGCGTGAGCATCACGGTGAGGGTGACCAGGCGAGAGAGCCAGCTGCCCCGCACGAGGCGCTGGCCGCGACTGCGGAACATAGACCCTCCCTGAGTACGCCGAGCGACTGTTGGCGTGCAGTGTAGCATTGACCGGTCAGCCTGTGTATAGTTGCCGCGGCGGACGCACCCGCCAACCGAGTGGCGACGAGGAGGCAGCGATGAGCGAGCCCGCAGAGGAGCTGCTCGTCGAGCGCGATGGTCCCATCCTCACCTTGCGGATCAACCGGCCCGCCAAACGCAACGCGCTCAACCGCCACGTGATGCGTCGCCTGCGCGAGGCGTGCGAGGCCGCCCGCCAGGATAGCGCGATCCGCGCGGTGATCCTCACCGGGGGCGAGCAGGTGTTCGCCGCGGGCGCGGACATCGGCGAGTTCGCCGCCGCGCCCGGGGTGGTCAACGCCTACTGGCGCTCGGAAGAGCGGGCGCGGACCTGGGACAGCGTGGCCTCGCTGCCGCAGCCGACTATCGCCGCCGTAGCGGGCTACGCGCTGGGCGGCGGCTGCGAGCTGGCCATGGCCTGCGACCTGCGCCTGGCTGCCGACACGGCGGTGTTCGGCCAGCCGGAGATCAAGCTGGGTATCATCCCCGGGGCCGGCGGCACCCAGCGGCTGGCGCGCCTAGTCGGGCTCACACGCGCCAAGGAGCTGGTGTTCTTCGGCGAGCCGATCGACGCCCAGGAAGCGTACCGCATCGGCCTGGTCAACCGGGTGGTGCCCGCCGAGCGCCTACTGGCCGAGGCGCGGGCCTGGGCCGAGCGGCTGGCGGCGCTGCCACCGGTGGCCTTGGCGCTCGCCAAACGCGCGCTGGATGCAGGCGCCAGCGCGCCGCTGCCTGTAGGACTCGACCTGGAGCGCCTAGCGTTCGCCGCCCTATTCGGCACCGCCGACGAGCAAGAAGGGGTGGCGGCGTTTCTGGAGCGCCGGCCGCCGCGCTTCACCGGCGGCTGAGCCGGCCCCACGCCGCTGGTAGCCCAAGAAGCAGGCGGGCTCGACCCTAGCGCGCGGAGCTACCGTGCACATCGGCCTCAACGCGCAGCTGCTCGACTTCACACCCACGTATCGCAGCGGCGGCATCAGCCGCTACATCTACCACTTGCTGGTGGCCTTGCGCGAGCTGGACGGCCCGGAGCGGTTCACCGCCTTCGTGAGCCAGCTGCCCGCGGACCCGGCGCTGGCGCCTACCTCGCGCTTCCGTCTGCACGCGGTAGGGCTGCCCACGCGGCGGCCGCCGGTGCGCATCTTCTGGGAGCAGTGCCTGCAGCCGGCCGCCTTGCGCCGCGCGGGCGTGGACTTGCTGCACGCGCTGGCCTTCGCGCTGCCGCTGTGCTGGCGGGGCCCAGCGGTGGTCAGCTTCATGGACCTGAGCTTCCTGCGCTATCCCCGTGCCTTCAACCGCGCCAACCGCGTGTACCTGGCCACCATGGCGCGCGCGGCCGTGCGTCGTGCCGACCACCTGCTCGCTATCTCCGAGAGCACGCGGCAGGACTTGATCCACCTGCTCGGGGCCACCCCCGGGCGCGTGACCGTCACCTACTGCGGCGTGGACCCCGCCTTTCGGCCGCTGGCCGGAGCGGAGGTGGCGGCGTTCCGCGCCCGCTACGGCCTGCCCCCGGGCTACATCCTGTACGTGGGCACGCTGGAGCCGCGCAAGAACGTGCCGCGCCTGCTCGACGCCTACGCCGTGCTGCGCCGCCTGCGCGGGGGCGCGCCCCCGTTGGTGCTGGTCGGAGCGCGGGGCTGGCGGCGGGTCGGCATCGAGGCGCGGGTAGCGCGCCTCGGGCTGGAGGGACAGGTGCGCTGGCTCGGCTACCTGCCCCCCCCCGAGCTACCCCTCTGCTATAATGCCGCCGGCTTGTTCGT
This sequence comes from Chloroflexota bacterium, assembly GCA_035294645.1. GTDB lineage: Bacteria > Chloroflexota > UBA6077 > UBA6077 > JAJPHF01 > JADGHJ01. The sequence continues at coordinate 53,359 of DATGKN010000161.1, forward strand.
GTATCCGAGCCTGTATGAAGGGTTCGGGCTGCCGCCGCTCGAGGCGCTCGCCTGCGGGACGCCGGTGGTGACCGCGAACACTTCGTCGCTACCCGAGGCGGTGGGCGACGCCGCCCTGACCGTGGACCCGCACGACGTGGCCGCGCTGGCCGAGGCCATGGCGCGCGTGCTAGACGACTGCGGCCTGCGCGCGCGGCTGCGAGCGGCGGGCCCGGCGTGGGCGAGCCGGTTCACATGGCGGCAGACGGCGGAGCAGACGCGCGGCGTATATCGCCGGCTGGGGAGTCGAGGCAGCGCGTGAGCATGGACACGCCCCCGGTGGGCACGGCGGACGCCCCGGCCCCGCTGGCCCCCGCGCCGGCTGCGCCTGCGGCCCTGCCCGCCTCGGCCGCGGCGCCCGGGGCGGTGCCCCCGCGCCGGCGCCTCCTCTCGCCCGTGCTCGTGCGGCTGGCCATGCTGCTGGTCGACGCCGCGGCGATCAACCTGGCGTTCTTCCTCGCCTACTATGCCCGCTACGTGCTCGGCGTCGGCGGCGAGGTCGCCGATGAGAACTTCGTCGAGTACCCCGACTACTGGCCCATCCAGCTCGCGCTGGTGCTGCTGGTGCTGGGCGCCTTCCACCTGCGCGGCCTGTACAAACTCGCCCGCGGCACCTCGTGGATCGACGAGGTCGTGTCGGTCGGCGTCGGGTCGTTCATCGGCGTGTGGGCGCTGTTCACCGTCGTGTCGCTGATTCGCTACCCGGCCAACTCCCGGCTGACGTTCATCTTCGCCTGGGTACTGATCGTGGCCGTGGTCGCGCTGGGGCGTACGCTGGTGCGCGCCCTGCGCGGGCTGGCGCGGCGGCACGGCCTCGACCTAGTCCGCGTGCTGGTGGTGGGTGACAACCCCACCAGTCGCATGCTGATGCAGAGCATCGCGGCCCAGCCGCACCTCGGCTACCAAGTGGCGGGGTTCGTGCACCTCACGCCCACGGGCGATTTCGGGCGCTTCAAGGCATTGGGCACGCTCGACCAGCTGCCGACGATCTGCCAGCAGCATCAGATCGACGAGGTGATCATCGCCTTGCCGGCGGCGTTCCACCGCGAGGTGCTGGCAGTACGCGATCACTGCCAGCGCAGCGGCCTGCGCTTCAAGCTGGTGCCCGACCGCTACGAGCTGAGCCTGAACCGCGTGGAGCTGGATGCTATCAACGGCATCCCGCTGCTGAGCGTGCGCGAGGCGGCGATCCACGGCTGGAACCTGTTCCTGAAGCGCGCGCTAGACGTCGCGATCGCCGGGGCGGCGCTATTGCTGCTGGCGCCGCTGCTGGGCGCGATCGCGCTGGCCATCCGGCTCGACTCGCCCGGGCCGATCCTGTTCCGCCAGCGGCGGGTGGGCCGTGGCGAGACTACCTTCGACCTGCTGAAGTTCCGCTCCATGCACCAAGACGCCGAGCGGATCGTGCACGAGCTGATGGCCATCAACGAGGCGACGGGCCCGCTGTTCAAGAGCCGGCGCGACCCGCGCGTGACACGCGTGGGCCGCGTGCTGCGCCGCTGGAGCCTGGACGAGCTGCCGCAGCTGTGGAACGTGCTGCGGGGCGAGATGAGCCTGGTCGGCCCGCGGCCGCCGCTGCCACGCGAGGTCGCGCAGTACGAGCCGTACCATCGCCGCCGGCTATCCGTGGCGCCGGGGCTCACTGGCCTGTGGCAAGTGAGCGGCCGCAGCGAGCTGAGCTTCGACGAGATGGTCGAGATGGACATCTACTACATCGAGAACTGGTCGCTGGGCCTGGACCTGCGCATCCTGCTGCGCACCATTCCCGCGGTGTTCCGCGGGCGCGGCGCCTACTAGGGGAGGGCGACCCGAGCCATGGCCGATCCGGCCGCGGCGCCGCGGCTCGCGCTGGTGCACGACTACCTCAACCAGTACGGCGGGGCCGAGCGCGTGCTGGAGCAGCTCCACGCGCTGTGGCCCACGGCGCCGATCTACACCTCGATGTATGCACCCCACCTCATGCCGCCCCAGTACCGTCGCATGGACATCCGTCCCTCGTTCATGCAGCGGCTGCCGGGCGTACATCGGCACCACCAGCCGTACTTGCTGGCCTATCCGCTGGCGTTCGAGAGCTTCCGCCTGCACGGCTACGACATCGTGCTCAGCAACAGCTCGGCCTGGGCCAAGGGGGTGGTCACCCCGCCCGAGACGCTGCACATCTGCTACTGCCTGACGCCCATGCGCTGGGCCTGGAGCTACCAGGAGTACGTCGAGCGCGAGCGGATCGGTGGGCCGCTGCGGCGCGTGCTGCCGCTCGCCATGCACTACCTGCGCCTGTGGGATGTGGCCACCGCCCAGCGCGTGGACCGCTTCCTGGCCATCTCGCGCGCCGTGGCCGCCCGCATCCGCAAGTACTACGGGCGCGAGGCCACGGTGATCTACCCGCCGGTGGACGTGGAGCGGTTCACCCCGCGCGCCGCGCCCGACGACTTCTACCTCGTCGTATCGCGGCTGATCCCCTACAAGCGGGTGGATCTGGCCGTGGCGGCGTTCACGCGGCTCGGCCCGCCGTGGCGGCTGAAGATCGTCGGCGACGGGCGCGACCGCCCGGCGCTCCAGGCGCGCGCCGGCCCGAACGTGGAGTTCCTGGGGCGCTTGCCCGACTCAGCGGTACGTGAGCTGATGGCCCGCTGCCGGGCGTTCGTCTTCCCAGGCCTGGAGGACTTCGGCATCGCGCCCGTGGAGGCGCAGGCGGCGGGCCGGCCCGTAGTGGCCTTCGCGGGCGGCGGCGCGCTGGACACGGTGCGCGACGGTGTGACGGGCGTGCTGTTCCGCGAACAGACGGTCGAGGCGCTGATCGCGGCGCTGCGCCGCTGCGCCGACCTCGCCTGGGACCCCGAAGCGATCCGCGCCCACGCCGAGCGGTTCAGCGCCGCGCGCTTCCGGCAGGAGCTGCGGGCCTACGTCGAGCGCGCGTGGCACGAGCACCAACAACAGGCGCCGCTTGCCGCGCCGCCGGGGCCGCGGCGCTGAACCGAGCGACCGGCGGCACCCCCGGGTCACTTGGGCACATCGCCGCTTACTCCCCACACGGCGGTCACGCCCCCCACACCCGTGACGCTGTTGCGCACCCACCACTCGCCCGTCGCCGGCCGCCACACGGCGTAGTCGGTGCGGCCGTCGCCATCGTAGTCGCCAGGGACCGGGATATCGCCCTGCACGCCCCACGTTACGACCGTCACCGCTCCCGTGGCGGCACTGCGCACCCACCACTCGCCGGTGGCGGGGCGCCACACGGCGTAGTCGGTGCGGCCATCACCATCGTAGTCGCCAGGGACCGGGATATCGCCCTGTCCTCCCCAGATGGCTGCGACGCCGCCGGTGGTGGCACTGCGCACCCACCACTCGCCGGTCGCCGGCCGCCACACGGCGTAGTCGGTGCGGCCAGCGGTGCTGTAGTTGCTCGGTACCGGCACATCACCCTCCGCGCCCCAGCGCGCCCAGCTCACGGCGTTGGCGATCAGGTCGCGCACCCACCACTCGCCCGTCCCAGGCCGCCAGATAGTGAGCGGGTGATAGGCCGCGGTGCTCCCGGGCGGTGGGGGCGGGGGAACGGTGCCCGGCGCTAGCACGACATCGAGGTCGGGATTGCCCACAGTGAACGGGTTGCTGACCGCCCGCACCAGGCCGCTGGCGCTCAGCAGGCGGACCACGTAGACACCGCTGGGCAGGCCGCTGGACACCGTGAGCTGTCCGCTGCCGGTGGGGGCGCCATCGGTAGGCTGCTGGGCCAGCGGCGGCGTGTTCGGCGCACCCGCGGCAAACAGCCCTAGCCAATCGCCAGCGGTCGCTCCTGCGACGTCGCGCCACTGCACCGTGATGGTCGTGCCCACCGGCGGGCTAGCTTGGACGCCCACGGGGGGCAGTAGCGGGGCCGGCGCGCTGGTCGCACTGTCGCTGACCGCCGCCTCCAGCGAGGGGCCGTTGTAGGCTGGCGCGTTGGCCGCCCCGAAGGTGGTCTGCACACTGAACGTGTCGAGGTACAGGTAGCCCGAGTAACGGATCCCGTAGCCGCCCACCTGGACCCCGACAGCACCCACGTTAGTCACCGGCGCGCTAGGCCAGCGCAGCTCCACCCACTGGCCTGGCACGAGGGGCGTCCAACTGGGCGGCTCGAGCCAGTCCCAGTTGGGGTGCTGCGCGAACAGGGTGGCACTGAGCGTGGTCGGCGCGCCAGGGGGCAGATACGCCCACACCGACAGCGTGTTGCCCAGCGATGCCCAGTTGGCGGGCGGGTTGGGGTACACGACCGCGCCACCGTCGGCCCAGCCCGCGCTGCCGCCGAAGTTCAGCTGCAAGCGCAGCGCGCCTGGGCCGTTCCGGGCGACGGTCGTCGACTGCGTCACGCCGCTCACCTTGCCCCAACCACGCCGCCAGCCCTGGGTACTGCCCGCGTTGTCCCAGGCGTACACGAGGTTCCCGCCGGTACCGACGGGGGTCGGGCTCGGCGTGGGGGTGGGCGTGCGTGTCGCGGTGGGCGACTGGGGCGGCGTGGCCGTAGGCGTGGCGACCGGCGTACTGGTAGGCGACGCGGTCGGCGTGGCGCTGGGAGCACTGGTGGGGCTGGGGGTGGCCGTGGCAGTGGTGCTGAGCACCTCCACGGCGTCGACCCAGACGTTGCCGGTGTACGCCGGCCCCTGGAACTGCACGATCACCCCCGCCACGTCGGTCAGCGGGGCGTTGGGCAGGCGGACCTCCTGCCAGGCGCCCGGGGTGAGCGTCGTCCAGGGCCCCGGGCTCCAGTTCCAGCTGCTGTTCTGGAGCACGAGCTGGGCCTGCAGCCCGCCGGGCGCGGCGGCCGGCGCGTAGACCCACGCGCGCAGGGTGTTGCCCAGCCCAGACCAGTTCTCGGCAGGGGTCGGGAAGCGCGCCACGCCGGTGGGCGTGTTGTTGCCACTCAGGGCTAGGCTCACCTGGAGGGAGCCGCTGCCCAGATACGCCTGCGCGCTCGACTGGCTGACACCGGTGATGTCGCCGCGCATGCGCTGCCAGCCCTGGGTGTCGCCCGGAGTGTCCCAGCTATAGCGCATGCCCGGCGCGAGGGGCACCGTGGTGGCGGTAGGGGTGGCGGTCGGCGGTAGGGGCGCGCCCGGCTGGTTGGCGATCATGGCGGCCAGCAGGTTGGCGGTCATGCGCTGCACGCGGCTATCCACCCCGTGGCGCTGGTAGTCGTTGTCGTCCAGCTTCCAGGCCCAGTAGTTGGTCGCGGCGTTGAACACCATCGCCCCGCTGGCATGGCGATAGTATGTCGCCTGTTGGAGCGAGGTGATGCCTTGGTAGTCGGTGAGCGGCGAGGCGCTGAGGGCCACCACGCCCGCCGGCGTCTGGCCGTTGTTCCAGACCTTGTCGTACTCGTAGCCTACCAGGCCCGCGATCTGCTGGCCGTCCTGGAGCCCAGTGCCCGCGTAGATCCAGTGGCTGGCGTTGGTCACGACCCAGGGAAAGCTCGTCCCGTAGTCGAACAGCGACTCGAACATCGAGCCGAGCAGGGCGTTCTCGGGCTGGTTCACCGGGGGGTCGCGCCAGAGCACGGTCGTCAGCGCCCCCTGACCCGGGTCGAGCGTGGCGTCCTTGTAGCAGACCATGACGCGATTGGGCACCCCGCTCGTGCTCGGCTCGAAGCGCACCTGCCAGTAGATGTTGTTGGAGTCGAAGAAGGCCAGGTGTACCCCGGCGTTGCGCGCCGCAGTGAGGTTGTCGCGCATCGGCTTGGACCAGTATTCATCGTGCCAGAACGAGACGAACACCTTGCGGTTCTGGAAGATCGCGGGGGTGGTGTGGACATCTAGGCTGGTGACGTAGGTAATGTTGTAGCCCTGCTGCTCCAGCCAGCGAATGGCGTTGTACTCGCCATCGAACAGGTGCCCTGCGCCGCTCCACTGGTTGTAGGGGCGATCGAAGGACACCTTGTACGCGCGGCCGCCGGGCGACTGATAGTCGTACAGGCTCTTGCCGCCCCAGTCGTTGTACGCTTGCCAGGTCGTCACGGGCACCTGGTAGAGGATATCGGCTGGCACCCCGTCAGCACGCACTACGAAGGGGATGTAACCCACCCCCGTACGGCTCATCAGCTTGGCGAGGTACACGCCGCTGGGCCAGGCGGGATCGGTCTGGAGGGCGTAGCTGACGCTCCAATTGGTGGCGGCGATGAGGCCCGTGGTGGGGTCTGGCGCCGGCACGGGCTGCAGCTGGCTCGGCAGCCCGTAGGTCGAGTACATCAGGCGAGCCCCGCTCCCCCCGTACCAGCCCATACGGTAGACCTCGAGGTCCCACGTGGGGCTCTTCGCGGGATCGGTGCTGACGTAGAAGCGAATCACCGCGCCGTGGTTGACGCTGGGCTGGTCGGCGTAGCCGCTGATATCGGGGGGCTGCCACGTGCTGGCCTCGCGGGCGGCAGGAGCGCGGGCCGCCGGCGCCCCCGCGCGGGGCCGCGGCGCTTCCTCGGCGATCTGCGCGCCACGCCGGAGCTGGGGGGACTGCCAGCGCGTGGTACCGGGGCGCTGGTTCTCGACCTGGATGGGGTTGGACGCACGCCCGCTCTGCGCGACAGCGGGTGCCAGGTAGAAGGACTGGAGCCCCCACAAGGCCAGCACCAGGGCGCCCACGACGCCCACGTGTCTCCAGGGCCGCATGCATCCCCTCCCCAACCCCACGCCCGCCGGCACGCGCGGTCGCCAGCGCACTCGCTTACCCGCAGTCTAACGGCCCGACGAATTTCCGGCGGTCCCCGGCAACGATGATTCGCGCATGCCAACCGGGTGATGCCGGCTCGCGTGCGCGAATCATCTGATCGGACGAGACGCTGGGCGGCCGCGCGTCAGCGCCGCGGCACGGGGCCGGCGGCGGGCGGAGCGCCTGGCGGTGGGGCGTAGGCGGGCGCTGCGGGCGGCGAGTAAGGCGGGCCGGCGGGGGCCGCCGGCGGCAGGGGCGCGGGCGTGGTGGCGGGGACGGACGCGCTGGCCCCATCGGGACGCAGGCGGCGCAGCTGGTCTAGCGCGCGCTGGTACCCGCTGACGTTGCCTTGCTGGAGGTAGAGGTCCACAGCGTGCTGGAGGTCGTCCGCCGCGCCACCCGCGTCGTTGAGCCGCGCCCGCAGCACCCCGCGCGCCTGGTAGACGTCGGCATTGTTCGGCAGCAGGCGCAGCGCCTGAGTGTAGTCGCTGAGCGCCCCCTGGGGGTCGCCCAACCGGCTGCGTACATAGCCCCGGCTGGCGTACGCATCGGCGTTGTTGGGATCGAGGCGCAGCGCCTGGGCCAGGTCTTCCAGCGCCGCCTGGTCCTGGCCGAGGTTGAGGCGTGCGAAGCCGCGCCCAGCATACGCCTCGGCACTGGCGGGGTTGAGGCGCAAGGCCTGGCTGAGATCCTCATTGGCCGCTTGCCACTGGCTCAGCGCCAGCCGCGCGGCGCCGCGGCCCGCGTAGGCGTCGGCGCGGCTGGGATCGAGCTGCAGCGCTTGGCTGAAGTCCTCCGCGGCGCCCTGTGCATCCCCCACGGTGGCCCGCGCGCGGCCGCGGTCGACCCAGGCTTGCGGCTGCTGGGGCGCCAGCCGCAGCGCCTGGCCGAGATCCTCGAGCGCCCCGCCCACGTCGCCCTGCCGCAGCCGCGCGGCACCGCGGCCAGCGTACGCGTCGGCGTTCGATGGATCGAGCCGCAGCGCCTGGGTGAAGTCCTGGACGGCACGATCCCCATCGCCCAGCTTCAGCCAAGCCCGGGCACGGCCGAGGTAGAGCTCGGCGCTCTCGGGGCCCAGGCGCAGAGCGCGGTCGTAGTCGTCGGCCGCGCCGGCCCAATCGCCCGTCTCGGCCCGCACCCGCGCGCGGCGGCCGTAGGCGTCGGCATAGTCGGGCTTGAGCTGGAGGGCCTGCGTATAGTCGGCGAGCGCGCCGGCGAGATCGCCTTGTTGCGCGCGCGCCACGCCGCGCTGGTAGTACGCATCGGCCGCCGTGGGGGTCAGCCGCACCACCTGCGACAGGTCGTCGATAGCGCCGGCGGCGTCGCCGCGTTGCAGGCGCACCAGGGCACGGCTGCTGTACGCCTCGGGGTAGTCGGGGTTCAGGCGGAGCGCTTGGGTGAGGTCGTCCAGCGCCCCTGCCAGGTCCTGCTGGGCCGCGCGCAGCACCCCGCGCCGGTAGTACGGCTCGGGCGCCTGGGGATCGAGCCGCAGCGCCAGGGTGAAGTCATCGAGCGCACCGGCCACGTCGCCCTGGAGCCGCCGCGCCTCGCCCCGGCCGGTGTAGGCGGCCACCACCCCGGGCGCGCGCTGGAGCGCCTGGCCGAAGTCGGCGCCCGCGCCTGCATAGTCGCGCAGGCGCAACCGGGCGGCCCCGCGGTTGAGGTACGCCTCCACGTAGTCGGGATCGAGGGCCAAGGCCTGGGCGTAGTCATCGAGCGCGCCCGTCCAGTCGCCCAGCTCGGCGCGGGCCAAGCCGCGGTTGCTGTACGCTTCGGGGTAGCTCGGGTTGAGCCGCAGCGCCTGGGTGTAGTCGTCGACCGCGCCGCGCGAGTCCCCCAGCCGCGCGCGGGCGTTGCCGCGGTTGTTGTACGCCGTGGCGTAGGTCGGCGCGAGGGTGATGGCCTGCGTATAGTCTTGCACGGCGCCACGCAGGTCGCCGAGCCGCGCGCGCGCGAAGCCGCGGTTGTTGAGCGCCTCCACGTAGCTCGGGTTGAGCTGGAGCGCGCGGTCGAAGTCGGCGAGCGCCGCGCTCGGGTCGCCCAGGCGCAGCCGCGCGAAGCCGCGGTTGTTGTACGCCTCGGCCAGGGACGGATCGAGGCGCAGCGCCTGGGTGTAGTCGCTCACCGCGCCGGCCAGGTCGCCTAGGCGTGCGCGGGCGAAGCCACGGTCGGCGTACACGGCCGCCTCATCGGGTCGCAGGCGCAGCGCCTGAGTGAAGTCCTCCACGGCGCCCTGGGCGTCGCCCAGCCGCAGGCGCGCGCCCCCACGACCGATGTACGCCTCGGCCGCCTGGGGGTCGAGCTGGAGCGCGCGGCCGAACTGGGCCGCCGCGCCGGCCAGGTCGCCGGCCCGCGCCGCCTCGGCGCCCCGCTGGAGCAGCTCGGCCGCCACGGCCGCCACCGCTCCCGGGTCGACGCCGAGTCCACTGGGCAGCGCAGCGCCCGCCTCGCGCCCGCTTCCCGACGGCCAGGCCGCCGGCAGCGCGGTCACGTCCTGGGCCTGTGCCGCGCCGGGCGCCCACCATCCGGCGCTCAGCACCAGCACGATGATCGCACGCCCGACCCTCCGCATCGCTCCGCCTCCTGTCCGCACATCGAGCCGCCCTCGGCGATTGCTCCCCGAGTATGCGGCTCGCTCCGCGGCCAGTGTAGGGCGTGAAGTACCGATCCGCGGCGCCAAACGGCCCGCTTCGAGATGCACACGTGACTGACGCTCTTGGCAGCGAGGCGGCGCCGCGCGCACGACGGACCAGCCCGGGCCGCGCGGCGGCTGGCACAGCCCCACTGCGCCCCCCTGGGCCGGGGACCACGGTCGCGCCACGGGGCGGCGCGGCGTGGCGCGGCTACGGCACGCGGTACTCGGCCACCACCTCGGGGCGCGGGGTGAGGCCAAAGCCAGGCCGGCGCGGCACCAGCATGTCCCCCGCGCGCACCTCGCAGCGCTCCTCGGGCAGGAACAGGAAGTCGAGCGCCGGGAAGTGCTCCACCACCAGGCTGTTCGGGATCGCCGCGGCCAGGTGGATGTGGAACTGGTGTAGGAAGTGCGGGGCGATGGGCAGGCCGGCGGCGTCGGCCACCGCGGCGATCTTCAGGAACTCGGTCACCCCGCCCAGCATGGCCACGTCGGGCTGCAGGATGTGCGCGGCGCCCTGGCGCGCGTAGGCCGCGAAGGCGTGGCGGCTCTGGAGATGCTCGCCCACGGCGATAGGCACCGGCGACTGGCGCGCCAGCACGGCGTAGGCGTCGACGTGCTCGGCGTCCAGCGGCTCCTCGAACCAGTACACCCCCAGCTCGGCCAGCCGCGGCGCCAGCCACAGCGCGTCGCTGAGCGTGTAGCGCTCGTTGGCGTCCACCATCAGCCGCGCGGCGGGCCCGAGCGCCTCGCGCACCGCGCGCACGCGCGCCAGGTCCTCGGCCAGCGGCCGCGCGCCGATGCGGATCTTCACCCCGGCCAGCCCCTCGGCGCACTGCGCCCGCGCCTGGGCGACCAGCTCGTCCACCGCGAACTGGTGGCTCGACCGCCCGCTGCCGTAGGCCGGCACGCGGTCGCGGTACCCACCCAGATAGTCGGCCAGCGGCACGCCCGCGGCGCGCGCCTTGAGGTCCCACAATGCCATGTCGATGGCCGCGATGGCTAGCGCTGCGATGCCGCGCCCGAGCCGGTGCGTGGCCTGGTACATCGCGGCCCAGAGGCGCTCGGTGTGGTAGGCGTGCTGCCCCACCACCAGCGGGCGCAGGACGTGGTCCACCAGCGCGCGCACGGCTAGCCCGCCGCCGGGCTGCACGGTGAAGGTGAGGCCCAGCCCCCAGTGCTCGCCAGCATGGGCAGTGACCAGCAGTACCTCCATCTGGGCATCGGGCTGGTCGCGGTGGCTAGCCAGCATGGGGAAGCGCAGCAGTTGGGCGTCGAGGCGCTCCACACGCATTGTCGACTCCTCCTCCTCGTGCGCTGTGCCGCGTGGCCCGAGCCAGTCCACCGCCGCCCCGAAAGCTGGGCCCGCCGTGCAGGGCGGCCGGGACACCGGGCCAGATGCCGGCTGCCGCCGGCTATTCGCTGGCGCGCGGCGCGGTGTTGGGCGCGGCGAGCTGGCGGCAGCGCCGGGCGGCGACGGCGCAATAGCGCGGGTCGATCTCCACCCCGATCGCCCGCCGGCCCAGCCGCTTGGCCACGCAGCAAGTCGTGCCAGAGCCCAGGAACGGGTCGAGCACCGTGTCCTCGCGGAAGCTGTACAGCTGGATCAGCCGCCGCGGCAGCTCCTCGGGAAACGGCGCCGGGTGGCCGTGCTCGCGCGGGTTCTGCCCCGGGAAGCGCCACAGGCCGAGCGTCCAATCCAGAAAGTCGTCGCGAGCGATATCGGAGGTGCGCCCGCGCGCCGGGCGCCGCCGCGTGCCCTTGGAAACGACCAGGATGGCCTCGGCTGCGGTGTTGACCCAGGGATCGGCGGCCGATAGCCAGCTGCCCCACGCCGTGCGCTTGGAGATATTGCCCTCCAGCCACAAGATGGTCGTGTTGTACACGAATCCCAGCTCGCGCACGAGCAGGCTGGTGAGGTCGGCGAGCACCGGCTGCTTGGCCGAGCGGCGCCGGCCCGCCTCGAAGCTGACATTGATATCCAGCGGGAGGTTCAGGCATAGGCGCCCGCCCGGCTCCAGCACCCGCAGCAGCTCGCCGCACCAGGTGCGGCACCAGGCCAGATACGCCTGGTAGGTCGCGTCGTCGCGGGCGGTACCATAATCTTTGCCCAGGTTATATGGCGGGCTGGTCACTACCAGCTGCACGCTGTCCGCGGGCAGAAAGCCGAGGTCGGCGCTGTCGGCGTGGTAGATCGTGACCAGCTCGTCGCGGTAGTACGGCGCGGGCGCCGGGCGGGCGCGCGGGGCGTCGTCACGCAGCATGGCGCTCCCACTTGGTGCAGGTACTGGTCGGTGCGCGGCGCCAAGCGGAACCGGCGCCGCAGCGGGCAACCGCTCATCAGCCTAGCGGTCGGGCGGTTACGACGCGCTTGCAAGGGCCAGAGCGCTGATCAAAGCCGCATCGCAGCCGCGCGGCGGCCGGCACGGCCCCCGAAAAGCATCAAAAGTGTCAAGCGTATCAAAGTATCATCGAGTCGGAGCTGCTATGCACGACCACCCCGCTACGGCCCCACTCCCCGCGGACGCCGCGCGCCTGATCCTGCTGGGTACCGCGGGTGGCCCCCGCCCCAACCCCTGCCGCGCCTCCCCGGCCCAGGTGCTGGTGCTCGATGGCGAGGCGCACGTGATCGATTGCGGCTATGGCGTCGCCCGCCAGCTCGTGCTGGCCGGGGTGCCGCTCACGGCGCTGCGCTCCGTGTACCTCACGCACCACCACTCCGACCACAACGCCGACGTCGGCAACCTGCTCTGGCTGGCGTGGGCCAGCGGGCTGCGCACGCCGGTCACCGTGATCGGGCCGCCGCCGCTGGCGGAGATGCGCGAGCTGTTCCTGCGTCTGAACGCCTACGACATCGCCATCCGCACCGCGGACGAGGGGCGCGTGCCGTTCGCGCCGCTGTTCCAGGTGCGCGAGCTCGACGGCCCCGGGGTGGTGCTGGAAACGGAGCGGCTGCGGGTGACCGCCGCGGTGGTGCACCACCCGCCGGTGGCCCCGGCGTTCGCCTACCGCTTCGAGACGCCCGCGCGCTCGATCGTCATCTCGGGCGACACGACGTACTGCCCCGCCCTGGTGGCCCTGGCGCGGGACGCGGATCTGCTGGTCCACGAGGCGATGTACGTCCCCGCGCTGGAGCGGCTGGTGGCGCGGGTGGGCAACGCGCGCCGGCAGCTGGCGCACCTGCTGGCCAGCCACACCCCGGCGCCCGACGCCGGGCGCGCCGCCGCCGAGGCCGGTGCCCGCACGCTGGTGCTGTCGCACCTGGTGCCGTGCGACGACCCGGCGGTCGGGGATACCATGTGGCTCGAAGCCGCCCAGCAGCACTATCGCGGTCCGGTGGTGGTCGGCCGCGACCTGCTGGCCCTGTAGCCGCGCGGCCGGCTGTTGAGGAGGAGCGACCATGGCGGTCGAGACGGAGCTGAGCTATGGCGAGGCGCTGGTCGCCGAGGCCAAGCGCACGCACCCCTGGCTGCACCACCCGCTGTCACGCGCGGTGTGCGCGGGCGAGCTGACCCGCGCGCAGCTGCGCGAGTGGGTCAAGCAGCAGGGCGCCTTCTTCCTGGACACGGTGCGGCACGCGGCGGTGCGGCTGGCCTCGATCGGCAGCTTCCGCCCGAGCCTCGAGGACCTGCACCTGCAGCGTGCCATCATCCCGGTACTCATCGAGGAGGCGGGCGAGGACCTGATCGGCAAGCGCGAGCCGGCGCACGCGCTGCTGTACGTGAAGCTGGCCGAGGGGCTGGGCATCAGCCAGGAGGAGCTGTTCGGCACCGAGTACCTGCCACACATCGTGATCGAGAAGAACGAGCTGTTCCAGCTCCAGCGCGAGGGCCTGCTGGAGGCGCTATGCGGCGGCGCCATCGCCACCGAGTCGGTCAACGCCATCGCCTCGGCGCGGTTCCTGGAGGCGTTCCGCACGCACTACGGCGTACCCGACGAGTACCTGGGCTTCTTCGCGGTGCACGCTGGGGTCGAGGAAGAGCACGGCGCGCAGGCGGTGGCGCTGGTCAACCGGCTGGCGACGACCCCGGAGGCGCAGCGGCGCGGCCGGCTGGCGATGCGGCGGGCGATCGTGGTGCGCTGGCTGGCCGCCGACGGCATGTACGAGGCGCTGCTCGGCCGGCCGGCGCCACGCACGTAGCGCCCGGGGGCCCGGCGCTGCCTGGCCGAGCACCGGCAGGGCCCGACCGCGGGGCCCGACCTGCTATAATCCATCCCTGGCGCCCACAGGCATCTCGCACGCGACTGGACTGCACGGGCGTGCCGTGCTCACGGTTCCCGCGCGGGGCGAAGGTCGCGGAGGTGATAACGCGAAAGGAGTTGCTCGAATGCCCGCACCCGTTTCGATGAAACTGCTACTGGAGGCCGGGGTCCACTTCGGCCACCAGACCCGCCGCTGGGACCCCCGCATGCGCTCGTTCATCTTCACCGAGCGCAACGGGATCCACATCATCGACCTGCAGCAGACCGTGCGGCGGTTGGACGAGGCGATGGCGTTCGCCCGCGACCTGGCGGCGCGCGGCGGCGTCATGCTGTTCGTCGGCACCAAGAAGCAGGCGCAGGACACGATCCAGGAGGAGGCCCAGCGCGCCGGGATGCCCTGGGTCAACCAGCGCTGGCTGGGCGGCACGCTGACCAACTTCGTGACCATCTCGCGCCGCATCCAGCGGCTAGAGGAGCTGGAGCGCCGCAAGGAGCGGGGCGAGTTCGAGACGCTGCCGAAGAAAGAGGCCACGCGCCTGCAGGACGAGCTCGACCGGCTCACCCGCCTGCTGGGCGGGCTGCGGACCATGCGCCGGCTGCCCGATGCCGTGTTTATCGTCGACCCGCACCGCGAGTACATCGCTGTGGCCGAGGCGCGGCGGCTGGAGATCCCCATCGTGGCGATGGTGGATACCAACTGCAACCCCGACCTCATCGACTACCCGATCCCAGCCAATGACGACGCGATCCGCGCTATCCGGCTGATCGTGGGGCGGATTGCCGACGCGCTAGTCGAGGGGCGGCAGCAGCGCGAGGCGGCACTGGCCGACGAGACGGAGGAGGCCGAGGAACTGGTCGGCACCGACGCGCAGGTGGCCGAGGCCGGGCTGAGCCAGATCTTCGAGCCCGATGAGGAGGACATCGAGGAGGCCGGCGCGGTCCGCTAGCCGCGAGGCCCCCGGGCGCGCCGCGGGCGGCGCGCCCGGGCGGAGGGAGGAGCACGTTGGCGATCACTGCTGACCAGGTGAAAAAACTGCGCGAGCGGACTGGCGCGGGTGTCATGGACTGCCGGCGCGCCCTGGAGCAGACCGGGGGCGACGAGGAGCGCGCGATCGAGCTGCTGCGGCAGCAGGGCCTCGAGCGCGCCGAGAAAAAGGCCGGCCGCGAGACGCGCCAGGGCCTCGTCGAGGCGTACATCCATGCCGGCGGGCGCGTCGGTGCCCTGGTCGAGCTGAACTGCGAGACCGACTTCGTGGCGCGCAACCCGCAGTTCCGCGAACTCGCCCACGAGATCGCCATGCAGGTCGCCGCCATGAACCCGGCGCGCGTCGGCGACGAGCCCACGGGCGACGGCGCTGCGCCCGATGGAGAGGCGCTGCTCGACCAGGCGTATATCCGCGACAACCGCCAGACGATCCGCGACCTACTCAAGGGGGCGATCGCGACGTTCGGCGAGAACATCACGATCCGGCGCTTCGCTCGCTTCGAGCTGGGCGGCTGAGCGAGCCGGCGCGGCGGCGAGCGCCGCTCGTCCCGCGCCCACCACGGGAGGGCCAACGGTGGCCGAACGGCGCTATCGCCGCATCATGCTCAAGCTGAGCGGCGAGGCCATGCAGGGTGACCAGGCGTATGGCATCGACGCCCGCACGGTCGATTATGTGGCCGAGCGTGTGGCCGAGGTGGTCGCCCTCGGCGTGCAAGTGGCCGTGGTCATCGGGGGCGGGAATATCTGGCGCGGCGAGACCGCCACCCACACCGGGATGGATCGCGCCACCGCCGACTACATGGGCATGCTGGCCACGGTGCTCAACGCCCTAGCCCTGCAGAACGGCCTGGAGCGCCGCGGCATCCAGACACGCGTGCAGACGGCGATCACTATGGCCGAGGTCGCCGAGCCGTACATCCGCCGGCGCGCGATCCGCCACCTGGAGAAGGGGCGCGTGGTGATCTTCGGCTGCGGCACCGGCAACCCCTTCTTCACCACCGATACGGCGGCGGCGCTGCGCTCGCTGGAGATCGGCGCCGAGGTGTTGCTGATGGCCAAGAACCGGGTCGACGGCGTCTACGACCGCGACCCCCACCAGTATCCCGAGGCGCGGCGCTTCCGCGAGCTGAGCTACCAGGAGGCGCTCCAGCGGGGGCTCCAGGTGATGGACAGCACGGCACTAGCGCTGTGCATGGACAACCGGCTGCCGATCATCGTCTTCGACCTGCGCGAGCCGAGCAACCTGCGGCGGATCGTCTGTGGCGCGGAGGTTGGAACGCTCATCAGCTAGGGCGGAGAGGAGCCATGCTCGACCAGGTCCATCAGACGGCCGAACGCAAGATGAAGCGCGCGATCGAAGCCCTGCAGCACGATCTCAGCGCCATCCGCACCGGGCGCGCCTCGCCCGCCCTGCTCGAACGGGTGCAGGTCGACTACTACGGCGCGCCCACCCCGCTCAATGGCGTGGCCACCATCTCGGTGCCCGAACCGCGCTTGCTGGTGATCCAGCCGTGGGACAAGAAGCTGCTGCCGGCGATCGAGAAAGCGATCCAGAAGGCTGACCTCGGCCTCACGCCCAGCAGCGACGGCAATGTGGTGCGGCTGGTGGTCCCGCCGCTGAACGAGGAGCGCCGCCGCGACCTCGTCAAGCAGGTCCACAAGCGGGTCGAGGAGGCGCGCGTGGCCGTCCGCAACTGCCGCCGCGACGCCCTGGAGGAGATCCGCAAGGCGGAGAAGGAACAACACCTGCCGGAGGCCGAGGTGCGCCGCGCGCAGGAGCGCTTGCAGAAGCTCACCGACAGCATGATCGGGCAGGTCGACGAGGTCGGCCGGCGCAAGGAAGCGGAGATCATGGAGATCTGATGCTGGCGAGTCGCGAACAGCCCGTCGAAGCGTGGCCCCCGCTGCCCCATGTGCCCCGCCACGTGGCCATCATCATGGATGGCAACGGGCGCTGGGCCCAGGCGCGCGGCCTGCCCCGCCTGGCCGGCCACCGCGCGGGTACCGAGAACACCCGCCGCATCATCGAGGCGTGCGTCGAGTTCGGCGTCCCGATGCTCACGCTGTACGCCTTCTCGACCGAGAACTGGTACCGGCCGCGCGAGGAGGTCGACGGGCTGTTGGCCATCCTGGCCGAGGTGATCGACCGCGAGCTGGCCGAACTGCACGCCAACGGGGTGCGCCTGCGCCACCTGGGCAGCCCCGAGGGGCTGCCCGAGACCCTGCGGCAGAAAGTGCAACACGCGGTCGACCTGACACGCCACAACACCCGGCTGACGCTCAATGTGGCATTCAACTACGGCGGGCGCGCGGAGATCCTGCAGGCGGTGCGCCGCATCCTCGCCGACGGCATCCGCCCGGAAGAGGTCACCGAGGAGTTGTTCGCCTCCTACCTGCACACCGCGGGGATGCCCGACCCCGACCTGATCATCCGCACCGCCGGCGAGATGCGGCTGAGCAACTTTCTGCTCTGGCAGGCCGCCTACGCCGAGTACTTCTCGACCCCGAAGCACTGGCCCGACTTCAGCAAAGAGGACTTCTATCTAGCGCTCTGCGCCTACAGCCAGCGCCAGCGCCGCTTCGGCCGCGTGCTCCAGTAGGCGCGCGGCCGGGGCGAGGGCGAGCGCGTGGGGTAGAGCCGGGATGGTTACGCAGCGGGTGCTGCCCGCGCTGGTGCTCGGCGCCGCCCTCTGGGGGCTGGCAGGGCTCGACCTCTGGGTGTACCTGGTGGTGGTGCCCCTGTTCGCCGTGTGGGGCGCGGCCGAGTTCTACACGCTGCTCCACCGCGCGGGCCAGCGGCCTGCCTGGGCCCTAGGCGTGCCCACTGCAGCCCTGCTGGCGGTCGCGCCAGCCCTCGGCGACCACCTCGCGTTCCACGCGCTAGCCGTAAGTAGCTTCCTCGCGCTCTGCTGGGCCGCTTGGCGCCATGCCCACGGCGACAGCTTGCTCGACTGGTTCGCCACGCTCGCCCCGGCATTGTACGTCGGCGGCCTGCTGGCGTACTTCCTGCTCCTGCGTGCCCTGCCCGCGGGCGAGTACTGGGTGCGCGCCGTGTTTCTGTGCACCTGGACCGCCGATATCGCCGCGTTCTTCGTCGGCCGCCGTTGGGGGCGCACCAAGCTCGCGCCGCGCCTGAGCCCGCACAAGTCTTGGGAGGGCGCGGTGGCGGGCGTGCTGGCAGCCGGCGTGGCCGCGCTGCTGCTCGGGGCCCTGTGGCCAGCCACCGGCCGCCCCCTCTGGCAGGTCGCGGGGCTGGGCGTGTTGATCGGTGTCGCGGCCCCCGCCGGCGACCTGTGCGAGAGCTTCATCAAGCGCCAGCTCGGCGCCAAGGACAGCAGCCGGCTCCTGCTGGGCCATGGGGGCCTGCTGGACCGGCTCGATAGTCTTCTGGCCGCGGGGATGGTAGCATACTACTACGTAGCGGGCGTTGGTAGGTGAGCGCGTGCGCAAACGACTGGCGATCTTGGGCTCCACGGGCTCGATCGGCCGGCAAGCGCTCGAGGTGGTAGCGGCCCATCCCGATCGCTTCGAGGTCGTGGCGCTCGCGGCTGGGCGCTGGTCGCCGCTGTTCGCCGAGCAGCTCGCTACCTGGCGCCCGGCGCTGGCCGCGCTCGCCGAGCCCCCCGCGCCCGCCGCGGAGGTCCCCGCCGGTCGCCTCCTGACCGGCCCCGAGGCGCTCACCACGCTGGTGCAGGAATGCGCCGCCGACTTCGTGCTGCTGGCCGTGGTGGGCCGCCACGGCCTGCGCCCCACGCTAGCCGCTATCGAGGCCGGGAAGACAGTGGCACTGGCCAACAAAGAGGCGCTGGTGATGGCGGGGCATCTAGTCATGGCCGCCGCCCGGGCCCACCAGGTCGCCGTGCTGCCCATCGACAGCGAGCACAATGCTATCTGGCAGTGTTTGCGGGGAGAGGGAACGCCCGAGGGGAGTGCGGCCGAGGTGGCCGCGTTGATCCTTACTGCCTCGGGCGGGGCGTTTCGCGACCTGCCCCTGGAGCGCCTGCGCGCCGTGACGCCCGCCGAGGCGCTGCAACATCCTACCTGGCGTATGGGCGCCAAGATCACCATCGATTCCGCCACGTTGATGAACAAGGGGCTGGAGGTGATCGAGGCCTCGTGGCTGTTCGGCGTGCCGCTGGAGCGCATCCGCGTGCTGCTGCACCGCGAGAGCATCGTGCACTCGCTGGTCGAGTTCGTCGACGGCTCCGTGAAGGCGCAGCTCGCCGTGCCGGACATGCGCCTGCCCATCCAGTACGCGCTCAGCTACCCCGAGCGGTGGCCGTGCCCGGTGCCGCGCCTCGACTTGGCCCAGCTCGGGCGGCTCACGTTCGCCGAGGTGGACCGCGAGCGCTTCCGCTGCATGTACCTAGCCTTGGAAGCGGCGGCCCGGGGGCAGACGTACCCCGCGGTGCTCAGCGGCGCGGACGACGCCGCCGTGGGGTTGTTCTTGGCCGGGAAGCTACCGTTCGAGCAGATCCCGCGCGTGGTGGAAGAGGTCCTCGCGCGCCATGCGCCCATGCCGGCGACCTCGCTGGAGGTGGTGTTGGCCGCGGACGCGTGGGCGCGCCGCATGAGTGAGGAGGTTGCGGCGGGCGTGGCCGTGTAGGCGCGCCCGCAACACGACAAGGACGCTATGATGGACCCATTGACCGCGCTGTGGGACCACCGCAGCTACTTGATGATCATCCCCGTGCTGAGCCTGCTGATGCTCGTGCACGAGCTGGGCCACTTCGTCACCGCGCGTCTGGCGCGGATGAAGGTCGAGGAGTTCGGGTTCGGCTTTCCCCCACGCCTGGCCGGCAAGGAGATCGGCGGCGTGGTGTATTCGCTCAACTGGATCCCACTCGGCGCGTTCGTCCGCATCCTGGGCGAGGACGACCCGAAAGAGCCCGACAGCTTTGCCAGCAAGAGCCCGCTGGCGCGGTTCATCGTGCTGTTCGCGGGCTCGGGGATGAACTTCGTGTTGGCGGTGGCGCTATTCGCGGCCGCGTACCTCTCGGGCGTGCCGACCCCCACGCTCATGCGCATCGAGGTCGGCAGCGTGCTGCCGGACTCGCCGGCGCAAGCCGCAGGACTCCGGGCCGGCGACGTGCTCCTGGCCGTAAACGACCAGCCTGTGCCGACCATCGAGGTGCTACAGCGCCTGGCCCGTGCCAACGCCGGCCGGGAGATTGTGGTGCGCGTGCAACGCGACGGCCAGGAGCTTGCTCTGCCCGTCACGCCGCGCCCCCCGGGCGTCGCCGGCAGCGGTACCATCGGAGTGAGCTTGCACGGAACGGTGCTCGAAGCGCAGCCGCTGCGCTACGACCCGGGGGCAGCTCTGGCCCACGGGGTGGAGCAGACCTGGCGGCTGGTCACCCTTACCCTCTCGCTGCCCGTGCTGCTCGTGCAGGGAGCCATTACGCCCGACCAGGCGCGCCCGATCGGGATCGTGAACATGGGGCGGCTAGTTGGCGACGCGGCGAGCACGGTCGGCGAGACGGGCCTGCTGTTCCCGCTGCTGATGCTCACGGCGGCGTTCAGCGCCGGGCTCGGCGTGGTCAACCTGCTACCGCTGCCCGGGCTCGATGGCGGCCGCCTACTCTTCTTGGTGATCGAGACGGTGCGCGGCCAGCGCATCGCGCCCGAGCGCGCCGAGTTGGTCCACGCGGTGGGTATCGCCCTGCTGCTGGCTCTCATGGGGGTGCTGATCGTCTCGGATCTCGTCTCGCCAGCTCCGCCCATCGACTGGGGCGTGCCGCGCTGAGCCGTCTCGCCCCCGCGCGCGGCCCAGCCCGGCTGGGCGGGGCAGGGGGTCCTACGCGCTTTGCCCGGGCCCGGGGCGGAGTGCTATACTCTGTGCAGTAGCAAGGCGTGCCGGAAGAGAGTGGGTAACCCCCACTTTTTTGTTGTAGCGCGCGGCCGCCATGCCCGCGCACGGGTGTAGCCTGAGCCGCGCGGCGCGGGCCGCGGGGGAGCCGGCGAGCGATGAAGAGCGAGTTTCTAACTGCGGTCCACATGCTCAGCAGCGAGAAGGGCGTACCGAAGGAGGTCGTCGTCGAGGCGTTCGAGGCGGCGCTCGTGTCCGCCTATCGCCGCAACGTGCCCAACGCGCCGCAGACGGTGCTCGCCAAGCTCGATCCGGAAACGGGAACGCCCCGGATCTATGTGGAGCGCACGGTGGTTGATCGACCGGCCGAGGGGCCCGACGAGATCGCCCTCGACGAGGCGCGCCAGTACGACCCGCAAGCGCGGGTGGGGGGCACGGTGCGCATCGAGGTCACGCCCACCGGCAGCCAGTTCGGCCGCATCGCGGCGCAGACGGCCAAGCAGGTGGTGTTGCAGAAACTGCGCGAGGCCGAGCGTCGCCGCGTATACGACCAGTTCGTGGAGCGGCAGGGCGAGATCGTCCACGGCCAGGTGCAGCGCATCGATCAGGCGGGGGCCATCATTGAGCTGGACAAGGTCGAGGCGCTGATGCCGCGCAGCGAATGGATCCCCACCGAGCGCTACTATCCGAACCAGCGCTTGCGCGTGGTCATCTACGAGGTCCACGACACGCCGAAAGGGCCGCAGGTGCTCGTCTCGCGCGCGCACAAGCTGATGCTGCGCCGGTTGCTGGAGCAGGAAGTGCCGGAGATCTTCAACGGCACCGTGGAGATCAAGGCGATCGCGCGCGAGCCCGGTGCCCGCGCGAAGGTGGCCGTAGTGGCGCGGCAGGAGGGAGTCGATCCCGTCGGCGCCTGTGTCGGGCTGCGCGGCGTGCGCATCCAGAACGTGGTCAACGAGCTGAGCGGCGAGAAGATCGACGTGATCCAATGGGCGCCCGACCCGGCCGTGTTCGTGGCCAACGCGCTCAGCCCCGCGACCGTGCTGAGCGTGGACATCGTGGAAGACACCAAGACGGCACGGGTGCTGGTGCCTGAGCGGCAGCTATCGCTTGCGATCGGCAAGGAGGGGCAGAACGCTCGCCTCGCCGCCAAGCTCACCGGCTGGCGGATCGACATCCGCAGCGATGCCGCGCCAGCCGCGCGCGGGGCGGAGAGCGCGCCGGCCGCGGCGGCCCCCGGCGCGCGGCCGGCAGGGAGCTAGTATGCCCGCCCCGCGCCAGCGCCATGTGCCGATCCGCACCTGCGTGGGCTGCCGCCAGGAGCGCCCGAAGCGAGAGCTGGTGCGCATCGTGCGCTCGCCCGCCGGCACGATCGCGGTCGACCCCACGGGCAAGGCCGCGGGCCGCGGCGCCTACCTGTGCCGCACCGCGGAGTGCTGGGCGGCAGCGCTGAAACGCGACGCGCTGGCCCGCGCCTTACGGGCGTCCCTGACACCCGCGGACCGCGAGGCGCTGCTGCAAGCGCGCGACACGGTTCTGGAGCGGCTGGCGCACGGAGTAAGCCGGTCGGCGCCCTGAAGGGCGCTGCGCACGCCGGCGGTGCGCCCCGGCGCCCGGGGCTGCGGGGCCGCCGCGGCCGCGCCGCACGGCGCAGACACCGGCCACGCCGAGCGAGCGCTACCGTAAACTGCAAGTAGCCACACTGCATTCGCTGCCGCAGGCGCCTGTCCCTGGCGCGCCTGCTTCGAGGAGAGGGCTGGTGGCAGCCCAGCACAAGGGGGTGCCCTATGGCGCGACCACCTCGTGGTAATACTGCCCGGCGACCCGCCGGGCGTCCGGCGGGCCGTAACGGCCCCGCGCGCGGCCGTCCTCCGTTCGGCCGCCCGGGCGCGCCCGGGGCGCCAGCGGTGCTCGAGCGCCAACCGGTCGAGCTACCGGCGCGCATGACCGTCCAGGAGCTGGCCGAGCGCCTCGGCGTCTCGGCCTCGCAGGTCATTACGGAACTAGTCAAACAGAACATTCTGCTTACCATCAACCAGACGATCGATTTCGAGACCGCAGCCAAGGTGGCAACCGCCCTGGGGTTCGAGGTGCACGAGGCAGCGGCGCCCGAAACGCCCACTGGCCCGACCACCCTGGTCGCGGAAGAGGACACCGGCGCCCTGGTTACCCGTCCGCCAGTGGTCACGGTGATGGGGCACGTCGACCACGGGAAGACGAGCCTGCTGGACGCCATCCGCAACACGCGCGTCACGGCCGCCGAGGCGGGCGGGATCACCCAGCATATCGGCGCCTACCAGGTCGAGGTCCAGGGCCGCAAGATCACCTTCCTGGATACCCCAGGCCACGAGGCGTTCACCGCCATGCGCGCCCGCGGCGCGCAGGTCACCGATATCGTGATCCTCGTCGTGGCGGCGGACGACGGCGTGATGCCGCAGACGCGCGAGGCCGTGGCCCACTGCCAGGCGGCCAACGTGCCGATGGTGGTAGCCGTCAACAAGATCGATAAGCCGAACGCCCAGCCTGACCGCGTGCTGCAGCAGCTCGCCGAGATCGGCGTGGTGGTCGAGGCCTACGGCGGCGACGTGCCCGCTGTACCCGTGTCGGCCAAGACCAAGCAGGGCCTGGACGAGCTGCTCGAGGTTGTGCTCCTAGTCGCCGACATCTTGGACCTCAAGGCCAACCCCCACCGGCCAGCCGAGGGCGTGGTGATCGAGGCCAAGCTCGACCGTACGCGCGGGCCGGTGGCCACGGTGCTGGTCCAGAACGGTACCCTCGAGGTCGGCGACATCGTGGTGGTGGGCACCACCTATGGCAAGGTCAAGGCGCTATTCAACGACCGCGGCAAGCGCGTGCGCAAGGCGGGCCCGGCGGAGCCCGTGGAGATCTTGGGCCTCAACGGCGTGCCAACGGCGGGCGACCGCTTCCAAGTGGTGCCGGACGAGAAGACCGCGCGCAGCCTGATCCAGCCGCTGCTCCAGGCCGCGGACGCCGCCTCCGCCCGCTCCACGGTGACACTGCTCAACCTGTCCAGTCAGCTCCAGGCCGGCGAGGTCAAGGAGCTGGTGCTAATCGTGAAGACCGACGTGCAGGGTTCTATCGAGCCGATCCTTACCTCCGTGCAGCGGCTGGAGGAGGAGACGGGCATCCACATCAAGGTGCTGCACTCGGGCACCGGCAACGTGACCGACTCGGACGTGATGCTGGCGGCGGCCTCGAAGGGGATCATCATCGGGTTCAACGTGCGCGCCGAGCCGAGCGCCCGGCGGCTGGCCGAGAGCCAGGGCGTGGACATCCGCCTGTACGATGTCATCTATCACTTGGTCGACGACCTACGCAAAGCCCTGGCCGGCCTGCTGGAGCCGGAGTACCGGGAGGTGGTGCGCGGCCAGGCGGAAATCCGCGCCACGTTCAAGGCCGGTAAGGCGGGGCAGGCCGCCGGGTGCCTGGTCACCGAGGGCCGCCTCCAGCGCGGCGCGCTGGCGCGCATCTATCGGGGCCGCGAGGTTATCTACGAGGGCAAGATCGCCTCGCTGCGCCGCGTGAAGGAGGACGTGCGCGAGGTGGTCGCCGGGCAGGAGTGCGGCATGACGTTCGAGAACTTCAACGACTTCCAGCCGGGCGATCGCGTCGAGACGTACGAGCGCGAGCTGGTGAGTTAGTGGTCGCGCGCGGCGACCACCACGGCGGACGATGACCAGACGGGGTATCCTGCGGCTGAACGAGCAGATCCGCGATACGCTCGCGGATCTGCTGCAGCGTGAGATGCGCGACCCGCGCCTGGGGGGCGTGATCAGTATTACCGGCGTCGAGACGGCGCCGGACCTGACCGTGAGCAAGGTGTATGTCAGCGTGCTGGGGTCCGAGGAGGAGGCGGCCGACGCGCTGCGTGCTCTGCGACATGCCTCGGGCTACCTGCGGCGCGAACTGGGCCCCCGGCTGCGCACGCGCCGCCTGCCCGCGCTGGAGTTCCACCTCGACACCTCCATCGCTCGCGGTGCGCGGGTCCTGTCGCTGCTGCGCGAGATCGAGCAAGCCCCGCCGCCCGACGCCGCGCCGCCGCAGGGCCAGGCGTGACCGGTTACGACGGCTTTCTGAACTTCTGCAAGCCGATCGGCTGGACCTCGCACGACGCGGTGGCGTTCGTCCGCCGCCGCTTGGGCCAGCAGCGGGTGGGCCATGCCGGCACGCTCGATCCCCTGGCCGGCGGCGTGCTCCCGCTCTGCCTGGGCCGCGCGACGCGGCTCGCCGAGCGTGTGGCCGCCGGCCACAAGCTGTACGCAGCCGATATCGTGCTGGGAGTCACCACCGACACCTGCGATGCCGAGGGCCGCGTGCTCGCCGTGCGCGACCCCACGGCCCTCCGGCTAGAGCAAGTCGTCCGCGCGCTCGGCACGCTGGTGGGCCCGCAAGCGCAGGTGCCGCCCACGTTCTCAGCGGTCAAGCTGGCGGGCCAGCCCGCCTACCGCCGTGCGCGCCGCGGCGAGGCGCTCCAGCTCGCCGCCCGGCCGATCACCATCCACGGCATCGCCCTGCTCGGTTGGGCCCCCCCGCGCCTGTCGATCGCGCTGCACTGCTCGAAAGGCACTTACGTGCGAGCACTGGCGCGCGACCTCGGCGAGGCGCTGGGCTGCGGTGCGTATCTGGAGGCGCTGGTCCGCCTGCAAGTTGGGCGGTTCACCCTTGCGGAGGCGGTCCCACCGGAGGCGCTCGAGCGCGCGGCGGGCGCCGGCCGCCTGCCAGCCGTCCTGCTGCCACCCGACGTGGTCTGCCTGGAGCTGCCGGCCGTCGTCTTGACCCCCGCCGAGGTGCGATACTTCGTCCACGGCAGACCCATTCCCGGGCGGCGCAGCGCGGCGGTCGAAGCGCGAGCCTACACGGCTGACGGGCGGTTTCTGGGATTGCTGCGCGGGGCGGGCGCGCACTGGCAGCCGCAACTGTTGCTAACCACCGACGCGGCGGCCGGAGCGTAGTGGCCAGGGGAGGCAGGAACAAGGTGGCAGAGCAGGCGGCGCCGCTGGCCGGAGGGCAGCCGGTGATCGTGGTCCTCGGGGCGTTCGACGGGGTCCACCGCGGCCACCAGGCGCTGCTGCGGGGTGCGGTAGCGGCGGGGCGGCGGCAGGGCGCCCGGGTGGTCGCCGTCACCTTCGATCCCGACCCGGAGCATGTCCTGCGGCCGGCCGAGGCCCCGCCCGACCTGACCACCACCGACGAGCGGGTGCAGCTCATCCGCGAGCAGGGCGTCGACGAGGTGTGCGTGTGGCCGTTCACGCCCGCGGTTGCCCAGATGCGCCCGGAGGAGTTCGTGGCGGCGCTGTGCGCGCGCTACCCGGTCGTCGGGATCTGGGTCGGCGAGAACTTCCGCTTCGGGCACCAGCGGAGTGGATCACCGGCCACGCTGGCGGCGCTCGGGGCCCAGCTCGGCTTCAGCGTGCACGCGCTGCCGCCCGTCTACGACGGCGACCGGCCGATCAGCAGCTCGCGCATCCGGGAGCTGCTGCTAGCCGGGGACGTGCGCGCGGCGGCGCAGCTGCTGGGGCGCCCCTACCGCGTGCAGGGGGCGGTAGTCGGTGGCGCCCGGCGGGGCCGCCAACTCGGCTTCCCCACCGCCAACCTGCGGCCCCCCGGCGGGCGTGTGGTACCCGCCCCTGGAGTGTACGTCGGCCAGGCGACGATCGAGGAGGGCACCTGGCCAGCGGTGGCGAACCTGGGCAGCCGGCCGACGTTCGACGATCCCCAGCCGTTGCTAGAGGTGCACCTGCTGGACTATGCCGGCGACCTCTACGGCCGCGCGCTGGCGTTCGCCTTTCTGGACCGCGTGCGCCCTGTCCAGCGGTTCGGCTCGGTGGCCGAGCTGCGCGCCCAGATCGCGCAGGACATCGAGCGGGCGCGGGCGCTGCTGCGCGAGCCGCCTCCCCCTGCGGGGACGGGCTAGCGGCTGGCGGCCGTCTCGCGCTCCTTCTGCGCCTTGGCGATGATCTGCTGCGCCAGGTGCGGCGGCACCTCCTCGTAGTGCGAGAAGCGCATGGTGTAATAGCCGCGCCCCTGGGTGAGCGAGCGCAGATCGGCCGCATAGTGCAGCATCTCCGCCTGGGGCACGTTCGCCGAGATCACCGTGCGGCCATCACGCGGCTCCATGCCCAGCACGCGGGCGCGCTTGCTGTTGAGGTCGCCCATCACGTCGCCCGTGAACTCGTCGGGCACGGTGATCTCCACGGCCATGATCGGTTCCAGCAGCACGGGGCGCGCGGCCTCGGCCGCCTTCTTGAACCCCATCGAGGCGGCGATGCGGAACGCCATCTCGCTGGAGTCCACCGAATGGTACGAGCCGTCGTACAGCGTCACGCGCACGTCGACCATCGGGTAGCCGGCCAGCAGCCCCTCCTCCATCGCCTCGCGCACGCCCTTCTCGACCGCGGGGATGAACTGCTTGGGCACCACACCGCCCACGATGCGGTCGACGAACTCGAAGCCGCTGCCGCGCGGCAGGGGCTCGACCTCGAGCCACGTGTCGCCGTACATGCCGTGGCCGCCCGTCTGGCGCTTGAAGCGGCCCTGGGCGCGTGCGGTGGTGGTGATGGTCTCGCGGTAGGCGACCTTCGGCTCGCCGACCACTACACCCACGCCGAACTTGCGCTGCATGCGCTCCACGGCGCTCTCGATATGCGACTCGCCCAGCCCCTCGATGATCGTCTCCTTGGTCGCCTCGTCGCGCCGCACGCGTAGCGACGGGTCCTCCTCGCAGATCCGCTGCAGGGCGTTGCTCAGCTTGTCGGTGTCGGCTTTCGTCTTGGGCTGGATGGCGGCCGCGTAGGCCGGCTCGGGGAAGGTGATGCCCCGCAGGCGGATGTTCGCCTCCTTGGTGGTCAGCGTGTCGCCGGTGGCCGTCTCCTGGAGCTTGGCCACGGCGCCGATGTCGCCCGCGGGCACCTGCGGGGTGGGGATCTGCGTCTTGCCGCGCATGAAGAACAGCTGCCCGATGCGCTCGTCGCGGCCCTTGACCGCGTTCCACACGTGCGAGTCGGAGGCGAGCGTGCCCTGGTAGACGCGGAAGAAGTTCAGCCGCCCGAGATAGGGATCGGAGATGGTCTTGAACACCAGCGCGGCGAGCGGCCCATCGGGCGCCGGGGGCTGCGTCTCGCCGCTATCCAGCAGCAGCGGCATTTGGGCCGCGCTGGGTAGGTAGCGGCCCAGGGCGTCTAGCAGCGGCACGATGCCGCGCAGCGTCGTCGCCGAGCCGCACAGGACCGGCACGAGCCGCCGCGCGGCGATGCCCTGGCGCAGCGCGGCGGCGATCTCCTCGGGCGTGAGCGCTTCCCCTTCGAGGTACTTGGTGATCAGCGCGTCGTCCAGCTCGGCGACCGCCTCGATCAACCGCTCGCGGTACGGCTCGGCCGCCTGGCGCGTGGCGTCGTCGAGGGGCAGCTCCTCGCGCCCCTCGCCCCAGGCGCGGAGGGTGACCAGATCCACCACCCCGCGGAAGTTCTGCTCGCGGCCGATCGGCGCAGTCAATGGCACGATGCTGCCGCCGAACACTTTGCGCAGGCTCTCCAGCGCCTGGTCGAAGCTGGCGTTCTCGCGGTCGAGCTTGTTCACGAACACGGCCCGGGGCAGCTGGTAGCCATCGGCCTGCTTCCAGGTCAGCTCGGTGCCCACCTGCACGCCCGCCACGCCGTCGAGCAGGAACAGGGCCGCGTCGGCCACGCGTACCGCGCCACACACCTCGCCGAAGAAGTCGGCGTACCCCGGGGTATCGAGCAGGTTGAGCTTGTGCTCCGCCCACTCCACCGGAACCAGCGCGGTCGAGACGGACATGCGGCGCTTGATCTCGTCGGGGTCGTAGTCGGCGACGGTGTTGCCGTCGTCGACGCGGCCGAGGCGGGTGATCGCGCCCGATACAAAGAGCAGCGCCTCGGCCAGCGACGTCTTGCCCGCTCCGCCGTGCGAGAGGAGCACCACGTTGTGGATGTGCTCGGCCGAGTAGCTCTTCATCGTCTCCACCTTTGCTGAAGTTGCCACCGCGCGTATGCCGCGGGTAAGTGGACGGTATTATAGCAGAAGGACTACCGTCGCTCGGGAGCGCCGGCGCCACCGCCTGGCGGGCGGCGGCGCGGCGGGCCGCTCCGAATCCCGAGGAGGGAGGCCCGCGTGATCCCGCTGAAAGACGAACCCC
Organism: Chloroflexota bacterium; assembly: GCA_035294645.1. Taxonomy (GTDB): domain Bacteria; phylum Chloroflexota; class UBA6077; order UBA6077; family JAJPHF01; genus JADGHJ01. Next base: position 81,872 of record DATGKN010000161.1, read on the forward strand.
GCGCGCGCCGCCCGCCGATGGTCACGGTCGCGCTCCTGCTGCTGAACATCCTGGTGTTCGTGTACGAACTGGCGTTGGGCCCCCAGCTCGAGGGGTTCATCCGCGCCTACGGGGCGATTCCCCTGGAGATCGTGACCGGGCGCGACCTCGTGCCGCGCGCGCCGCTCGGGTCACCCTACTTGACGTTGGTCACCTCGATGTTCCTGCACGCGGGGCTGTTGCACCTGGGCTTCAACATGCTCTACCTCTGGATCTTCGGCGACAACGTGGAGGACGCGTTCGGCCACCTGGGCTACTTGCTCTTCTACTTCGCGTGCGGGCTCGGGGCCCACGTGGCCCAGATCGCCGTCGCCCCGATGTCCACGGTGCCCAGTATTGGCGCGAGCGGCGCCATCGCGGGCGTGCTCGGCGCCTACCTGGTGCTGTTCCCTAGCGCGCAGGTGCGCACGCTGCTGTTCCTAGGGCCCATCATCCTGCTCCCCCGCATCCCGGCGCTGCTGCTGATCGGCTTCTGGTTCGTGACGCAGCTCGTGGCGGGGCTGGGGCAGCTCGGGGTCCCCGCGGAGACCGGCGGCGTGGCGTTCTGGGCCCATATCGGCGGCTTCGTGGTCGGCGTCGCGCTGACGCTACTGTTCCGGCCCCAGCCCGCCCGCCCCGCGACGCGCTGGCCCGGGGCGGACTGGTAGCGGGCCGCGATTGCTCGGCGGGCCGCCACGTCTGGTACAATGATAGGCAATCTCCTGTACAGTGCGAGGGGTGGGCGGTGTCCGGTCACTCGAAGTGGTCGCAGATCAAGCGGCAGAAGGGCGCCGCGGACGCCAGGCGCGGGCAGTTGTTCACCAAGCTCGGCCGGGAGATCACCATTGCCGCGCGCGAGGGCGGCCCCGATCCCGATGGCAACCCGCGATTGCGCCACGCCATCCAGCGGGCACGGGATGCCAGCATGCCCCTGGAGAACATCGAGCGCGCTATCAAGCGGGCCACTGGCGGTGGCGAGGCCGCGGCGCTGGAGGAGGTCATCTACGAGGGCTACGGCCCCGGCGGCGCTGCTATCCTGGTCGAGGCGCTGACCGACAATCGCAACCGTACGGTGGCCGAGGTGCGCAGCGTGTTCACCCGCGGGGGGGGCAGCCTGGGGGAAAGCGGCTGCGTGGCCTGGATGTTCGAGTCGCGCGGGGTGATCACCGTCGAGCAGCCCGACCGCGACCCCGACGAGCTGGGCTTGCTGGCCATCGACGCCGGGGCAGAAGATGTGCGTGTCGAAGACGGCACCATCGAGGTGCTGACGCGGCCCGCCGATCTCGACGCGGTCCGCGCGGCCCTGGAGCAGCAGGGCGTGCGGATCGCCGCTGCCGAAGTGACGATGGTCCCCAAGACCACGCTGACCCTCGATGAGAAGCAGGCCGCGGCCACCCTGCGCCTGATGGAGAAACTCGAAGAGCTCGACGACGTGCAGCGCGTGCACACCAACCTGGAGATCTCGGACGCCGCGCTGCAAGCCCTAGAAGCGCGCTAGTCAGGCGCGCGCATCAACCGCGGGGCGCTGCGGCGCCCCGCTGCGTGTGGCGGTGACGAGCGATGCGCGACATGGACCTCGAACTGGAAGAGCGCCCCTCGCGCGAGATCGCGGCCGAGCCGGCGCCCCGGACGCAGTACCACATCGACGAGCGCTGGTACCAAGAGCACGACCTCTCGTTCACCGAGATCGTGCTCAGCCGCATGTGCGCGGAGTGCCAGCGGCGCGCCGCGGCCGGGGAAGAGACCGAGGAACGCCAGACGGTCTACGACCCGAAGACGCGCCGCGCCACCATCGAGGTGCGCCGCGTGCCGTTCGCCGCACGGCCGCTGCGCCGCATCCGCGAGTGCTGCTCGGCCAAGAAGGGCTACATCGCCCCCGACATGCCGATCCTCGAGGCGGTCTTCCGCATCTACCTGGCCAACGGCAACCAGCCCATGCCTCTCGCGAGCGTCCGCGACCAGCTCGCGGACTGGTGCCCCGACGGCCAATGCCGCTGGTTGCTGCTGCCGCTCGACCAGCTCGAGCGCATCGTGCAGCACGACCAGTTCTACGGCCTGCGGCCCTTCGAGACGACCAGCTATTGAGCCGCGGTCGCCACTGGCGGGGGTGACGCTGGTCCCCTACGATCCCGTTGCACCGTGCGGGGCCGTGCCCAACAATGAGGCCAGGGCACGACCGAAGGAGGTGGGCGATGGAGCATTCCCCGCTCGGGCCGGATGCACCGGTGGCCGATGGCGCGGCCGCCGCGCGCCCGGCCATTGCCTGGCGGCCCTCCCCCGAGCAGGCCGCCGCCACCCGCCTGGCCCGCTTTCTAGCGCGCCACGGCCTCGCCAGCTACCCGGCGCTGCTCGAGCGCGCCGCCGCTGACCCCGACTGGTTCTACCGCGCGGTGATCGCCGACCTCGACCTAGCCTGGTACACGCCGTTCCGCGCGGTGCTCGACCTCCGCGAGGGCGCCCCCTTCGCGCACTGGTTCGTGGACGGCCAGTTCAACCTCGTGCACAACGCGCTCGACCGCCGCGCCGCCGGCCCCCAGCGCACCCAGCCCGCCATCCTGTGGGAGGGCGACGACGGCAGCACCCGCCAGCTGACCTACGCGGAGCTCCAGGCCGAGGTCTGCCGGCTGGCCGGGGCCCTGCGGGCGCTGGGCGTAGGCAAGGGCGACCGCGTGGGCATCTTCTTGCCCATGGGGCCGGAGGCAGCGATCGCCGTGCTGGCGGTGGCCAAGCTCGGCGCCATCTACACACCGATCTTCTCGGGCTACGGCGCGACAGCGGTCGCCAGTCGCCTGGCCGACTGCGAGGCGCGCCTGCTGATCACCGCGGATGGCTTCCCGCGCCGCGGCGCCCCAGTGCCCATGAAGGAGACGGCCGACGAGGCGGTGGCCCAGGTGCCTAGCGTCGAGCACGTACTAGTGTATCGCCGGCTGGGCCGGGCGATTCCCTGGACCGCCCCCCGCGACGTGTGGTGGCACGAGGTGGTGGCCGACCAGCCCGCCGCGCTACCGACCGAGCGCACGCGGGGCGAAGATCCGTTCATGATCATCTACACGTCGGGCACCACCGGCCGGCCCAAGGGCGCCCTGCACGTCCACCACGGCTTCCCGATCAAGGCCACGCTCGACCTGGCGTACTGCTTCGATCTGCAGGCGGGCGACCGCATCTTCTGGCTCACCGACCTGGGCTGGATGATGGGGCCGTGGCTGATCATCGGCGCGCTGACCCTGGGGGCCACGATGTGCCTGTACGAGGGCACCCCCGATTACCCCACCCCCGACCGCCTCTGGGCCTACACCGCGCGCTACCGCGTCACGCACTTGGGCATCTCGCCCACCGCTGTGCGCGCCCTGATGCGCTACGGCGCCGAGCCCCTACGGGGCCACGATCGGTCCAGCCTGCGCATCCTGGGCAGCACCGGCGAGCCGTGGAACCCGGAGCCGTGGTGGTGGTTCTTCGAGCAGGTAGGGGGCGGTCGCTGCCCCGTGATCAACTACACGGGGGGCACTGAGATCAGCGGCGGCATCCTGAGCTGCATCCCCATCGCGCCGATCAAGCCGTGCGCTTTCAACGGCCCGATTCCCGGCATGGCGGCCGACGTGGTCGACGACGCCGGCCAGCCCGTGCGCGGCCAGGTGGGCGAGCTGGTCATCCGCCAGCCGTGGGTGGGCATGACGCACGGGTTCTGGCGCGATCGCGAGCGGTACCTGGAGACCTACTGGTCGCGCTGGCCACACCTGTGGGTGCACGGCGACTGGGCGCTGATCGACGACGACGGCTACTGGTATCTGCTCGGCCGCTCGGACGACACGCTCAAGGTGGCGGGCAAGCGCGTGGGGCCCGCCGAGGTCGAGTCGGCGGCGGTCGCGCACCCGGCGGTGAGCGAGGCGGCGGCGATCGGCGTGCCCGACCCCGTGAAGGGCGAGGCGATCGTGGTGTTCGCTGTGTTGCAGCCGGGCTACGAGCCCACCGACGCGCTGCGCGCCGAGGTGGCCGAGGCGATCGTCCGCGAGCTGGGCCGCGCGCTGCGCCCGCAGACGGTCCATTTCGTACGCGAACTGCCCAAGACACGCAACGCCAAGATCCTGCGCCGGGTGATCCGTGCCGCGTACCTGGGCCGGCAGGACCTCGGCGACCTCACGGCGCTGGAGAACCCGGCGGCGGTCGAGGAAATCGGGCGGCTGCGGTGACCGCGGCCCTGGCGCCGCGGCTGTGGTCGCGGGCCTTCGCCCTGGCGTGTCTGCTCTCGCTCACCATCTGGACGGCGGCGTACACCTTCCTCGGCGTGCTGGCGCTGCACGCGCTCGCTCTGGGCGTGCCCGAGACAGCGCTGGGGCTGTTTCCCGCGGCGTCCACCGCCTGCGGGCTCGCCGCACAGCTGGGTGGCGGGCGGCTACTGGCGCGCGGCCCGCGCACGCGCCTGGTACGAGTCGGCCCCGCGCTGCTCGCCGCCGGCGCGCTGCTGGCCGGGGCCGTGCCCAGCCCGGTCGCACTGTTCCTGGCTTGCCTGCTGCTCGGCTCGGGCTATGGACTGGCCCAAACAGGCGCCGTGGTGCTGACGACCGAAGTGGCCCCGCCCGCGCGCCGAGGCGAGGCGATCGGGATCTATGGCACATTCACCACGCTGGCCGTGCTCGTCGGTCCGCCGACCGGGGTAGCACTGCTTCAAGGGAGCGGCAGCGGGGCGGCCTTCGCGCTCACGCTGGCCATGGCCGCCGCGGCGCTGGCCACTGGCTGGGCGCTGCGCGAGCCGCCCGCCCGTGCGACCGTCCCGCCGCAGGCGCCGGCCCGGCTGCACCCCCTGGTGTACTTCGCGGCCCTGACCCTGGCGGGGATGTCGGTCACCTGGGGCACCGTGCTGACGTTCCTGCCAGCCTACGCGCTGGGGCTGGGGCTCGCCAATCCGGGGCTCTACTTCAGCGCCCAGGCGCTGGCGGTGGTGGCGCTGCGCGCGTTGATGGGCCGGCTGTCTGATCGGCTGGGCCGCGTGCGGCTGCTGCTGCCGGCCACCCTGCTGGTAGCGGCGGGAGTGGCTGCACTAGCGCTGCACCCGCCGGTCTGGCTGCTGTTGCTGTCGGCGCTGGTCTACGGGATCGGCTACGCGGCGTTCCACCCCACGACCATTGGGCTGGCCGATGATGTCTCGACGCCCACCACGCGGGGCACCGCGCTGGGGCTAGTCGGGGGCGCCTTCAGCGTGGGCGTCGGCAGCGGCGCCGTCACGATGGGCTGGGTGCTAGGCCACAGCTCCTACGAAACGATGTTCCTGATCGCCGCCAGCGTGCCGCTGGGCACCACGGCGGCGCTCGCGCTGGCGGCCCGGCGCTATGGCTGCGGGCTCAGTCCAGCGCCGCCGCGCCGGTGACCAGCGCCTGCATCCCCCCGAGATAGAACACCACCCGCAGGGCCTCGACGATCTCGCGCTCGGTCGCGCCAGCGTCGCGCGCACGGCGGGCGAACGCCTTGACGCCACTAGGATGGTTGGCCTGGGCATCGAGCGCCATGGCCAGCAAGAACTTGTACTTGACCTCCAGGGCGCCGGGCGCGAAGGCGTCGGCCGCCGTGGCCGCCAGGTCGTTGAGAAAGTTGGGGTCGTGTTCTTCGAAGCGCCGCACGGCCTCGGGCACGCCAGCCATCGGATCGTTCTCCGTTCGTCCGTTCGCAAGGTCACCCATTATAGCGGCACGGACCGGGGCCGCGCGGGCTCTCCACGCGGTTTTTTTTACAAGCGGAAGGTGCACTCGATGGCGAGCGTGGGCGGCACCTGCCGGTACTGCGGCTCGGGATCCGGATACTCGCGCACGCCGCGCGCCCTCACGGCCACGCGGTGGCTGCCGTCGCGCGTGAGGCTCAGCTCGCTGGCCGCGACTTGCAGCGTCGTGCGCAGCTCTTCCGGGACCGCGACGCCGTCGAGCCACCAGTCGAAATCGAACAGGTCGCTGTACGGGGGCGAGATGATCGCGTTGAACGACAGCAGGCTGAACGGCGTCGGCTCGGCCGGATCGATGGTCAGGGCAAGCTGGTAGCGGTTGTCGGCGTCGCGCGCCGCGGCGCACACCGGCGGGGTGAGCGCGACCCGCAGGGTGTACGGGCGAGCCGGATCGTAGCTGCGCCCATCGCCCGCGACCACCACCAGCGTATAGGAGTCGGGGCTCAGCTGTTCGACGATGATCTCCGGCCGAACGAACTGGAGGACCCGGCGCTCCGCCGTGCGGGCCTCCGCCACGAAGTACCAGCGCCCGATCTCCTCGCCCGGGGCCACCGAGCCCGGGGGCGGGTCGCGGACGAGCGCCAGATCGATGTCGTACCACTGGTCGCCGAGGTAGATGTGCGCCGCCGCGGGCTGCGTGACCCGGAACGTATATGTGCGCGTCTGGCCGGGCGCGGTGAGCGCCTCTTGGACGACTACCCCGTCCTGGCCCGGTACGCCCAGCAGACAGGCGTTGGAGATGCGGTCATGTTCCTCGGGGCAGACGACTTGGGCCCACGCTGCCACGCCTGGGCGCAGCAGCAGGGCCAGCAGGACGAGACTGGCCAGAGCGAGCCGGCGCGGGCGTCCGCAGTGTCCCCCGCCCCGATACCGGGCGGCTGCGGTCGGAGCATGTCTCACCCATCGTCGCATAGGCCCCCCCTTCGACTCAGGTAGCCGGCGCCTCGCCCTGGGCCGCTGGCGGCTCGCTGGGGACGGAAAGGAGAAGCTCCCGCACGGTCCCCTGCGAGCTGAGGGCGTAGATGCCGTGCAGCGCGGCGCCCTCCACCACGACCGTGTGGTAAGTCACGACAAGGTCCAAGGGCAGGGCGGCACGACGCTGGTCGAGCGCGGTGCCCACCGCGCGCAGCGCGCTCTCCCAGTGGGCCGCTACGGCCGGGCGCTGCACCTGCCCGCGCAGAGCGGAGCGCGCCGCGATCTCCTGCTGGAGCTCGGCGAGGCTGCGACGTACCGCGCTCCCCTCGAAGGGGTGCAGAACCACGCCATCCGCTTCGAGGCGCAGGAAGGCGGCGCGCGGGCGGCTCTGGTCGAGCAGCGCTCCCAGCGTGCGCAGCAGCTCGCCCAGCGGCAGCCGCCGCTCGCCCGCGGCCGCCGGCGCGTGTCCGCGCTGCCAGGCGCGAAGCAGCAGCGCCGCCGCGTCGGCGATCCCGGGGCGCGCGTCCGCGCAGTACTGCTGCAGCAGCCCGGCGAACTCCGCGGCTGGGGGATTCAGCTCGATGAAGTAGGCCAGCAGCATCTCGAGGTAGCCGGCCTCCGGGCCCTCCACCTTGTGATGGTTCAGCGCCGTGAGGATGCGCCGGCACCAGGTCTGCGGCGTCAGCGGCGTCTCGGACGGCGTGGCGCTCAAGCGACCCTCGTGGGGGGTGGTCTAGCCTGCCGCGCGGCCCGCTCCTCCCTGCTGCGGCGGTAGGAGCATACCAAGGGCTCACAAAACCGGCAACGCAGATCAAACGACCGCGTAGCGTGTTCGTTACGCACGGGAGGCGACACGTAACCGCTTCGTGATCACGGGCTGCCTACACTCTGAGTGCGAGCCGCGCCGCGGGCACGAGCAAAGCGGCCGAGCGCCGGCCGCGCGGGGAGGATAGATGGCCATTCTACAACGCGCCAACGAGGAGCCGCGGGGCCGCACGCTCGCCGCGGGCCCCTATGGGAAAAGCAGCGGCACCGTGATCGCCCCGGGCGCGGTGGCGGAGGGAACGCTGCGCACGCGCGAGCCCGTGCGGCTCGGCGGCACCTTGCGTGGCGCGCTGGAGAGCAACGCACCAGTGCTCGTCGAGCAAGGAGCCCAGTTGGAGGGCCAGGTGACGGCCGCCGAGCTGGTGATCAGTGGGCGGCTCGACGCCGAGGTGGAGTGCCAGGGCCGCTGCCTGGTGCGCGCGTCGGCACTGGTGCGCGGCGCGCTGCGCGTGGGGACGCTCCGCATCGAGGACGGCGCCTGGCTCGACGGCCAGATCACGATGCGCCCGCTCGACGCGGCCGCGCGCGAGATGCGCCCGCGCCGTGGGGTCATGCTCCCCGAGGCTACCAGCACGCGGCCCCGCGCGGTCGGCGAGTAGGCGCCTCCCCCGCTGCGCCCCGCGTGTCCCCGCGGGGCGGGGCGCCCGCCACTGCGCCTTCCGAGTACACTCCCCTCGGGCGCGCCGGCCTGTGTGGGCGGGCCGGCCCATGAACGCCGGGGAGGTGCGGCCGTGCGCAAGACCACTCGCCTGCGTGAGCTGTTCTATCGGCGCGAGCTGTTCGTGCTGCCCGGGGTGGCCAACGCTTTGCAAGCCCGCATGGTGGAGGCCGCCGGCTTCGAGGCCGTGCACATGTCGGGCGGCGGGACCGCCAACTGCCTGCTCGGCCTGCCCGATGCGGGCCTGGCGACTCTCACCGAGATGGTGCTCAACGCGGGCTACATCGCCAGCGCCGTGCAGATCCCGTTGCTGTGCGACGCCGACACCGGCTACGGTAACGCGCTGAACGTGCGGCACACCGTGCAGCGCTTCCTCCAGGCGGGCGCCGCGGGGGTGCACCTCGAGGACCAAGCGTACCCCAAGCGCTGCGGACATGTGGCGGGCATCGAGCTGGTACCACTCGACGAGGCCATCGGCAAGTTCCGCGCGGCGATGGACGCCAAGCGCGAGCTGGACCCCGATTTCGTGGTCGTCGCGCGCACCGACGCGCGCCATGCCGCGGGCGGCGGGCTGGCGGAAGCGATCCGCCGCGCACAGGCCTACCGCCGCGAGGCGGGGGTGGATGTCGTGTACTTCGCCGGCCCCGAGTCGCGCGAGGAGATAGCCGCGTTCGTGGCGGGGGTACGGGAGGTCGACGCGGAGGTGCCGATCATGGGCGATACCTACGCCGTGCAGCCGCCGCCCACCTGGGAAGAGCTGCAGGCGCTCGGCTACGCCGTGGCCTTCTACCCCGGGGCCGCGTGGACGGTGGCCAACCTGGCGAGCTGGGACTACTTGCACGACCTGCGGCAGCGCGGCGCGGCGGCCGTCGCGGCCTTGCAGCAGCGGACACGTGGCCATCCGCTGGCTAACTTCCGGATCAACGACCTGCTCGGCTTCCCGCGCCTGCGCGAGTTGGAGCAGCGCTACCTCCCCCCGGAGCGGCTGCGCAAGTACGAAGAGTCGAGTGGCATCTACACGCCGTGAACGCCCGTGGTGGTGTCGCCGGGCGCGGCTCGCCCATTGCCCCCCCGCTCGGCGGGCTGGGCCGCCGCGGCAGGGGCCGTCGCACCGTCCGCGTGGCTAGTCCCGCTGTACTGGCCCGGCGCCTGAGGCTCGGGGTCCTGCGGGTTGGCGTAGCTGAGGATGGGGGCGGCGGTGGGCGTGGGATACTCGAAGATGGTCACCGCGCCCCGAGCTGGTGCCACGGGCTGCTGGAGCAGCTGGGGAGTGACGGTCGTGCCCGCAGCGGCGAGCGTGAGGATGGCGATCGGGTCGGCGTGGCCCACGCAGACCACGATCGCGCCCGGGTGGCGGCGCAGCAGCCGGCGCACGAAGGCCTGCAGCCGCGCCAGCACGTCCTCGATCGACTCGTCGTCGGCCGCCCGTCGATTGACATAAAAGCTGGTCCCTTTGGGGACGTCCTGGTTCGGCGTGCCCTGCCAGCCGGTGCGGATCTCCAACAGCGCGCTGGCCTGGCGCACGCGCAGGTGGGGGTGCCGGGCGGCGATAGCCTGCGCGGTCTGGCGCGCGCGCAGCAAGGGGCTCGAGTAGATCGCCGCTAGTGGCAGCTCGGCGAGGAACGCGGCGACTCGCTCGGCCTGCGCGCGCCCGCGCGGGCTCAGCCCGAACCGCGGGAGCCGCCCGTAGACCACGTTGCGTGGGTTGCGCACCTCGGCATGGCGCACGAACAGGAGGATCGTGCTACCGGGCGCGCGGTGCGGGAAGGCCAATGGGGGCAGGGAGAACGGCGTCGGCGCCCGATCCTCGACGAGCGGCTGAGTCGCGGGCGGCGCGGTCATGGGGCGCTGTCCGGCACGGGCCAGACCGCAGCGCGCAGCTGCGCCTCCTCCTGCGGCGGCAACTTGTGGAACAGGCCGGTGGCCTCGGCCACCACACGGCCATCGGCCAGCCGGGCTTCGCCCTCGGCCTGCACGAAGCGCCCCCGATCGCGCACCTGCCGGGCGACGACCTCCACGCGCGCCCCGAGGGGCACGGGCTGGCGGAAGCGCACTTCCAACCGCGCGGTAAATGTCCAGTGCCCGTGCAAGGCCACCGCCCGCCCGAGCGTCTCGTCGAGCACGCTGGCGAGCACGCCGCCGTGCAGGCGATCGGGATAGCCCCGGTGGTGGGGCGCGGCCACGAACTCGGCGCGTACCTCGTCGGGCCCTGGCCCTAGGGCGAAGCGCGCCTGGACCCCCGCGCGGTTGTCCGCGCCGCAGACGAAGCAAGGGCTGTAGGTGCGTAGGGCCTCGGGCAGGTCGTGCTCGCTCACGTCCCTAGTATACCCGCCACTCCCCATGGCCTGGCTGGAGCGGCGCGGCCCCTGTGCGCGGACGATCGCCCTGGCTATCATGGAGTAACGGGAGGTCCCGCGGAGGGCCAGATGCCACTACAGGTCGGCGCGCCGGCTCCAACGTTCACCCTACCCCGCGTGGGCGGCGGGACGCTCGCCCTGGAAGCGTACCGAGGGCGTTGGGTGCTCCTCGTGTTCCTGCGTTACCTGGGCTGACTGCTCTGCGCCGAGCACCTGGCGCAGTTGCGCCGCCGCTACGCCGAGCTGCAAGCGCGCCAGGCCGAGGTCCTGGCCATCGCGTTCGATCCCCTGGAGCGGGCCGAGGCGTACGCGCGCCGGCACCAGTTGCCGTTCCCCCTGCTGGTCGACCGCGAGCGCCGCGTGTACCGTGCGTATGGGCTGGAGCGCGCGGCGTGGTGGGACGTACTGCAGCCGCGGGTGTGGGTACGCTACGGGCGGCTGCTGCTGGCCGGCCGCCGCCAAGAGGCACCGCCCGGCGAGGACCCGCTCCAGCTCGGGGGCGACTTCATCGTCGATCCCCAGGGACACCTGGCGTTCGTGCACCCGTGCCGGGACCCGACCGACCGGCCGGCGGTCGACACACTGCTGGCCGCCCTGCAGCGGCCGCCCGCGGCGGGATGACGCGTCGGGGCGGGCCGGAGGAGGAAGGGTACATGGCACGCCTAACTTTGACACTGGCCTGTGGCGACTACGACCTCACACGAGGGCTCCTCCAGGGGACCGTTGTGCCGCAGGGGATCGACTTGATTCCCCTCACCATGCCCTCGCCCGAGCGGCACTGGCGGCTGGCACGTGGCCAGGAGTTCGATATCTGCGAGTACTCGCTGGCCAGCTACCTCGTCTCGCGCGAGGGCGACCTGCCCTACACGGCGATCCCCGTGTTCCCGCACCGCCGCTTTCGCCACTCGTTCGTGTTCGTCCGCGCCGCGGCGGGGATCGAGCGGCCAGAGGACCTGATCGGCAAGCGGGTCGCGGTGCGCACCTGGCAGACCACGGCGGGTGTGTGGATGCGCGGCATACTGGCCAGCGAGTACGGTGTGCCCCTGGACCGCGTGCGCTGGTTCGCCCAGCACGAGGAGGACCTCCCGTTGTCGCTCCCCCCGGGCGTGCGGGTGGAGCGCCTGCCGGCCGACGCCAACATCGACACCCTGCTGGTGGAGGGCGAGCTGGACGCCGCACTGTACCCGGAGATCCTGCCGTCGCTGCTACGGGGCGACCCGCGGGTGCGCCGGCTGTGGCCGGATAGCCGCGCGGTCGAGCAGGCGTACTTCCGCCGCACTGGCATCTTCCCGATCATGCACACGGTGGTGATCCGCAACCGCGTGCTGGAGGCACACCCCTGGGTCGCGCGTAGCCTCTTGGACGCCTTCACGCGAGCTAAGCAGCAAGCCTACGCGTACCTAGAGAACCCGCGCACGGTCGCGCTGGCCTGGGTACGGGAGCTGCTCGACGAGCAGAAGGCGCTCCTGGGGCCCGACCCCTGGGTGTACGGTTTCGCCCCCAACCGGCACGTGCTGGCCACCTTCTGCCAGTACGCTCACGCCCAGGGACTCACCCGCCGGCCCATCGACCCGGCCGAGCTGTTCGTGGCCACCACCCTCGACGAGCTGCCCAAATACGTCGAGTAGGCCGCGCCCGCCGGCCGCTCCCTAACCGAGCCTTAACAGGGCGCGCGCGCCCGCCCGACCGGCGCGGTCCTACACTACAAGCTGGTGCCGCAGGGCAGCACCGTGTGGCCCCCATGCCCCCGCGGCCGAGCCGGGAGGAGCAGGCCCGTGGCAGAGGCGAGCGTGTCGCCAGCGGCGTGGTGCCGCCGCATCCTGGCGACGCTCTGCGAGCGTGCGGTCGACGGGGAGGAGGCGGCGTATCTCCAACTCCTGCTCACCTGTTTGATCGATCTCGATCCCCCGCCCGCGGAGTTCGACGCCCTGCTGGAGCGCTACCGGCGCGACCATCGGCCGGGCATCGCCGAGGCCGCCACGGTCGTGCAGCAAGCCTGGCGTCGGGCGACTACACCGGCGGCCGAGAGCGATGCGCCATCGTTGGCGGAGCAGCTGCGGCTCGCCGGGGCGCTGCTAGACCAGGCAGGTGCGCGGGCCGCGGTGGTACAGGTCCAGCCCGACCGGCTGCGGATCGACGTCTACGGTGGGGAGCGATACAGTCTGGGGCCCCTGGAGCTGCGCCATGAACTCGCCGGGCGCACGGTGCTGCGGGGGCGCGTCACCGTGGACGCCCCCCTCGCGCTCGCGCGCCACGAGGGACGCCTGCGCCTGATCGGCTTCGCCCTGATGGAAGTCCCGCCCCAGGGGTACGAGGTGTTCGTCACGCCACGGGCGGTGGTGGTCGAGGGGGCCAGCGGCTACTTCGCGGTGTTCACGCCCGACACGCTCGCCCGGCTAGCCGAGCTGGCCCTAGCCCAGCGCCAGCTCGCCGCCCCTTGACGCCCGGCCGCCGCCCGCGCGCTGGGCCCCCCGCGGTCCGGCATCATCCGCTGCCGGGGCACCGAGCCCCCCACCGCTACCGCCAGCCGGCCGGCGACTGGCGTGTGGGGGGCGGTACTTCTGTCCGGTCGTGTGCCGTACTTGTGATTGCGGGCCACAGGCGGGTTGCCCCTAGGACCTGGGCCACCACGCTCGCTATGCTTACCCGCAAAGCCGCCCCGGACGGCGCACAACGGCGGGCGGTAGCTGGGGTGAGGACGGAGCAGGACGGCGCGTCAGAGGGCAGCAAGGGCCGGATGTTACAGTGGTGTCACGAATCTGTAACGCGGCCGCCCTTGCTGGGGGCTCCCTGCTCTGTTACCTTTCGGCGCGGGGTTCGGCGGCCGCACGGCTGCCGGTCCCGGCTGGTAAGGAGGTTAAGCTATTGGCGGCGAGGCGAGTGCGCTGGTCAACGGTGGGAGTCGCTCTCAGCGTTCTCAGCGTTGGATCTACGCTCATCACCTCCCCGAGCCAGGCGGCTTCCGAGGGGCGGCCGCTCTACACGCCCGAGGCGAACGTAGCTCGCCTTGGGCCGCTACCGTCGGCGGGGAGTGACGCGCCAGACCCAAGCAGCATCCCCCTCGCGCTATGGATGGGGCCGGCCATGGGCCGGCCGGTAGCCCAGGTAGCTCCTAGCCCTGTGCCATTTGCGGCGGGCGGACCGGACCCACGCGGACCGGCCCCTCCTCCGTCCGTCGTTGCGGCGGCGCCATCGGCCCCCCAGCAGCTGGGCCCCGTGGCGGTGCCCACGCTTGGCCCCACGTCGCCCACCGCGGCGGCCGCGGCCAACGCCGTGCTCACCAACACCGTGGCGGGCGCGGCGCCAGCGCTGGTGCCGCTAGCGAACGCGGCCCCCGCGCTGGGAACGACCACCAATGCCACGGCGCCCTCCCAAGGGGGCCAGCAAGGCGGAACGGCGAACATCGCCCCGCTCACCGGCGCGATCGGGTCGCCTTCGGGCCCGCTGCCGGCGCTGGCCAGCACGGCATCCAATACGGGTACCACGAGCGGCAGCACGGGCCCGTCGCGGGTGCTGCCCAACCTGCCGGCCTCGCCCAACCAGGCGCGGCTGGTGGCCATCGCCCAGTCGCTCGTCGGCTCGCGATACACTTGGGCGGGGACCTCGCCCGCCACGGGCTTCGACTGCAGCGGGTTCGTCTACTACGTGTACAACACGTACGGCTATCCGCTGGAGCGAACGATGGCCGAGCAGTTCGCCGCCGGCCGCCGGGTGCGGATGGACGAACTGCGCCCGGGCGACATCGTGTTCTTCGCCGATACCTACACCCCAGGCCTATCGCATAACGGCATCTACATCGGCGACGGCAAGTTCATCCACGCGGTCGATGAGTCGGTCGGCGTGGCCATCACGCCGCTGAACACCCCGTACTGGGAGCAGCGGTACGTGGGCGCCGTGCGGATCATCGACTGACCCGCTCCGACCCTGCACGGCACGGGGGCTACCGCGCCCCCGTGCCGTTTGTTTGGGCGACGGCACGTGCTCGCTATAATCCCGCAGGCAGGGGCCGCGTGGGCGGCTGGGGAGGCGTTATGGAGCGACGGACAGTCGGGATCGTCAGCACGGGCGATATGGGGCATGCCATCGCCAGCGTCTTGCGCCAGGCGGGCTTTCGGGTCGTGACCTGCCTGCAGGGGCGCAGCGCGCGCACCGCGCGGCTCGCTGCCGCGGCCGGCTGCGAGGGCCTGCCCGACCTAAACGCTGTCGTCGCCAGCAGCGATGTCGTGCTGTCCGTAGTTCCCCCCGCAGCCGCTCGGGCATTGGCGGCGCAGATGGCGGCCGCGCTGGAACGCACGGGGGCGCAGCCGCTGTTCGTCGAGTGCAACGCCGTCGCGCCGCAGACCGTGCGCGAGATCGGCGCGCACATCGCGGCGGCCGGCGGGCGCTTCGTGGACGGTGGCATCATCGGCCTGCCGCCGCGCGCCCCTAGCACGCGGACCCGGCTGTATGTCTCCGGCCCCGAGGCCACGGCCGTGGAGGCGCTGAGCGTCCCGGGGCTGGAGGTACGCGCTATCGGCCCTGAGATCGGGCAGGCCTCGGGCCTGAAGATGTGCTACGCGGCGCTCACCAAGGGGCTCTGCGCGCTGGCCACCGAGCTGCTGGTGGCGGGCGAGCGTTTAGGCCTGTCGGCGCCACTACGCGCCGAGCTGGCCCGCAGCCAGCCCCAGCTGCTCGCCTGGATCGAGGGCTCGGTCCCGCGGATGCCGCCCAAGGCGTACCGGTGGGTAGGCGAGATGGAGGAGATCGCCGCGACGTTCGCGCACGTCGGGCTCACCCCACTCATCCTGCAGGGAGCCGCGGACCTGTATCGCTTCGTGGGCGAGACGCCGCTGGGGGAGGAGACTCCTGAGGTGCGCCAGCGCGGCGAGACGCTCGACGAGGTGGTCGCTATCCTCGCTGGCGCGCTGGCGGCGGGCAGCCCCCACTAACAGCCGGCTGCCGCGCGGTGGGGCGCTGTCTCGAGGGTGGCCAGCGGTCGACTCACGGGGGAGAGCTCGCTCGGCCGCCACAGGGTGGGGTTGGCGATCACGCGCAGGGCACGGGGCACGACACGGAAGGTGATAGGGGTCGTGCCCACTGGCTGGATGTCGGCGTGGGCCGGCAGCGGCCGGCTAGACGACACGGCGACGGTGCGGCCGCGGAAGCAGTACACGCGGGGGTGGCGAGGCCGCTGGCCCCGCAGCAGCTGGACCCCGTAGCGAACCAACTCGAGGAGCGAGAAGCGGTCGAACACTTTCACATCCAGCCGCGCATCGTCCACCTTGGCCTCGGGGGTCAGCTCCACTGCAGGGCCGAGGTAGGGCGTGTTGGCCACCACCACTAGCAGCGCGCGCAGGGTGTGGACCTCGCCATCGATGCTGACCGTGACTTTTTGCGGGCGGTAGCGCAGCACTACACGTAGCAGGTCGCGGAGGGACGCCCACTGGCCACTGTCCAAACGCTCGGTGAGCGGGTACAGCGCGGCGTCGAGGCCCACCCCCGCGTACTCCAGGAAGTAGCGGTCGTTCGCCTGGCCGACATCCATGCATAGAAGGTGGCCGCTGGCGATCAGCCGCGCGGCCTCGTGTAGGTCGCGCGGGATACCGAGCGTGCGGGCCAAGTTCATCACGCTACCCAGCGGCATCACCCCGAGGCTGACGGGGGTGCCGACTAGTGCCTGGGCAATGGCCTCCACCGTACCATCGCCGCCCGCTCCGATGATCCGCTCATAGCCCTCGGCCACCGCCCGCCGGGCGAAGGCCAACGGGTCGTCCGGGGCGCGGGTAAGCCATACGTCCGGCACCACGCCCACCGCGTGCAGCGCGGCGACCGCGGCGTCGATCGTGCTCGCATTGGTGGGCAGACCGCCCTTACGGCCGGCGACCGGGTTGCCGATCAGGACCGTGCGCATGAACGCCCCTCTCGCGCGTCATCGCCGTGTTCTGTGCAGAAAGTGTGCCGCGGTCGCCCGTCAGTGGCAGGTGGTGGAGAGGAGGCCGGCGGAGTTATTACGGACACACGTGTCGTTCGTGGAGTGCGTCGTGGATCTCCTCGATCCGGCCTTGTGGGTGGCACTAGCGCTGGGCGTGCTACTCGTGGTGCTACTAGTGCGGCTCCAGCCGCCGCCGCTGCCACCGCCGCGCTGCGAGCGCTGCGGGCTGGCGATGGAGCGGCGGGAGCAAATCATCGATCCGGAGCACCCGGAACACCGCTTCATCCGCGGCGTGCGGGTGGCGTGGTTCGCTTGCCCGCGGTGCGGCGCGCGCCGCCGCGCCCACTACTAGCTTACTCATGGGCGCTGGCGCCCACGGGACGGTTCTGGGCGCTGGTCGCCGGGGCGGGCGCGCCGCCGGTGCCGACGAGCGTCACGTTGCGCGAGGGGCGATAGCTGCTCTTGAGGGTCAGGGTGCGCACGTCGGTGCCCTCGGTCACCCGGCGCACCACGGTCACGTCGAAGCCCTCGCGAGCCGTCTCCACCACGATGCGGCGGCCGGCGGGCAGTGAGGGGTCCTCCTCGACTACCGGCTGCAGATCGGGCGGCACGCGGTTGGTGATCTCCGGTGGCGCTACCTCGACCGTCCAGGCTGGGCGCTTGCCATACAGCCGGAAGGTCACCGTGCTTCCGTCGACGGCGGCCTGGATGAGCACGGGGTCGGGCGTGGTGTTGATGAACTGCAGGTCGAGACCGGCCTCCTCGTCCACGGTCGCGTCGAGCCCCACGACCCCACGCGAGGTGTAGGCGGGGATCCAGTACAGATGCCAGTGCCGCTCCTCCAACCGGTAGCCGGCCCAGAAGAAGGCCTGAAACAGGGTGGTGGCCACCTGGCAGATGCCACCGGCTACCGAGGGCACAGTCCGCGGCCCGCCGCTGTCCCCGCTGGTGATCCCGAACCCCCATTGGAACCCCGCCTCCAGGGTGGTCGGCCCCACCTCGCGGTTGAAGGAGAAGCGGCCGCCCGGGGGGACCACAGTCCCGTGCAGGCGCTCGGCGGCCAGACGGATATTGTGGGCCTTCTCGGGAATCGCACCCGCGAAGGAGGTGCTGGCCTCCTCGATCAGCTCTTGTGGCCCCAGGGCTGCTGGGTCGTCCCCCACCGCGGGGGTGAGCGTCTGGACAGGCAGTGGCACAGTGCGCTCCGTGCTGGTCGCGCGCTCTAGCACGCGCTGCACGGCAGCCGATAGATCGAGCTGTTGGCCTGGCTGCGAGGGACGCAGCAGGCGCGGGCGGCCGCCGTTCCAGTCGAAGCGGGCGTCGAGTACCGGCTGGTCGATCTCGGCGGCGAGAGCGCGCAGGCGCTGGCGCACCGCATCGGTGTCGAGACGCGCGCTCAGCGGTTCGGCGGCCCCCCCCGTGAACACCAGCCATTCGGCGAGTTCAGGGCGCTCAATGGACCACTGGCGGCCCGCGTACTCGAGCACTAGCGGGCCGGCCAACACACGCTCGGCGAACTCGCGGGCCTCGCTGCGCAGGGCATCGGGTGTGGCCGGGGGCACCTGCTCCAGCGGCAGGTCGATCTCGCGCTGGCCCATCCGCCGCGCCGCGCGCACGGCCGCCGCGGCCGCGTCGAGAGCGAGGGTCTGGCCGCTCTGCGCGCTGGTGTACTGCACGGTGCCGTCAGGCAGCACCAGTAGTCGCGCGTCGCGCGGGGGCCGCGCGACGGCTTGCGCCAGCGTCTGCAGATACGCGGCCAGCGTGGGCTCGTCGAAGTGCTCGGCGGCGGCCAGCTCGACCCCGCCAGTGACGGCGCGCCACTGCTCGCGCAGGCGCCGGAGCGGATCGCCGCGATGGCCGAGCGCCTGTGCCTCGGCGGCGAGTTCGGCCGGGGCGAGGCGCAGGCCCAGGGCGCGCCAGGTGGTCGCGCGCGTGGTGTCTCCCGCGCGGAGCACCACCGGCTCGTCCAGCACCGCGGCCGCTGGCGCGGCCAGCAGCGCCTCGGCCTCGGCGGGACGCCGGCCGCCTAGGTCCACTCCCAGCGCGCGCACGCCCGGCAGGATGCGCTCGACGTAGGCCAACTGCAGGCCCCCGAGCACCCCTAGCGCGAGCAGCACCGCGAGCGCCATGGCAGCGGCCCCCCTGCGCACGGTCCTCTCCTTAGCTCACTGGGGATCCCGCCCGCCGTGGCAGCGGGCGGCGCACGGGTACACTGTACTACGCGGGCACCACGGGCTGGCCAGTTTCCCGCGGCAGCCGGCCGCGAGCGCCGCCGCCACCGACTGCAGCGAGCGTGCCACGGCGCGAGTTGCTGGGCCCTGGCGGGCGCCGTATACTCCCGCCCGTGAGTGCCCTGGGCTTGCTACGCCATCCAGCCGTTTGGCTCCTGCCCGCGGTCCTCGCCGCCTATTTTCGGCTGGCCGCTGCGCAGCTCAACGCGCCCTTGGCCTGGGACGAGGTCAACTTCTTCTGGAATGCCGAGGCTATCGCCCAGCACGGCGTGCCGTACGCCAACGCCGGGTTCCTGGGGGACCGTGGGGCGATCGGCGCGCAGTACCAATACGGACTGTGGCATCCCCCGCTATACCTGTACACCCTAGGGCTGGCGATCAAGCTGTTCGGGGCGAGCGAGGTCACCGCTCGGGGCGTGGGGGTGGTGCTCATGGCGCTGACGGCGCTAGGGGTGTGGGCGCTCGCACGCCAGACGCTCCCCGCGCCGGTGCGGGAGTGGGGCGCGCTGCTAGCGGTCGCCTTGTTCCTGGTCAGCCCGTTGGTGATCCAAAGCGCGCTCGTGCTGGACATCGACGGAACCGTCCTCACCCTGCTGCTGGTGGTCTGGGCGCTGGCGTACCTGCGCCTCGAAGACACCCATGGCTGGCGGCTGGGCGCCGCGCTGGCCGCGCTCAGCGCGCTGTTCGCGCTCGCGCTCTGGGCCAAGCTCACCACCCCGTTCTTCTGGCTCGGCGTGGTGGTCGTCTATCAGACACTGCGTGGGCAGCCACTGCGCGGGCTGGCCCACGCCGCGGCGATCGGGGTGTTCGGCGGGCTGCTGTTCTGGGGCAGTTGGGACTTCGCCTGCCAGCAGCTGGGCATGCCGTTCGAGATGCCGTTCCAGGTGACCTGGCTAGAGCTGCGCGATGCCCTGGGCGACGGCCAGGCGGGCGAGCTGGCCGAGCGGCTGGAGAGCCAGGCGCTGCCGATTCTGGCCTGGGTGTCGCCGTACCTCGCAGCCGTGTACGTGGCAGCGGGCGCGGCGCGTGGGGTGGCGTTGGTCCGCCAGCGGCGCCTGGAGCCGATCGACCTGCTGTTTGGCTTCGGCACAGTGGTGGCGTTGGTGTACTTCGTGAAGCTGGCGGCGGGCTTCCCCAAGTACCATATCGCCATGATGCCGTTCTGGGCGGTGGTGATCACCCACTGGCTGGCCACCAGCTGGGCGCGCCTGCCGCGGCCCGCTGTACCGGTGCTGCTGCTGGTGGTGGGCGAGGCGGTCCTGGCCGCCACCTGGTTCGCCTACACCGCGCTCGGCGACACGTGGCTGATGTTCCCGCGAACGATCGAGGCGCCGGAGGCGCTGGGCGCCGCGCTGGTCCTCGGGGGCGGCCTCGTGTTGGGCGCCGTGCTCCGCGCGCCCGCCTTCGCGGCGCCGCTGGCTGCGCTCACCCTGGCCTTGTACGTGGGCTGGGCAGCCAGCACCGACTGGTACCATACGCAGGTCGCCTACTCCACGAACTACTGGTACGGGAGCACCGGCCAGCGCCAGATGGCCGCCGCCGTGAACGACCTGCTGCACACCTACCATATCCAGGGGCCGTATATCGGAGCCAAAGAGGTGGTGGCCTACACCGACAACCACTTCTTCCTCGACCAAGATACGGTGTACTGGCTGTGGAGCGAGCGCGGCGAGCGGTTCGACGGCCGGCTGCTCGGCTTCGACATCCCGCTGGTCGTGGCCTGGGTACGGGATCCGTGGGTCCGACACGTGTTCATGGAGCAGCTGGCCGACCGCTACGTGCCGATGGTCGAGATCGGCGACTACCTGGCGTTCGTGCAGCGCGCGCTGGTGAGTGGCCCCACCGAGCCGCCGAGCGAGGAGGCGGCCACGGGAGCGCGCGACGAGGCCACGGACGAGGAAGGCGCGCCGAGCGCCACGACCGCCCTCAGCCCGCGGCCGGGGGCTAGCGCGGCGGTGGCGCGAGGTGCCCCGTGAGCACCGGGAGCCGCGGCACCCCGCGGCCTCGCGACGGGCTATGGGGCGGCCTGGCGCTACTCACGGCGGCCGTGGTGTACGGCGCCATCGCCCTGCTGAGCCGGCCGGGGCCGCTGGCCGACCTGACCCACTACAAGTACTGGGCGCGGCTGGTGACCGTCGAGGGGCTGCATGCGGCCTACAGCGGCACCTACCCCGAGACGTATGCGATCTACCCGCCCGTCACGCTGCTACCGTACCGGCTGGCTGGCGAGGTCTACCGCGCGGCGGTGGACCCGACTTTCGAGGAGGAGCGCGCGCTGGGCAGCCACACGCTGACAGTGCTCCTGCGCCTGGCCGCCATCGGCGCGCACCTGCTGGTCGGCGCGCTGGTGTTCGCCGTGGCGCGCCGCGTGGCACCGGGCGGCGCCGCGCTGGGCGCGCTGGTGGCGTACCTCTTCAACCCCGGGGTGGGGTTCGACGTAGCGCAGTGGGGCCAGCCCGACCCGGTGTTCGGGCTGTTCGTAGTAGGCGCGCTGGCGGCGGTGAGCTGGCCGCTGGCGCCCCCCGGCCCTACCCCTTCCCCCACGAGCGGGAGCGTGGCCGTCGCGGTGGCGGGCGCGGCCGTCGTGCTGGCCGCCCTGGCCAAGCCGCAGGCCTGGGTCTACCTGCCGCTGTTGGGGCTGCTGGTGCTGCGACGTAGCGGGCTCGTGGGCGCGCTGGCCGCAGGCACCGCCGGGGCCGCGACCGGGCTGTTGGTGGCGCTGCCCTACCTCCTGCACGGCACCTGGCGCGAGTTGCTGGGCCTGCCGCGGGCGATCGCCAGCGTGATGCCCAACGTCTCGGCCAACGCTCACAACCTCTGGTGGTGCTTCACCCAAGGAGCCGCGCGCTGGTACCTCGACCAAGAGGTGCTGGTCGCGCCGCTCAGCTACCGCCTGGTGGCGCTCGGGCTGGTGGGCGCCTGCGCGGGCCTCGCCGTGCTGCGCGCCTGGCGCGAGCCGACCCCGGGCGTGGTGTTCGCCACCGCTGCCTACACTGCCCTGGCCTTCTTCATGGGCATGACCCAGGTGCACGAGAACCACATGTACGTCGTGTTCCCCCTGCTGGCCGTGGCCGCCGCCAGCGATCGCCGGCTCTGGCCGCTGTACGCCGTGCTGACGGTGACCTGGCTGGCGAATATGCTGCTGCATGATTTCGATCTCGCCGAGCCCTACCTCGCCCCGCTGCTGCCGTGGCCGCTGGCCAGCGTCCAGTGGGCCAACGCGCTGGTCAACACCGTGGTGTTCGGCCTGTGGACCGTATGGCTGCTGGTCGACACCGTCCGGGCCTGGCTCGGACCACGCCCGCAGACCGCCTCCCTGGCGGCGGCGACCGAGCCCTGAGCCCCCTCGCGAACAGGACCGACCACGCGGCCAGTGGCCTATAGTGGAGAGAGCGCGAGGAGAAGGTATGGAGCGGCCCACCGGCGATGCCCCCGATCACAACGCCCCGGCGCCAGGCGACGCCGCGGCGCTGGAGCAGCGTTACGCCGAGCGGCTGCTCGACGACGAGGCGCTGCGAGCCGATCTTACCGACGACGAGTTCGCCCCCGCGCAGGCATGGGCCCTGGACCGACTGCACGCCCGCGTCGCCGCGCAGCCAGCGGCCGGCGCCGCCGAGCACGAACTGGAGCAGCTTGTGGCGGCGCAGCGCGCCGTACTGCAAGCGCTGAACGACCTCGTGGGGCGGCGTCTCGACCTCAGCTCCGAACAGTTCGCGGCGGGGGTCGAGGCGCTGGGCGCCACGCTCACCCCGGCGCTGTATGACAGCGTGGCAGCCATGGCCGCGGCCCGCGAGCGCTTGCGGCAGCAAGCCAGCGCGCTGGCGGCCCAGAAAGACACCGACGACGGCGCGGCGCTAGTGGCGGCGCTGCTCGCCGCGCTCGACGCCCCCGTGCCACGGGGGGAGGAGACGGGATGAACCGGGCGGCACTGGCGCTGGTGGCCCTGCTAGTACTCGTCGCCCTGGTCGTGGGGGTGGCGCTACTGCGTGGTCGGCCCGAACTGGCCGGCCCCACGCGGCCGGTGCCCACGGGGACGGGCGGCTGGTACACGGTGTACTTCACCGAGCCGAAGTACCCTGACCGGCCCGAGAACCGCCACGGCGGCCTCGACGAGAAGCTGGTGGCGTTTCTCGACGAGGCCCAGCGCAGCCTCGACATCGCCATCTACGACTTCGACCTGGATAACGTGGCCGAGGCCTTGGCGCGCGCGCGCCAGCGCGGGGTGACCGTGCGCATGGTGATCGACAGCGACACGCTCAACAACACGCGCGACGGGCAGGTCCAGGCCGCCCTGGGCAAGGTGCGCGCTGCGGGAATCCCGATCGTGCCCGATGAGCGCCAGGCGATCATGCACCACAAGTTCGTGGTCAAAGACGGCGCGGAGGTGTGGACCGGCTCCTGGAACTTCACCGTCGGTGACACCTACCGGCTGAACAACAATGCCGCGCGGCTGCGCTCGGCGGAGCTGGCGGCCAACTACACGGCGGAGTTCCGCAAGTTGTTCGAGGCGCGCCAGTTCGGGCCCAACAAGCCGCCCGGGGTGCCGCACCCGGTGGTGACCATCGACGGCGCGCGCGTGGAGACGCTGTTCGCGCCGCAGGACCGGGTTGCCGCTCGCATCGCCGCGCGGCTGCGCGAGGCCCAGCAGAGCATCCGCTTTCTGGCGTTCTCGTTCACCCACGATGGCATCGCGCAGGCGCTGCTCGACCGCGCGGCCGCGGGCGTGGCTGTGAGCGGCGTGTTCGAGCGCACCGGCTCGGAGACGCGGTTCAGCGAGTACGGCAAGCTGAAGCAGGCGGGCCTCGACGTGTACCAGGACGGCAACCCCTACGCCATGCACCACAAGGTGTTCATCGTCGACGAGCACACGACGCTGTTCGGCTCGTTCAACTTCAGCGACGGGGCGGACAAAGACAACGACGAGAACCTGCTGATCGTGGACGACCCGGGCTTCGCCCACCTGTTCCTAGAGGAGTTCGAGCGCATGGTCGCCACCGCCAAAAACCCGCCGGTGCGCCGGGAGCGCGAGTCGCGCGAGCGCCCGCGGTAGCCACACGGCTGCCCATTAGAAGTGTGGGGCTGCCGAGCCAGGCGGCCGCCCACCCCACCGGGCGCCGTGCCATGCGAGCCCGTGCTATCCTGAAGCCACGCTTCCGGCGGGCGGTGGGCCGTGAGAGTGGGGGGAGGCTAGCATGACTGGGCAATCCGAGCAGGAGATGGCCGCGTTCTTCGCGCAGCGGGGCTTCGGCCTACGCATCGGATTCGGCGAGCGGCCAGCAGTGGCGGTGATCGACTTCGTGTACGCCTTCACCGACCCGTCCCTGCCCCTCGGCGCCAATCTGGACCGCGAGATCGAGGCCACTCGCCGCGTGCTCGCCGCCGCGCGCGCAGCGGCGGTGCCGATCTTCTACACGGTGGTGTACTACGAGGAGCAGGACCTGCGCGACGCGGGGGTATGGGCGCTGAAGCAGAAGGGCGTGGCCACCCTGCGCGCCGGCACCCCGGCGGTCGAGCTAGACGCCCGGCTGGAGCGCCGCCCCGACGAGGCGATCATCGTCAAGAAGTACGCCAGCGCGTTTTTCGGTACCGACTTCATCTCGCGGCTGACCGCCCGCCGCATCGACACCCTGCTGATCACGGGCTGCACGACCAGCGGCTGCGTGCGCGCCACGGCGGTCGACGCGCTGCAGTACGGGCTACGGCCGGTGGTGGTCCGGGAAGCGGTGGGCGACCGCGCGGAGCCCGCGCACCGCCAGAGTCTGTTCGATCTGGAGCAGAAGTACGCCGACGTGGTGGGCGTCGAGGAGGCAGTCGCCTACCTCGCCAGCCGGCGGCCTGCCGCCCAGGCAGTCTGAGCGGGCGGCGCGGGAGCAGCCTGCTGCCTCGGCATGGGGCAGGCCCGGACCCGATCCGGCGCACAAAGGCAGGGAGCCGGCTGCGCGCCGCTTGGCTGGCGCCGACGGCGCGGCGTGGTGCGCGAAAAATCGCTCTAGGTGCCCGTGCGTGCCGCGATCGCGGCGACCGCCTGGTCGTAGTAGTGGGCGAAGTACCAGTCGGCGATCTCGTCGCTGGTGGTCAGCCAGACGCGCTGGTGCCGGACGACGTACTCCAGCGCTCGCGCCAGGTACTTGTGGCGGAACGGCTGGTTGATCAGGAATGGGTGCAGCGCCACGCAGAGCACCCGCCCGCTGGTGGCGCCCTCGGCGTACAGCTGGTCGAAGGCGTCGACGATCATCTGGCCGAACTGCTCCGCGCTGAGCCCTTTGCCCAGAAAGGCCGGGATGTCGTTCAGCTCGATGGAGTACGGCACGGAGATCATGCGGCCGCCGCCACGCACCTGTAGTGGGTAGGGCTGGTCGTCGTTACACCAATCCAGCAGGTACGTCACGCCCAGCTCGGCCAGCAGGTGCGGGGTGTGGAACGTCTCCGTCAGCGCCGGGCCGAGCCACCCCTTGGGCTGGCGGCCGGTCCGCTCGCGGATGGTAGTCACCACCCCGGTGAGGTAGCGCCGCTCCTCCTCCTCGGTCATGTTGGCCTCGAGGATCGAGTTGTTCTTTCCGTGGGCGAGCCACACCCAGCCGCGCTTGTTGCCCTCCTCGATGATCTCCGGGTAGTAGTGGCAGACGTCGGCGTTGAGCAGGACGCTGGCGCGCAGGCCGAGTTGGTCGAGCAGGTCCATCATGCGCCACACGCCGACCCGCGGGGCGTAGTCGCGCCAGCCGTAGTTGAGTGGATCGGGGACCAGCGATGCAGTCCCGGGGTGGATGCTGGTCGATGGCTTGTCGAGCTCGTAGTGCTCGATGTTCAGGCCGATCCAGAACGCCACCCGGGCCCCGTGGGGCAGCTCCAGGCGCGGGCGGCGGATCAGCGGCCAGTACGCGTATAGCGTGTTCTCCACGGGCGCACCTCCCGTATGCTGCGGCTCGACCGCGGCGCCTGGCCGCAGGGTACCGGCGCGCTGGGGGCCTGTCAACACCTCGGCGCGCCGCCCCAGCCCGCCGCTACGCCCACGGGTGCGCCGCCGCTGGTGGTAGCGAGCGCATCGGGTGCCGGCGCGCGGCCCCTATACAGCTGGGCGAGGGGATAGTACGATGGGTGTGCAGCGAGTGGACAGCCCTCGTGAACGCCCCGAGGAGGCAGTATGACGACCTTCGCGGACCTGGAAGCGGACAACCCGAACATCCGGCAGCAGTACGACGAGTGGCGCGAGGCGCGCGCGGCCGCGGGCGAGGATCCCGTGGACTGGGGCGCCTTCCGCGAGCACCTGATGGCCATCGGCGCGCCGGACCCTGGCGAGCGGCCACCCGACGACTTCGTGGGCGAGGACTTCAAGGCGGCCAATCCCGAGTGGACCCAGCGCTGGTACGGCAGCGGCTGAGGCTATCTCGGGCAGGCCGGGTGGGGCCGCTCCTGCAGCCCAGGGGCGGCCTTGCTACTGCTCGGCGCCCTACGGTGCCCCCCAAAACATGGGCGCTGAGCGCCCCCGCGCGGGGCCCCACCGCCTGCCGCCGCGCCGGCGAGCACGGGCGCTGTGGCTTTACCGAAGCTTAACCTCGTCGCCCCCCCCACCACAACGGCCCGTTGCGGATACTGGTCGCAGGCTCGCGGTGGTGCGGGCTGCCACCTGTTCACACGGCCCTCCACCGCCGATAGTCCAGTTAGTGGGGAAGTTGCGCTGCCGCGGCGTGCTGGCGTCCCCGTCGCTCAGCCGCTGCTGATGGCCGTGCGCCGGTCACGATGCGCGGACAGCCGGGTGTCGAGGAGTTCATGAACAGGAAGCAGGCCGGGTCGCTCCTCATTGGGGTCGGCGTTCTCATCGCGCTGGTCGTGGCGGGCCTCGTGTACCTGCAGCTCCGGGCGGCCGAGGAGAAGCTGACGCAGGTGCCCACGACGCGCGTGATCGTGGCGCGGCAGGACATCCCCGAACAAGGACAGGTGACCGCCGCGGCGATCGGCTCGGCGATGATCTCGACCGAGGTGTTGCCGGCGCGGCCGATCACCACCGAGAGCAACGCGGTGGGCAAATACGCCCGCCAGCGCATCTACCGGGGCGATATCCTGACCGAGGACCGCGTGGTCAGCCTGGATCAGATCCGGCGCGATCTCGCGGTCGGCCGGCCCGCCCCCGCACCATCGTTGGTGCTCGATCGCGACCAGGTGATGTTCGTCTTGCCGTCGCGCATGGCGGGCCAGTTCGCCGGCCAGAACGCCAACCTGCTGACCGCTGTCGACGCCGTGCGCCCCGGCGACTACGTCGACATCCTCGTCACCACCCTGGAGCTGCCCGATACGCTGTCGCCGGAGCAGCGCGAGGAGATCCGCCAGCAGCGCCCCTGGGACTACCTGCGCACGCGGGTGATGTTCCAGAACCTGCGCGTGTACAACGTCGGCCAGTTCCCCAGCCCCGAGGGCGACAAGGGCCAGCCGCGCAGCGACGAGAAGTACCTGACGTTCATCGTGGACCGCGAAACCGCGCTGCAGCTGAAGTGGCTCAAGGACATCGTCGCGCTGGGGCAGGCCAATGTCGATTTCGTCCTGCGTTCCCCCTCGAACCCCGAGGTGGCGCCGTCGGAGCCGCTGACGGTGCAGGATATCCGCCAGCGCTACGGCCTGTACAGTCGCCAGTAGGGCCGAGGGGGGCAGCATGCAGTCCGAGGACGAGCGCGGCGCCGGACACGGTGTCGTGAGCGCACCGCGGCCCGGCGAACGCACCGCAGCGAGGACCGAGGTGGCGGCACAGAAGATCCGGGTGCTGGTGGTCGACGATTTCGCCGAGGCGCGAGCCAGCGTCGCCAAGCTGCTCCAGTTCGAGCCGGACATCGAGGTGGTCGGCGGCGCCGAGGATGGCCCTACGGCCTTGCGGCTCGCCCGCGAGCAGCGCCCGGATATCATCCTGATGGACATCAATATGCCGGGCATGGACGGCATCCGTACCACCGAAGCGGTGGTCGCCGAGGTGCCGCTGGCCCAGGTAATCATGATGTCCGTGCAGGGGGAGACGGACTATCTGCGCCGCGCGATGCTGGCCGGCGCGCGCGACTTCCTGGTGAAGCCGTTCGGGGCCGACGAACTGGCCAACACCATCCGCCGCGTGTACGAGCTGGACGCCGAGCGCCGCGCCCGCCTCGGCGCCGTGGCGGCCGCCCCCGCCCAGCCGCCCGCGCCCACCCGCCAGGGCCGCATCGTGGTCATGTTTAGCCCCAAGGGCGGCGTGGGCCGCACGGTCATCGGCGTCAACCTAGCCATCGCGCTGCGCACCCTCACCGGGGCACGGGTGGCTTTGGCCGACTGCAACCTGCAGTTCGGCGATGTGGGGATCATGCTCAACCTCGCGGGGCCCAAGACAATCCAGGACTTGCTGCACCGCGAGCCGGACGAGCTGACCCCCGAGGTGCTCGACAGCGTCATGCTGCCGCACGCCTCGGGCGTGCGGGTGCTGCTGGCGCCCGCGCGGCCGGAGGTCGCCGAGCTCTTCACCGCCGAGCACATGCGCGCCATTCTCACCGCCCTGCGGCGCGATTTCGACTACCTCGTGATCGACACCTGGACCACGTTCCAGGACCTAATGCTGACGATCTTCGACCACGCGGATCGCATCCTGCTGCTGACCACGCTCGATATCCCCGCGGTCAAGAATATCCGTATGTTCCTCGACGTCTGCGAGGCACTCGGCTACCCGCCCGAGAAGGTCGTGCTGGCGCTGAATCGCGCCGACAGCACCGGCGGGATCGACATCGAGGACATCGAGGAGAGCTTGCGGCACAAGGTGGCGGCGCGATTGGTCAGCGCAGGCCCGCTGGTGACCGCCTCGATCAACAGCGGCGTGCCGTTCGTGGTCAGCCAGCCAGACGCCCAGATCTCGCGCAACGTGTTCGCGCTCGCCAGACAGTTGTTGACGCCTGAGGACCTGGCGCGCGTGGAGGCCGGGGAGCGTCCGGCCGTCGCACCGACGCGGGCCGGGTTCGGGCTACGCCGCCTGTTCCGCCACCGAGGAGCTGAATAGATGGGCTTGCTACGACGTATCGAGGGCGCGGGCGCGCCGCCCCCGGCGGCCCCGGCGCCACCCTACGCGGTGCCCGCCACGCCTGCGCCCTCTCCAACCCCACCCCCCCCAGGCGGCAACGGTGCCCAGGGCCAGCCGCCCGCCGCGCCCCTGCGCACGGGGCTCACCGTCGCTAACCCCACTGCGCGCACCGTAAGCTTGGGGCGCGACCTGAAGATGCGGGTCAAGAACCGGCTCATCGCCGAGCTCGACCCCGAGATGGACCTCTCCAAGACCGCCGAGGTGCGGCAGCGCATCAAGATGCTGTTCGACCTGGTGGTGGAGAGCGAGAACATCGTGCTCACCCGGGTGGAGCGCGAGCGGCTGTTCGAGGAGGTGACCGCCGACATCATCGGCTTCGGCCCGATCGAGCCGCTGCTGCAGGACCCGACCATCAACGAGGTGATGGTCAACGGTCCCAACCAGGTGTACGTCGAGCAGCGCGGGCGGCTGTATCGCACCGACGTCGTGTTCGACGACGACGAACACGTGCGGCGGATCATCGACCGCATCGTCTCGCCGCTGGGGCGCCACGTGGACGAGGCGTCGCCGCTGTGCGACGCACGCCTACCCGATGGCTCTCGCGTGAATATCGCAATCCCCCCGATCTCGCTCATCGGCCCGACGATCACTATCCGGAAGTTCTCCAAGAACCCCCTCGGCATCGACGACCTGATCCGCTTCGGCACGATGACACCCGAGATCGCCGAGTTTCTGCGCGCCTGCGTGGTCGCGCGCCTCAACATCGTGATCTCGGGCGGCACCGGTTCGGGCAAGACGACGCTGCTCAACGTGCTGTCGTCGTTCATTCCGAACGACGAGCGGATCATCACGATCGAAGATGCCGCCGAGCTGCAGCTGCGTCAGGAGCACGTGGTGCGCCTCGAGGCGCGCCCACCGAACATCGAGGGCAAGGGCGCCATCACTATCCGCGACCTGGTGATCAACGCCCTGCGTATGCGCCCCGACCGCATCGTGGTGGGCGAGTGCCGCGGGCGCGAGGCGCTGGACATGCTCCAGGCGATGAACACCGGCCACGATGGCTCGCTGACCACCGCGCACGCCAACAGCCCGCGCGACGTGCTCTCGCGCCTGGAGACGATGGTCCTGATGGCCGGCATGGACCTGCCCGTGCGCGCCATTCGCGAGCAGATCTCCTCGGCTGTCGACCTGATCGTGCACCAGGCGCGCCTGCGCGATGGCTCGCGCAAGATCACGCACATCACCGAGGTTCAGGGCATGGAGGGCGACACGATCACCCTGCAGGACGTCTTCCTGTTCGAGCAGGAGGCCTACGAGAGCGGCAAGGTGATCGGCCGCATTCGGCCCACGGGCGTGCGCCCGAAGTTCATGCCCAAGCTGGAGGACGCGGGTATCCACCTGCCCGCCACGGTGTTCGGGTTGCCCGACCGGTTCTTCTAGCCCGAGGGGAGGACGATGGCCCTGCTGTTCGCGGCGCTGCTCGGTGTGGGGATCGTGCTGGCCTTCATCGGCCTGGAGCGCCTGCTGCGCAA
Organism: Chloroflexota bacterium; assembly: GCA_035294645.1. GTDB lineage: Bacteria > Chloroflexota > UBA6077 > UBA6077 > JAJPHF01 > JADGHJ01. Next base: position 112,050 of record DATGKN010000161.1, read on the forward strand.
CGACGACCCGGCGTTCGAGAGTCGCCTGCGGCGCTATGCCCTGCGCGAGGGCGCCCTGCTCGACGAGCCGTCAGGAGGGCGTAGCAGCGGCGTGATCACCCGCCAGGTGGGCAAGGCGATCGCCGGCCGCTCGTTCGCCCAGAACCTTCAGGCCGAGCTGGGCCGCGCCGATGTCAAGCTCACGGCCGCCGAGTTCCTCATCCTGCAGGCTACCAGCACGCTGCTGCTGATGGCCTTCGGCTACGCGCTGGTCAGCTTGCTGTTCAGCCCCAACATGCTCGCCTTCCCCATCTTTGGCCTGCTTGGCTTCGCGCTGCCCAAGGTGTGGTTGCAGCGCCGCGAGGCCGCGCGGCTGCGGGCCTTCAACGACCAGCTCGCCGACACGATCATTCTCATGAGCAACTCGCTGCGCGCCGGCATGAGCCTTCTGCAAGCGATGGACCTGGTAGCGCGTGAGGCGACGTCGCCGATCGCCGACGAGTTCCAGCGGGTGGTGCGCGAGGTCGGCTTGGGGCTGTCACCGCAGGACGCCCTGCTGCACCTCGTCAACCGGATCCGCAGCGAGGATCTCGACCTGATGGTGACAGCAATGCTGGTGCAGCACGAGGTGGGCGGCAATTTGGCGCGCATTCTGGACACTATCGCCCACACCATCCGCGAGCGCGTGAAGCTGAAGGGCGAGATCCGCACGCTGACCAGCCAGGGGCGCATGTCGGGCTGGATCCTGGCGGCGTTGCCGGTGGTGGTCGCGTCAGTGCTGCTGCTGGTCAGCCCCCAGTACATGCGGCCGCTGTTCGATATGCCGTACCTGATCTTGCCGGTGCTCGCGGCCATCAGCGTGGTGATCGGCCACCTGGTGATCCAGCGCATCGTGAATATCGAGATCTGAGATGTCGGTGTTACTCGCGTTCCTGCTGCTCTGCGCCTTCGGCCTGATCTTGCTCGGCCTGGCGCTACCGCTGACGGCCCGGGACCCGGTCGCCGCCCGCCTGGCACAGTTCGCCGAGCGGCCCCGCACCCTGGAGGAGTTGGAGCTCGAGCAGCCGTTCAGCGAGCGCGTGATCCAGCCGATCATCCGCAAGCTGGCGCGCTATGCCGAGCGGTTCACCCGGCGCGACAGCGGCCGTGCCCAGCAGCGCCGCAGCGAGCGGATCGAGCGCACGCGCAAGCGCCTGGTCCTGGCCGGCAACCCGTATCGCTGGACGGTGTCCGACTGGCTGGGCGTGAAGCTGTTCGTGGCGCTGGTCGGCGCTGGGGTGGGCGCGGTGTTCATGCTCCTGGTAGCCGACCCAACTTTGCTGCCGCTGGGCGCCCTGGCGGGCGGGGTGATCGGCTTCATCGCCCCGGAGTTTTGGCTCAGCCGTCAGATCGCCGCCCGCCAGAAAGAGATCGTGCGCGCGCTGCCGGATGTCCTCGACCTGCTGACGATCAGCGTCGAGGCCGGGCTGGGGTTCGACGCGGCGCTGGCGCGGGTGGTCGCCAAGAGCGACAACGCGCTCACCCAGGAGCTGAACCGCGTGATGGCCGAGATGCGCGTCGGCCGCCCGCGGCGCGAGGCGCTACGCGACATGGTGGCGCGCACCGAGGTGCCCGACCTGGCCAACTTCGTGTCGGCCCTCATCCAGGGCGAGCAGCTCGGGGTGAGCGTATCGCAGGTACTGCAGGTGCAGGCGGAGCACCTGCGCGTGGTCCGCCGCCAGCGCGCGGAGGAGCAGGCGCAGAAGGCCCCGCTGAAGATGCTGTTCCCCATGCTCATCTTCATCTTCCCCGCGCTATGCATCATCATCCTCGGCCCGCTGTGGCCGGCGGTGGTCAGCATGCGCTGGGGCGGCTAGCACCCCACTGGCGGAGAGGAGCGTGGAGCGCGCCGAGCCCGTGCGAGCCACCGCACAGCAGGGCAGCTGGGGGCCGAGGGCCGCTTCGCCCCGGGGGCGGACCGTGCCGCCGTGGTCGCAGGTCCGCGTGGTCAATCTCGACACTGGCCAGGAGCTCGCCGCGCGCGTGGCGGTGGCGCGCGCGTTCTGGCAGCGCGCCCGTGGCCTGCTCGGGCGGCGCGCGCTGCCCGAGGGCGAAGGGCTGCTCATCGAGCGCTGCCGGCAGATCCACATGCTGGGCATGGCGTTCGCCATCGACGTGCTGCACGTGCAACGGCTGTCCGCTACCGAGGGCCGCGTGGCGCGCGTGCTGCAGGCGATCCGCCCATTCCGCGTGGGCCCGCTAGTGTGGCGTTCGGACTACGTGATCGAGCTGCCGGCGGGTACCGCCACCCGTACGGGCACACGGGCCGGCCACCGCATCGCTCTGGAGCCGGTGGAGGAGGCGTGAGAGCGCGGGCGGCACACAGCGCAGATCCCCTCGCCAGCGTCGCTGAGCCCCCCCGCCCTATTTCCCCGTCCCTCACTGGTGGGAGCGAGGCGGGACGGCAAGCGCACCGATCCCCGCAGGCTCAACCGACCGCGGTATCGGCGGCGGTGGGGCATATCGCGCCCGCCGAGTGGCGCTGGCTTGCCGCGCTGGGCGCGGGGCTCGGCGCCCTGCTGGCGGTGCCCTACGCCGTGTGGCTGCTGGCGGGGCCTGCCGCGCTGGTCCATATCGGCAGCTTCTGGTACCCGCGCGACTTCATGGTCTACCTGGCGGCCATGCACCAGGGCGCCGAGAGCCCGAGCTGGCTGATCGTCGACCGCTTCACGCCCGAGCCGCATGCGCCCGTGTTCATGTTCCCCGTGTATGTGGCGCTGGGCAAGCTGGCTGCGCTGCTCCGCGTGCCACTGCTGGCGGTGTACTACGCTGCCGAGTGGGGCGGGCGGCTGGCACTCCTCGCGGCGCTCTACGGCTTCGCCGCGGCGTTCCTGCCTACCGTCGGGCAGCGGCGGCTGGCGCTCGGGCTCATGCTGATGGGCACCAACCTGGGCCTTTGGGCGGCGCTCGCGCTGCTGGCGCTCCAGCCCGCCGCGGCATCGCCCGAGGCACTGGCCCTGGGCGCCAGCCTGGAGGTGACCACGCTCGGGGTCTTCTTGGCGCCACTCCACTTGATGCTCGGCCTGGCCTGCACACTGTGGGCCGTGGCGGCCTATGCGGCAGCGACCACCCCGGGCGCCGGCGCGCGGGCCTGGCTCGCGCTCACGGCCGCTATCCTTGGCCTCGGGCTGGTCCACCCCTTCAACTTGGCGGTCGTCGTCGGGGTGTTGGCCAGCCATGCGGCGCTGGAGGGCGTGTCCACGCGCTGCTGGCCGAGCCGCGCCGCCCTGGCGGTGGCCGTGGCCGGCGCGGTAGCGCTCCCGTTCGTGGCGTACAACTACGCCACGTTTCGCCTGGATCCGTTCTGGAGCGTGGTGTACAGCGCGCAGAACGAGGTGCCCAGCCCTGCGCCACCACGGCTGCTGATCGACTACGGGCCGGTGCTGTGGCTAGCGCCGCTGGCGCTGCGCGCCTGGCCGCGGCCGTGGTCGAGCCGGCAGCGCTTGGTGCTGCTGTGGGTGGCGCTGCTGCTCGTGGCGCTGTACGCACCAGTGCCGTTCCAGCGCCGGCTGGCGTTCGGCCTGCAGCCCGGGCTCGCCGTGCTGGCCGCCGCGGGGCTCGCCTGGCTGGGCCTGCAGCTAGCGCCCCCGGGGCGGCGCCGGCTGGGGATCGCCCTACTGCTCGCCGGGCTGCCCACGGCCGCCTTCCTGTACGCGGGCATGGTGCTGTCGGCCGCCACCAACTACCCGGTCGAGGTGTACGCGGCGCGGCGTGACGAATGGGCCGCTGGTGAGTGGCTCGCCGCGCACATGGCGCCCGATGAGGTGGTGCTAGCCACCGAGGAGAGCGGGTTCTGGCTGGCCGCGTTGGTGCCCGGCCGCGTGTTCCTGGGCCACAAGGGGATCACCTACGACGTGGCCGACAAGCGCGCGGTGGTCGACGCCGTGCTGACCGCCTCGCCCGGGGAGGTCGCCCGGATGCTCGCCGCCCATGGCATCCACTACCTGTACTACGGCCCGCGCGAGCGTGCCCGCGGGCCGCTGGCGGAGGCACCGGGCCTCGTGCTGGTGTACCAAACGCCCGAGGTGGCGATCTACCGCGTGGCGATACGGTAAAAAAACCCGTTTTCGGCCGCCATGAGCCTATCCCCATGCCACACGGCGAGCCGCCGCACACCGCCGCCTAGCGCGGGATGGGGCCCAGCACCTCGCGCGCGTAGCGCACGAAGCGGTCGTCGACTAGTTGCTCGGGGGGAATCGGCTGGGCAAGCTGGAGGGTGCCGTTGGCTATCAGCACCCGCTGCTCGTCGAGGATGAGGTCGAGCTGGATCTCCAGGTTGGGGTCCCAGGTGTACGGAACCTGGTCGCGGAGCACCGCTTCCGACGCGCCGGTGTGCTGCTGGAAGGCCGCGAGGTTCTCCGGCGTGAACAGGCGGTCGGGGTAGCTGACGCCCAGCTCCGGCCCCTGGATGTCGCGCACGCCGCGCAGGGTGGCCACCATCCAGCGGCGCGCGGCCTCCTCGCGCTCGCGAATGAAGTGGCCGGAGTACATCACCACCGTGGTCATGCGCAGGGGAGCGATCTCGGCCAGCAGTTTGGCCGCCACCCCTTGTTTGAGCGCGCGGGTCGCGAACGGCTCGGCGGTGATGGCCGCATCGATAGCACCCGTGGCGAACGCCGAGGCGTGGTCGGGGAACGGCAGCGTCACCATCTCCACGTCGGTTAGCGCCAGGCCATCGCGCTCCAGGGCCCGGGTGAGGAGATACTCGACGATAGCGCCGCGCGTGTTCACCGCCACACGGCGCCCGCGCAGGTCGGCCGGAGAGTGCACCGCACCGCTCTCGACCAGGTCGCGGCGGGCCAGTAGGGGCAAGGCGCTATCCTGGCGCGGCAGGATGCCCATCGGCGCCACGATCCGGATGTCCAGGCCACGCTCGAAGGCGTTGAAGGTCCCGGCGCTGATGGCGCCGAGGTTGACGTCCACGTCGCCGCGCGCCAGGGCGGGCACGACATCGGCACCGCCCGCGAAGTTCTCGAAGGTGAGCTCTAGGCCCAGCTCGCGGTAGTAGCCGCGCGCCTCGGCCACGTACACCGGCGCGTAGGCGATGGCGGCGGTCTCCGCCACCCGCACGGTCTCCAGCAAGCGCGGGGCAGGAGACGTGAGGAGCGGTGTGGCGGCCGAGGCCGCGACGTCCCCACGCGCGCCCGTCGCCGCTGCCGGCGTGACGGGCGCCTGGCCCGCGGGTACGGCGCAGCCGGCCACCAGTAGGCCACCGGCCAAGAGTGCCCCCAGGGCGAATAAGGCGGACACTCGCCAGCCTGGCATGCTCCTCCTCCCCAGCACCACTCCGCTCGCCGGGAAGCGTACGGCGGCGGGCCACAGCGAGTCTACCGTATCGGCACGCGCCTGCCGGCGGGAACGAACCGCACCGCGGCCTATGGCGTGGCCGGCTCGCGCACCAGCCGCAGGGCGACCAGCCCCGTGGCTAGTAGCAGCGCGGTGACCGCGGCGAACGGCGCCCACAGCGCGAAGCGGTCGAGTAGCCAGCCGCCGCCCAACGGGCCCAACGCCGCGCCCGCGTAGCGCACCGCGGCGTAGGTGCCCACGGCGGCGCCCCGTTGCTGGGGCCACCACTCGACCATCAGCACGAGCTGGGTCGCCGCACTGGCGCCGAGCGACAGGCCGAACAGGCCCTGGGCCAGTACCAGCCACAGTACAGCGCCCGGCCCCGCGACGAGTAGCAGCACGAGTGTGTAGCTGCCCAGGGCCAGCGCGCTCCCCGCGATGCCCGCTAGTGCTACACGCCGCCGTCCCCAGCGATCCGACAGCCGGCCCAGCACCGGCGCCCCGAACGACACGCCGAGCGTCTGGGGGAGCAGCAGCAGGCCGGTCCACTGGGGCTCCAGGTGCGCCGTTGTGCTCAACACGGCGGGGGCGAACGTCAGGAGGCTGAAGTGGGCACAGTACTGCGCCGCGCCGAGCAGGGCCACGGCCAACGTGGCCGGCTGCGCCAGCACCTGGGCGATCGAGCGCGCGGTGAACCGCTCGCTGGGCGCGCGCAGGGGCGGCAAGAGCGTCAGTACCCCCCCGGCAGCCAACGTCCCGAGCCCGGCCAGCACCAGGAAGTCAACCTGCCAGACCAGCCCGAGGGCGATGACGGCCGAGCCCACCAGCGGCCCGGTACTGGCTCCCAGGGCGTTGAACATCTGGAGCGTGCCCATGGCCGCGGCGCGGCGAGCGGGCGGAAAGCGATCGCTGACCAGCGCCCCGCCCACCACGAGGCCAGCCGCCACCCCGATGGCCTGGAGGCTCCGTGCTAGCAGGAACACGCCGATGCTCGGCGCCCAGGCCCCTAGTAGGCTGGCCACAACGTACAGCCCCAAGCCGCCCGCGAGCACGGCCTTGCCCGAGAAGCGATCGACCAGGGGGCCGTAGAGCAGCTGGCTAACCGCCAGGACCAACCCAAAGGTGGATACGGTGGCCCCGGCCAGCGCGTTGGTCGTGTCGAACGTGGCCCGCAGGGCAACCAGCGAGGGCGTGTAGATCGAGACCGAGGCCGGGCCGAGAAAACTGGCGAGCCCGGCCAGGTACAGGAAGCGCCACTCGTGGGCCAGCGCGGCCTGCCCCGCCGTCCCCTCGGCCCCCGGCGAGCGCCCCGGGCTCACCGTTCCCCTCCAGGCGGCGCGCTCAACGGTGGTTGACGCGGTTGCCGAGCCGCTCGCACAAGCGTTCTCCATACAGGATGGCCAGCTGCTCGAGGTACGCCAGGACCTCGCGGGGCGTGAACTTGCTGAAGCCGTGCTTGCGATCGGTGAACACGTACGGCACCTCGATGCAGCGACGGTAGCGCGCGCGGGCGATGACCTCCAGGCCGATCTTGAAGCCGATGGGGTTGAGGCATACGCCTTCCAGCGCGCGCCGGCGGACGACGAAGAAGCCCGAGGTGGCGTCGCGCACAGGGGTGAGCCCGCGCGCCAGCAGGTTAGCAACCAGTGAGACGAGCTGCCGTGTGCGCGGCCAGTCTTCCATCCCCCCACCGGGAATATAGCGGCTGCCCACGACCAGGTCGACCGTGGGGTCGTTGAGCAGTTGGCCGACCATCGCGATCAGCGCCTCGGGCGGGTGGCTGAGATCGGCGTCGAGCACGGCGATCAGGTCGCCACAGGCAACAGGCAGCGCGTCGACGACGGCGGAGGCCAGTCCGAGCTTCGCGGACCGGCGCAGCACACGCACGGGGTAATGGGCCGCCAGCGCCTCGGCCACCGCGGCGGTACCGTCTGGCGAGTTGTCGTCGACCACGAGGATCTCTACTTCCAGCCCGGCCTGGTCGCACGCGCGCGCCAGGCGCGAGACGAGCGTGGGCAGCGTCTCGCGCTCGTTGTAGGTGGGGACAATCACGGAGAGCATGCCCGAGCCTCCGCGGACGTACGTCCTCATTGTACGGCCCCCGCGGGCGGCCTGCCGCCGCAGCGCAGCGCCCGCGAAGCCATCGAGCCGGCATAGCAAGGCCATCACGCTGCCGCCGCGCGGCCTTCCCAGCGCCCCTGGCTCGATACCATACTGCTACACGGCAGGAGACAGCCGGCACCGCAGGAGGAGAGAAATGTCCAGCGGACAAACGGGCCGCGGCGAGGCCAGCGAGCAGTCCGGCGCGGGTGCACCGCCGGCGCCGGAGACCGCCTGCGCCCTGTGCCGCGCACCGCTGCCACCTGGCCACCGCTACCTCTGCGCCGCGTGCGTCGCGGCCAGCGAGCGGGTCGCGACGGCGATCCTCGCTCGCACTACCGCGCCGACCATCGGCCCGGGCGACGCAGCGGTACCCGAGCCCGCGGCGAGCGACGAGGAACCCGATACCTGCCCCACGTGCGGCATGCGGCTGGATCCCAGCGGGCGCTGCGCCGGCTGCGTGACCACGGTGCGGCGCTAGCCGCGTCAATCGAGCGGGGCGGGCGCGCCGCGCGGGCCCGCCAGCTGGGCGATGCGCCGCCGGGCACGGCGGAGATCGGCGTACAGCCCGCTGAGCACGAACAGGCCAGCGGCGACCAGCACAACCGTGGCGCCCGAGGCGACATCGAAGAAGTAGCTCAGGTAGATCCCGGCCGCCCCACATAGCGCGCCGATAGCGGTGGACAGCAGCATCATACGGCCGAAGCTATGGGTGAGCTGCCGCGCGATCACCGCAGGGATCACCAGCGCGGCGGCGATAAGGGTCACGCCCAGCACCTGCATCGAGGCAACGATGGTAGCCGCCAGCACCAGGGCGAGGAGCGTATCCATCCATGCGGTCGGCACCCCATGCACCTCTGCCACCTCGGGGTCGAACGTAGCGAACAGCAGTGGCTTGTAGGCGCAGAACACCGCCATCCCACAGCCCACGGCCGTGGCGGCCACCACCAGCAAATCCTCGCGGGCGACGCCCAGCACGTTGCCGAACAGCGCGGCCTCGAAGTTGGTGGTGAACTGGCGAGCGTGACTGATGATCGCCACGCCGAGGGCGAAGCTGGCGGTCGTCACGATGCCGATGGCGGCATCCGCCCCGATACGGCGCCGGCGCACCGTCTCGTTGATCAGCAGGGCCGAGAGCACCCCCCACACGCTCGCCGCGAGGTAGAAGTTGAGGTGCAGCACGTAGCCGAGCACGGCCCCGCCGAAGATCGAGTGTGACAAGCCGTGCCCGATGTAGCTCATGTGCCGCAGTACCACGTACACGCCCACCAGGCCGCACAGCCCGCCCGCCAGCACCGCCGCGAGCAGCCCACGGGTGAAGAACTCGTAGCCGAACGGCTCGACCAGGTTCGGCATCAGGAACTCCGCCGGCTGGGCGATTCCTGCACGGCCGCGGCAGGCGTCGTGGGCCAGGGGTGGTCGATCACCACCGCCACGTCGCCCTCGCGCACGACGCGCAGCGGGGCGTTGTACAGCCGCGAGAGCACCTCGTCGCGAAACACGACCGAGGGCGGCCCGTGGGCGATGACCGTGCGATTGAGACACACGAGGTAGGGCAGGTGCGTGGCCACAGCGTTCAGCTCATGGGTGGACAGCACGATGGTGGTCCCCTGCGCTTGAAGCTCGGCCAGCAGGTGGAGGATCTCGTGCCGCGTGCGGATGTCGACGCCACTAGTCGGCTCGTCGAGCAGCAGCAGGCGGGGCTGGCGGAACAGGGCGCGCGCCAGGAACACTCGCTGCTGTTGGCCGCCGGAGAGCTCGCGAATGTGGCGCCGCTCTAGCCCCGCGAGGCCCAACCGCGCCAGCAGCACGCGGGCCTCGGTGCGCGCGCGGCGGCTCGTCCAGGGCCAGGGGCCTAGCGCCATGGCGCGCCCCATCAGCACCACTTCCTCGACGGTCACCGGGAACGACCAGTCCACCGTTTCCACCTGCGGGACGTAGCCCAGCAGCGCGCGGCAGCGGCCGACCGGCTGGCCATCGATCAGGACCATGCCCGCCACGGGCTTGACCAAGCCCAGCGCCGCTTTGAGGAACGTGGTTTTGCCGGAGCCGCTGGGCCCGACTAGCCCCACCAGCTGCCCAGGCGCGATGCGCAGCGTGATGTCCTGCAGGACCGGGGGCCCATCGTAGCTGCAAGTGACCCCGCGGAACTCCAGCTGCACCCCGCGCGGGGCAACCGCGCCATCGTCGCCCCACGGCAGGGAACAGAGCCGCTCAGCCATATCGCGATGGCAACGGGGGCGAGGCCAGCGGGCCACCACCAGCCCGCGCGGGGCCAGCGGCCCGGCTGCCGCGCGCAAGCAGCAGCCCGAACACAACGCCCAGCACCCCCCACAGCACGCCCTGGCCAGCCAGGCTCGCCACGCGGAAGGGCACGACGATGTCGGCTGGCAGCGTCACCGGGTCGGGAGGAGGCGGCATGACCAGCAGGAGCACCGCGGCGTAGACCGCATACGCTCCCACGGCGCCGGTCAGCGCGGCGCGCCCACCGCGTGCCCGCAGGAGCTGATACACGCCGCTAGCCACCACCAGGCCGCCGAAAGACAGAACCCAGAACAACAGGAACAGCGCCTGGCGGGAGCCGATAGTCTCCGGGTCGCCCACCCCAGGAGGGTTGGCCGGGTATTTCAGCAGGGGCAGCAGGCCGATCAGCCAGCCGACGATCAGCGCGGCCAGCAGCCCGTTGAGCCCTGGGCCCACGCGCGGCAACTGCGGGCGCACGAGCGCGCATCCTGCGCCCAACAGTAGGCCCAGGAAGGCCCCGTATAGCACCGAGCCGATCAGCAGCCCCACGCGCTGCATCTCCCGCGTCACTACCTCGGGCTCGGGTGCGAGGCCCTCCGCAGCGTGGTGGGCCGCTTCGAGCGCGATCGCCCGCTCGATGAGCGGCTCGGAGAGCAAGAAGTGGAACAGGCCGAAGACGAGGCCCGCTACTAGCCCCGCTCCCACAGCGGCGAGCACGATGGTCCGGGTACGCAAGCCGGTCACGCGGCCCTCCTAACTGCCCCGGCGCGGCGCGAGCACCTGGCCGGGGGCAATCCACAACCCCATCCACCAGCGCCGGCCTCAGTGGCAGGGGAAGCCGGCCGCATGGCGCATGTCGTGGACTAGCTCGTGGATGAGGTTGAGGTCGAAGGCCTGCTGGCCCTGGACCAGCGCGAGGGTCTGCCCCTGGTCGAAGCCGAGTACGAACAGCCCGAACAGCCCGAGTAGCAGGAGCAGCCAGACACGCGGGGATACCGCAACCGGAGTAACAGCGAGCGGACGCATCACACTCCTCCCCGGGGTCCGCAGCGCGGCCCCGTTCAACGTCGCTCGCGCCGCGGCCACAGGAAGGCAACCAAGGCCCTAGCGGGCCGTGCTTGCCGCGCCGGTCCACGAGCGCGCGCGAAGCAAACGGCAGGTGCAGGCGTTCTGGCTCGCTCGCCAGCGGCGAGCATACAGCTGCGGGTCAGCGCCGGCCTCACACCGGACTTTCCCTGCACGGCCCTGCTCGGGCCAGACCTGCCGGGCAGCAGCAGACTGCCAGCGCCGTTATACCATCCGCGCCTCTCGCCAGCAAGCCCTCCCCAGAGCAACACGCTGCAAGAGCACGCGCAGGCGAGAAGGCTCTCCGCCCGCGCAGCCACGAGCCAAGCGTGGGGTCAAGAGGGAAGCGCGGTACCGCAGACCGCGCAGTAGCGGGCAGGCTCGGCGCTCCACACGCCGCACCGCGGGCAGGGCCGCGCCGGTAGCGCCGGCTCCTCCGCCCGCACGCCCTGCTGCCAGCCGGCAACCAGCGCGCGCCAGCTCTGGCCTAGCGCGCGGCCGGTATTTACCAGCCGGCGCGGGCCCAGCAGCAGCAAGACCAGCGCGAGGATCACGAGCAGGTGCAGCGGCTGGAGCGCCCCCATCAGCCCCCTCCGGCGCTACGCGTGGTGGCGGGCGGCTCCACTAGGCAGTGGCCACAGTTGGAACAATAGCGCGCCCCCGCGCTGCTACGCGCGCCACACTGCGCGCAGTACGGCCCACTCGCCGCTGCCTGGCTCATGGCGGCGAGCCGCTGCTGCCGACGCTCCTCGGCGGCGAGCTGTAGGCTCTGCTGGAACTCTTCGCTGAGCTGGTTGGCCTGGCGGCGCAGCTCAGCCAAGGTCCGGCCCAATTGGTTGGCCACCTCGGGCAACCGCTCGGGCCCGATCACCACCAGGGCGAGCACCAGGATCAGCAACAGCTCGCCGAGGCCGATGCCCATGAACTCCATCCGGCCCTCGCCGCCAGCGGCCAGAACCTCGTACGGTGCAGCGGGCCGCCGCGCTTCCAGTATGGCATGCGGCGCGCGGCAGCGACCAGGTTGCGGGGGGTGTCTCGAAAACCCGCCCGCGCTTGACAAGCGCGCGAACGGCGTTCGTATACTCGCCGTAGCAGCCGAGCCGCCACAGCAGTCGAGAGGGAGGGAGGCACCGGCGCGCGTGAGGGAGGCGGGGCTAGCTGGTGTGATCGTGCTGGCAGCGATCCTGACCAGCACATCCCTCGGCTGCCACCGCGCGGAGCCGCCCCCCCCCACCGCCTCACCCGCCGAGGTCGTGCTCGCGCTCGACTTGCCTACCCCGCCCGCCGCCCCCGCCGTACCCCCCGCCTCCTCGCCGCTGTTGCAGGACCTGCTCGGGCCGCCCCCGACCGCAGTCGCCGAGCAAGCGCCGCCGGGCGTGCTCGACGAGCAGCGCCTGCTCGGCGCCGTCCGCGCCGCGTTGCCCGCGCTGGGGGGCAGGGCCACCGCCGCCTGGGCTAAGCCCACCGCCGTCGGCGGTGTGCTCCAGGTACGCTGGGCCCCCGGCGAGCCACTGCCCACCCCCGAGGCGGTGCAAGAGGCGGTGGTCGCTGCGGTCGGGACCGTCGTCGATGTGCTCGATCGCGAGTTCCCACGCGGGTTTCGCGGCAGCGACGGCCTCCCCTTGGCCGCCGTCGCCGTGGATCTGCCCGATCAAGACACCGTGGTGGTGGCAGTGCGCACCTACCGCGCCCTGGTGGCCGGTGAGCTGGCGCTGGCCGACCTGCCGGGCCAGTGGCGCTTGCTGCGGCGGGCGCTCCCGACCGAGGCCGCGCGGGCGAGCGGGCCCCGCCTGGTCCCCGACCACCCGTCGGAGGGGGCACCCGAGCGCTGGCCGCCACGAATCGCCCGCTGGTACCCTGAGATCCTGGCCGCGGCCCGCCGCTATCAACTCGATCCCGATCTCTTGGCCGCTATCATGCAGCAGGAGAGCGGGGGCGAACCGCTGGCGGTGGGCGCCTGGGTGTGGATCCCCCATATGGGCCGCTACGAGCGCGCGATCGGTATGATGCAGGTGATGCCCAACGAGGCCGAGCGCCGCGGATGGACCATCGAGCAAGCCTGGGAGCCCGAGCAGAACATCCTACTGGGCGCTCGCGTGCTGCGCGACAAACTAGATTCCGTGCCGGGCGACTTCTGGACCCGTGTGCAGGGCTACTACGGGTTCGGTGATCCCCTGAGCGACTACTGGCTCGACCGCGTGTACACGTACTGGCTCGCGTTCCGGGACCCGGCACCGCAGTAGCCGGCCTTGTCAAGGATGAACGTGCGGCAACGCTGGCAGGTCTGGCGAGCAAGCGTCAGCGGGCCCACCTCCCGGGGTGTGCGGTGCCTATTGCTCGCCGCAGCCCTGCTCCTCGGCCTGCCCGCCGCCGGGCCGCGCTCTCCTGGGGCGGACCCGCCACCGCCCGCCCAGGTGCTGCTGGTGCGCTGGCGAGAGGCCCCGCCGGCGGCGCTGCCCGAGGGGCTACGCCCGCTGCCGCCCCTCGACGGCCTGGGCCTCGCGCGCTACGCGGTCGCTCCCGACCAGGCCGAGGCCCTGCTGGCGGCGCTGGCGGCCGACCCCCGGGTCGAGTTCGCCGAGCGCGACCGCGCCTACTCGCTGCTGAGTCTGCCCGACGACCCGCTGGTGGGCCAGCAGTGGAACCTGCAGCAGGTGCATGCCCCCGAGGCCTGGGACACCGCCACCGGCGGCGGGGACGTGGTCGTCGCCGTGCTCGATAGCGGCATCGACGCCGCGCACCCGGACCTCGCCGGGCGGGTGGTGCCCGGCCGCAACGTGCGCGAGCGCAACAGCGACACCCGCGACGACATTGGCCATGGTACCCACGTGGCCGGGGTGATCGGCGCCCTGGGCGACAACGGCATCGGCGTGGCCGGGCTGTCGTGGGGGGTACGGTTGATGCCCATCAAGATCACCAACCGCCAGGGCGACGCCTCGATCGCCGCCGCGGCCGAGGGGATCCGCTGGGCAGTCGACCACGGGGCGCGGATCATCAACCTGAGCTTCGGCGGGCTGGAGGACTCGCGCGCCGTGCGGCTGGCCGTGGAGGACGCCTACCAGCGCGGCGCGCTGCTCGTGGCCGCGGCGGGCAACTGCGGTGAGCTGGCCACGTTCCGCGACGAGGGCTGCGACGTGGCGAACCCGCCCATCTATCCCGCGGCGCTGAGCCAGGTGATCGCGGTAGGGGCGCTGGGCGCCACCGGCGAGCTGGCACCATACTCCGAGACGGGCAGCTACATCCGCCTGACCGCCCCGGGCGGGGTGGGCGGCAGCCGTCGCAGCAACCCGCTCGACTACATCTTGAGCACTTGGCCGCCTGCGCTCCCCTCGCCGATCGACCTGCCCGGCTACAGCTACGAGGTGGGAACCTCCATGGCCGCACCGCACGTGGCGGGCGCCGCCGCCCTGGTCTGGTCGACCAACCCGACGCTCAGTCGCGACGAGGTGGAGCAGCTCCTGTTTGAGACGGCCGACCCGCTCGGCCCCCCCGGCCGCAACGATCGCTATGGCTACGGCCGTGTGAACGTCCAGCGCGCGGTCGAGCGCGCCGTGCAACTACCCGGCAACCGCGCCGCGGATATCCGCCTGCTGCTCGAATCGCCGCAGCCCGACGCGGTGGTCAACGGGCCGCTGGAGGTCCGCGGCTGGGCGGTGGACACGCTGGCGGAGAGCGGCACGGGCATCGACCGCGTCGAGGCCTGGCTCGACGGGCCGCCCGACCAGGGCACGCTGCTCGGCCGGCCGCCGTATGGGGCCGCCCGGCCCGACGTGGCGCGCCTGCTCGACCGGGGAAGTTTCACCAACGCGGGGTTCAGCGTCTTGCTGCCGGTGACGCGGGGAGTCCACACGCTCTGGCTGCGGGTCCACAGCGCGCTCTCCGGCGTCTGGCGTACCCAACAGGTGCGGTTCATCGCTACCGGCAACCCGCCGCGGGTGAGCGTGCCCACGCCGGCTCTGCCGCCCACCCTCACGCCTTCCTGAGGAGCGGGACGACCCGCTTGCCCCGCCGGAGCAAACCGGCTACCCTCGCCAGTGCCGCGCGGCGTCGCGGCCCCGGCGCGGCGTGGTCCACTTGCCTGTGAGGAGGTGCCACCCATGGAGCCCCTACCGCGCGGCGCCCAGTTCATCCGCGCGAAGATGCTCTGGGAGATCGCCCTGCACATCGCCGGCGACCCGAACGAGCCGTACTACGGCAACCGCGACATCTGCATCACGGTCGGCAGCGGCTCGGGCGAGCGCTATAAGCCGTGGCTGCGCCTGTCGGTCGGCTCGCCCATCCTCGCCCACGCCGTGGTCCGCGGCGAGCTCGACTTGGCGTTCGTGAACCCTTCCGGCTGTCTTACCCAGATGTATCGCGGTACGGGCCTGTTCACCGCCCCACTGCCCGTACGCCTGGTGGCTTGCTACCCCTCGTGGGACCGCTACGTCCACTGTATCCACCCGCGCACGGGGCTGACCTCGCTGGCGCAGATCAAGGAGCGCCAGTACCCGCTGCGCCTGTCGATCCGCGAGGACCCGACCCACTCCACGCGCGTGCTACTCGACCAGACGCTGGCCTGCTATGGCTTCACGCTCGACGACATCGTGCGCTGGGGCGGCTCGCTGCAGCTCAACGGCGGCCCGGGTGACCCGCGCCGGATGCGCGCGCTGCATGCCGGCGAGATCGACGCCATCTTCGACGAGGGGCTCGTGCTCTGGTTCGACGAGGCGCTGGCGGCCGGCATGCGGCCCATCCCGCTGGAGGATGAGGTGTTCGCCCGGCTTCAGGCGCTCGGCTGGCGCCGCGTTACCATCCCCGCTGGCCGCTTCCCGCACCTGACCGAGGACCACGACTGCCTCGACTATAGCGGCTGGCCGCTGTACACCCGGGCCGACCTGCCCGACGAGGTGGCCTACCGCGTCTGCGATGCCATCGCGGCGCGCGCCGACGAGATCCCCTGGGAGCAGGGCGCTTTTACCGGGCTCGACCAGCTCGGCCGCGATACCGAGGCCACCCCGATCGACGTGCCGCTGCACCCCGGCGCCGAGCGCTGGTACCGCGAGCGGGGCTACCTCTAGCGCCCCGAGCGCCCCACGCGGCGTGGCACCCCCGCGGAGCGGGCGGGACCTTCCCACCCGCTCCTACGCTCGGTCCGGCACGCGGATGTAGAAGCGCAAGGTCGGGCCGTCCTGGTGCTGCGCCAGCAGCTCGTAGCCATGGCGCGGCGCTTCCAGCGGAATGCTGTTCACCGACTGGGGGCAGTCGGTGATGACCTCCAAGACCGCTCCCGGCGGGAGTTCAGCCAGCGCTTCCAGCGCGGCCACAGCGGGGTACGGTCAAGGCTCGCCCTGCACGTCGAGGCGATGCGTCGGCACAATCCGCTCGGGCTCAGCGGCCATGCACCACACCCTCGCGCAGCTGCGGCGCCGGCACGGCCACCGCCTGGAGACCATGATAGGTGGTGCGCGCCTCCCACCAGGCCAGGAACAGGTAGGCGGCCAGCAGCAGGCCGTAGGTGATCAGCAGGCCCCCCAGCCAACCGAACTGCTCGACCAGGTACACTTTCGGCCAGGGCGCGACCAGCGCGGCGTACAGCCCCAGGGCATCCCAAGCCCAGGCAAGCAGCGTGGCGCCGAGGATGTTGCCCACGCCCACGACCCAGAAGTGCACCTGCCCCTCCATCGAGCGGTACATCCAGCCGGTCTCGCAGCCGCCCGCGATGACGATGCCCAGCCCGAACAGCAGGCCGCCGATGGCCGCCCCAGGGCTTAGCCAGAATACCTTCGGCGCGACCCCGAGCTGCATGAACGCCGCGGTGCCGATCGCACTGGCCGCCATGCCCAGTACCAGCGCCTTCGCCATCGTGGCGCGCCCAGTGACCCACAGATCGCGAAACGCCGAGGTGAAGCAGATCTGGCCACGCTCGATCAGCACGCCGAACGCCAGCCCGAATAGGCCCGCGATGCCGAGCTTCGGCTGGCCAGTGGCTACCACTAGGGCGACCAGCGCGAAGCCCGCGCCGACGAGTACCCCGAGCCCCGGCTGCCATCGCCGTGCCCGCGACGGCGCCGGCTCCTCCCCAACCACCGCAGTCGCTCGCACCCGCTCGGCCCGTGCATCACCGCGCAGCCACGGCTGGAGCACCAGCTTCACCCCCAGGTAGGTGCCGAGCGCGGTCCCGATGGTGAATACCCAGGCGTGCAGCGAGAACTGCGGGATGCCCGTGAAGAACGCGGCGAGGTTGCACCCCATGGCCAGGCGCGCGCCGAAACCGGCCAGCATGCCGCCGACGAGGGCTTGCACCAGTCGCCGGCCGTGGCGCACGCGGCGCAGCTTCACGTTCTCCGCTAGCAGCGCCGCCGCCAGCGCCCCTGCGAACATGCCGAAAACTACCCAGCCGTCCACGCGGTCCCACGGCAGCCCCTGCAGGCCGATCACCTGGAAATAGCCCCAGGTCTCGGGATGCAGGCCTGCCAGCTGCAGCAGGTGGCCGCCCCAGCGCGTGAACTCACCCGTTACTGCCCAGAAGGTGCCCGTCAGCCCAAAGTAGTAGGCACTCAGCACCCCCGCGGCCACTACGGCCGGGGTCGGCGCCCAGAAGCGGACCAGGACCCGTTGCCGCCACTGCTCCCACATCGCCGCGTCCCCTCCTCCGGATAGATGCTCATAGCTGGTATAGCACAAGATAATGCCAGGAGGGGCCGGGCAGCGGGCGCTCACTGCACGGTGAGATACTCGCGCACCCGCTCGTAGGTCGCGCGGGGCAGCAGGCGCGCGTCGCGCAGCTGCTCCACGGCGGTGAAGGGGCCGTGCTGCGCGCGGTACTCCAGGATGCGCCGCGCCAGCGCCGGCCCGATGCCGGGTAGCGCATCGAGCTCGGCGGCCGTGGCGGTGTTGAGGTTGACGCGCGCGGGGGGGGCGGCCGGGGCGCGGGCCCGCTCGGTGGCCGCGGTCGGTGTGGCGACGGCCTCGCCGAGCTGGGGCACGCGTAGCCGCTGGCCATCGGTCAGGCGAGCCGCGAGGTTCAGCGCCGTGAGGTCGGCGTCGTCCGCCGCGCCCGCGGCCTCGACGGCATCGGCCACGCGGCTGCCCGCCGGCAGGGCGTACACGCCGGGCTGGCGAACGGCCCCCACCACGTGGACTTGTACGGTGGGAGGCGCGGCGCTGCTGGCCACCAGCTGCACCGGCGGGGCGGCCGGGCGCTGGAGCAGTGGCACGGCGAGCGCCACGGCGGCACCGAGAGCGGCCACGAGCAGCACGCCCGCTAGCCAGTTGCGGCCGCGCTCGACCAGCTCCTCCACGACGCGCTGCTCCGCAGGGCTACTGGTACGGCCCGAGCTGCGCCGCCGCGTACTCGGCGAAGCTGGAGTCGACCACGCTGTCCACTGTCTGGGCGCCGGTGTAGTAGCCGCGCTGCCGGTAGTAGTCCAGCTCGATCTGCATGCTGGCCCGCTGCAAGCGACCGTCGGGGTCTAGGCCGGCCATGTTCATGCGGTCGTACACGGCGGGATCCTTGAGCGGGGTCTCGCGGGCCAGCACGCGGATCACGTCGGCGCGCCGGACGCCCTTGCCGAAGGCGTCGTTGTATACGCGCACGCCTTGGAGATAGGCGATCATGAACCGTCGGGCCAGCTCTGCCTGGGCGATGAAGCGGTCGGAGAAGTACAGCACCCCGGCCTGGTAGGGGCCGTTGAACGCCACGCTGGTGTAGCCAGGCTCCCAGGGCGCGACGAGGTGGCGGTCGACCGCCGCACTGAGGGTCGGCTCGATGAGCACGCCCCCGTCGATCGCGCCGTTGGCCAGTGCCGTCAGCATGTCGGGGTAGCTCAGCACCGTCAGGTCCACGTCGTCGACGGTCAGGCCGCCCTGGAGCAGCACGCGGGCGGCGATCGCCTCGGCCCCCGAGCGCAACGAGGCTACACCGAGCCGGCGGCCGCGCAGGTCAGCCGGGGTGCGCACCGCGCCGCTCTCGATCAGGTCGCGGCGCACCGGCAGCTGCGAGAATTCGAACCCCGGTCGCGACTGCCCCTTGTCGGCGACGATCTTGATGCCCACGCCGCGGTCCACCGCGTTGAGCACCGCCAGGTTGAAATTCCCGCCGCCCACCTCCAGTTCGCCGCTGCCCAGCGGCGCGATCACGTTCGGGCCACTGTCGAAGGGCAGCGTCTCCACCTCGATGCCCTGGGCCTGGAAGAACCCCCACTCCCGCCCGAGGAACACGCCGGCGTCGGAGACGGCCTGGGGGGAACCGAAGCGCACCCGGCTCAGTTGTGGCGCGGGCCCCTCGGCGGCAGCCGCCCGTGGCGGCGGGCCGTCCCAGGGCCAGGAGGCCGCCAGCAGCCCCCCAAGAAGGGCGGCGAGCACGACGGCGCACGACCGCCAGCGCCGTAGGCCGCTAGGTAGTAGCGTCATCCAGCCCTCCCCACATGGCCAGAATGGACCCGCTCGGGCCGCGAACGCCGCCGGAACAGAGGTTCGGTGTGCCGCGATTGTAACACGGCGGCCGGCTGCCGGCGGCCCGCGCTATGATGATGCCCGTGAGGCCACTGCGCTACCGCGCACCGGGGGAGGCTGTCATGATGGACGAGCGCGAGGCGAACCGTTGCTCCGCGAAGGTCGAGGAGGCCCCGCTGACCGCCGAGCTGCGGGCGCTGTACGAGCGCTGGCAGGCGGCCGCGACGCTGGAGGAGCGCCAGGTGGCCTGGGATCGGATCGTGGCCTACCTGCGCGCGCGCGAGGTCCGCGTGGGCAGCGCGGCAGAGGCGCGCCGCCAGCAGGCGCTCCAGGAACACGCACGGCGCGAGCGGCGCTGGTGGTTCCTCTAGCCACACTGTGAACGCCCGCCCTTGACCGCTCGTCCGTCCGCCTGGTACAAGGGAGCCATGATGATGTGTCGTCCAACCGGCCTATGGCGCTGGTGGTGGCCGCCCACGGAGGCGGCTCGGGACGGCACGCCCTAGCGCGGAACGCCATCCTCCCACGGAGCCGCCTCTCACCGAGGCGGCTTCTCGTGTGTACACACCCCGCCGCCTCGGTCGATGCGACGCCTCTGGGGGGCCAAGACCAGAGGAGCGTGCTATGCTCGGCCACGTGGACCAGTACACGACCGCCGGCGGGGTGGTCGTGCGGCGCACCGTCGAGGAGTTGCCGGTAGCGGGCGCTATCGACCCGCTCATCGCCGCGCTCGACAGCCAGCGCGGCGTGCTGCTCGCTTCCAGCTACGAGTACCCGGGCCGCTATACCCGCTGGGACCTGGGCTTCGTCAACCCACCGCTGTGCCTGACCGCCCGCGATCGCCAGTTCACGCTGGCGGCGCTCAACGCGCGCGGCGCCGCGCTGCTGCCGGCGCTGGCCGCACACCTGGAGCGCGCGCCGGCCGTGACCACGCTGGCCCTCGAGGCGAGCGCGCTTCGGGGCACCGTGGCCGCGCCCGAGCGCCCGTTCACCGAGGAGGAGCGCAGCCAGCAGCCGTCGATCTTCTCCGTGCTGCGCGCCCTGGTGGCCCTATTCCACAGCCCCGCAGACCCGCACCTAGGCCTCTACGGGGCGTTCGGTTACGATCTGGCGTTCCAGTTCGAGCCCATCCGCCGGCGGCTGCCGCGGCCGGCCGACCAGCGCGACCTGGTGCTATACCTGCCGGATGAGCTGATCGTGGTCGACCACCGGCGCGAGCGGGCGATGCGCTGCCGCTACGAGTTCGCGCTGGCTGGCCGCAGCACCGAGGGCCTGTCCCGCACCGGCGCCAGCGAGCCGTTCGTGCCAGCCCCCACGGCCGCCGCGGGAGGCGACCATGCCCCGGGCGAGTACGCGGCGACAGTGCGCCGGGCGCGCGAGGCGTTCGCCCGTGGCGACCTGTTCGAGGTGGTGCCCAGCCAGACGTTCTTCGAGCCGTGCCCCGCGCCGCCCTCCGAGCTGTTCCGCCGCCTGCGGGAGCGCAACCCGGCGCCGTATGGGTTCCTGATCAACCTCGGCCAGCAGGAGTACCTCATCGGCGCCTCGCCCGAGATGTACGTGCGCGTCGAAGGGACGCGGGTGGAGACGTGCCCCATCAGCGGCACCATCGCGCGCGGGCGCGATCCCATCGCCGACGCGGCCCAGATCCTCGCGCTGCTCAACTCCGAGAAAGATGCGGCCGAGCTGACCATGTGCACCGATGTGGACCGCAACGACAAGTCGCGCGTCTGTCGGCCCGGCAGCGTGCGGGTGATCGGCCGCCGCCAGATCGAGCTGTACTCGCGCCTCATCCACACGGTGGACCACGTGGAGGGGCACCTACGCGAGGGGTTCGACGCGCTCGACGCGTTTCTGGCCCACACCTGGGCGGTGACGGTGACAGGCGCGCCGAAAGCCTGGGCTATGCAGTTCATCGAGGACCACGAGCGCAGCCCGCGCGCCTGGTACGGCGGCGCCGTGGGGCTGGTGGGCTTCAACGGCAACCTGAACACCGGGCTCACGCTGCGCACCATCCGCGTGCGCGACGGCCGCGCCGAGGTGCGAGTAGGGGCAACCCTGCTGTACGACTCGGACCCCGACGCGGAGGACCGCGAGACGCGGCTGAAGGCGTCGGCGTTCCTCGACGTGCTGCGGCGCCCCAGCGCGGCGCCGGCCACCACCGCGCCCGTCGCGCAGCCCGGCGCCGGCCGGCGCATCCTGCTCGTCGACCACCAGGATTCGTTCGTGCACACCCTGGCCAACTACTTCCGCCAGACCGGGGCCGAGGTGGTCACCTTGCGCGCGGGCTTCGCTCCCACGGCATTCGACGCCCTGCGGCCGGACCTGGTGGTGCTGTCGCCCGGGCCCGGGACGCCCGCCGACTTCCGCATCGCCGACACGCTCGCCGCGGCTATAGCGCGCGGGCTGCCGGTGTTCGGCGTCTGCCTGGGGCTTCAAGGGCTGGTGGAGTACTGCGGCGGCAAGCTGGCCACGCTGCCGTACCCGATGCACGGCAAGGCGTCGCGTATCCGCGTATTGGGCGGACGGCTGTTCGTGGGACTGCCGCACGAGTTCCGCGCCGGGCGCTACCACTCGCTGTACGCGGTGCGCGAGACGCTGCCGCCGGAGCTGGCGGTGACCGCGGAGAGCGACGACGGCGTGGTGATGGCGGTCGAGCACCGCACGCTGCCGCTGGCCGCGGTGCAGTTCCACCCCGAGTCGATCCTCACGCTGGAGGACGACTGCGGCCTGCGGCTGATCCACAACGTAGTGGCGCTGCTGGCCCGCCAGCCCGCGGCGGCGCCCGCCCGGTAGCCCTGGCGCTCAGCGCCCCACCGCGCCGGCGTAGAAGCGGTTGGCTACCTTGCCGGGGTTCAGGATGCCGTAAGGATCTGTCTGGGCCTTGAAGGCCAGCAGCTTCGGGAGGTCGCGTAGGTGGCCGCCCTCTTCGACCACGTAGGTGTGCGGGTTCATCACGGTCACGCCGATCTGCTCGCAGTAGGCCATCACCGCGTCGACGAAGGCGGGCTCGGAGCGGGTCAGGAGCGGGATGCCCATGGGACGCAGCGCTGGCCCCGAGCGATGGAACTCGACGTGGTGCAGAAAGCCGTCGCCAAACCGCTCTTTGATCTGCTGCAGCTGCGCGAAGAACCGGGGCGCCGGGGCAAACTCGCACTGCAGCCATGTGTAGCTTGGGTCGTGGTGCTTGCCCCAGAGGATGGTGTGGCTGAAGGGAAACTGGGTGATGTCGGGCCGCTCGGGCCAGGACAGGTAGCGGCCGCCCGCGGCGGCCACCAGGGCCTGCGTTGCCCCCACCTGGCGCTCGTCGACCATCAGCAGCACAGCCGACTCGTGCGGCTGGAACAGGTGGTCCACCGCCTCGAAGAAGGTGGGGATCGGCGCCTCCTGCAGCGACACCAGCCGCTTGGCGATGGTGTCATCCAGCCCGATGGTCCAGCCGAAGCGAGCCGCGGCCTCGAACTGGGGGAAAATGGCGACGCCCTGGGCCCAGGGGCGCGCGGGCACCAGGGGGAAGGTCACGGTGGCGATCACGCCCGCCACGCCGTAGGTGTGCAGCAGGTTCTCCAGCTCGGGGTCGCGGACCGTCAGGGTGCGGGGCGGGTCCTCGGCGGTGTACAGCTCGCAGGCCAGCACGTTGCCGTCCCACAGCGAGCCGTAGGCGACCGAGCCGATGCCGCCCGAGCCGCCCGCCACGAAGCCGGCCGCGGTGGCGCGCCGGTAGGTGCTGGGCAGCACGCGGAACTCGCGCCCGTACTGGCGCGCCGCCTCTTCGGCCGCGCCCAGGATGATCCCCCCCTCGACGGTGATGCGGGTGGGTTCTAGGGCGACAATGCGATTCAGCCGCCGGATATCCACCAGGATCCCGCCATGTAGCGGCAGCGACTGGCCGTAGTTGCCCGTTCCAGCTCCACGCAGCGTTAGGGGCACGCGCGCCCGCACCGCCAGAGCCACGATCTCGCGCAGCTCCGCCAGCGTGCCGGGCTGCACGATGGCGTCGCACGGCACATCGCTGAAGGCGTGGGTCAGCAGCGGGGAGTACCAGGAGAAGTCGCGCAGGAACTTCACCTGCGCCGCCGGGTCGAGAATCACGTGCTCGGCGCCCACCAGCGCGAGCAGCTCGCGGACGGGAACCCGTTGGGTGCGCTCGGTCATGAGCCAGTACCTCCGCTCGGGGCTGGGCGCGGCTCAGTACGCCGCGCGGTGAGTGGCTTTCAGGCGCGCCAGAAGATGGTCACCCGCGCGCACCGGTGGATACCGTGGCGGGCGCGTCGCGCTCTGGCAAGTCGGTAGGGGCGCCACCACGGTGTCGGCGCTGGGGGAGTGGAACAGCACCACCGAGTAGCGCGCCCGCGCGGCGGCCGGCCCGGAGGGCACGGCCACGCGGTGGGGGGACGAGCGAAACCGCCCGTTGGTCCAGCGCTCCAGGAGGTCCCCAGTGTTCACGATCGCCGCCTCGGGCCGCGGCGGCACCGGCAGCCACGTCCCGTCCGCCAACTGGATCTCCAGGCCGCCCGCGGCGTCGTTGAACAGCAGGGTCAGCGCGCCGAAGTCGGTGTGGGCCCCCGCGCGCAACTGGCCCGGTGGGGGCGCTCCTGCTAACGGGGGGTAGTGCAGCAAGCGCACGGTGCTCAGCGGCCGGGCGAAATGGGGCGCGAAATAGGCGGCTGGCAGGCCCAGCGCGCGGGCCATGGCGGCCAGTAGCCGATCACCGGCGGCCCGCGCTGCATCGTAGAAGGCCAGCACCGCCGCGCGCAGCGCCGGTAGCTCGGGCGGCCAGCGATTGGGCGGCGCATCAGGATGCTCGGGGCCGGCCTGGAAGATCTCCTTGAGGTCCCATAGGCGCGTCGTGTCGAGCGCCTGGGAGGTCAAGCCGCCGTAACCGCGATTGGTGGCCGCGCTCTGCCAGCGCACGGCTTCCTTGGCCGCCGGCGGCAGCGCGAAGAAGGTGCGGGCCGCGGCGAACACGCCCTGCAGCACCTCGACCGGAACACCGTGGTGCCGCAGGTAGAAGAACCCGTGCTGTTCCAGCGCCTCGCCCAGCGCGGTGCACGCTGGCGTCTCCCCCCGCGCGCAGGCGCCTAGATCGATGACCGGAATGGGCGGCTGACGCGTCGCTACCCGCTCGTCCGTTGGCATCGGGCCCTCCTCGCCGCGCGACCCACGCGGCACATTGGCGTCAGCTCACGGCCGTCGCCAAGCCGACATAGCCAGTATGGCGCCTGGGAGCCGCCCCGTCGCTGGGCGTGGCGCCCAGAGCCCACCCGCAGCGAATCGTGCGCGCGGTACATGGTCCAGCGCGGGCACGGTCCCTACGCTGGACAGCGAGACGCGGGGGTACGGGCGCCGGTTGCGCGCCCGCGACGGCCCGCGCCTGTCGCGACGCACGCTGCGCCCCAGCGTGCCACAAAGGGGGATGATACGGTGAACGCCCGTCTAGCTCGTGTCGCGTGCGCGCTGCTGAGCGTCCTGCTCGCGGGCTGCACGGCCCGCGCCGCCCCGGCGAGCGACCGGCCGGCCGCGGTCGCCCCGCTGTCGCCGAGCACCCCACCGGCGAGCCCGGCGGCCGGCGGGCTGGCGCTGACCAAGCTCAGCTACGGCCACGACTGGTTGATCCAGGGCCACGCCGCGCCCGTGTTCGTGGCGCAAGACAAGGGCTACTTCGCCGAGGCGGGCCTAGAGGTGACGATCGGCCGCGGCTACGGCTCGGCCGACGCGGCCAAGCGCGCGGCAAGCGGGCAGACCGACATCGTGCTCGGCGATACCGCGACCGCGATGCTGCTGCGCGCCAACGAGGGAGCGTCGATTAAAGCGATCGCGCCCCACTACGACGTCGCCCCGCTGGCGATCGTGGCCGGCGAGGAGGCCCATGTGCGGAGCCCCAAGGACTTGGAGGGCAAGACGATCGCGGATGTGGCGGGCTCCTCGCCACGCCTGCTGTTCCCGGCTTTCGCCGCGCTGGCTGGCTTCGACGCCAGCAAGGTCGCCTGGCAGACCGTCGACCCGGCCGTGCGCGATACCCACCTAGCGGCGGGCCAGGTGTCGCTCGTGGGCGGGTTCTTGTCCAACGTGCCGCTGATCGAGGCCATGGCCCGCCAACAGGGCAGCGATCGCCCCTTCACGGTGCTGCGCTATGCCGACTATGGCTTCGAGATGTACGGCAACAGCTACCTCGCGGCCGACCGGCTGATCGCCGAACGCCCCCAGGTGCTGAGCGCGTTCGTGGCGGCGCTCGCCAAGGGCATCCGCGATACCTATCGCGACCCCGCCGGGGCGGTGGAGATCCTCCGCAAGAGCCATCCCGAACTGGATCCCGAGACGAGCATCCGTCAGATCGAGATCGCCCGCGATACCATCATCACCGACCACACCCGCAGCCAGGGCCTGGCCGTATTCGACGAAGCGCGGATGCAGAAGACCAAAGAGCTCGCGCAGCAGTACCTAGGCCTGCAGCGCGACCTGCCGCTCGCCGAGTTCTACACCGCCCAGTTCCAGCCGGCGCCGCCCGTATTGCCGTAGCTGTCAGGTGGCAGCGGGCACGAGCCAGCGCGTTCGTGGCGGCGGCTCCCAGGCGCGCAGGCGCACCAGCAGCCGGTCGAGGTCGGCGTCGACCAGTAGCAGGGCGCGGTCGGCAGGGGTGAGGAATCCCCGTTGTTGGAGGTGCTCCACGAGGGCGAGCAGTGGCTGCCAGTAGCCCGCCACATCGAGCACACCGCACGGCTTGCGATGGACGCCGAGCTGGGCCCAGCTCCAGACCTCGAACAGCTCTTCTAGTGTGCCGAGTCCGCCTGGGAGCACGAGGAAAGCGTCGGCGAGCTCGCTCATCCGCGCCTTGCGCTCGTGCATGGTGGCCACCACGTGCAGCGCGGTGAGGCCCTGGTGCGCCAGCTCGC
Organism: Chloroflexota bacterium; assembly: GCA_035294645.1. GTDB lineage: Bacteria > Chloroflexota > UBA6077 > UBA6077 > JAJPHF01 > JADGHJ01. The sequence continues at coordinate 138,089 of DATGKN010000161.1, forward strand.
GGGCGGCGAGCGCGTGGGGGATGACACCGATCACCTCGCCGCCCGCAGCCAGGGCCGCGTCAGCCAGGGCGCCCATCAGCCCCACGCGCCCACCGCCGTATACGATGCCGAGCCCGGCGCGGGCCAGCCGCTCGCCCACTGCCCGCGCCGTGGCCAGATAGCGCGGGTCGTGCCCGGGACTCGACCCACAGAACACGCAGAGGCGTCGGATCACCGTGGTGTTGTCGCGCATCATCGAAGAAGTCGGCGCAGACTCGCAGCCCGCGCTTCCGTGCCAGGCGCCAAGGGGCCCCACGCGGTCGCGAAGCGCGCCAGCAGCGGGGACAACGTGCGAGTATACCGCACCCATGGTCCAGAGGCACCCGACGCAACCGCGAGCCATCGTCCACGCTGCCCGGACGGCAGAGTACAAGGCTGCCCACGCGGCGGCCGGTGGGGAGCCGAGGCAGGGGCCCAGCCGCGCGCGCCCGGGCCCGACGCGGACCGGAGCAGCCGCGGGCTAGCGCGGTTGGGGCGTCAGGGCGGGCACCTCGATGGGCAGGCCGTAGAACCGCGCCGGGTTGTAGGTCAAGATCTTCTCTTTCTGCGCCGGGGTGAGGTCGGCACGCTCCTGGATCTCCTCCAGGTGGTTGTCGCGCGCCTCGGCGTGCGGCATGTCGGCCGAGGCCATCACCCGGTCTTCGCCCAGCACTTCCAGGGTGCGCGGGACTCCTGGCTCGTCCCCCTCGACACTGAGGTAGATCTGGGCGTCGCGCAGGTACTCGCTGGGGGGCCGCTTCGACACGGGCCGGCCGAACTTGTGGTAGACCACCCAGTGGTAGCGATCCAGCCGGTCGAGCATATACGGCAGCCAATCGCCGCCCGCCTCGAGGAAGGCCACCTTTAGGCCGGGATGGCGGTCGAGCACGCCGCCGCCGGTGATAGCGAAGAACCCCATGAACACGGGCAGCGTGAAGCTGAGCCCGAACGCCGCGTACGAGTCGTGGCAGCTACTGGTCAGCCCCGGGTGGCTCCAGCCGACGTGGACGCATAGCGGCAAGTCCTGCCGCTCCAGCTCCTCCCACACGGGGTCGAACGCCTCGTGGTCGAGCAGCCGGTCGCCGGCCGTGCCCATCGAGTAGACGCCCACGGCGCCCAGCTTCTTGGCCCGTCGTGCCTCGGCCACCGCGTCCTCCGGGCTCCGCAGCGGCAGCAGCGCGGCCCACTTCAGCCGGGTGGGGGCGTGGCTGCACCGCTCCGCTAGCCAGGTGTTGTAGCTGCGCATCAGCGCCGCCTCGTAGCGCGGATCGTCGGTGACGTGCGTCAGGAACAGGGTAGGGAACAGGACCGACACGTCGATCCCGACGCGATCCATATCGGCGAGGCGGGTCTCGACACGCTCCAACGTCTGGGAGGGGATGCTGAACGGCTTCTCGCGCGCCAGGGTCGAGCTCGTGGGGGTGCCGAAGAACATGGCGCCGCCATAGCTCGCCGGGCGGGGGAAGTAGCGCCCATCGATCAGCCAGTAGGAGTCCTGCGGCGAGTTCTTCGGGATACCGTGGAGGTCGGCGTGGAGCGGCCGCCGGTCGAAGTAGCGCGGGTCGAGATGCGCGAAGGTCGCCTCGCACTCCTCGACGTGCGAGTCGCAGTCGATGATCGGTAGCTTCGCCATCGGAACCTCCTTGGGCGCGCGCCACATCGCACGTTGTGCTTCGGTATCGCGGGGCTGGCAGCTGTCACCCCCTCTCTCCGCACAGCAGGCTCGGAGCCGAAGCGCGAGCTGTAGGCGCTAGTGTACCAGGCCGGCGCCCGCGGATAACAAGCATGTTGTCGGCCCCCCCGTCTGCCGACCGCTTGAAGCCCCCTAGCGGCGCGAGTACATTAAAGGACTGCCTGCTCTTGGGGGCGCGCCAACGGAGGGAGGGGACGATCATGGCCGAAACGCACGCACAGCCCGTAGTGGGAATGCCACCGATGACAGTGGGGCGCCGGCAAGCGCTGCTCGCGGGCCTCGCCTCGCTGCTGGGCTGGTCGTTCGATCTATTCGATCTGTTCTTGATCCTGTATGTCGCGCCGACGATCGGCCCCCTGTTTTTCCCCTCGGATATCCCTACGCTCCAGCTCGCGGCCGTATACGCGTCGTTCGCGGTGACGCTGGTCATGCGCCCGGTCGGTTCGGCGCTGTTCGGGCCGTATGCGGACCGACACGGACGCAAACAGGCCATGGTCATCGCGGTGTTCGGGGTCGGAGTGGCGACCGCGCTGCTGGGCGTACTGCCCACGATTGCCCAAGCGGGGCTGGTGGCCCCGATCCTGTTCTTGGCCCTGCGACTCATTCAGGGCGTGTTCGTGGGCGGTGTGGTCGCCTCCACCCACACGCTGAGCACCGAGACGGTGCCACCGCACTGGCGCGGCCTGATGTCGGGCCTGATCGGCGGCGGGGGCGCCGGCATCGGCGCCCTACTCGCCTCGCTGGTCTTCTATGTCGTCTCGACTATCTTCCCAGGGCCCGCTTTCGCCGTCTGGGGCTGGCGCATCGTCTTCCTCACCGGTATCCTCGGCTCGCTGCTGAGCTTCTTCGTCTTCCGCAGCGTGGAGGAGTCGCCGTTCTGGGTCGAGCTGGAGCGTAAGCGCCAGCGGGGCGCCCGGCCGCCGCTCAAGGAGGTCTTCTCACCCACGTACCGGTCCGTGCTGCTGCTGAACCTGCTGATCGTGGCCGGGGCGGGGACGCAGTACTACCTGACCTCCGGCTACCTCCCCACTTTCCTGAATGTCGTCAACAAGCTCCCGGGCACCGAGTCCGGCCCCATCTTGATCGCGGGCAGCCTGGTGGTGATCCTCTCGACGGCGCTGTTCGGCGCCATCAGCGAGTGGGTCGGCCGCAAGCGCACGATGCTCGCTACGGGGCTCGTCAACCTGTTCGTCATTCCCTGGGCGTACCTCCAGCTGCGCGACCTCCACGAGGATGCGCTCGGGGCGATCGTCTTCTACGCGCTCGTGTTATCGTTCTTCGGCAACGCGGCGTACGCCCCGGTACTGATTTTCTTGAACGAGCGCTTCCCAACAGCGATCCGAGCGAGCGGCACGGCGCTGTCCTGGAATATCGGCTTCGCGATCGGGGGGATCATGCCGACGTTCGCTACCGGGTTGGCCGGCCAGGTGGCGGCGCTCCCCGTCAGTCTCGTGCTGTTCCTGATCGCGGCGATCCTGGTCTATCTCGTCGGCAATGCGATCTCGCCCGAGACACGTGGCCGCTTCGTGTAGCCAGCCAGGAGGTGCAGGATGACTCTCGCGGGCCGAACGGCCATCATCACTGGCGGGGCGCGGGGCATCGGCGCGAGCTACGCGCGGGCATTCGCCGCAGAGGGCGCCAACGTGGTCATCGCGGATCTGCTCGACGAGCCGGGCGCCGCGCTGGCACACGCCCTCCAGACGGCCGGCGCCTCGGCCCTGTTCGTGCACACCGACGTGACCAGCGACGCGAGTACCGAACAGCTCGCCGCCCGCACGGCGGAAGCGTTCGGCGGCATCGATATCCTGGTGAACAACGCGGCGCTGTATATGGCCCTGGGGCAGAAGAAGCCGTTCGAGACACTGACCGTCGAGGACTGGGACCGCGTGCTGGCGGTCAATGTGCGCGGCGTCTGGCACTGCGTCAAGGCCGTGGTGCCTTATATGAAACAGCGCGGCGGCGGCAAGATCATCAATATCGCCTCGGTCGTCGCCCTTAGCGGCACGCCCGGCTTCGCCCACTACGTGGCCTCGAAAGCGGCGGTGATCGGCCTGACTCGCGCCTTGGCCCGCGAGCTGGGCGACTATCGCATCACGGTCAACGCCGTCGCGCCGGGGCTGGTCGCCAACGAGGCGTCGCGGCAGCTCAACGCCGAGCCGTACTTGGCGCAGGCGGCCAGCGTCCGAGCCCTCCGGCGGCCGATGGAGCCGGACGATCTCCTCGGCACGGTCCTGTACCTCGCCTCGCCAGCCAGCGACTTCGTGACAGGCCAGACCATCGTCGTCGACGGCGGCGCGATCCTGCACTAACCGCCTGGCCGGGCGAGACGCGCGGCGAGAAGATGAGGGCGACTGGGCCGTGCGTTGCCCAGCCGCCCGCTGTAGGGGAGGCAGGAGGGGCTGCTAGCTCGCGCCGGCGCCCAGCGGCGCGGTCGGGTGGAACTGGGCCGCCTCGGTCGAGCCCGCCAGCGCCGTGGTCGAGGCCGCGCCGCCCGTCGCGGCCAGCAGCACCTCGTCGAAGTAGCTGGCACCCGCCTCGCGCTGGTGGCGCACGGCGGTGTAGCCCGCGAGCTCCAGCGCGAACTCGCGCTCCTGCACGCGCACGTAGGCGGCCATGCCCTCCGCCGCGTACTCGCGCGCCAGCTCGAAGGTGGTGAGATTGACCAGGTGCCAGCCGGCCAGCGTGATGAACTGGAACTTATAGCCCATCGCCGCCAGCTCGCGCTGGAAAGCGGCGATCTGCTCGGGCGAGAGGTGGCGCCGCCAGTTGAACGACGGCGAGCAGTTGTACGCCAGCAGCTTGCCCGGGTAGCGGGCGTGGATCGCCTCCGCGAACTGGCGCGCCTCGGCGAGGTCCGGGGTGGCCGTCTCGCACCACAGCCCGTCGGCATACGGCGCGTAGGCCAGCCCACGGGCGATCGCCGCCTCCATGCCCGGGCGCACCACGTGGTAGCCCTCGGGTGTGCGCTCACCGGTGAGGAACTCGCGGTCGCGGGGGTCGATATCGCTGGTGAGGTAGGTGGCGGCGTGGGCATCGGTGCGGGCGAACAGCACCAGCGGCACATCGAGCACGTCGGCCGCCAACCGCGCAGCGTTGAGCACCCGGATGAACTGGCTAGTAGGCACCAGCACCTTGCCACCCAGATGGCCGCACTTCTTCTCGGCGGCCAGCTGGTCCTCGAAGTGCACGCCCGCGGCGCCCGCCTCGATGAACGCGCGGGTTAGCTCGTAGGCGTGGATCGGCCCGCCGAAGCCGGCCTCGCCGTCGGCAACGATCGGCACCAGCCAGTCGCGGCTCGGGCGGCCCTGCTCGGCCCACTCGATCTGGTCGGCGCGCAGCAGCGCGTTGTTCAGGCGGCGCACCAGCGCCGGCCCGCTGTTGACGGGGTAGAGGCTCTGGTCGGGGTAGGTATGGCCGGCGAGGTTGGCATCGGCTGCGACCTGCCAGCCGGAGAGATAGATGGCGTCGAGGCCGGCGCGCACCATCTGCACGGCCTGCGCGCCCGTGTAGGCGCCGAAGGTGCGCACGGCGCCGTCGCTCTGGAGCTGCCGCCACAGCCGCTCGGCGCCACGCCGCGCCAGCGTGTACTCGATGCGGACCGAGCCGCGCAGGCGCACCACATCGGCGGCGGAGTAGTCACGCCGAATGCCCCGCCAGCGGGGCGCGGTGCGCCACCGCTCCTCGAGCGCCTGCTCCTTAGCTGCGTGGTCGACGGTCGTCATCCCTTCCGCCTCCTTCCCCTGGTACTGGGCGCCGCGCGGGCCATCCCGCAGGCCAGCACGGACGCGAGACAAACTCTCCCCTGTCCCCACGGCGAGGGCTCTCGCTGTTGGCGCATTCGCCCCGGCGGGCGCCGTCCGCCCCGCCGCCCGAGCTAGGGGGGGACCGCTGTATGGCTCACGCGCGGCCGCCGTGAACGGCCGGCCCAGCGTTCAGGCTGCCGGTGGCCCGCCGGGTTCCCACGGTGCAGCGTTCTAGTCGACGTAATCGTACGCGGGCAGCGTCAGGAACTCGACGAACTCCTGGCCCAGCGCCACCTGCTCGAACACCTGGCGCGCGTCGGCGAAGCGGGAGCGGGCCCAGTGCTCGCCCCACTGCTGCTGGAGCTTGGCCAGCTCCTCGTCGAGGACCTGGCGCACCAGCTCGGCGGTCACGCGCGGCCCCTCCTGGAGCGCCGCGCCGTGGTAGACCCACTGCCAGACCTGCGAGCGGCTGATCTCGCAGGTGGCGGCATCCTCCATGAGGTTGAAGATGGCCGCCGCGCCCGTCCCGCGCAGCCAGGACTCCAGGTACTGCAGGCCGACGCTCACGTTGGTGCGCAGCCCGGCCTCGGTGATCGTGCCGCCGGGCACCCGCACATCGAGCAGTTGGTGCGGCTCGACGTGGACCTCGGGGCGCTGGCGGTCGAGCTGGTTCGGCCGGCCCCCGAGCTTCTCCGCGAACACCGGGCGCGCCACGGGCACCAGGTCCGGGTGCGCTACCCAGGTGCCGTCGAAGCCGTCGTTCGCCTCGCGCAGCTTGTCCTCGCGCACCTTCGGCAGCGCGACCTCGTTCACCTTCGGGTCGCGGCGACTGGGGATGAACGCGGCCATACCGCCCATGGCGTGCGCGCCGCGCCGATGGCAGGTCTTGACCAGTAGCTCGGTGTACGCTCGCATGAACGGGACGGTCATCGTCACCTGGGCGCGGTCGGGCAGCAGGAAGGCGGGGTCGCGGCCGAACTTCTTGATGATGCTGAAGATGTAGTCCCAGCGGCCGGCGTTGAGCCCGCTGCTGTGCTCGCGCAGCTCCCAGAGGATCTCGTCCATCTCGAACGCGGCGAGGATCGTCTCCACCAGCACGGTGGCCTTGATGGTGCCGCGGGGCACGCCGAGGCGGTCCTGCGCGAACACGAAGATGTCGTTCCACAGCCGGGCCTCTTGGTGGCTCTCCAGCTTGGGCAGGTAGAAGTACGGCCCGGTGCCGCGGGCGAGCAGCCTGCGCGCGTTGTGGAAGAAGTACAGGCCGAAGTCGAACAGCCCCCCGGCGATCGGCTCGCCGTCTACCAGCAGGTGGCGCTCCAGCAGGTGCCAGCCGCGCGGGCGTACCAGCAGCGTGGCCACCTGGTCGTTGAGCCGGTACTCGCGGCCGTCGGGGCTAGTGTAGCTGATCGTGCGCTCGATGGCGTCGATCAGGTTGATTTGCCCCTCGACCATGTTGGCCCAGGTGGGCGTATTGGCATCCTCGAAGTCGGCCATGAACGTGTCGGCGCCGGAGTTGAGCGCGTTGATGACCATCTTGCGCTCGGCCGGGCCGGTGATCTCCACCCAGCGCTGCTGGAGGTCGGGCGGCACCGGGGCCACGCGCCAGTCGCTCTCGCGGATATGGCGCGTAGCTGCCAGGAAGGTAGGCCGCTCGCCGGCATCGAACGCCTGCTGGCGCTCGCGGCGGCGGGCCAGCAGCGCGCGGCGCGTGGGCTCGAACTCGCGGTGCAGTGCCGCGAGGAAGGCGAGCGCCTCGGGCGTGAGCACCTCGTCGTAGCGAGGGCCTATTGGGCCGCGGATCTCGACCGATTCCGTGGTCAGCATGGCATCCTCCTCGCTTGGCAGCGTACGCTTCCCGCGCGAGCGGCTCCCCGCGCCGTGTCGGCGGCTACTCGTGCTCGTGGTCGAGCCGGCACCACTCCGGGCAGCCACACTCGGTGGCCTCGCTGCGAGGCCCCGGTCGGTGCCACGGCGGGGCCGCCGGCTGGCCCGTGTCACGCTCGACGGTCAGCAGCTCGCGTTCCCGTTGTCGCCCATCGTACATCGGTCGCCTCCCGCGTACACTAGCTTGTCCACAGTGTAGTGCCGTACCATTGGCCTGACCAATCGGATCTGATGGTCAGGCCATAGACGGCGCCTATCATGGCGGCCGCGGAGCGGCTGATATAGGGCGCGGCTATCGCCAACGCGCGAAATTTCTCTGTTGACGGGCCGGTGGGGGGCCGGGTAGCATCGGGCCATCCCCGGCGCGCCACCGGCCGGTCACGAGGTGGGTGGGGCGGTGCAGATCGAGTTCCTGGAGACGTTCGTCGAGGTCGCTCGCTATGGCAGCATCACGCGGGCGGCGGGCGAGCTGTACGTCTCCCAACCGTCGGTCTCGGCGCGGCTGCAGGCGCTGGAGGCCGAACTCGGCGAGCAGCTGCTGGAGCGCACCCGCCGCGGCGTGCGCCTGACCGACGCCGGCCGCGAGTTCCTGCCATATGCGGAGCGGGCGGTGCGCGCGTTCCGCGAGGGGCAGACGAAGCTCGAAGAGGTGCGCGAGGCGCGCTCGGGCCACCTGGCGCTGGGGGCGGCGCCCGCGGTGAGCACCTACTACCTGCCCGGGGTGCTCAAGCGGTTCGCCCTCGAGCATCCGAACGTGAAGCTGAGCGTGCGGACGGGGCACAGCGAGGACGTACTGAAGATGGTGCTCGATGACGAGGTGCAGATCGGACTGGTGCGCAGCATGCAGCATCCGGAGATCGAGGTCGAGCCCTGCTACGAGGACGAGCTGATCCTGCTGGTGCACCCGGCGCACCCGTTCCGCGCCCGCGAGGCGGTGACGCTCGAAGAGGTGGCGCGCGAGGGCCTGGTGATGTTCGACCGCACGTCGAGCTACTTCGAGCTGACGCGCGTGCTGTTCCTCGATCGCGGCCTGGTCCCCGTGACGGCCATGGAGCTGGACAACATCGAGGCGGCGAAGAAGATGGTCGAGCTGGGCATGGGCGTGGCGCTGCTACCCCGCGTGGCGGTCAGCCGCGAGGTGGCGATGGGCACGCTAGTGCCGGTGGCCATTCGCGACGCGGCGAGCCTGCACCGGCCGGTGCTGGCGATCTACCGGCGCGGCGTGGGGCTGAGCGGGCCGGGGCAGGCTTTCCTCGCGCTGGTGCGCGAGCTGCGCGCGACCAACGGCGCCGTGGCAGTGCCCCCGCCGGAGGGCGCCGCGGGTTCCCGGACCGCGGGCTAGGCGCGGGCGGGGCGTGGCTCGCGCGGCAGCCCCAGGCCCTGCAGGGCGATCGCGTTGAGCTGGATCTCCATCGTGCCGCCGCCGATGTGGTGGAACAGGCACGAGCGGTACAGCTGCTCCCCCAGCCCGTCCAGGGGCGCCGCCTCGCCACACACCACGCCGTCGAGGCCCAACGCGTCGACCACCAGATTGGCCACCCGCACCTGGAGCTCGGCGGTGAGCACCTTGGCCAGTGACGACTCCGCGAAGTCGGGCAGGCCGTGGTCCTGCGCCCAGGCCACACGGTAGGCGAGCCAGCGGGCGGCGTGGACCTGCGTGAGCAGCTCGGCGAAGCGGTCCCAGTGCTCGCGCGGCACGGGGCGCCCGGCCGCTTCCTGCTGGCGCAGGTATGCCGCCAGGTCGTCCAGGGTGCGCAGCAGCAACCCCACGGGCGCCAGCCCCGCGCGCTCCAGGCCCAGCGTGGTCAGCACATGCTTCCAGCCCTCGTTCTCTTGGCCCATCAGGCGGTCCTTGGGCACGCGCACGTGGTCGAGGATCGTCACGTTCACGCGCCAGCCACCCAGGGTGATCAATGGCTGCAAGGTGATCCCGGGGCTGTGCATGTCGATCAACAAGAGGCTGATCCCGTGGTACTTGGGGCGAGTGGGGTCGGTGCGCACGGCGAACAGGCCCACGTCGGCCAGGTGGGCGCCGCTGGTGAAGATCTTCTGGCCGGTGACCTCGTAGTAGTCGCCCTGGTCCACCGCGCGGGTACGCAGGGCCGCGGCGTCGGAGCCCGCGTCGGGCTCGGTCAGCCCCCAGCAGCAAGTGATCTCGCCGCGGGCGATGCGCGGCAGGAAGTACGCCTTCTGCTCGGGCGTGCCGTAGGCCACGATCGAGTTGCCGACGAACACCACCGAGCCCGTGTAGCGGCCGGTGGGCGCGCGGGCGTAGCCCATCTCCTCGTAGAAGATGGCCATGTCCACATGGCTGCGGCCCTGCCCGCCGTACTCGGGCGGCCACTGCATCCCGATCCAGCCCCGCTCGGCGATCTTGCGGTACAGCGTGGGGTCGTGCTCCTCGTGGCGCGCCTCCAGATGCTGGCGAATATCCGGGGCGACGTGCTCGCGACAGAACTGGCGCACCTCCTCGCGGAAGCGCTCCTGCTCGGGGGTGAAGCGAAACTCCATGGGCCCTCCGCTCAGGCAGGGATGAACGGCGTGTGGGCCGCCGCGATCAGCGCGCGCTGCGCCTCGGGGGGCCCGAGCACGAACTCCAGCGGCTTGCCGTGGCGGTAGTACAGCGGCGGGTCGGACTCCACGATGAAGCCCACGCCCCCGTGGACCAGGATGCAGTCCTTGCCGGCATCGCGCGCCACCGCGCCGGCGCGCAGCTTGGCCATTGCCGCCGCGCGGTGGGCGTCCTCGCCCTGGTCGAGGGCCCAGGCGGCCGTGTAGGTGAGCCAGCGGACCTCGGCCACCTGGATGGCGAGGTGGGCCAGGCGGTGCTGGATGGCCTGGAAGCTGCCGATGGGACGGCCGAACTGCTCGCGCTGCTTGGCGTAGGCCACCGCGCGGTCGAGGCACGCGGTGGCGATCCCCAGCGCGCGGGCGGCCACGGCCACCTTGGCACCGTCGAGCGTCGGCTGGAGCAGTTCGGGCGAGGGGCGCGGCTCGCCCACAGCCGCCTCGGCGGGCAACGGCAGGGCGTCGCAGCGGAGGGCGACCAGCGGCTCGCCGCCGAGCAGCGGCTGCGGGGTCACCCTGAAACCGGCGTCGGGCGGGGCCAGCAGCAGTACCTGACGGCCGGCGGCGCCGGCCAGGTCGGCGACGAGCAGCACGCCCGCCGCGCCGGGCCAGCCCGCGACGTGGGGCACGGTGCCTTGCACGCGGTAGCCGTCGGCGGTCCGCTCGGCCACCAGCGGCGCCGGGCCGGCCTCGCCGCGGTCGAGCGGCCAGCCGAAGGCGAGCGTGTGGGTGCCCTGGGCGAGGCCGGGCAGCCAGGCCTGCTGCTGCGCCGCGCTGCCCCAGCGGGCGAGCAGCCGGCCGGCCAGCACCACGCTAGGCAAGTGGGGGCTAGTGAACAGGGCGCGGCCGGCCTCCTCGTACAGCACGCAGGTCTCCAGCCACCCGCCGCCCGCGCCGCCCAGGGCGGGTGACAGGCCGACGCCGAGCACGCCGAGCCGGCCGAGCTGTTGGTACACTGTAGGGAGGTACCCGAGCTCGGTGGCCTCGGCCTGACGGACGGCCGCGCTGGGATACTCGCGCTGGAAGAAGTCGCGCAGCGTGCGCTGCAACAGCTGCTGGGGCCGACTGAGATCGAAATCCATCGTCGCGTTCCCTTCCCTGGCATGGGCCGGGCGCGGTGGCGCCCCGCGGCCAGGCTCCGCGGGCCTCAGGATACCGGCAGGGCGCTGGTCGGCTCAAGCACCGCCGCGCTTGTGACGGGGCACCGCCAGCGGTACAATTCCCAAGCTTGCACATACCGACTGCCTACTGACCCGCCGAGCCGTCGCCGGGCGCCCGGCGAGGGACTGTACGCACACGCGAGGAATCACCCGATGGCCATCTTTTCCTCGGAGGAGCGGCAGCGCGTCAAGCGGCAAAAGATCGAAAAGGCGATCCATCTGGCCATGCTGAGCCGCTGGAGCGAGGCCGCCGAGCTGAACCGCGAGCTGATCAATGAGTACCCCAACGAGCCCGAGGCCTACAATCGGCTGGGCAAGGCGCTGATGGAGCTGGGGCGCTACCGCGAGGCGCGCGATGCCTACGCCGAGGCGCTGCGCGTGGACCCCATGAACACCATCGCCCAGAAGAACCTGGCCAAGCTGAACAAGCTGGTCGAGGACGAAGAGGCGGGTACGGCGGTCACCCTCACCACCGGGCCGGTCGACCCGAGCCTGTTCATCGAGGAGACCGGCAAGACCGTGCAGACCGCGCTGGTCGATCTGGCGCCCGCGGACGTGCGGGCCCCGCTGAACCCGGGCGACACGGTGACGCTCGAGGTGCAGGGGACGGGCGTCCGCGTGCTGGGCCCTACGGGCGAGTACCTTGGCCGGCTGGAGCCGAAGCTCGGCCAGCGCCTCGTCCGCCTGCTGGAGATGGGCAACCAGTACACCGCCACCGTGACCGCCGCCGACGACGAGACGCTGCGCATCATCATCCGCGAGACGTACCGCTCGCCGGCCATGGGCGACCGGCCTTCGTTCCCGACGGCGGCGGAGGCTTTCCGCGCTTACACGCGCGACACGGTGGTGCGCTACGATACCGAGGAGGAGGAAGAGGAGCCCTACGAGGAGGCCGAGGTCGAGCCCGACCTGGCAACAGAGGCGGAGCTGGACCTCGAGCCGCCGCTGGAAGAGCCGGACTTCCCCGAGGAGCCGTAGCGCGGCGCCCTACTGCGGGGGCAGCGCCGGCGGGCTGGCCGCCCACTGCTGGAGCGTGCGCACTACCGCGCCCATCACGGCGGGTAGCTCTTCGGCGTTGGCGTAGTGCCAGGCGGCGTGCCGCGCTGCCTCGTCGCTGACGGCCTGGCGGTGCACCAGGTAGTCGTCGGCGAGGAATTGCTGCGTCTCCTGATCGTGGGCCACCAGGAACACCTGCGTGTACGGCCCGGTGGGCTCGTCGCGGAGCAGGCGACGGAAGCGGACCCAGGTCAGCCCGAGAGAGCTCCCGTAGCGCTCCAGCCAGAAGCCGTGGGCGGCCAGGGCGCCCTGGCAGCTCTGCGCCAAGGCGACTAGCGGCGGCTCGCGACCCGCCTCCTGGGATGGAGGCGCCTCGCGGCGGGCGGCGGCCCGCTTCTGGGCGTCCAACATGATTGCAGCCCCCCTCTGCACGCGCGCCCTCCGGCGCGGTACCCGCCCGGCCCCCGGCGGTGTACCAGAACCATACCGCACCAGGCCGTCCCCGCGAAGGGAAAAACGCCGGCGCGTGGCCGGGCCATCGTCGCACAGGTGCGCGCCCGGGGGCTAGGGGAGCCGCGCCCAGGTGCGTACCGCGTGCAGCACCGTGTCGGGCCGGGGCGGCCGGTATAGCACGCCGACAGCCCCCAGCGCCTGCACCTCGGCGGCCAGCTCGGGCTCGGCGTGCGTGCGGTCCAGAAGCACCGCGACCCGGGGAGGCGGGACGAGCGCGCGCAGACGCTCCAGCCAGGCGAGGGTCAGGGCCGCATCGGGCTCGTCGCCCCACAGCACGAGGGTCGGGCGCAGCCGCTCGATGAGCAGGTCGGCCGCGGCACGCTGGGGAGCCACCAGCAGGCGGCAGTTGAGCCGCGCGAGCTGGTCGGCCAGCGGGCCCAGCCAGGCCGGATCGCGGTCGACGACCAGCAGCAGCGGCGCCTGCCGCTCGCGGGCCCGGCGCAAGAAGTGCTCGACCGCCCCGAGCAACGCCTCGTCGTCGGAACCAGCGCTCAGGCCGCTCTCGGGCATCGGTAGCTCCCGTGGCGGTGCGCCGCCCCCGGTCGTTGCCCCCTGCACAGTCACGGCCGGCGCCGGGCGACGGCATCCGGCTACAGTGTACCGCCGCCGTGGGGCAGTGCCCGGGCCGGTCGGTTTGCGGTACAGTCGGGGAGGCGAGCGGGGCGGGGAGGAGAGAAGAGCATGGCTGGCGAGGCCGATCACGCCGCCAGGGTGGCCGAGCTGACCACGCGGCTACGGCGCGCCGAGGCACAGCTGGCGCAGCAGGAGCAGGAGCTGAGCCTGCTGCGCCAGCGCCTCGCCGACGCTACCTTCGCAGACGAGCTGCGCCAGACGCTGGTCCGGCTGGGCGCCGCGGCCCAGCTCGCCGCGCCCGTGCAGTACAGCGAGCTGCTGGATATGATCGTCGCCACGGCTGCCCAGGTGCTCCAGGCGCGCGCCGCGTCGCTGTTCTTGATCGATCAGGAGACGCAGGAGTTGGTGTTCGAGGTGGCGCTGGGCGAGTCGGCGGCCGTGGCGCGCCGCTACCGCGTGCCGCTCGGGCAGGGCATCGCCGGCTGGGTGGCGGCGACCGGCCAGCCGCTGGCGATCGCCGACGCCACCCAGGACCCCCGCTTCGCCCGCTCGCTGGCCCAGAATATCGGCTACATTCCCAAGTCGGTCCTGTGTATCCCGCTACGCCAGGGCGAGCTCGTGATGGGCGTGGTGGAGTTATTCGACAAGCGCGACGGGCAGCCGTTCACCCCAGCCGACATGGAGCTGCTCGCGCAGTTCGCCTCGGAGGCGGCGGTCGCGATCGAGCAGTCGCGGGTGGTGCGCGACCTCACGCTGCTGTTCCGAGTGATGCTCCAGGGGCTGCTGCCAGGCGGTAGCGACGAGGAGGCGGCGCTGCGGCGCACGCTGGAAGCGCACGCCGCCGAGTTCACCGAGCGCGTGGCCCAGAGCGAGCAGTACCGCGACGCCCTGAAGATCACCCAGCTAGTGGGGGCGATCAGCCGCCACGGCCCGGCCGCGCGTCACCTGGCCGAGCAAGTACTGGCCAGCGTCGCCGACTACCTCCAGAGCCAGGCCGCGCTACAGACGAGTGGAGGCTGGCTGGCACGATGATGCGGCCGGCATGGAGCCAGGAGTTCGTTCCCGAGGCGCTGCAGTACCCCGCGCCGATCCCCGTGCTGGACCAGCTCACCCCGGAGTGGGCCTGGGGCGGCAGCACCGGCCGCGGCGTGCGCGTGGGCATCGTGGACAGCGGCATCGACGCCGGCCATCCCGCCCTAGGCGGAATGGTACGCGGCGGCGTGGCGGTGGTCGAGCAGGACGGACAAGTTCGCCTGGACGCGAGTCCACATGGCGACAGCTTTGGCCACGGCACCGCCTGCGCTGGGATCATCCACCAGCTGGCCCCAGAGGCCGAGCTGTACAGTATCAAGGTGCTCGGCGCGAGCTTGAGCGGCACCGGCAACGTCTTCGTGGCCGGGCTGCGCTGGGCGATCGAGCAGCAGCTCGACGTGATCAACTTGAGCTTGGGCACCACCAAGCGCGAGTTCTTCGCCGTGCTGCATGAATTAGCCGACCTCGCGTACTTCCGCAACCTCGTGCTGGTGACGGCCGCCAACAACTTTCCCCAGCCGAGCTTCCCATCGATGTACGCCTCGGTGATCTCGGTAGCCTGCCACGACGTGCAAGACCCGTTCCGCTTCTACTACAACCCCGCGCCGCCGGTCGACTTTGGTGCCTACGGCATCGACGTGCAGGTGCCGTGGCTCGGCGGCGGGACGATCCGCACCACGGGCAACAGCTTCGCCGCCCCGCACATCACGGGCATCGTAGCGCTGATCCGCGCCAAGCACCCGGGACTCACGCCGTTCCAGGTCAAGACGATTCTGCGCGCCACCGCCTGGAACATGCGCCACCGGCCCGAGGCGACACCCGCCATGGAGCGCGAGGGCTGAGACAGCCGCATCCCCCGAGTTGTGCCAACGGCGCTCGGGGCCAAAGCCCGGAGCCACTGGGCGGCGGCCGGCCCGGCCCCTCCGCCAGCCGCGCTAGCCGGACCGCACCGCGCGGTAGACGTTGCCCCACGGGGTGGCCTGCCACTGCCAGCTCCAGCCCGACTGGTAAAACAGCGGCGCGCGACGCGCGGCCTCCTGCGGGCCGGGAAACCTGCCAAACCCTTGGACGTCGTCCGGCGGCTCGGGGGTGCTGAACGCCGCGATGGCCATAGCGTCGAGCATGCGCTGCTCATGCGGCGCCAGCGTGCTCCGGAACCGTGCCAGCTTCTCCACGAACGCCTGCCGCTCCGCCTCGCTCGGCAGCTGTTCCTCGGCCATATGTCCTCCTTGGGGTCCCTGCCGCACTGGCCCCGCGCCTGCCCCCACGCGGGCTACGTCGCGGGCGGGTGCTCGGCAGTAGCACGCAGCAGGGCTCGGTATGCGCGGCCCCAGCGCGTGTCCTCCCAGCTGGGGGCATAACCATAGCCGTAGAACAGCGGCGCGCCTGCCGGCTCGCCGTCGAAGTACCAGCCGTACCCTTGGACATCGTCCGACGGCTCGGGGGTGCTGAACGCCGCGATGGCCATAGCGTCGAGCATGCGCTGCTCATGCGGCGCCAGCGTGCTCCGGAACCGCGCCAGCTTCTCCACGAACGCCTGCCGCTCCGCCTCGCTCGGCAGCTGTTCCTCGGCCATCGCTTCCCCGGGGCCGTGACGCGCGTACTGCGCCGCGGCGCTGGCAGCGCGGGGGCCGGGCCAGGGTGCCACTGCCCCCGGCCGAGCCGCCGCGCGTCAGGGCATGTAGTAGGTTACCGGGAGGGCCGAGTAGTAACCGGTCCAGGGAGAGGTGGGGATCCACCGCGGCACGTACGTCGTCACGGGCACGGGCGCTCCCACCCCTGGCGGGGCGAGCTGCGGGCCCCAGGGGGTAGCCACCAGGCCGTACCCTTGCACCTCGGCCTCGGCCGGCTTGCAGGCGGCGATGTACATCGCGTCGAGGATGCGCTGCTGGGTCGGCGGCAACGTGCTACGGAACTGCGACAGCCGCTCGCCGAACTCCTTCAGGTCCTGCTCGGTGGGCAACTGCGCCTCGGACATCGCATGCACCTCCTCATCGGCCGTCGGGCCGGTACTGCGCGCTAGCAGCTGCTAGGCCACGGCCATGGTAGATCGGGCTGGGCAGCGCCGTCTGTCACCCGCGTGACAGAACGCCCTGGCGCGGCGGCTATGGGCCGGCCCGCAGCGCGGCCAAGGTCTTTTCTAGCGATGCGGGGTCTTCCACGTTGAGGAGCCGTACTCGGGCATCGCGCGGTAGACAGCGGCGGATCAGCCCCAGCAGGGTGCGGCCCGGGCCCACCTCGACGAATGCCTCCACGCCCAGGCCGAGCATGGCCTGCACCGACTGCTGCCAGCGCACGCTGCCGGTCATCTGGGAGCGTAGGGCGCCGCGCAGCGCCTCGGCAGCGGTCGTGGGCTGGGCGGTCGTGTTGCAGATCACCGGCACCCGCGCGTCGCGGAACGGCGCCGCGGCCAGCGCTGGCCAGAACTCGGGCTCGCCGGGCGCCATGAGGGGCGAGTGGAACGCGCCCCCCACGACCAGCTCGGTGACCCGCGCGCCCGCCTGCTCGAACGCGGGGGCGATTGCCCGTAGCGCCGCCCGGTCGCCTGAGATAACCGTTTGGCCCGGCGCGTTGTAGTTGGCCACGGCGATCACCCCGTCGCCGTCCCAGGCCGCGACGACGGCTTCGACCTGCTCGGCGGTGAGCCCGGTGATAGCGAGCATGGTGCCAGGGCGTGCGCAGGCTCGCTGCATGGCCGCGGCGCGCGCGCGCACCAGCGCTAGCCCCTCCTCGACCTCCAGAGCACCCGCCGCGACCAGCGCGGCGTACTCCCCCAAGCTGTGTCCGGCCACGGCATCTGGCGCGACGCCCGCCGCAGTGAGCGCCGCCAGGCAGGCGCAGTCGACCCCGAACAGGGCCGGTTGGGCGTAGCCGGTTTCGACCAGCCGCTCCAGCGGGCCCTCGCGGCACAGGGTGTCTAGCTCGGGCATGACGGCGACGACGGCCTGCCAGACGGCAGCCGCGGCCGGGTGGCTGGCGATCAGCGCCTGCCCCATGCCGACAGCTGCGGCGCCCTGGCCCGGGAACACGAACGCGATCTTGCCCATGCAGCCCTCCCAGCGCTGGGGGCGGGGCGCCCCGTTGGATGTGGCGCGGTCAGTCGCGGTACAGCAAGCGGTACACGCGCTCCTGCCAGCTCGCCGGCGGCAGGTCGACGGGCCGGCCGCGCCAGTAGTGGCGGCTGCGGCCCTGCGGTCGGAGCAGCAGGCTCAGCAGGGCCACCCCGATGCCGAGCAGACCCAGGTAGAGAAGCTCGCGGCTGAACGGAAAAACAACGACCCAGCCGGCCAGGGCTACCAGGGCACTAACCAGCAGGAGCTGCTGCGGGGAGCGCGGGCGGGGGTCGGGGAGAGCCACCCGCGGCCGGCGCGGCGGCGCGGCTCGCGGCGGTGGCAGGCGGTCGGCCTGGCCCGCCCGTAGCGCCTCCTCGATCTGCTTGCGCAGGTCCTCGGGAAGATCCGCTCTGCCCGCCACTGCTGCCTCGCGGAAAGTCGCGCCTCCGGGGCATTATACCGGGGCGCGCCAGTCGCCCGCGGGGCCGGGCGAGGGCCGCGCAAATCTGGCAAAATGGGTATTGCGCTCGGCGCGCGGCTGGGCTACAATAGAGGCAGTGGAAAGGTCAAGCCTCGCGCTGCGTCGACGCGGTCGCACCCCAAGCGCCCACGCTGAGGTCGCCCCGCTCTCCAGCTCACGATGCCTCTGCCTTTACCCACGCAAGCCGTCTCACAAAAGGAGACATTCGTGAGTTTCGTTGACCGAACCCTGGTGTGCCGCGAGTGTGGTCGGGAGTTCACCTTCTCGGCCGGTGAGCAGGAGTTCTTCGCCCAGAAGGGCTTCACCAACGAGCCGGGGCGCTGCCCCGAGTGTCGGGCGGCCCGCAAGCAGCGCCTGGGGGCGGGCTCGGGCACGTCGTACGACACCGGTAGCTACGGCGGTGGTGGCTATGGCGGCGGGCGCCGCGAGATGTTCACCGCCATCTGTTCGGAGTGCGGTCAGACCGCCTACGTGCCGTTCCAGCCGCGCACCGACAAGCCGGTGTATTGCTCGAGCTGCTTCGAGCGCGTGCGCAGCTACCGCTAGCATCCCTTCGTAGCAGACGGGCGCACCACGGCGAGCTACCGCCCCTCGTGGTGCGCCCTCGGCGGGGTGCCCGCCTTGTCTGTCTCAGGGCGCGAGGTCCAGGCGGCGACGCGCCTCTTCCCAGTACCTCCGTGCCTCTAGCAGCGCGCTCGTCGCCCGCTGGAGGCGGTCCGCGAGCGCGCTGGGGTGGGCACACTGGTCGAGTGCTTCCAACTGCAGGTCGTGGGCGGCGCGTTGGGCGTGCAGCGCGTGCCCCAGGTCGCTGTGCGCGCGCTGCACACTGGCAGGGTAGGCCAGCGCGTTCAGCTCCCGCTCGATGTCGTCGAGCTCGGCGCGCAGCCCCACCAGCCGGCGGCGCGGCTCGCTCACCTCGCGGCAGCTAGCGATCGGCGGCAGGCCCACGCTGTCGAGGCCGTTTTGGCGCAGGCGGCGGAATAGCGGTAGGACAGCCGCTTTATACTGCGCCTCCGAGAGCGTCTCCGGTTCGGCGGCGGTCTCCGCCGCGGGAGCCGGCGGCGCGGGCGCGGCAGGGGGCAGGGTGGGGTCCTCGGCCGGCGGCACCGCCGGCGCGCTGGAGGTATCCGCCGCGGGGGGCGCGGCTGGCGGCTGGCCAGGGCCGAGTAGAGCCGGGGGCGGCGCCTCCCGTGGTGCACCGCCAGGCCGGGGCTGCCATGGCGCTAGGCTGCACGCGGTGCCCACCACGATGATAGCCGTACTACATCCCAGTGCACCCAACAGATAGCGACGCATCGTTCGTCCTCGCTCTCCCGTGTGCTGTCGTGGGGCTACTGCCGCACGGTAGCAGGGGCCCGCGCCGGCGCGCAGTGAAAGAGCGCACGGCGCGCGAGCGGGACGGTTCACACTGCGGTAGCCGCGCTGCCTATCGCCAGTAGGCGAAGCCCATCGCGGCGCCGGTGCCAGCCTCCGAGCGGTAGCACGGCACGTAGTCGACCAGGGTCATGCGCAGTGGAGTTTCGGCGAGCACGCCCGCCAGCGCGATCCAGTTCTTGCTCTCCGAGGTGCCCGACTGGAAGTAGCGGTCGGGCAGGGCTGTGAGGGCGGCAGCGTCCTTGCGCGCCAGCGCCTCCAGCAGCGCGCGGTCGAACTCCTCTTCGATCACGAAGTGCGTGAGGCCCCCCGAGGCGATAACCGCCACGCGCTGGCGCGCCGGCCAGCGGGCGATGGCGCGGCCCAGCGCCTCGCCGAAAGCGTAGCAGCGCGCCACGCTCGGCTGGTTGGGCGGGTAGTAGGTGTTGATGAACACCGGCACGCTGGGCACTGGCGCATCGTGGAACAGGCGCCGGTAGACGAAGCCGTGGGCGTGCGAGATGCTGCCGGGGCCGTGCGGGCCGTCGGGAAGGCGGCGCGAGTGCGCCACGTCGAAGCCCTCGGCGATCAGCGCCTCGATGAGGTAGCGGCCGAGAGCTGGCGCGCCGGGATAGTAGCACGGCTCGGGCGGGACGTGGCCCCAGGCCGCGATGGCCACTCCCGGCGGCATCGCGGCCAGCCGCCCGGCCGGAATGGGCAGGTTCGGGATCGTCTCGCCCCAATAGAGGGCGAGGGCTGGCAAGTTGTCCTCGTGGAACACCTCGTCCTGGTCATCGCCGATGATCACGGCCACGTCGGGCGCCACGTCGCGCAGCACCCGGCCGAGGGTAGCCAGGTGCTGCTGGCAGGCAGCGTGCCGCGCCTGGCGCCGCTCCAGTGCGCACTCGTCCGCGAACCGCCCGCCGCCGCGCAGCTCGAGGAGCTGGGAGAACGTGTACGTCTCGCCGCGGTAGCACAGGGCGGGGTTGCGGCGATCAGCCTCAGC
Organism: Chloroflexota bacterium; assembly: GCA_035294645.1. GTDB lineage: Bacteria > Chloroflexota > UBA6077 > UBA6077 > JAJPHF01 > JADGHJ01. Next base: position 158,162 of record DATGKN010000161.1, read on the forward strand.
GCGCTGGTGCCACTCTTCCGGCGGGGTGCTCAGCAACGGCCCATGCGAGGTGGCCACGCCCAGCACGATCTCGGCCATCGTCTGCCTCCTTCACGGTTCCGGCCCGCGGGTAGGGCCATTATACGCGCCGGGCACCGCCCCAAGCATACCGCCCAGGGGGCGAAAGCGCGGCTGCCCGCGGGCGTGGGGGGCCTCAGCGACCGGCCGGCCAGCGGCCCAGCTGCGCCACCGCGTAGTCGGCCAGTCGCGTGTCGATCAACCGCTCGGCGGGCAGCGGATCGGTATAGGTCGTGGCCCGCGAGGCGATATGCACGCGCTGTTGATCGAGCAGGCTATCGGTGTCGATGACAAAGTTCGGCTCGAAGCGCGGCAGGTACTGCAGCTGGCGCACCAGCTCGGGCTGGTTCCCTGTCCAGCGCGCGAACACGGCCGTGGCGGCGTCGCTCTTGAGCTGCTCGTCCGTCTGGAGCTCGCGCACGGCGCGCAGGTAGGCGAGCAAGAAGCGCCGGCCCAGCTCGGGCTCCGCCTCCCGCAGGCGGCTGCCCGCCATCAGTACGATCGACAAGCGCTCGGGCAGCGGGCCGGGATCGAGCGCCACAGCGCTGCCTTCCAACAACATGCGCGTGGCCCACGGATCGGAGAACACGCCACCGTCGATCTGGCGGTTGGCCATGGCGAGGGGCGCGTCCTGCAGGGGCATGGTGATCGCCTCGACATCCTCGGGGCGCAGGCCGGCATTCTCTAGCACCTGCGTGCGGATGTAGACGGCGCCGGAGCCAGGCGCCACGCTGTAGACGCGCCGACCGCGGAAGTCGGCGACCGACCGCACGACGCCGCTATCCCACAGGTCCTTGCGCACGAGGACCGCGTTGCGGGCTACATACGCCACGGGCGCGATAATGCGCACATCGAGGCCCTGGTAGACGGCGTTGAACAGCGGGACCGCGATGGCTCCCATCGCCACATCGAGCTGCCCATTGGCCAGGAAAGCAATGGCATCGGCGGCCGACTGGACCGGCTCCGTCTGGAGCTCGATGCCTTGAGCCTCGAAGTAGCCACGATCGATGGCCCAGAACAGCGGCGCCTGGTCGAGCGCGTTGACGTAGCTCAGCTTCACGGGCCGTAGCGACATGGGCGGCGAGGGGGTCGCGCTGGCCTGCGCGGGCCGCTCGGCCGCCGCGGGCTGGGGCGAGCTGCCGCGGCCGGCACTGCCCGCCCCGGTGCAACCCATCAGCCCGCTCAGCGCCGCGAGCACTAGGACCACGGGCGCTACCGCTCGGAGGTGCATCGCTATCCTCCCTGGCTTCCGCCGGGGTGAGCGGCCGCCAGCACCGCGGTTGGCGCCGGCCACGCGGCCCACCCGTGTCGAGCAAGTTCCGATGCTCGGCGCCGGCCCCAACAGGAACCGCCACGAGCCCGCCTCGCGCGGCCTCACGCAACGCCCGCCGCGCTGTTCCTGCAGCCGTGCCGCACCGGGCTTCCCTGGGCTGCCAACCGCCTGGCGGGCAGCGGCCCAAGCGCTTCAGCGCCCGGGCGCCAGGCGGCTGAGATAATACTGCCAGCCGCGGGTCCAGTCGCGCCCACCCGCGTTGAAGGCGGCCAAGTCCTCGGCCGAGAGGTAGCGCGGCTCGCCGTGCAGCAGGGCGAGGTGCAGCAGGTGCGCGGTGTGGGCCAGGCGGAGCGTGCGCTGCACGCACGCCTCGATGCTGTCGCCGACGACCACATCGCCATGGCTGCGCAGCAGCACCGCCGGCGCGTCGCCCAGCGTGGCGGCCAGGGCGTCGCCCTGCTCGATGGTGCGCACCAGCCCCGCCGGCTCGTACACGCGCAGCCCCTCGGCCGGCAGCCAGCTGCCGTAGTGGTTCACGGGCCGCAGCGGCAGCGGCAGCACACTGAACAGCTGGCTCCACACCGAGTGCGTGTGCGCCACGCTGGTCACGTCCGGCCGCGCCCGCAGCGTGCGCGCATGGATGGGCCACTCGAACGGCGGGGTCGGGTTGCCGCCCAGGTAGTTGCCGTCGAAGTCGAGCAGGATCAAGTGGTCGGCGTCCACCAGGCGAGGGCTCACGCGCGCCAGGGTGAGGAACGCGTCGGCGCCCGGCACCCGCACGCTGAGGTGCCCGTAGCCGTCGGTGATCCCCTCGCGATCGAGGATGTGGTGCCCGGTGATCAGCAGCTCCTTGAGGGGGTGCAGCTCGGGGGCATCGAACGCCGGGGTATTCGCTGGCCGCGTCGGGCTCATGATCGTTCCCCCAGGGTGAGAATCGGGGTGGGGCGCGCCCCACCCCGGCCGCGGCGGCGCGCCGCTACATCATGAAAGCGTTGCCGTTGCTCTCGTCCTCGCGCTGGAGGCCTGGGATGTTCGGCGCGCTGGCCGGCCCGGCCTCCGCCTGGGGGGCACCGGGCTCGAAGGCGCCGGTCTCGTGGTACACTACCTGCTCGTCGCGCTCGAAGGCGCGTACGGGCGGCACCTCGCCGGGCAGGCCGAGCTGGTGCCACCGCGCGGCGATGCTGCGATACACGTCCTCGCGCAGCGTGGTGCGCTTGGCGAACACCGGCAGGTAGCGGTGCTCTTTACAGGCGTTGATCAGCGCCTTGGAGCCATAGGGCCGCTTCTCGGGCGGGTTCTGGCTGGGGTCGAGCCAGGTCGACCAGGTGTTGCGCAGGATGTCGATGTCGTCGATCGGGTTGCAGCGGCTGCTCATCGCCCAGATCACCTGGTCGATGTCGGTGGGGTCCACATCCTCGTCGACGGCGATGATCCACTTGGTGTAGTAGGCGCCGCCGGGCACCTGGGCCACTAGCGCCAGCACCTGGGCGGCATGGCCCGCGTAGCGCTGCTCCAGGCTGACGATGGTCATGCCGAAGCCGCCCGCGCCGGCCGGCACAGCGTACACCCCGTGGATGCCCGGCACGCCCAGCCGGTCGAGGTCGCTCCAGATGCGCGCCGAGCGCGCCACGCCGAAAAACGCGCTCTGCTCGCAGGAGGGGTAGTCGGCCATCAGCGCGTTGGTGAGGATCGGGCGGGTGCGGAAGTGGACCGCCGTGATGTCCACCAGCGGGCAGCCGGCCTCCGGGCGCCCGTAGTAGCCGGGAAACTCGCCGAACGGCCCCTCCTTCTGGATCGAGTTGGGGCGGATCTCCCCCTCCACCACTAGCTCGGCGTGGGCGGGGATCAGCAGGTCGGAGGTCTTCGCCCGCACCACCGCGATCGGCTCGCCCTTGATACCGCCCGCGAACTCGTACTCGCTGACGTTCTTGGGGAACGTCTGCGAGCCGACGACCATGAACAGCGGGTCGATGCCCCAGGCCGCGGCGATCTTGAGCGTCTCACCGCGCTGCCAGGCGCGCGTGATGTGCAGGCGCGCGTCCTTGCCCGGCGACAGGTACAGGCCGGTCTGGCGCGGCCCCTGGAGCATCATGCGGTAGGTGCCGAGGTTGAGGTAGCCAGTGTCGGGATCGCGGGTCACCACCACGTCGGCGGTGCCGGCGTAGCGGCCGCCGTCGAGCGGCCAGTGCTTGGGGATCGGCAGCTGGTAGAGATCGATGTCGTCGCCGTACAGCGAGTTCTCGTAGACCGGCGCCTCGGAGGGCAACACCTCGCGCGGGGGAATGCGCCGGTTCATCTTCTCCTTGACCCGCCGGATCAGCTCCAGCTTCGGCAGATCCACCGGCTCCTCATGGGTCAGCGCGATCCGCTTGAAGCTGGGCCCGAGCAGGTTCCAGAGCGAGCGGGCGCCGATCGGGCTGTCCTCGTAGCCCTTGATGCGTTCGAACAGCACGGCCGGCGACGGGGTCTGCTTGGCCACGAGGTAGGTGATGCTGCTCATCTCCAGGATCGGGTCGACGGGCTCCCGCACGCGCACCAGCTCGCCGATGGCCTCGACACGCTGGAGCCAGTCGCGCAGGTCCTGGATCGCCGTGCCCGGCGTGGTGGCGGGGGTGGTCATGGCGTCCTGCTCTCCTCTCTGTGCCCTGCGGCAGAATGAGCGCCGGAAGTCGTTGCGGCCGCGCGCCCCGCCGGGGCGCGGAGGCGGAGCGGCGCGGGCGGGCGCAGGCGGCCGGCGAGCCGCGCCAGGTGCTCGCGCATCAGCTGCTCGGCCCGCGGCGCGTCGGCGGCTCGCACGGCGGCCAGCAGGCGGCGGTGGTCGGCCAGCGCGCAGCGCGACAGCGCCCGCGCCGGGGGCTGCCGCTGATCGTGCTGTTCCAGCAGCTCCTGGAGCACCTGCATCACCAGCGCGAGCACCCGGTTGCCCGCCTGCTCGGCCACGAGGCGGTGGAACTCGCGGTTCACCGCCGACAGCGACTGCCCGGCGGCCCAGGCGGCGGCCGCACGGGCCACGTTGTCGGCCAGCGCCGCGGCGAGCGCGGCGGCGTCGCGCTCGACCGCCAGGCGCACCATGGCCGGCTCGACCGCCTGCCGCGCCTGGTACAGCTCGCGGGCGTCCAGGTAGCGGCGGCGCAGCAGGTCCTCGAGCGCGCCGACCGCCGGCGCGCAGCTGGGCTCGGCCACGAACACCCCACCCGCGTGGCCGTGCCGCACCTGCACCAGCCCCTGGAGCTCGAGCACCCGCAGCGCCTCGCGCACCCCGGCGCGACTGACGCCGAACTGGGCAGCCAGGGCGGGCTCGGGCGGCAGCCGGTCGCCGGGCCGGCGCCGGCCGGCGAAGATCTCGCCGCGGATCTGCGCTACGATGCGATGGTAGGCGCGCGCCGGAGTGGGGCGGGCCGGCATCCACTTCCTCGTCAGGGCGCCTTCGGTTAGCGCGAGCGTGATGTCTGACGTCAGGTGTTAGCTGAGGGTAACACGGGCCCGCCTGCCGCGCAAGCGTTGGGTCAGCGGGCGGAGCCCAGCTGCCGCACCGCTTGCTGGATCAGCGACAGGTCGAGCACCGCGTCCAGATCGACGCGTTGGGAGATCAGGCCCTGTTCCAGGTACCACTCCTGGTCGTCGCGGATCGACTGGACGTTGGGGATCGGATCGGCCTTCAGCCCCGACGGGATCGCTCGCTCGAACAGCGACCGCTCTTTCACCGTGGTGCGCTCGATGAGGATCGGCACCACCGCGTCGAATAGCGCCGGGTCGCGCTCCATGATGCCCTTCACGTAGTCGCGCACGCCGCGCGTGTAGGCGCGCAGGTAGCGCAGGGCCAGGTCGCGGTCGCCGGTCAGCCGCTCGCCGAACAGCACCACCCCGATCTGCTGGTCCGGGTAGACATCGTAGCCGATCGGCCCGCGCACCGCGATGCCGCGCTCCACCGCGATGGTGGTGAACGGCTCCTGGTAGTACGCTGCCTCGAGCGCGCGGTTGGCCAGCGCCGGAAGCTGGTCGGGAAACGGCATTACCACCAGCTCGATGTCCTTGAGCGTCAGCCCCCCCTGGCGCAGGAAGCGGTCGAGCGCGATGTCCGCCGCGCTGCCCGGGGTTCCCGAGGCCACCCGCCAGCCCCGCAAGTCGGCCGGCCCCCGGTACGCCCCGCTATCGACCAGGTCCTTGCGGATGGCGATGCCGCCGGCCGAGGCGTTGGGGAGGTTCGCGCCGTGGTCGGCGACGATCCTCACGGGTACCCCGCGGGCGAGCGCGTTGAACAGGAAGGCGTTGATCGCCGCGCCCGCGACATCCGCCGTGCCCGAGACGACCGCTGGCACCTGGTCGGCACCGGCCATGGGGAGGAACTCCGCCTGGATTCCCTCCTGCGCGAAGTAGCCCCGCGCGTCGGCGATGTAGCTGCCGGCGGCCGACGTGATCTGGATGTCGGTGATGCGCACAGGGGTCGGGGGCGGGGGCTGGGCGCGACCGGGACGGTGGGCGCGGCTCCGCTGGCTGGCGCGGGCACGGCGCGCTCGGGAGCGGCCCCGGGCGCACCGGCCGCGCAGGCACTCAAGATCCAGGTCACCACGCAGACGGTGATCGCGGGGACAACGCGCCGCAGGCGATTCATCGTGTCCTCCAGCGAGGCCTCGGCGAGCTCTCGTGGCGTCAGCCGTAGGAGCGCGCCGTCTCGGCGGCCGTGGTGCCGGCCGCGCGCCCGAGCGTGAGCGCCATGGCGAGCCCGCCGCCGTAGCGCTCGTAAAACGTCCCACCAGCGTCGGCGCCGGCCGCGTACAACCCGGCGATCGGCTGGCCGCCGCGATCCAGCACCCGGCAGCGAGCGTCGATGCGCAGCCCGCCGTGGGTGAAGGTGATGGCCGGCGCGAGGGCCACGGCGAAGAACTCCGGGGTGGCCAGCGGCGCCCGGTGCGCGGCACGCGGCACGGGCAGCGCGGCGTCGCTGTCGGCGGCCATGGCGTGGTTGTAGTCGGCGAGCGTGCGCGCCAGGCTGCGGGTGCGCACGCCCCAGGCGCCCAGGTGCTCGACGAGCGCCTCGAGGGTAGGGGCGGTGGTCACGCGGCCGCCCAGCGCGCGCGTGATGGCCACGCGGTCGAGGCCAGGCGGCTGCCCCAGGATGCGCCGCTCGTACACCGCGCGGTCGAACAGGGCGAACACGGTAGCCTGCTCCTGGCGGGCGGCGGCCTGCGCGTTCATCTCGTCGCCTTGCGACTCGTCGGTGAACCGCTCGCCCCCCAGGTTGACCAGCACCGCGTAGCGGCTGTAGTACGCCGTGGCAGGCAGGAAATCGCGGGGCGTGAGCACGGCCGGCGGCGCGGGCAGCAGGTGGCCATAGAAGGCGTGCAGGCCCCGGCTGGTCGCCGCGCCGACCGCGAGCCCCATCAGCAGGCCGTCGCCCACGCTGTGGGGGTTGGAGCGCACGAGCATGCGGTCGGCCCAGCGCCCGATATAGCGGGTGGTCAGCTCGGGGTTGCCCTGGAAGCCGCCGCTGGCCAGCACGACCGCGCCGCTGGCGAACGCCACGAGGCCGGCGGGCTGGCGAGCCACCACGCCGGTCACGCGCCCCGTCTCGTCGGTAGTGAGGCGCACGGCGCGGGTGCGCGTGTGCAGCTGGCCGCCACGGGCCTGGAACACGGTGGCCAGGTGGCGCAGCGCGGCCGGCGGCTCCAGGTGGTGGGTGCGGCCGAAGCGAAACTCGTTGCTCTCGGCGGGAACGACCGCCACACCGAGGGCCCGCAGCCATTGGATAGCGGCCTCGTAGCCGTCCACGAGCACGCGGCCCTGGTCGGGATCGCCGAGGGGGATAGCCGCACGCAGCGCGTCGTACGTTGGGTAGGTGGCGACGAAGCCGGCCGAGAGCGCGGCCGAGCCGCCGGGCTCGGGACCGGCCTCCAGCAGGGCCACGCGCGCCCCGTGCTCCTGAGCCGCGAGGGCGGCGGCGAGCCCGGCCATGCCGGCCCCGACCACCGTGACATCGGGGTGCAGGACGTCACGCATCAGCAGCTGGGCCTCCGCGGGTGCTCCACCGGCTGATAGGGGCCGAGCACGGCGTTGGCGTAGTCCAGGAAGCTCTGGTCTAGCACCTGGCTGATGTCCGCGCGGCGGGTGACCAGCCCGCGCTCGACGAACCAGTCCTGGTAGGCGGCCAGTCGCGCGGGGTCGAGGTAGCCGGCGGGGTTCTGGCCGGTGGGCGGGATCTTGCAGATCAGCGCCGCGTCCTTCAGCGGGGTGTACTTCTGCAGCACGTCGATCACGCGCTGGAAGTCGAGCCGGCCATCGTAGGCGTCCCAGTAGTCGCGGATGCCGCGCAGGTAGGCGACCATCCAGTTCCGCGCGGCCGGGGTGTTGCGGGCGAACGTCTCGCTGTATAGGATCCCCGCCACGTGGCCGCCGGGATCGACGTCGTCGGTGTACACGATCTTGCGCAGCACCCCGGCCTGTTCGAGCTGGGTCGCCCACGGCTCGTTGTTGATCGCCGCATCGAGCGCCTTGTTGGCCAGCGCCAAGTTCATGTCGGGGAACGGCAGCGCCACGATCTCCACGTCGTCGCGCGTCAGCCCGCCGCGCTGGAGCATCAGCTCCAGATAGTACTCGGTCAGGGTGCCGAGCTGCTGCACGGCGACCTTCAGGCCGCGCAGGTCGCTATAGCCGGTCCATGGGTGCTGCGCCAGCAGGTCACTGCGGATCGTCAGGCTGGGGGTGGAGCGCCCGGGCAGGTTGCTGCCGTGGTCGGCCACCAGGCGGATGCCCACGCCGCGCGCCACGGCGTTGAACAACTGGGGCGCGATGGCCCCGAAGCCCACGTCGAGCTGGTCGCTGCTGAGCAGGGCCACGATCTCGGCGGTCGAGTTCAGGTTCACGATCTCGATCTCGATGCCCAGCTCGCGGAAGTAGCCCTGCTCCAGCGCGAGGAAGGTCGGGGCCTGGGCGGCTAGCCCCACATTGGCCAGCCGCACGCGCTGCGGCGGGTGCAGCGGCACGGCGCGCGGGCGGTCGTCCGCAGGCGACGCTGTAGCCGCCCCGCCCGCTGCGGGCGCAGCCGCCGGGGAGGCCGGGGCCGCCGCCCGCTCGGCGGCCGGCGCGCAGGCCGCCAGAGCGGTGAGCAGCAGGGCGAGCCAGAGCGGGAGCCAGTGCCTCATCGTCCCTACCCCCACATGGGCGGCCGCGCGGTCAGACGCAGCGGTGCGAGGCTAGAAAGTCGCGCAGCAGGTCGTCGTACACTTGGCGGCAGCGCGCGAGGGCCGCCTGCCGGGCCGCCTCGTCGGCCGCGCCCACCCAGGCGGCTACCACCACCCGGTCGAGCCCGAAGTGTGGGTCGCCCACTGGCCACTCGCCGACGACCAGCTCGGGCGCGGCGCCGAGGGCCAGCAGCGCCGCCTCTACCTCGGCGTGCGGCTGCCGGAGCCGCGCGGCCAGCTCGCTGCTGGTCAGTGGCCGGCCGCCCGCGCGCAGCGCCGCGCGGATCGCCTCCACCAGGTCAGTCGCCATCGCGCAGCTCCGCCCGCCGCCGCGCCGTGGCGGCCCAGTCGATCGCTAGCGTCGCGGGGTCGAGCACCACGCCGTACTGCTCGCGGGCGGCCTGCAGCGACACGTACCCCTCGCGCACGTCCTCCTGCACCCGCTCGGCCGGCCGTTCCCACGGCGGGCCGTATCCCCCGCCGCCGCCCGACTCGATGATGTACGCCTCGCCGGCGGCCAGCCGCATGGCGCTCACCTTACCGTTCGGGAACGTCTCGATGCGCCCGTCGGCGCGCCGCACCGACAGCCGGTTAGGCAGGGCGTCGCGGCCGCCGAACAGCCCCCACGGTGCGCACTGCGTCCGCTCGATGGTGCTGTTGAACGTCTGGTCGCCGAGCATGCGCACCACCTTGCGCACGCCGAGCCCGCCGCGGAACTTGCCCGCCCCGCCGGAGTCCTGCCGCAGCGCGTACTCTTCGATGACATACGGGAAGCGCGTCTCCGCCGCCTCCACCGGCGCGTTGTGGGTGTCGCCGTCGTTGATGCACACCACGGCGCTCATGCCGTCGCTGTTGTACTTCGCGCCCCAGCCCCCGCCCGGCAGGCTGCCCATGCCGATCACGAACCGCCCCGTGCGCGGGTGCGGCCCGTAGGTGAGGATGCTCAGCAGGTCGGTGTGGTGCGCGGCGGCGACCTTGTCCGGCATGGCGGGCGCCAGGGCGCGGATGATCGTGTCCACCACCGTCATGGGAATGGTCATCCACCAGCGCACGGCGGCCGGCTTGGTGGCCGACACCACGCGCCCCGGCGGCAGGACCACCTCCAGCGGCGCGAACGACCCGTCGTTGATCGGCAGCAGCAGCGGCGAGGTCAGGCACTTGAACGCCACCTGCGCCGCCGACCGCCCCGCCGTCGGCCCCGAGTTGTAGTACCCGGCCACTTGCCGGCTCACGTCGGTCAGGTCGATCGTCATGCGGTCGCCGGCCACTGTCACGCGTACTCGGATCGGGATGCGCTGCCCGAGATGCACCCCGTCGTCGTCCATGAAGCTCTCCGCCTCGTAGGTCCCGTCGGGGATCGCCGCCACCGCCTGCCGCGCCACCTCCGCGCTGTGCCGGTAGATGCGCGCGATGCTGCCCAGCACTGCGTCGCGCCCGTAGCGCTGGAGCAGCTGCAGCATGCGCCGCTCGCCGGTCTTGATCGAGGCGACCTGCGCCCGGAAGTCGCCCATCGCCAGGTCGGGGAAGCGCACGTTGGCCTTGATGATCTCGACGAGCTCCTCGTTGAGCACGCCCTCGCGGTAGATCTTGACGATTGGGAGCTGGAGCCCCTCCTCGTAGATGTCGGTCGTGGTACCCCGCAGGGTCCCGCCCACGTCCTGCCAGTGGGCCATGCTGGCCGCGAACGCCACGAGCTCGCCCTCCCAGAAGATGGGCAGCGTGAAGATCATGTGGTTGAGGTGCGAGCCCATGATGTAGCTGTCGTTGGTCAGCAGGATATCGCCGGGGCGAATGCCGTCGCGGCCGTAGTGCGCCAGCTTGGCCTTGATAGCATCGGAAAGCCCGCGGATGAACATCGGCAGGCCGAGGCCGATCGACACGGTGTTGCCCTCGGCGTCGAACAGGCCCACCGTGAAGTCGAGCGCCTCGTAGATGATCATGTTGTACGCCGTGCGCATCAGGTTGGTCTTCATCTCGTCGGTGATGGCGACCAGCGCGCTGCGCACGATCTCCGCGGTGATGGGATCGACCGACTCGGTAGCAGGGGTGGCCGGCAGCGTCATGGTGGACTCCAGCTCGGGGAGGCAATGTCGAGACAGAGGTTGCCGTAGGGATCCACGCGCAGGCGATCGCCCGGCTCGACGACCGTCGTGGTGCCGGGCTCGTCGACCAGCGCCGGCCCCTCCAGGGTGGCGCCGGGCGGCAGGGCGGCGCGGGCGTAGGCGGGCCAGCGCTGCCAGCCGCTGCCCTCCACATAGACCTCGCGGTACCCGCGGGGCGGCGGCCCCCCATCCCGGGCCCCTCCCTCCACTAGGGGGGGAGGGCCGGACGATGCCGCGCGGCGCTCCAGGGGCGGCTTGCGCACCGCGCCGATCACGGTCAGGCGCAGGCTCACCAGCTCGCACTCCTCCTCCGGCGCCGAGTGGCTGTAGCGCTGCTCGTGGGCGGCGTCGAACAGGCGCTTGACCAGCGCGCGGTCCTCCTCGTCGCGGAGGTGCGGCGGGAGCTGGACGGTGACGGCGTGCTCCTGGCGCACGTAGCGCATGTCGGCCGAGCGCCGCACGGTGATGCCCAGCAGCTCGACCCCGAAGCGCTCGATCTCCTGGCGGCCGCGCGTCTCCAGCTCGGTCCACAGCGCCTCCAGCTCGGCCAGGTCGGCGGTACTGAGCCGCACCACGTGGGTGAGTACATAATCGCGGCGCAGGTCGGCACGCAGCATGCCCACTGCGGCGAACACCGCCGGCGCGGTGGGCACCAGCACGCGCGGCACCGCTAGCTCGCGCGCCAGCAGGCTAGCGTGCAGCGGGCCGCCGCCGCCGTAGGCGATCAGCGTGAAGTCGCGCGGGTCGAGCCCGCGGGCGGTAGTCACCGCGCGCACGGCGTTGGCCATGTTGGCCACGGCGATGCGCACGATGCCGCTGGCCGCCACCTCGGTAGGGAGGCCCAGCGGCCGTGCGACGCGCTCGGCGAGCGCGCGCCGCGCGGCGTCGGCATCCAGCGGCCGCTCGCCGCCGATGAAGCTGGCGGCGTCGAGACGGCCGAGGACGAGGTTGGCGTCGGTGACCGTGGGCTCGACGCCGCCGCGGCCGTAGCAGACCGGCCCCGGCTCGGCGCCCGCGCTCTCCGGGCCGACGTGGATGCCGCCCGCCTCGTCCACCCGGGCGAGCGAGCCGCCCCCGGTGCCCACCTCGTGGATGTCGATGGCGGGGATGCGGATGGCCAGGCCCTCGTTGTAGCCGCCGATGAAGAAGTCGTCGGCCAGCCGCGCCATGCCGCCCTCGATTACCGCCGCCTTGGCGGTCGTGCCGCCCATATCGAAGCCGATGGCGTTGGGGATGTCCAGCGCGGCGCACAGCGCCTCGGCGCCCGCCACGCCCCCCGCGGGCCCCGACTCCAGCAGCTGGATGCACTGCCGGCGGGCGGTAGCCACATCGCACAAGCCGCCGTTGGACTGCATGAGCAGCAATGGCCCACTGAAGCCGCGTGCGCGGAGGGCGGCATCGAGGTGGTCAAGGTAGCGCTGCACGAGGGGCCCCACGAAGGCGTTGGCCGCGGTGGTGCTGGTGCGCTCGTACTCGCGGTACTCGCGCGACAGCTCGTGCGAGAGCGTCACGAACAGCTCGGGGGCCACGCGCGCCAGCACGTCGCGCATGCGCAGCTCGTGCGCCGGGTTGCGGTAGGCGTGCAGGAACACCACGGCCACGCTCTCGATGCCTAGCTCGACCAGCCGGCGCGCCACCGCTTCCGCCTCGGCCGCGTCGAACGGCACCAGCACCTCGCCCTCGGCATCGAGGCGCTCGGTGACCTCGAAGCGCAGGCTGCGCGGCACCAGCGGCACGTGCTTGCGGAAGAACAGGTTGAACGCCTCGGGGCGATTGATGCGGCCGATCTCGTACACGTCGCGGAAGCCGCGCGTGGTGATGAGGGCGGTGCGCGCGCCACGTCGCTGAAGGATGGCGTTGACCACCACGGTGGAGCCGTGGAGCAGCAGGTTGGCGCGGGCGAGGTCGGCCCCCGCCTGGTCGAGCGCGCGCAGGATGCCCTCGACCAGGTCGCGCGGGGTACTCGACCACTTGCCCAGGGTGAGCTGGCCCGTGGCCTCGTCGAAGACGGCGGCATCGGTGAAGGTGCCGCCGATATCGACGGCGAGGCGCAGCGCGCGCGAGGGCGGTTGGGGGCCGCTAGCACCCGTGCTCATGCGGTGATCCTCGATCGTGGGTGTACCTGCTCGGGAGAGTAGTTGCAGGATAGCGAGCCCGCGCGCGCCTGTCCAATCGGCACTATCCGATCGAACGATCGTCTCGAGCCAATCGCGCCGGGCCGGTGAGCGATAGCCCGCTTGCGCGCCCGCCGTGGCGCGGGGTAGCACGTCAGTAGCAGCGGTGGGCAGCCGCTGCGAGGAGGACGACAGATGGCAGGAACGCGCCGGGCCGCGGAGCCGCCCGCCGCGCAGCGCTCGGCCCCGGCGCCCGCCCTGCGGCCCGCGGATGTCGCGCTCAACCCCATGCGCCTGGCGGTGTTCTGCACGGTGGTCGAGCGGGGCAGCTTCCGGCGGGCCGCCGACGAGCTGTGCCTGGCCCAGCCCACGGTCAGCGGCCACATCCGCGTGCTCGAGGAGCTGTTCGGCATGCCGCTGTTCGATCGGCGGCGCCGCGGCGCGCAGCTCACCGAGGCCGGGCGCGCGGTGTACGATTTCGCCGTGGGCCTGCGCCGGGAGCTGATCGCCCTGCGCGCGCACCTCAGCGACTTGGCCGGCGGGCAGGCCGGCACGGTGGCGCTGGCGGCCGCGCCGGTGCCAGCGACTTACATCCTGCCCGCGCTGCTCGCGCGCTTCCAGCGGCAGCGGCCGGGGGCACACGTGCAGCTGCGGCTGCTCAGCCCCGACGCGATCGGCGAGGAGGTGCAGCGCGGGCGCGTCGACTTCGGCATCATCAGCGAGGCCACGCCCACCGAGGCGCTGGTGTGCGAGCCGCTATGGGCGGAGCCGATCGTGCTGGTCGCCCGGGCAGACCACCCCCTCGCGCAGCGCGCCCTCGTCACCCCGGCCGACCTCGTGGCCGAGCCGTTCATCATCGGCTCGGTGCGCAACTTGGGCGACCGGGCACTCGACCGGGCGCTGGCCCTGGCCGGGTTGCCCCCCCGGCGGGTGGTGCTGGAGATGGGCAACCACGAGGGCATCAAACAGGCGGTGCTGCACGGGGTGGGCCTGGCCGCGCTGTTCCGCCGCGTGGTGGCGGCCGAGCTAGCGGCCGGGCGCCTCGCCGCGCTGCCGTTCACGGGCCTCCCCCTGGCCGAGCGGTTCCTGATGGTCTACCGCCGCAGCCACCGCTTCACCCCGCTGGCCGCCGAGCTGATGGCCTTCATCCGCGGCGAGGCGCGGGGGATCGCCGCTCGCGGCGCTGAGGTGCCCGCCGCACCACTCCCGGCGGGCTACTCCAGCACGGCGACCGCGCAGCCCGTGAGCCAGGACTCGACCGGCTCGTAGACTAGCACGCGGCCCTTGCGCTCGGGCAGCGCGCCCAGCACGGTCACCCACTGGCGGATCTCCCAGGTGCCGAAGCCGGCACGGTCGAGCCGCTCGTCCGGGATGGCGGCGATCGCCTCGCCATCGCCCCGCTCCACCAGCCGCAGGAACTCGTGGTCGAACGCCGTGTCGATGTAGCCGCCCTCGGGCGCGCCGGGGCTGTGCGACAGCCCGCCGGTGCCGATCAGGGCCACCCGCCCCGGCCAGGCAGCGATCGCCTGGCGCATGAGCTGGCCCAGCCGGTAGCAGCGCGGCAGCCGTGGCAGGGGGGGCACCAAGCAGTTCTGGAGCAGCGGCACCACCGGCAGGTCGTTCTCCGGCCGCAGCAGGTGCAGCGGCAGCGACGTGGCGTGATCGAGCAGCAGGTGCTCGGCGAACGCCGGCTCGACGCCGCCTTCGAACGCGGTCTCTAGAATCGCGCGCCCCAGCTCGGGCAGGCCGGGCACGTCGGCCTGCGGGATGCCTAGATGGTCCTCGACGGGCCCCCAGTGGCGCGCGCCGATCCCGACGCAGAAAGCCGGGAAATTGTCGACGAAGAAGTTCACGAAGTGCTCGCAGCTCACCGCCACGAGGGCGTCGGGCCGCGCGGCGGCGAGCAGGGCGCGCGCCTCGGCGAACCCGCGGTACACCGCCTCGCGCTGCGCCGCGGGGGCGGGGTAGGCCGCGATCCCCGGGGCGTGGCTGCACAGGATCGCCGCGACGATCTCACCCATCCTGTCCTCCTCGGGCAGCGGCGGGCTGCGGGGTTGCCGCGCGCGCGCTGACCAGCCGGCGCTCGCCCGCCAGCGGCCGCAGCTGCCGGTACACCTCGGGCATCGGGATCCGCCGCGCGCGGGCGTAGTGGAGCAGCAGCAGCGGGTGCACGCCCATCCGCCACAGCGCGGGCACGTCGCCCGCCAGCAGCGCGGCGCGCTCGGCGTCGTCCAGCGCGTACTCCTGCAGCAGCGCGGCCGGCGCGGTGCGGAACCGCTCGACCGCTGCCGGATCGATGTTGAGGCGATGGATCAGCCGCTGCACCTCGTACAAGCTCATACGATCCTCCCGCTCAGCGCCAGAGGTGCGCCGACGCCAGCCGCGCCCCCTCCGCCAGCGCCCGCAGCTTCGCCCACACCACCGTCGGGTGCACCTCCGGCTGGTACGTCGCCTGCGACGAGAACCCGCAGTCCGCCCCCGCCAGCACGTTC
>DATGKN010000162.1:0-22575 GCA_035294645.1 Chloroflexota bacterium
CCCCCGGTGCGCCCGCCTGAGCCACCTCCTCCGGCGAGCTTCCCACACACCGACCGCGCGCGGGAACGACTGCATCCGGTAGACTATGGGGTAGTCCAATCCGTAGTATCTGGGCCAGCTCCGCGGCGGGCTGGTGTCGGGAGGAGCGATGCGCCTCTGTCCGCGTTGCCACACACATACAGGCCGCGAGGACTGGCGGTGCCCCCGCTGCGGGGCCATGATCCTGCGACCGGTCGCTGGCGGCGCTAACGACGATATGGCCGACGACGAGGAGCTGCCGCAGAGCGTGACCATCACCTTCACCCTGCGCTCCGGCGAGGCGGTCGAGGTCCGCGACTTCCTCGACGGCCCCGCCACCGAACAGGCCATCCGCGAGTACGGCGCGGCCCTGGCGAAAGAGATCGGCAAGGACACCGTGCGCACCTTCGCCTACTGGTACGACGACGACTTCTACATGGACGCCGTGCTCATGGACGAGGTGGCGGCGTTCAGCATCTCGGCCGACTGGGGCGACGAGGAAGAGGAGGAAGACTGAGCGCCCGCGGCGCCCGCCCACAGCGACGGGCCGCCCGCCGCGTGGGCCCCTGGCGCCCCAGCGCATGGCCCCACGCGCACCTGCCAGTGGGGCGGCGAGCACTCGGTTCGCCGCCATCATTGGCTCAGGCAGGGAGCGGTAGCCAAGAGAGCCCTCGCGCCGGCCGACCTGCTGGCAGGCCCTCCTTCGACTCCTCCACGGCGTTGCCCCTGATCAGGCGCAGCCCACTCGCGTCGGCGTATCGTGCCGGGGACACCCCTGGGTGGCTCTGCAGATCCTGCCGCCGCAGTCGGGCAGCCCCCGCCCCCGGGGGACAGCGTCTCCAGCAGGCTAGCGCCCCCGTCGCCGCGATCCGGCCCCCACCCCTCCTGCCGATCCTCTCCCTCCCGCGCCCAGAGCACGCCGTGAGCGCCGCGCGGGGCATGGCGACAGCCCTGCCCTTCGACCTCACCGAGCGCGCGCCGCGGTCTACCCGGCACGTGCAACTACACCGTCCCCGAGGTCGCCCTGCAGGGCACGGCCGACCTATGTGCCGATGCCTACGCGCGGGGGACGCGGCTATTCGCGCTGCTCACCAGCCCACCGCTTTTTCCCGGCCCCGCCACACGCCACCCACGGCCGCGCTTGGCGGGGTACGGGGTGGATGCTGGCCGCGCCGACCCTGCTGCTTGCCACCTGCCTAGCGGGGGTGCCTACGGCTGCTCCCGCCGCCCTGGCCCTCCTTGCCCCATGGCCCCGCATAGCGTGCCGCGAGCGGCACGAATCGAGTAGCCTAAGATAGTGCCACAACCGCGTACCAGCTGCGGAAGGAGGGGCCACCGATGCGGATTGCGGACATCTATGCGGCCAACCGTGCCCAGGGGCGCCCGACGATCTCCTTCGAGTTCTTCCCGCCCAAGACGCCCGAGGGCATCGCCACCCTGTTCGGCCGCACGATGCCCGCGCTGAAAACGCTGCGCCCCGACTTCATCTCCGTCACCTATGGCGCGGGCGGCAGCACCCGCGACCTCACCCTGGAGATCGTCGACCGCGCCCAGCGCGAGCTGGGCTTCGTAGCCATGATGCACCTCACCTGCGTGGGCGCCAGCGTCGCCGAGCTACGCGCCATCCTCGACGAGGCCCGGGCGCGCGGTATCGAGAACATCCTCGCCCTGCGCGGCGACCCGCCCCGCGGCGAGACCGAGTGGCGCCCGGCACCCGATGGCCTGGAGTACTCGCGCCAGCTCGTCGAGCTGGTGCGCAGCTACGGCTGCTTCTCCATCGGGGTGGCAGGCTTCCCCGAGGGCCACATCGCCTCCCAGGGCAACAAGCTGGCCGACTGGGCTTACCTGAAAGAAAAGATCGACGCGGGGGCCGAATTCGTCATCACCCAGCTGTTCTTCGACAACACCGACTACTTTACCTTCGTCGACCACATGCAACGGCACCTCGGGGTCACGGTGCCGCTGGTCCCCGGCGTGCTGCCTATTCTCAGCACCGCCCAGGTAAAGCGCTTCACGGCACTGTGCGGCGCGCGCCTCCCCGCTCCATTGCTGGCGCGGTTGGAAGCGCTGGGCGACGACGACGAGGCCGTCACCGAGTTCGGCATCGAGTTCGCCACCCAGCAGTGCCGCGAGCTACTCGCCGGCGGCGCGCCGGGGATCCATTTCTACACGCTCAACCGCGCGCGCTCGACCACCGCTATCCTGACCAACTTGGGCCTGGTCCCCGCGGAAGCAGCGGCCCCAGTGCGCGAGCGCGAGAATTAGCGGGTGGGGGCTGCGCAGGCTGTTAACCGGGCGTTAGCAACTGTTTAGCACTTGATCGCCGCCGCACCACCGATTATGGAAGTGCGGCGTTCCACTGTAGGTCGTAACGAAAACAGGGAGCGTGGAACCGATGCCTACCGCCCCAACCGCCCGGCGCTGTCGCCCGCTGGCCCTTCTGTTGAGCCTGCTGCTCGCCCTCGTGCCCTTCGTACCCCAGGCCCACGCCGCCGTCGTGGCCCCGCTGGCCCCACCAGCACCCATGCAGACCCGCACCGCCTCGGCTCCCGAGAGCGCGTCGCTGCAAGCGCTCGCCGAGGCGTATGTGCTCCTGCTGGAAAAGTACGCCGTGCCGCTCGACCCATCGGCCCTCGTCGCCGCCGGCCATGCCGGGCTCGATGCCGCCCTGGCCGACAAAGGCATCCAGGCGCCTATCTACCTCGGGGTGCAGGGCGACGATCCGACGCAACTGTTCGCCAGCCTGCGCTATCGCATCCAGGCCCTCGCCGCGCGCTACGGCGACCAGCTGTCCGAGCGCGATCTCGTCGCGGCCGCCATCCGCGGCATGGCCCAGTTCACGGACGACGCGCACACCAACTACGTCTCCCCCGAGCAGTACGCCGAATACCTCCAATGGCGCAGCGGCGCCGTGACCTACGGCGGGATCGGCGCACGCATGCGCGGCCCCGTCCCGACGATCATCGAGGTATTCCCCAGCTCCCCCGCCGAACAGGCCGGCTTACAGCCCGGCGACACGATCGTGGCGGTCGATGGCCGCTCCGTCGATGGCCTCCGGCTGGACGAGGTCGTCGACCAGGTGCGCGGCCCCGCGGGCACCACGGTCACCCTCGACGTCCAGCGCGCCAGCAGCGGCCGGGTCGACCAGCTCACGCTCGTGCGGGCGGAAGTGACGGTGCCGTTCGTCCGCGCCCAGCGCGTCGGCGCCTTCGGCCTCGTGCAGCTGCGCGGCTTTCCCGAGCCCTCGGTCGTCACCGAAGTCGAGCAGGCCATCACCCGCTTCCAGGCGGAGGGCGTGCGCGGCATCATCCTCGACCTGCGCGGCAACTCCGGCGGCCGGATCGACGTCGGCAGCGACCTGCTCAGCCGCTTCGTGCCCGAGGGGCCGATCTACCAAGCCGTCGACCGCGACGGACACCGCGAGGTCGTCAATGTGCGCCACGCCCGCCCCATCCTCACCGTGCCGCTCGTCGTGCTGATCGACGAGGGCACCGCCTCGATGGGCGAGGTGTTCGCCGCCGCCGTGAAAGAGCACGCGGTAGGCCATCTGATCGGTACCCCCACCGCCGGGGCAGTCGCCGCCAGCATCTACGTACCGCTCAGCGACGGCTCCGCGCTCCAGCTCAGCGTGGAGCAAGTCTACAGCGGCGGCGGGGCGCTGCTGGACAAGGTCGGCGTCGCACCCGACGAGACCGTCGAGCTCGATCTCGACGCTCTGCGCCAGGGCCACGACACCCAACTCGACCGCGCGGTCAGCTACTTGCAGCAGCTCACGGGCGCGGCCGCCGCGGCCGCTACCGGCGTGCGCTGAGCGCGCTCTACGGTTCACATGCTGTTCTAACGCGCAGTTGCCTCACAAATGCTGGCGCGAGGGCTGCCCGCCCGCTATGCTCAACACACGCGGACCCCGACCGCGAATGGACTGTCGGGGCGAACGGAGAGCAAAGCTGAAGGAGTCACCCGCATGATGTACCGAAGCTATGCCGGCGTGGCGGAGCGGGCGACCATCACCGGGCAGGTCTTCGGGCTGCTGGGCTTCTCCCTGCTGTTCACCGCGGGCGGGGCCGTCCTTGCGCCGCAGATCGGGCCCGCGGCATTCTTCCTCTCGCTCGTCGGCTCGCTAGGCTGCCTAATTGCCCTCTGGTTCCTCAAGGAGAAGACGCCCATTAACCTCGGGCTCTTCTACCTGTTCAGCGTCTGCGAGGGCCTGCTGCTCGGCCTAGTGGTCGAGAGTTACCTGGCCCGGGGGCTCGGCGTCGTCGTCGCCAACGCCGCGGCTGTCACCGCCGCGCTCGTGCTCGGCCTCGGCGCCTACGCCTGGACTACCAAGCGTGATCTCTCGGGCCTATCCGGCTTCCTGACCATCGCCCTCTTCGGCGTGCTGGCCGCCATGCTCGTCAACCTGCTCCTGGGGCTGTTCGGGCTTCACGTCCCCGCGTTCAGCCTGCTGATCTCGCTGGCGGTCGCCGTCCTGTTCTCCCTGTTCCTCATGGTCGACCTCCAGCGCGTCCGCGGGGCCAGCGGCACCCAGGGCGACGCCATCGTGCTGGCCATCGCCATCTACCTCGATGTCTTCAACCTCTTCCTGTCGCTCCTGCAGATCCTAGGCTTCCTGAGTAGCCGCGACGAGTAGCACCGCCCCCCGCGCCTCCGACTGGAGCCTCTCGCTACGCGAGGGGCTTCGATGTGTCTCGCGGCCCGCGCCGGCGCCGCCGGCGCGCTTGCCGCAGGTCGTCGAGCAACCACCAGAGGATCAGCGCCGCGAACAGCACGATGAGCGCCTCGGTCACCACATGCGCCGCGTACTCCGGCTCAGTGGCCAGCGGCTCCTCGCCGGCCAAGCGGTGGGCTAGCAGCCCGACCAGCAGGCCGAGCCCCAACGCCAGCACAGCATCGACCGTCCTGGTGACCAGCCGCTGCCGCCGCGTATCATGGGAACGACGCTGCGGGGGGAGGCGCGCGTGAGCCAAGCGCGGGGCTGGCAGTGGCCCATTCACTATGCCTGGGTCGTGGTCGGCTTGGTGTCTTTGGCTATCTTCGTGGCCTCCGGCCTGCGCGGCTCCTTCGGCGTGTTCCTGAAGCCCCTGGAGGCCGAGTTCGGCTGGGACCGCGCGGCCACCAGCGGCATCGCCGCCCTGAGCATGCTCGCCTACGGTGCCGCCCAACCGCTGGTCGGCCGGCTGCTCGACAGCTGGGGCCCGCGACGCGTGCTCACCGGGAGTCTGCTCCTGCTGGGCCTGGGCGCGGCGGCCACCGCGGCCGGCCAGTCCCTGTGGCAGATCTACCTCAGCTACGGCATCGTCGTCTCGCTGGCCTCCGGCGGCCCCGCTCCAGTCAGCACCTCCGCCATCGCCGCGCGCTGGTTTCATACCCATCGAGGCCTCGTCATCGGGCTGGGCATGTCCGGCATGGCCGCCGGCCAGCTCATCCTGATCCCCGCCACCATGGCGTTGATTGTAGCCTGCGGCTGGCGCGCGGGCTATGCCGTGCTGGCGGCCCTAGTGTGCCTGGTCGTGGCGCCACTGATCTGGCTGCTAGTGCGCGACGATCCCGCCGAGCGGCACCTAGCCCCCTTCGGCGCGCGCCCGGGCCCCGATCGCGCCGGCCCCAGCCGCGCATGCGCCGACTGGGACAGCCGGGCCGCGCTGCGCAGCGGGGCGTTCTGGCTGCTCGCCCTCAGCTTCTTCGTGTGCGGCTACTCGACCAATGGCCTGGTGGGTACCCACCTCGTACCCCACGCCGTCGAGCATGGCGTCGCCGAGCTGGCCGCCGCCAGCGCCCTGGGCCTGATGGGCGCCGTCAACGTGCTCGGCGCTATCGCCGCGGGCTACGTCTGCGACCGCTACGGGCGCCGCGTGCCCCTGGCACTGACCTATGCCCTGCGCGGCGGTTCCCTGTTCTGGCTCATGGCTGTGCGCGACCCCGCCGCCCTGCACGTCTTCGCCGTCCTATTCGGCCTCACCTACATCGCCACCGTCCCCCCCACTGCCGCCCTGATCGCCGACTGCTTCGGGCGCCGCTCCGCCGCCGAGATCTTCGGCTGGATCTTCGTAGCCCACCAGCTGGGCGCGGCGCTCGGCGCTGGCTTGGGGGGCTGGCTGTACCAGCTCACTGGCGACTACCAGGTCGCGTTCCTTAGCGGCGGCCTGACCTGCTTGCTGGCCGCCGCCAGCGTGCTGGCGCTGCGGCTCCCGGGGGCGCAGCGGGCGCCCGCGCCGGCTACCCCCTGACCTCGCGGACCGCGCCGCGGGCCCCGCTTGCGCCCTGTTCGCCGCTTCTCGTACCCTCAGACCGTAGCGAGCGAGCGCTTGCGGGGAGGACGACACGCTTGGAGACACAGGACGCGCTACTGGCCGCGGTCGAGCGGCAAGTCCTAGTCGAGCGCACGCCGCTCCAGCTCGACCAGGCGCTGGCCCTCATCGAGCTCGATACCCCCTGGGTGCCGCAGCTCGTCGCCCTGGCGCACCGCGTCCGCCTGGCCTACTGTGGCCCCGGCGTGGAGCTGGAATCGCTGCTGAATGCCAAGAGCGGCGGCTGTTCGGAAGACTGCGCCTTCTGCGCCCAGGCGGCCCGCTACCGCAGCCCCATCCGCGTCTACCGCTTCCTAGACATGGCCCAAGTGGTCGAGGCGGCGCGCCGGGCCGAGGCGGCAGGGGCCAGCCACTACTGCCTAGTGGCCGCCGTGCGCGGGCCCAACGAGCAGCTGATGGCCGAGGTGCTCGAAGCCGTGGCCGCTATCCGCGCGGCCACGCGCCTGAAGGTAGCCTGTTCACTGGGGCTACTCACCCCTGCCCAAGCCGAGCAGCTCGCGGCCGCCGGGGTCGCCATGTACAATCACAACCTAGAGACCTGCCGCGCCGTCTTCCCCACCATCTGCACCACCCACACCTACGACGAGCGCGTGCAGACCTGCCAGTACGCCAAGGCCGCAGGCATGCAGCTATGCTGTGGCGGTATCCTCGGCTTGGGCGAAACGCCGCGCCAGCGCGTCGAGCTGGCCTTCGAGCTGCGAGCACTCGATCCCGACGAGATCCCCATCAACTTCCTCGACCCGCGCCCCGGCACGCCCCTGGCGGCCCGGCCGCTCCTCGCCCCGCTCGACGCCCTGCGTGCCCTGGCGGTGTTCCGGCTGGTTTTCCCCGACAAGCTGCTGCGCTACGCCGGCGGGCGCGAGGTTGTCCTGCGCGACCTGCAGGCCCTCGGGCTGCTGGCAGGTGTCAACGGCCTCATCCTGGGCGACTACCTGACTACGACCGGGCGGCCCCCCGCCGCCGATCTCCAGATGCTAGCCGACTTGGAGATGCCCGTCCTCTGACACCCGCCTGCTGACCCGACGGCTAGCGCCGCGCAACCGGCGTGCTACTATACCGGGAGAGGGGAGGCGACACGCTCATGGGCGGCAAACACGGCGAGGAGCTGTGCCCCCGGTACCAGCGCGCCATCGACATCATCGGCAAGCGCTGGACCGGGCTCATCCTGCGCGTGCTGCTGGCCGGGCCGCGCCGCTTCGGCGAGATCGAAGATGTCGTGGGCGGCCTGAGTGCGCGCATGCTGTCGGAGCGGCTCAAGGAGCTCGAGGCCTGCGGCATCGTCGAGCGCCGCGTGTACCCCGAGGCGCCCGTCCGCATCGAGTATGCCCTCACCGAGAAGGGCCGCGGCTTACAGCGCGCCCTCGACGAGCTCCAGCGCTGGGCCGATCGCTGGGAGTGTGATGCCCCACCGGCGCGCGAGCGCCGCGCACGGCTGGCGCGCCTCCAGCGCTGGGCCGATCGCTGGGAGTGCGCGCCCGACGCGGCGGCTGCGCCCACCTGCGACCCCCCTCCCTCCTTGAGCCCCGCCAGGCCCCAATCGTATTAGCCCGGGCACGGCTAAGGGCCCGGCGGCGCCGAGCCGCCCTGCCCTAGCTCAGGGGGCGCGCGTCTCCGTCGCCGCGGCCCCACCAGCTCGGCTATTGCGGTTCGCGCGCCACTCCCCCTATCCTGAGGCTGCCCCGCGCCCGGCTGCCCAGTGGCAGACCGCCCGGGGCCTGGAGGGGGTCTACGTCCATGGCGAGCACAGAGCTGGCCTACGCCCTTATCGCCGGCATCGGCGCCTTCGTAGTCGGCATCCTGCTCGGCCAGCCACTCATCCGGCTGCTCATCCGCCTCGGCGTCGGCAAGGAGATCAACACCTGGGGCCCACAGACCCATCTCGCCAAGCGTGGCACGCCCACCATGGGCGGGCTGATCATCATCAGCAGCGTGCTCCTGGTCACCCTCGCCATCAACCTGACCATCGGCGGGCTCTCGATCCTGCTACCCCTCGGCGCGCTGGTCAGCGCCGCCCTGCTCGGCGCGTACGACGACTACCGCACCCTCGTCGGCCGCGCCAGCGAGGGCCTCACCCCAGCCCAGAAGATGCTCGGCCTGCTGGCCATCGCCATCGTCGCTGCCTGGGTGCTCCACCACAACCTCGGGGCCAACGGCGTGTACGTGCCAGGCTCGCGCGCCCTGCTCTCGCTCCCACCGTGGCTCTACCTGCCGCTGGCCGTATTCGCCATCACCGGCACGGCCAACGCGGTCAACATTACCGACGGCGTCGATGGCCTAGCGGGCAGCCTCCTAGTGCTGGCGTTTCTGGCCTACGCGATCATCGCCTTCCTGCAGGGCCAGATCTACCTCACCATCTTCGCCTTCACCGTCATGGGGGCCACCCTGGCCTTCCTCTGGTTCAACGCCCACCCCGCCGAAGTGTTCATGGGCGACACCGGCGCGCTGGCCCTCGGCACCGCGCTCGCCGTCGTGGCCCTGATGACCCAGCAGTGGCTGCTGCTGCCCGTGATCGGCGTCGTGTTCGTGGTCGAGACACTGTCGGTCATCCTCCAGAAGGCCTACCGCAAGCTGAACCACGACCAGCGGCTGTTCCGCATGGCGCCGCTCCACCACCACTTCGAGCTCTCGGGCTGGGCCGAAACCCAGGTCAGCCTGCGCTTCTGGACGCTGGGCATGCTGGCGGCCATGTTCGGCATCGCCCTCGCCCTGCTGTAGCGCACCCGCGCGGCTTCCCGGCGACGCCACGCCGGCCCGCGTCCTCAATGGCGAGCCCCTTGTACCCGCAGAGGCTCCCCCCGCGGCCAAGGGCTCTAGCGCCGCCGAGCCACCGTCGCGCTCAGCCCCGCGGGCGCTCGCAGCAACAGGTCCGTGTCGTACGAGTACACCGTCCGCTGCTTGTCGCCGTGCCGCTCCAGCGCTAGCTCCACCAGGCGATCGACCAGTGCCGGGAACGACAGCTCCGTCGGCGGCTTGTCCCAGAGATAGAACGCCAGCGAGCCAGGCATCGTATTGATCTCGTTGACGTACACCTCGCGCTCGTCCGGCGTCACCAGAAAGTCCACCCGCGCGATGCCCGCGCAGTCGATCGCGCGGAACGCGGCGATGGCCAGCTGCTGCAGGCGCGCGCTGAGCGCCGCGCTGATCGGCGCGGGGATGATACGCTGCATGCTGGCCAGGCCGCCCTTCGCACCGCCTACCGCTTGGTCGGCCGCGGGCGCTTTGGCAGCCGCGCGCTTCAGGCCGCGCTCATACTTATCCGCGAAACTCAGCACCCCCTCGCTGGCGACCGGCTGCTCGCACACCGAGGCGATCGGCGCGTCGTTGCCCAGCACCGCGCAGTTGATCTCCACCAGCGGCTCGATCGCTCGCTCCACCAGCAGCCGCCGCCCGTAGCTGCAGGCCACCTCCAGCGCGAACCGCAAGTCGTCGCGGCCCGCCACCCGGGCCACCCCAATGCTGGAGCCCAGTACCGCCGGCTTCACGAAGCAAGGATAGCCCACCTGCGCCTCGATATCCGCCACCACCTCGGCGGGGGCCGCCTGGTACTGGGCTCGCGTGTACCAGCGCCCCTCGACCACCGGCAGCCCCGCCGCCTGAAACGCGGCCTTGGCAAGGATCTTGTCCATCCCCACCGCCGCGGCGGCGACGCCGGCGCCCACGTAGGGCAGATCGGCCAGCTCCAGCAGCCCCTGCAGCGTGCCATCCTCGCCGTGCGTGCCATGCACCGTGGGAAACACCACATCGATCGGCGGCAACTGCTCGCGCCGCAGCAGGCTGCGCGGCCCGCCGTCGAGCCGCACTAGCGCCCGCTGGCCGGGCACCGGCGCCAGGCACGCCCGCGTCAAGCCCTCCAGCCGCCCCGGCGTACGGAACGTCTCCAGGTCCAGCAGCGCCGGCCCGGTCAGCCATTCCCCGCGCTTGGTGATATAGATCGGCACCAGCTCGTAGCGGTCCGGGTCCGCGGCTGCCATCACCTGCTGCGCGGTGAGCACCGACACCTCGTGCTCGACTGACCGGCTACCGAAGATCACCGCCAGGCGCGTCTTCGCCATGCCTCCCCATCCACCTGTGCTGTTGAGCCTGGACTGCCCGCAGAGTACCACGCCGTGCTCGCCCGTCCGCAACCACGGCGCCGTTCGCTCGGGCAGGGCGGTCACTCGCTGTACTGGTCCGGCAGGTCGTTCTCGAATAGCACCACGTCGCCCGGTTGCACTAGCTGGGCCAGCTTGGCCGTCGCCTCCTCCAGCGCCCCCACCACGTGCAACCGGTCGGCGGGAAAGCCCATCTGCCGCGCACCCTCGGCGATCGCCGCCGTGCGCCGCGGCCCGACCAGAATGATGAGGTCGCACACGCGAGCCGCCTCGGCGCCGAACTCGCGGTGGCGCTGCTCCAGCATCGCCCCCAGCTCCACCATCCCCGGCGTCACCAGCACCTTGCGCCCCGGAAACTCGGCCAGCACTGCCAGCGCCGCCCGCGCGCCGTCCGGATTCGAGTTGTAAGCGTCGTCGATCACCGTCACGCCGCCCCCGCCCGGGATCAGCTGCAAGCGGTGCTCGACCGGCACCAACCGCTCGGCCGCCGCCGCGATCTCCCGCGCGCCCAGCCCCAGCTCCTGCGCCACTGCCGCCGCTGCCAGCACGTTGCTCACGTTGTGCCGCCCCAGCAGCGCCATCCGCACCGGCACCGGCGCCTCGCCCGGCAAGTGCAGCACGAATCGCGTGCCCTCTGGCCCAGTGCGGATCTCGCTCGCCGTCACCTCCGGCGCGTGCGCGGGGTCGAGCCCGTAGGTGCGTACCCGCACGTGGCGCGTGCGGGCCGCCAGCTCCCGACAGCGCGGGTTGTCGACGTTGAACACCGCCAGCCCATCCGCCGGCAGCGCCTCGATCAGCTCGTACTTCGTGCGCGCGATCGCCTCCACCGAGCCGAACCGCTCCAGATGGTTCTCCCCCACCGCGGTCAGCACCCCGATGCGCGGGCGCACGAACTCGGCCAGCGTGCGGATGTTCCCCGGCACATAGGCGCCCATCTCCACCACGAACACCTGGTGCGCCGGCCGCAAGGCACTCTGGATCGTGCGCGCCACGCCCACCGGCGTGTTGATGCTGGCGGCAGTCTGGCACACCGCGTAGCGCGCGCCGAGCAGCGTGGTGAGGTAGTTCTTCACGCTCGTCTTCCCGTAGCTGCCCGTCACGCCGACGATCACCAGGTCGCGGCGCTGCCGCAGCCGTGCCGCCGCACGCCACACCAGCCAGCGCTTGGCCAGCGCCTGCGCGGGCCACCACAGCAGCGTGGCCACTGCGAGCAGGGGGGCCGGGGCCACGCCCAGCGCGGCCACCGGCAGGAAGAAGCCCAGCGCGCCCCACTGCCGATGCACGGCAAGCGCCCAGAAGGCCAGCCCGCCCGCCAGCCCCAGCAGCCCCAGCGCAGCCGCCGTGGCCGCCAGGAGTATGGCCTTGAGCGTCCAGCGCAACGGCTTCTTGGCCGTCGCCGGCGGGCGCCGCCCGAGGGCCAGCGCGCTCAGTGGCAGGGTCACCAGCCCCGACAGCAGCGGGCCGCTCGGGTCGTCACCGAACAGCACCGCCATCAGCGCCAGGGCAACGCTGCCCCATGCTTGCCAGCCGCTCACCGCCCGGCCCGGGTGCGCCCGGACCCAGGCCCAAAAGCGCCCCAGTTCATACTCTTCGAGCTGGAGGATATGCAGCAGCCGGCGCCCGCTGACCGCCGCCAGTGCTAGCCAGCCCAGCAGCCCCAGCGCGCTCACCACCGCCAGGACCCCATCGAGCGGGGCGACCCTCACCGCGCCGCCTCCGTCGCGGCCAGAAACGCGTCGATAGCCGCGCACGTCTCCGCCGGCCGCTCCAGATACACGTAGTGTCCTGCCCCCGCGAGCACGTGCAACCGCGCGTTCGGGATCAGCCGCGCCATCGTCGCGCCATCCGCCAGGGGCGTTTCCGGGTCGGCGCTGCCCCACACCAGCAGCGTCGGCGCCTGGATGCGGGGCAGCAGGTCGCGCAGATCCTGCTCGACCACCTTGACAAACGTCGCGCGCAGCGGGCCGGCGGCCGCGTAGTCCGCGGCGCCCACCGCCCGGTGCCAGCGCGCCCGCAGGCGCTCGACCAGCCCGCCAGCCCCAGGCGCAGCTGCCGCCATACGCCCTAGCCGGCTGAGCCGCCGCACCGCCGCGCGCCGGGCCGAGGGCGGCGGCCGCAACCCTGCCGCCGCGACCAACACCAGCCGCTCCACCAGCGCCGGCCGCTCCGCCGCCAGCCAGATGCCCAGCCGCCCGCCGAACGAGTGCCCCACCACCACGGCGCGCTCCACGCCCAGCCGCGCCAGCAGGTGGGTTACCCACACCGCGTAGTCGGGCACTCCCCAGGCGGCGGGCGGCAGCGCCGACGCACCGAAGCCGGGCAGATCAGGGACGATCGTGCGGTAGCGTGGCGCCAAGTGGGTGGCCAGCGGCTGCAGGCTCGCCCCCTCCGCGCCCCAACCGTGCAGCAGCAGTGCTGGCGGCCCGCCGCCCACGACTCGACAGAACGCGCGGATCCCCTCGATCTCCAGATGCCCGCTCAGCAAACCGCCGCGCCTCCAATCTGGCTGGCTCGGCGCACCAGGGCGCGCTAAGCTTAAGGATACCGTACCCGGCCACACCGGCCCGCCGGTGCATGCTGGCTGCGCCCAAGGAGGCCTGCGCCCGTGTACCCGCCTGTGCTGCGCAGCGCTGCCTGCCTGCTCGTACACACCCCGCACCTGGTCCGCCACGGCTCCAAGCCCAGCCGCACCCTGCCCCCACCCCCCTGCTCACCGCCCGCCGCCTACACCGCCGCGCTGCGCGACTACCCAGCAGCCGTCGGGTACCCCCCCAACCAGGTGTTTATCGGCAACCTCCCGCCCGACGCCCTGTACGAGACACCCCAGCCCTGGTGGCGCCACCCGCTGGAGGGCGCCCAGCCCGAGGGCCCGTTCGGTCCCATCCTGCCCGAGCCGCTGTTCCTCGGCTGGCTGAAAGCCGCCGACCCGTTCGACCTGGTACTGCTCGAAGAGCAGTTCACGGCCAGCCTCGCGCCCCAACTGGCCGCCCACCCATTAGGCGGCGCCGCCGATGCCGCTCGCCTCGGCCCCGGCGTTCCCCTGGCCACCCTCACGGCCCGCGTGGCCGCCGGCCAGGCGCTGCCCCTGATGCTCGACGAGCGGCTGGTAGGGGCCGTACTGCCGGGCCACGCGCATGACGCGGCGCTGGCACCGTCCGTACTGCTAGAGAACCTGGCCGCCAAGGCGTCCGCGGCCCTGGCCCTGCGCCGGGCGCTGGCGCCGTTCGCCCCCGATGCACCGCCGCTCGATGCGCTGACGCACATCCTGAGCGCCTCGGAGGAGGCGGTCGGCGATCGCTACAATCGCGGTGGCGGCAACCTGGCCAAGGCGATCGGCGAACTGGCCGGCTGCACGAATGCCTCCGGCTGCGATATCAAGGCGTTCTGCGCGGGCCCCCTGCACGCCCTGATCATCGCCGGTAGCCTCGTGGCCACCGGCGTGGCCGAGAGCGTGGCGGTGGTAGGCGGCGGCAGCCTCGCCAAGCTCGGTATGAAGTACGAGAGCCACCTGGCCAAGGGGCTGCCGATCCTCGAGGACTGCCTGGGCGCGGTCGCCGCCGTAGTGGGCCGTGACGACGGCCACAGCCCCCGGCTGCGCCTCGACGTGGTGGGCCGCCACCCGATCGGCGCCGGCTCCGCCCAGCAAGCTATCCTTGAGGCCTTGGTCGTGGCACCGCTGGCCCGCGCCGGCCGCCGCCTGACCGAGGTGGACAAGTACGCCACAGAGTTGCAAAACCCCGAGATCACCGCGCCCGCCGACCGCGCCGATGTGGCCCGCCAGAACTACCGGCTGCTGGCTGCCCTCGCCGCCCGCCGGGGCGAGATCGCCCCCGACGCCCTCGACGCCTTCGTACGCGCGCACGGCCTGCCCGGCTACGCGCCCACCCAGGGCCACATCCCCTCGGCCATCCCCTTCCTGCCCTGGGCGCGCGCGGCCATGCAGGCCGGCACCCTGCGCACAGCCATGTTCCTGGCCAAGGGCAGCCTGTTCCTAGGTCGCATGACCACTCTGGCCGATGGCGCCTCCCTCCTGCTAGAGGCGCCAGGATAGGCTCGCCCCTTGCCGATCGAGTCCTCAGGGGAGGTGACGATGTTCGCGGGTAAACGCGTGATCGCACTCGGCGACCGCGACGGTATCCAAGGCCCCGCCATCGCGGAGTGCTTGCAGACCGCCGGGGCCCAGATCGTCTACATGGGCACCGAGTGCTTCGTCTGAACGGCGGCCGGGGCCATGGACATGGCCACGCAGGCGCGCATCAAGGAGCTGGCCGCGGCCGGCCGCGACGACCTGGTCGTCATCATCGGCCATCTCGATGTAGGAGGCGCCGAGCTCGTCGCCGAAACGGTCACCGCCGGCGACCCCACCTGGGCCGGCCCGCTGGCCGGGGTGGCGCTGGGGCTACCCGTCTACCACGTGCTGGAACCGGCCGTGAAGGCGGCCATTGCGCCCGACGCCTATGAGGCCCACCTGAGCTTGCAGGAGCTCGCGCTGGAGTCCGACGCGCCGATCCAGGCGGTCCGCGCCATTCGCGAGCGCGGCCGGGGCTAGGGCCCCCTGGGCGCCCGGCGTTGTAGCGTGCCCGCGCGCCCTGCCACAATCTCGGTAGCAATGCGCGGCCGGGCACGGCGCCCGCGCCGCTCAGGGGAGGGGCCATGCGGGTCGGCGGTCACGTCAGCGGCGGCATCCGGGGCGCGGTTGCGCACGCCCAGGCGATCGGCGCGGAGACCATCCAGCTCTTCGCGGGCAGCCCCCAAACCTGGAAGGCACCCGCGTTCAGCGACGCCGAGGCCGCGGCATTCCGCGAGGCCGTGGCTACGGCGGGCATCG
The DNA here is from genome assembly GCA_035294645.1 of Chloroflexota bacterium. Lineage (GTDB taxonomy): Bacteria > Chloroflexota > UBA6077 > UBA6077 > JAJPHF01 > JADGHJ01. The sequence goes on from DATGKN010000162.1 coordinate 15,249, forward strand.
ATCCCGTGTTCCTGCACGGCGTGTACGTCACCAACCTGGCCTCGCCCAAAAACAACATCCGCCACATGTCGATCAACGCGGTCGCCACCCATCTGGCGGCCGCCAACCGCCTCGGCGCCGCCGGCCTGATCATCCACCCGGGCGCGGCCGGCAACGACCCGCTGGAGGTGGCCCTCGACCGCGTGGTGAAAGGCGTTGGGCGCGTACTGGCCCAGGTCGAGGGCGACGCCTGGCTGCTGCTGGAATCCTGCGCCGGCCAGGGTACGACGATCGGACGCCGCTTCGCCGAGCTCCAATACGTCATCGAGGCGCTCGACGACCCGCGGCTCGGCTGGGCGCTGGACACCTGCCACGTGTTCAACGCCGGCTACGACCTGCGCACCGACGAGGGGCTGGCGGCCATGATCGACGAGATCGCCCGCACCGTCGGCTTCGCGCGCCTGCGCGCGGTGCACCTCAACGATTCGAAAACCCCGCTCGGCGCACAGGTCGACCGCCACGAGAACATCGGCGAGGGGCACATCGGCCAGGAGGGGTTTGCCCGCTTCCTGCGGCACCCCGCCTTCGCGCACCTCCCGATGATCCTCGAGGTCCCCGGTTTCCAGCGCAAAGGCCCCGACCTAGAGAATATCCAGCGCGTGCGGGCCTTGGCAGGCCTCCCACCTATCTCCCCCGAGCAGCTCGCCCGCGCCCACGCCGCCGCCCAAGTGGAAACCGAGCCCGCGGAGGCGCTGCCATGATCCGCCGGCGCTCCCGGCCCGCCGCGCCGCCCAGGGACACGCGATGAGCGAGATCGATCTAGAAACCGCCGTGCGTGCGCTCGCCCTGAGCGCTTGCAACTTCCTGCGACGCACCGCCGACCTCACGCTGAGCATGTCCACGGTGCGCTGGCGCCTCGCCGCCCGCAGCCCCGACACGCTCACCTTCCGCCCGGTAGCGCCGTCGGGGACATTTCTCCCGGACGACGAGGCGCTCGCGTTGCCGCTGGCGGAGGTAGCGCGCGTGACCTGGGACCGGCTGCCCCGCCAGCAGACCCGCTCGCAGATTCGCTTCCACTTCCGCAGCGGTGAGTTGTGGATCTTCAGCGGTTATCTCGAGGAACCGCGGCCGCGCTGACCCCCTCGCGGCAAGGCCACAGCCGCAGGCTAGCGCTCCGTGCGGCGGCGCGCGGCGTCCTTGCGGCCTCGTGCTAGGTGGTCCGCAACGTCTACCCCCCGCCGCCACAGCATCTCGCGGGGCAGGTCGGTAGACGCACGGCCATGTTTCGGCAGCCGCTGGCGCTCCGCGTCGCGCCGGGCCGCCCGCCGCAGCCAACGCTCGTCGACGTCCAGCTCCTCCAGCTCGTCGTCCCAGACCTCTCCACGGCCCATGGCTCGCTCGCTCCCTCGATGAGCCCGGATCTGCCTGGACTATACCGCGCGGGCATGCCCCGCGGTACCATCCAACGCTGTCAGTTTAGTCAACCGTCGGGGGGGACGAGTAGCCCCCGGTTCCGCCCGCCGGCGGCCACGGTCCGCTAGAGCGTCGCGCCCGCCCGCGGCAGATAGCGTGCCGCGAACGCCTCCAGCGCCTGCGTAAAGCAGGCCAGCGGCGCGCGCACCACCCCCGCGCCTACTTGTCCCACCCCGGCCGTCCGGTGGGCGATGCCGGTGTTGATCAGCGGCTCGACCCCCGTGGCCACTACCTTGCGGATGTCGATCCCCGTAGGAACCCCCGCGAAGTCGAGCGCGGGAATCAGATAGTGCGGGCTGCGGCCGGCCGTGATGGCCGCCATCTCCTCGGTGACCGCCAGCCCGCGCGCCGCGCTGCCGGCGCCCACGAAGCGCACCACCGCCGGCGACGCGGCCATCGCGAAGCCGCCCAGCCCCAGGCACTCCACGATCGCGCTGTCGCCCATATCGGGGTTGGCGTCCGCCGCTGAGAACCCGGGGAAATACAGCCCCTGGGGCAGATTGGCCGGCGCCACGAACCATGCATCGCCCAGTCCGCTCACCCGGATGGCGAAGTCCGTGCCGTTGCGGCACATCGCGCTCACCAGGCTGCAGCCCTCGATCCCGCGGATCGCGTCCAGGCTCGCCTTGGCTGCCGCCATGGCCAGGTTGAGGAAGAACTGGTCGTTGCCCGCCAAGAAGTCGGCCACCGCCGCCACTTGCTCCGCCGGCAGCCCCGTGCGTACCAGCCGCGGCAGCAGGGCGCGGGCGAGCAGCGCGGTCGCCGCCACGTTGCGCTGGTGCAGCTCGTCGCCCATGGTCAGCGCCTGGGCGATGAGCACCCGCAAGTCGAGCGGGCCGCCCTGCGCAAGGGCCGCGGCCAACACGGGCGCCAGCTCGTCGCGCAGCCAGCGTAGCCGCGCCAGCACACTGTCGTCGTTGGCCCCGAACCGCAAGACCTTGCCCAGCCCTTCGTTGAGCGTGCAGTACGCGCGCGTCCCATGGGCGACATCCACGACCTCGAACAGCGGCATCGAGTACGAGGTGATGCCCGTCATCGGGCCAACGGTTGCATAGTCGTGATTCGGGGCGAAACGCACCCGCCCGCTCTCCACCAGCGCCACCGCCTCGCGCTCGTCCCGTGCCAGCCCCTCGAACCGCAGCGCGCCCACCACCGCGCCCCGCAGCGGCCCGCACATTCGCTCCCAGCTGATCGGTGGCCCGGCGTGGAGCAAAGTGTAGCGGTCGAGCTGGGGCCATACTTCCTGGCGGCGCCGCAGCGCCACGAGCTGCGGCTGCGCCGCATGTAGTCGGGCCAGGGCCTGCGCGTTCGCCGCCGCGATGCGCTCGCCAACGGTCTGCTTCGCCACCGTGCGCGTGCTCCCTTGGGACGCCTCCCCAATGTACCGCGCTACCCCCGGCCCCACCGGCGGGCCGCCCACGAGCGCGGCGCCAGCGAGTGTAGCACAGCCACGGAGCGTGTACCGCCGCCCCCTTGTCCCGGCGGGAGGGCGGTGGCATCATGGCGCCGTGGAAACGAGCGCGCTGCTAGCCTACGGCCCCGGCGTGCTGTTCGGCCTCGCGGCGACGGCGTTCGTGGGCGGCTGCCTCAACGGGACGACGGGCCTCGGCTTCGCTACCGTCGTGGCGGTGGCTCTGGCCCTGCTGCTGGATGCACGCCGCGCGGTGATCTTGCTCTCGGGCATCACCCCCCTGATCATGCTGATGCCCGTGCTCCAGTACCGCGCCCAACTGCCCCACGCCCGGCGGCTGCTGCCGCTGTTCGCCGCCACGCCTCCGGGGGTGTTGCTGGGCACGTACCTGCTGCTGGCCCTGCCGGTCGCCGCCATCGCCCTGGGGCTCGGCCTCGTCACCGTTATCACCATCCTGTTCGGCCTCTCCCGCGGCGAGCTGACGCTGCCCGAGCCCTGGCAGCGCCCGCTCATGCCCGTGGTCGGCCTCATCGCGGGGGCGGCCAACAGCGCGGTCGGCGTGTCGGGCCCCATCCTCGGGCTGTATCTGCTCGCCCTGCGCCTGGAGCGCCCCCTGTTCGCCTTCACGGTAGCCGCCATGTTCGCCTGCATGGGCCTGCTGCGGCTCGTCACCCTGCTGCTGGCCGGCGAGCTGTCACCTGCTACGCTGGCCATCAGTCTGGCCCTGTGCGTGCCCGCGATGCTGGGTGTCCGCGCGGGCTTCTGGCTCCAGCGCCGCATCGACCAGAAAGTGTTCAACCGCCTGGTCCTGCTGGTCCTGCTGGTCGCCGGGGTCCAGCTCATCTACCGCGGCCTGGGCGACCTGCACGTGCTCGGCCCCTGAGCTAGGGCCTCAGCCCCACACCTCGCGCGCCACCTGGCTCACCAGCACCAGCTTGGCCCGCTGGGCCGCGGCCGTAATCACGTTGCCCGGCAGAGTCGAGGCGAAGCCACACTGCGGGCTCAGCGCCAGTCGCTCCAGCGGGATGTACCGTGCTGCCTCTTCCACGCGCCGCCGCACGGCGGCGGCCTCCTCGACCTGCGGCTCCTTCGTGGTGATGAGCCCGAGCACCACGACCTTGTCCCGGGGCACGAACCGCAGGGGCGCGAAGGTCCCAGCCCGCGGCGTATCGTACTCTAGCAGCAGCCGCTGCGCACGAATCATGGTAAACAGCCGCTCGGCGATCGGATCGTAGCCCCCTTCCACCGACCACATGCTGCGCGAGTTGCCGCGGCAGAGGTGCAGGCCAAACGTCACCTGCGGGAAGTCGGCCATGAGGGCGTTGTCGAGCGCGACCATCTCGTCCAGCCACCTGCTCGGGTCGATCCCCAACCGCCGGAAATTGGCGAGCCCTTCCTCGCTCACCAGGTGGGTGTACCGCGGGGCGTCGAGCTGGATGTAGCGCACCCCGGCGGCCACCAGCTCCGCGACCTGCGCCCGCATCAGCTGCAACGCGTCGGCCAAATACTCCTCACGGGTCGGGTACGCTCGTTCCGACACCCCGGGCACCCACAGGACGCTGGCATAGCTCAAACTCGGCAGCGTCACCTTCGTTGGCCGCGAGGTCAGCGCCTGGAGGAAGCGCCACTCCGCCAGCGCTAGGTTCGACGCGTGTCCCAAGCGAGCGGCCACCGCGGGCAACCGCGGCTGCACCGGCGCGCGGCCCGGCTCGCGCGTGAACGGCACCGGACTGAGCGCCTGCCGCTCGAAGCCCGTGAGCCCGCGGGTGAGCGGATCGCTCCACGACCAGCGGCGCATCTCGCCGTCGGTCAACACCTCCAGCCCGCACTCCTCCTGGAGAGCGATCGCCTCGCGCACCGCGCGGTCCTGCGCCGCGGCCAGGGCGTCCGCCCCGAGCGCCCCCGCCTCGAAGCGCTGCACCGCCTCCTTCAGGTACTCTGGCCGCAGTAGGCTGCCCACAGGCTCAGCGCGGTAGCCCGGGGTGGGCGACGTGCTCATAAACTATCTCCTGGTACCGAGAAGGACATTCACGCCCACGATACGCGCAGCACGCCTGCCGGCGCCAGGGACCGGCCCTCTCGGGCGGTGGAGCTCCGCCAGGTATGATGACAGCGACCGCCAGGTCGCGCCTCCACGCGCCACCTGCAGCGAGGAGAACACCATGAACCACACGTCCCAGCTGCTGAGCACGATCCTCCTGCTCCTGCTGGTCGGGTGCCAGGCGGGCCCGTCGGCAGGGGCCCGCGGTGGCACCGCGAGTTCCCCCACCGCCGCCCGCCCCCAGACCGTCGCGCCAGCGGCGTCCGCCCAGCTCCCGGTTGCCCCTGTGCCCCCGCTGAGCGAGGTCCGCGTCGGCATATTGAACAGCGGCGCGGATATCCCGTTCCGCCTGGCCCAGGAGCGCGGCTACCTGCGCGAACAAGGCATCGAGATGACCACCCAAGTGTTCAACGGGGCGCAGCAGATGATCGCGCCGCTCGGCGCCGACCAGCTCGACATCGGCGGTGGCGCGCCCGGGCCGGGGCTGTTCAACGCCATCCAACGCGGCGTCAACCTGCGCATCGTGGCCGACCGCGTGCGGATGGTCCCCGGCTCGCGGTTCAATTGCCTCATGATCCGCAAGGCGCTGCTCGACAGCGGGGAGGTCCAGGCCTTCACGGACCTGCGCGGCCGCGTATTCGCGGAGAACGTACCGGCCGTGGCCACCACCTACGCGTTCGAGCGGGAGCTACGGCGCTGGGGCCTGGGCCTGCAGGACGTGACCGTTACCGTGCTCGCCTTTCCCGACATGCTGGCCGCCTACGCCAACGGCGCCATCGATGCGGCCTTCGTGGTCGAGCCGTTCGTCACGCTCGCCGAGGAGCGCGGCGTGGCCCAGTGCTGGCGCCCCACCGGCGACTTGGTCCCCGACTTCCAGCTCGCCGTGGTGCTGTACGGCCCCACGTTCGCCGAGCAGCGGGCCGACCTGGCGCGGCGGTTCATGGTCGCTTACCTGCGCGCCGCGCGCGACTACGTGCGCGCGTTCTTCGGCGATGGCGAGGGCCGCGACCAGCTGCTCCAGCTCCTGGCCGAGCTGACCGGCTCCCGCGACATGGCGCTGCTCGCGCGCCAGGCCGCGCTGTGGCTGGATCCCAACGGGACCGTCAACAAGGCGAGCCTCGTCGATGTCCAGCGCTGGTACCGCGAGCGCGGCGACCTGGCGGCCGAGGTCGATCTCGACCGCGCGGTAGACCCGAGCTTCGTCGACTACGCCCTCGGTCAGCTCGGCCCGTACCGCCAGCCCTGAGCTACGCGCCGTCGGCGGGGCATTCCTGGGCGCCCCCCGGCGGGCGGCGGAGCAGCCCACCCAGCCGCCTTACGTCAGTGCGGCGAGCAGCGCCGCTAGCCGCTCGTCGCCGCCCGCCGGGGGGCGCCAGGCCACCTCCACCACCCACACGCCCTGCTCGCGCAGCTGCTCGGCGAACAACCCCACCCCAACGTTGATCACCCGCGGCGGCTCGTTCAGCAACCGGGCCAGCGCGGACCGCGTCTCCCCCTCGCTCACGCGCCCCTCCCTCGACGACAGCCATCCGTCCTTCACGACGGCGGCCGACCCGCCCCTTCCGCCAGGTGCGCCAGGCTGGCCGCCAGCCGCGCCGCGGCCGCGTTGGTCGAGCAACACCACACCCCGGCGCTCGCCAGCCGCGCCTCCTGGGCCGACAGCCGCTGGGGGTCCTCCTCCGTGCCGCACACCCAGGCCACCACAGGCAGCGCGCGCCCCTCGGCCTCCGCCCGGGCGCGGGCAGCCGCAATCGCCGGGGCCAGCGCACCGGCGGGGTCGGCGTGCGCCGCCCGCCCGAGCACCACGTCCAGCAGCAGCACGGCCACGCTCGGGTCGGCCGCCTCCTGATGCAAGCGCGCCAGCCGTTCGCGCGGATCGATCATCGGGTGCGGCCGCCCACGGGTGAACTCATCGGCGCCCAGGTCCACGACCGTGTGCTCGCGCGACGCCCGTGGGTCGGCCAGCGCCGGCCCGGCGTCGCCGCCCAGATTCGACCACACGGGCCCAAGCCGCTGGTGCAGCACAAGCGCCGCCTCGTGCGCTAGCGTGCCACCGCTGAACAGCCCGCGGACGTACCGCTGGCCGGGCGCGAATCGCGGTGCCTCCGGCTGCGGCTCGGTCGCGTCCTCGGCGGGCACCGTGCCGCCGGCCAGCCGCACTGCGGCGTGCGCCGCCTCATCGAGCGTGACGGCCGGCACCGCCCCCGCTGCGCGAGCCGGGGCGGGATCGGCGCCGAGCAGGCAGGCGACCACCGGCTTGCCGAGCCGCGGCAGCCGCGCGTACAGCGCCGCCGCGGTGCGCGGCCCGGGCGGCTTGGACACGACCACGATGACCGCCGTGTCGGGGTCGGCGGCCAGGGCGTCGAGCGCCTGGAACGTGCTGAGCCCCGCCACCGCGTCGCTCAGGTCGCGCCCGCCCACGC
>DATGKN010000163.1:0-27405 GCA_035294645.1 Chloroflexota bacterium
CTGGGCGGCGGCGGGGGGATCCTGGCAGGGGATGAGCCCGACGGCCTTCAGGCGCCGGGGCGCGACGGCGCAGTACTCTTCGAGCAGCCAGCGGTTGACGGCGTGGCAGATGGCGCCCGCCAGCCCCTTGTCCATCAGCCCGTTCACCGTCAGAGCAATCGAGGTGCCGAAGATGATGGCGACGTCGATGCCCTCCTCGTCCATGTCGGCGAGGCGCTGGTGCGGGTCGCGCATGCCGGGCCGCGACAGGCGGATGTGCGGGGCGAACGGACCACTGACGCCCGGCCCCAGCCCCTCGCTCTTCGCCCAGACGCGCCCCTCCAGCAGGATCCGTGGCTGGCCCAGGTTGTCCTTGATGCGGACGGGCGCGCGCGAGGCGTACTGCGGCGGCATCCAGCGCGCCAGGCCCTCTTCCGGCTCGCTGCAGTGCCCGTCGGCGTCGATGACGAGATCGACCGACATCGTCTTCTCCCTCTCTCGCCGCCCTGAGCGGCGGCCGTGCTGCAGGACCGCTAGATGGCGACCGGCGCCGGCAGCGCGCGCTCCAGCAGCGTGCCCAGCCCCGGGACAGTGTCGGCCAGCCCGCAGCGGCGCAGGCAGTACCACAGCGTCGCCTGGTTGCTGGCGACCACGGGCCGGCCCAGGGCGGCCTCGAGCGGCACGATGGCCGGCAGCGCGTGGATGTTCGTGCAGCTCAGGAAATAGGCGTCGGCGCGCGGGTCGGCCAGGGCCAGCGCGCTCTCCAGCCACAGGCGCGGCGGCGCGGCGATGTAGGCGTCGCTGCCCCCTAATGCCAGCGCGCGGTCGCGCACCACCGCGTGGCCCGCGGCCGTCAGGAACGCCACCTCGGCGGCGTGGGCCGCGGGCGCGTAGGGGCTGAGCAGCACGAGGCGCCGCGCCCCCAAGGCCGCCAGCGCCGCCAGCACCGCGGTGGCCGTGGTGGCCGCCGGGCGACCGGTCGCCTCCGTGATCGCGTCGAGGATCGCCCGCTCGCCCGCCGGCCCCTCCTCCATCGAGCCCGCCGTACAGTGGAACACGATGAGGTCGCAGCGCGCGTCCGCGAGAGCCAACGCCGCCTCGGCGAGCCGCGGCCGCAGCGCCGCCAGCGGCACATGATGTGGACCGGTCATCCGCAAGCGCGTGACATGGACCGCGACCCCGGGCGGGGCGTGCTGGCGGAACTGCGGCTCGGTGAGGCGATTCGACGAGGGAATGATCAGCCCGATGCGCGCGCGGACGAGTGGAACCGCGTCCATGCCGTCACCTCGCTCTCGCGCCGGGGACGTCGCACGCACTGGGATGCGCGTCCCGCTAACCGGCGAGCTGGCGCGCCGTGCGGGGAACATAGCACGCGGCTCGCCGGCACGTCAACGCACTAGGCTAGACTAGCCAGGCAATGAAGCGAGACCACGTATGCATTGGCGGCACGGGCTATCGCTGCTCTACTATCCCCGGCGGGGCAGGTTGCCGGCGGACGTCTCGGGCGTTCATGCCGCGCGGGCCGCGTATCCTGGTAGCGAGAGGGCAGGGCGATGAGCGGTGGGCAGTGGCGCGAGCCGACAGGCGACGAGCTGGCCGGGGTGACCAAGTACCGCCGGCCGAAGAGCCCCTACGAGCGGTTCATGGAGGAGGAGGGCATCCCCATCTACCGCGGCATCGGCGTGTACGACACCCGCGAGCTGGCGCTTGGCCCCTGGCGGCGGCGCGGCGGCCGGGGCGCCTTCCTGTACCTCGATGGCCTGGAGGACAACAAGGGGCTGTTCGTCGTCGAGGTGCCCGCCGGCGGCGCGCTGCTGCCGGAGCGGCACCTGTACGACGAGTTCTACCTGGTGATCGAGGGGCGGGGTAGCACCGAGGTCTGGCGCGAGGGCGGCAAGCGCCAGGTGTTCGAGTGGCAGCCGGGCACGCTGTTCATGATCCCGATCAACGCCTGGTACCAGCTCGTCAACGCCACCAACAGCCCGGCGCTGCTGCTGGCCGCCAACAACGCGCCGCCGATCATGAACATCTTCCAGAGCCGCCAGTTCATCTTCGACAACCCCTACCCCTTCACCGAGCGCTACGACGGCCGCGACGACTTCTTCCAGGCCCGCAGCGACATCGAGCCCGACGAGGTGCGCCAGCGCGCGGCCATCCGCAGCAACGTGTTCCCGGACATCGTGCACTGCGAGCTGCCGCTGGACAACCAGCGCGCGCCCGGCTACCGCCGCGTCCAGCCGTACTTCCACGGCTTCCTGCGCGACGCCAGCACCGGCGGCTTCATCGCCGAGTACCCGGTCGGCCGCTACTCGAAAGCCCACTACCACCGCTCGGGCGCCGTGCTGGTCTGCCTGCGCGGGCGGGGCTACACTTTCAACTGGCCGGTGGAGCTCGGCCCGCGCCCGTGGGAGGCCGGCAAGGGCGACCAGGTGCGCGTGCAGGAGTACAAGGCGGGCGGCCTGGTGGCGGCCGCGCCGGGCGGCGGCAACTGGTTCCACCAGCACTTCAACATCAGCAAGGAGCCCACGCGCTACCTCAACTTCTGGGGCGGCCCCACGGCCCACTGGGGTGGCATCTTCGAGGAGCACGGCGAGGAGGTGCTCAGCGGCAACCACTTCGGCATCCACGAGGGCGGCCGCACCATCCTGTACTGGCAGGAGGACCCGTACGTCCGCGAGTACTACCGCGCGCGGCTGCGCGAGGAGGGCGCCGCGTTCAACATGCCCGAGGCGCTGTTCGCCCCGCCGGCCGAAGTGGGGGCGCGCTAGTGCCCGCCCCGGACGGCGCCGCGCTTCCCGATCTCCTCGCCGGCGAGCCGCCGGGCCGCTTCACCGCCGCCGCCCGCCACCTGGTGGCCGAGGACCGCCTGGAGCTGACCAGCGTGGGCATCGACATCGGCTCGGCCACCTCGCACCTGCTGTTCTCGCGCCTGGAGCTGGAGCGCCAGGACGGCCGCTACGTGCTGGTGCGGCGCGCGGTGCTGCACGACTCGGCGATCGGCTTCACGCCCTACCTGGACGACACGACCATCGACGGCGCGGCGCTCGGGCGCTTCCTCCACGAGCAGTACGCCGCGGCCGGCCTGCGCCGCGCCGACGTGGACACCGGCGCCCTCATCCTCACCGGCGTGGCGCTGCTGCGCCAGAACGCCCGCGCCATCGCCGAGCTGTTCGCCGACGAGGCCGGACGGTTCGTCGCCGTCTCGGCCGGCGACCCGCTGGAAGCCACGCTGGCGGCCCACGGCGCCGGCGCGGTCGCCCGCTCGGCCGGGTGCGCGGGGCCGCTGCTGCACGTGGACATCGGCGGCGGGACCGCCAAGCTGGCCGTCTGCCGCGCGGGGCAGGTGAGCGCGGTGGCGGCGCTGGACGTCGGCGCGCGGCTGCTGGTGGTCGACGCGGCCGACCGCATCGTGCGGCTGGAGCCAGCGGCCCGGCGGATCGGCGCGGCGCTGGGGCTCGACCTGGCGCCCGGCGGATGGGCGCCCCTGGCCGTCCGCCAGCGCCTGGCCGCCTGGATGGCCGACGCGCTGCTCGCGGCGCTGGTGCCCGACGCGGGGCCGGTGCCGGCGTGGCTGTGGCGCACGCCGCCGCTCGCCGAGCGCGGGCCGTGGGCCGAGCTCAGCTTCTCGGGCGGCGTGGCCGAGTTCCTCTACGGGCGCCAGGCGGCCGGGTTCGGCGACCTGGGCGACCTGCTGGCGGCGGCCCTGCGCGAGCGGCTGGCGGCCCGCGCGCTGCCCGTGCGCGAGCCGGCGGTCGGCATCCGCGCCACGGTGCTCGGCGCCTCGCAGTACACCGTGCAGGTGAGCGGCAGTACCATCTACGTCGCGCCGCCCGCCGTGCTGCCGCTGCGCAATGTGCCGGTAGTGGCGCCGCGGCTGCTGCTGGGGCCGGAGATCGACGCGGCGGCGGTGCGCGCGGCCATCGCGGCGGCGCTGGAGCGGCTCGATCTGGCCGGCGGCGAGCGGCCGGTGGCGCTGGCGCTGCGCTGGGCGGGCTCGGCCAGCTACCGCCGCCTGTGCGCCTTCGCCGCGGGCGTGCTGGCGGGGTTGGCGCCAGTGCTGGCGCGCGGGCACCCGCTGGTGCTGGTGTGCGACGGCGACATCGGGGGGCTGCTCGGCCTGCACTTCCGCGAGGAGCAGCGCGTGGCCAACGCCGTGGTGTCGATCGACGGCATCGAGCTGCGCGAGTTCGACTACATCGACATCGGCGCGCTGCTGCCGGGCTCGGGCGCCGTGCCGGTGGTCATCAAGTCGCTGGTGTTCCCGGCGGGAGCCTAGAACGGGCCAGCCTCCCCCCCGCCCCTTTTCCTTGGGTGGGAGAGGGGCCGGGGGGGGAGGGTCGCTATCCCTCGCGCGGCTGCGGGCCGAGGCCCGGGCGATATTTCTTCTCGTCGATGAACTGCCGGATCCCGCGGTCGCGGCTGCGCTCGGGATCGTTGGCGCGCAGCCAGGCCTGCTTGGCCATCAGGTAGTCGAACGCCTCGTCCCAGCCGAGCTGCGGCACCACGCGCAGCGCCTCCTTGGTGGCGCGCAGCACCATCGGGCTGATCCGCATCAGGTGGCGGGCCACCTCCAGCGTGCGGGCGCGCAGCTCGGCGCGCGGCACGGCCAGGTTCACCAAGCCGATCTCGGCCGCCCGCTTGCCGTCGAACGTCTCGCCGGTCAGCGCGTACCAGAAGGCGTGGCGGTAGTTGAGCGCGTGGACCACGTCCTTGCTCACGAACCCGCCCGGGATGATCCCCCAGTTGACCTCGCTGAGACCGAATTGCGCCTCCTCGGCGGCGATCGCCAGGTCGCACGACACCAGCGGGCTGAACCCGCCGCCGAAGCACCAGCCGTTCACCATGGCGATGGTCACCTTGGCGAAGCCCGCGAGGCGCGTGTGGTGGAACAGCCGCAGGTTCCACAGCGCCTTCAGGCGCGCCTCCGGCTGGTCGTCCAGCTCGCGGAAGTACTCCTTGAGGTCCATGCCGGCGGTGAAGGCGTCGCCCGCGCCCGTGAGCACGAGGATCTGGGTGGCCGGGTCGGTCTCCAGCCAGTCCAGCGCGTCGACCATCTCCGCCAGGAGCGTGGGGTTCATCGCGTTGCGCTTCTCTGGACGGTTGAAGTACAGGAACGTCACCCCGTCCTCGCGCTCGACCTTGAGGGTGCGGTACTCGCGGTCCGCCATAGTGCACGACCTCCTCGTCGAGATGGGCTGGCGCGGCTACTCCACGATCCCAGCAGCCTGCCAGGCGGCCAGCTGCTCGGGCGAGTAGCCGAGCAAGTCGCAGAACACGTAGCGGTTGTGCTCGCCGAGCAGCGGCGCGCGCCGCGCGGGGACCAGGCCCTCGTCGGTGAGGCGCAGCGGCACCGCCGCCGTGGGGTACTGGCCCAGGCGCGGGTGCTCGACCACCGCCACCCCGCCGCGGGCACGGTAGTGGGGGTCGTGGAACAGGTCCTCGCCGCGGGCGACGGCGGCGCAGGGCACGCCGGCCGCCTGGAGCGCGTGCATGATCGCGTAGGCGTCGCGCTCGCGCGTCCAGGCGGTGATGAGGGCGTCGAGGGCCGCCTGGTGGGCGCGGCGCGCGGCCAGGGTAGCGAAGCGCGGGTCGTCGGCCAGGTCCGGCCGGCCCAGCTGCTCGCACAGCCGGCGCCACTGGGCATCGGTCTCCACCACGAGAGCCACCCAACGGTCGTCGCCCTGGCACGGGTACACGTTGTGCGGGGCGGCGTAGGGCCAGTCGTTGCCCACGGGCCGCGGGTCGCGGCCGTTGACCGCCACCTCCAGGAAGCTGGTGCCGATCATGTACGCGGCCGCCTCGGCCTGCGCCAGGTCGAGGAACAGCCCGCGGCCGGTGCGCTGGCGGTACAGCAGCGCGGCGAACACCACCGCGGGCGCCAGCGCGGCCGTCACGTAGTCGGGGTACACGCCCTGGTAGCCGATCGGCCGCTCCTGGCCCGGGTGGTTCCAGAGATAGGTGATCCCTACCAGCGCGTTGAGCGTGGAGCCCCAGGTGCGCCAGTGGGCGCGCGGTCCGTCGCAGCCCAGCCCCGGCAGCTTGAGCACGATGAGGTCGGGCTTGACGGCGTGCAGTGCCTCGGGCCCGAGGCCCAGCCGGGGCAGCACGTCGGCGCCGAAGTTGTCGAGCACCACGTCGGCGTGCCGCACCAGCTCGCGGAACAGAGCCACGCCCTCGGGACGCTTGAGGTTGAGCTGCGCGGAGAGCACGTTGAGGTTGGCGGTGATGTAGCGCGAGGAGGCGTCGATATCGCCCTCCGGCGAGAACAGTCGGAAACTGTCCAGCCCCCCGTGGCGCGACTCGATCTTGATCACCTCCGCCCCGCACTGGGCTAGCGCGCGCGCGGCGTGCGGCCCGGCGATGCCGGTGGTGAGCGAGAGGATCCGCACGCCCGTCAGGGGGTCATCGGTACCGTCGGCGGGAGGGGACGCCGGGGCGTCCCGCCGAACGGCGGCAGTCGTCGGGGCCGCGGCGGCGAGCAGCGCCTCCGTATCCGCGCCCAGCTGCGGCGGCGGCGCCACGGGCACGCGCTGGCCATCGATGACCACCGGCAGCGACGGCTGCTCGTAGGCGCCCAGCACGGGGTGCTCGGTGGGTTGGAAGAAGCGGCGCGCGCGCACCTGCTCGTCGCGGAAGTAGTCGGCGGGCGAGTTGACGGGCAGGGCCGGTATGCCCCGCTCCTGCAACAGCGTGACCAGCTCATCGCGCGTGAAGCGGCGCGTGAAGGCACTGACGTGCTCGTTGATCCAGTCGGCGTGCGCGCGCCGCACGTAGTTGGGCAGCCAGCGCGGGTCGTCCAGCTCTGGCGGGTGGTCGGGCCAGCAGGCGAGGAAGCGCTGCCAGTGGATCTGGGCGATGAACAGGTACACGTAGCCGTCGCGGGCGGGGAAGATACCGGCGGGCGCGACGTGCGGGTGCTGGCTGCCGGCGCGCCGCAGGTTGATCCCCTCGTAGCCGTAGGCGGCGATGAGGCCCTCGTGATAGGCGAGGCATTCTTGGATCGCCGTGTCCACATGGCGCCCCTGGCCGTCACGGCTGCGGCGCCACAGCGCCAGCACGGTACCGAACGCGGCGTACAGCGAGGCGAAGTAGAAGCTCTGCGTCTCGGGCGCCTGCACGGGCGGCAGCGCCGGGTCGCCGCTCATGTACAGCACGCCGCCCGCGGCCAGCCCCACCAGGTCGGGGCAGAGGTAGTCGCGGTACGGCCCCGTCTGGCCGAAGCCGGTGATCGAGGTGATGATCAGGCCGGGGTTGTGCGCGCGCAGCAGGCCCGCGTCGAGCCCCAGCCGCGCCAGGGTGCCCGGCTGGAAGCTCTCCAGGAGGACATCGGCGCGGCGCACTAGCCCGAGCAGGCGCGCGCGGTCGGCAGCTTGGCTCAAGTCGAGCACCACGCTGCGCTTGCCGGCGTTGAGGTAGGCGAAGCGCAGGCTGCCCTCGGGGTGCGGCACGTCGTGCGCGAACGGGCCGAGCCCGCGCACGGGATCGCCGCCAGGCGGCTCGACCTTGATGACCTCCATGCCCAGGTCGCGCAGCAACTTGCCGCAGAACTGCCCGCGCAGGTCGGTCAGATCGACCGCCACGTAGCCGTCCAGGAGCCGCATGCTTCCCCTCCCGCGTGGTGCTGCCGGCGCGCGGCTAACGCTGGCCGTCGAGGCGGCGCAGCGCTTCCTGCCAGTACTGGAGGTCGACCGCTGTCTGCAAGTCGGCCTTCTGGGGAATGTACCCCAGCCGCGCCCAGAGATCCTGGTCGGCCTCCAGGCTCTGCACGTTGAGCGCGGCGTCGGGATGGATGCCCGAGGGATGCATCACCGGGTAGATGGCGAGGTCTTTGATCGGCGTGTACTCGGTGAGGATCTGGTACACGGGCGTGCGGTCGTTGCTCTTCATGATCGCGTTGTAGTCGCGCGCACCGCGGATGTACGCCTTGATGAACCCGACCGCCGCCTCGGGATAGCGCTCGCGGAACCCCGGCCCGTACAGCAGCACGGTGATCTGGTGGTCGGGGTAGATCTCGTCGGCCCCCTTCCAGCGCACGCCCGCGCCCGACTGGACCAGCCGCGCCACGAACGGCTCGGTGAGGATCCCGGCGTCGATGGCGCCGTTGGTCAGGGCGATGGTGGCATCGGGGAACGAGAGCTGCTTGAAGTCCACGTCCTGCTCGGTGAGCCCCCCGAGATCGAGCACGCGGTAGAACTCGGCGCCCAGGCCGGAGGTCTTGCTCACCAGCGAGATGCGCAGGCCGCGCAGGTCGGCGTAATCGCGCACGCGGCCCGAGTCGATCAGCTCCTTGCGCACCACCAGCGCCGACGAGCTCATCCCCGGCACGTTGCCGGAGATGCCGGCCACGATCTTGATCGGCAGGCCGCGGGCGATAGCGCTGAACATGCCCGCGTTGACCCCGCCGCCGGTCACGTCGAGCTGATCGGTGGCCAGCGCCGGGATCATGCTCTCGGCCGTGTCGAACGGCTCCAGGTGCACCTCGATGCCCTCCTCGCGGAAGTAGCCGCGCTCGCGCGCGATGTACACCGCGGCCAACGAGGTGCTGGGAATATCGCCGAAGCGCACGGTCACCGGCGCCGCCGTGGTAGCGGCGGCCGCAGCTGGCCCTCGCGCTTCCTGGGCGGGCGCGGGCGATGCGGGGCGCGCGGCGGGCGCTGCCGCGGGCGCGGCGGGGGCACAGGCGGCGAGCAGCACGGCGAGCAGCACTACGAGTGGGGCGAGCGGTGGTCGCATGGGGCCTCCTCGTCTCACGAGTCAGGACACCGCCACAGCAGCAGCAGCGGTCGAGCGCTCGTGCGCACGGTACAAGTCGCTTCGGTTATACGCTAGGGCCGCCTAGCGGCAACACCCTTGGGCGGAGCGCTAGACTAGAGACGAAGCGCAGAGCGGGAGGGTGTGATGGCCACGCTGACGATCGAATTAGCCGACGATGAGGTGTGCCAGCTAGCAGAGGCCGCCGCGCGGCGCGAGACGACGCCCGAGGCGTTGGCGAGCCGCTGGCTGCGCGAGCGGCTGGTGCACGAGCGCGAGCGGGCCGCGGGCGGCGGCAAGCCGATGTCGCCGCGCGCCCGCCGCGCCCACGAAGCGGGGGAGTAACGCTCCAAGAATCCGGACAGCGCATGGCGGGGGCAGAGATGAGCGAGGGGGAGCGCGGGAGCTTCCGGTACACCAACCCGGCGGTGGTCTACTACGGCGCGGGCTGCGTCGCTGCCTACCTGGACAGCGAGCTGGAACGCCTGGGCGCGCGGCGCGTGTTCCTGGTCACCACGCGCAGCGTCGCGGCGCACCCGGCGCTAGCGCCCGCGCTGCGCCGGCAGCTCGGCGCGCGGCTGGTGGGCGAGTACGCCGCCATCAGCGCCCACGCCCCCGCGCGCGAGGTGATGGCCGCGGCGGTCGCGGCGCGCGCGGCGGCGCCCGACGTGCTGGTGTCGCTCGGCGGCGGCAGCCCCATCGACGCCGCCAAGCTGGTGGCGCTCGTGCTGGCCACCGAGCTGGATCTCACCCAGCCCGACTCGCACCGCCGGGCGCGCCAGCTCTCGCTCGCCGGCCGGGCCGTGCTGCCCCACCTGGCCATCTCCACCACCCTCTCGGCGGCCGAGTTCTCGGCGGCGGCGGGCTACAGCCTGGAGGGCACACGCGAGAAGGTCGGGCCGCCGCCGCTACCCGAGCTGCTCCCGGCCGCCGTGTTCCTCGACGCCGCGCTGGCCGTGCACACCCCGCTGGCCCTGTGGCTGTCCACCGGCATCCGCGCGGTCGACCACGCCGTGGAGGGCATCCTCTCCCGCCACAGCAGCGCCTACAGCGAGACGCTGGCGCTGGAGGCGCTGCGCCGCCTGCGCACGGGGCTGCCCGCCTGCGCCGCCGCCCCCGACGACCTCGCTGCGCGGACGCAGTGCCAGCTCGGCGCCTGGTTCTCGATGGCGCTGCCGGTGCCCTCGGCGCGGGGGCTCAGCCACATGCTGGGCAAGCAGCTCGGCTCGGTCCACGGCATCCCGCACGGCGTGACTTCCTGCCTGCTGCTGCCGCACGCCATGCGCTTCCTGGCCCCGCGCACCGCCGCCAAGCAGGCGCGCATCGCCGCCGCGCTGGGGGTGGACACGCGCGGGCTGAGCGAGGCGGAGGCGGCGGCCCGGGCGGCGGACGCCGTGGCCGCGCTGGTCGCCGAGCTGGGCCAGCCCCAGCACCTCGCCGCCTACCACCTGACCGAGGACGACCTGCGGCGCGCCGCCGCGGCGCTGGCCGGCGACGAGTACTCCCTCGACGACCTGCTGGGCATCCTGCGCGCCGCCTGGTGAGCGGGCACGCTCACGCGGAGAAGTGCAGCCCGTAGAAGGCGGCCGCGTTGCCGCCGGCCACCAGCGCGCGCTCGGCGGGTGCCAGCGCCAGGGCGCGCACGTGCTCCACCGCGTCGTGCAGCACCGTGGGCTCCCAGCTCGCGGGGTAGTCGCTGCCCAGCGCCACGCGCCGCACGCCCAGGTTGGCGATGGCGCAGGCGATCTCCGTGGGGCCGTACCAGAACGATGGCGCCGTGTCGAACAGGAGCTGGTCCAGCAGTCGCTCGTACGCCGGCACGCGCGGCTGCTCGCTGATGAGCGCGCGGGGGCTGTGGAAGAAGCGCTTGACGTTGACGAAGAACGCCCCGCCGAGATGGGGCATCACCAGCCGCAGCCCCGGCAGCTCCTCCAGCACGCCGCTGTACAGCAGGCGGATGGTGACCAGGCAGTGCTCCATCGAGCGGCCGAGCGTGCGGTTCAGGTCGTACTGCAACAGGCCCTCGCGGTGGACCGGCGAGCCGGCGGCGTGCACGAACACCGGTATATCCAGCTCGGCGGCCTTGCGCAGAAACGGGCGGTACTCGGGCTCATCGGGATAGCGCCGCTGGAAGTTGGTGGCGATGCACACGCCGCGCAGCCCCAGCTCCTTACGAGCGCGCTCCAGCTCCGCCAGCGCCCCGGGCTCGCCGAACGGCGGCACGTGGGCCATGGGCACGAAGCGATTGGGATACGCGCGCTGGAGGTCGGCGGCGGCATCGTTCAGCAGCCGGGCGGCGCGCAGCGTCATCCAGGTCGGGAAGCAGGACGCCGACAGCAACGCGACGTCGATCCCGGCGGCGTCCATATCGGCGAGCTGGGCCGCGGCCGAGCAGTAGCGCTCCGGCTCGACGGCCATCTCCTGCACGCCCGCCGGATCGTACACGCGCAGCGGCTGGCCCTCGGCGCGCACCACGCGGTAGCCCTCCGGCAGATACGCCTCCAGGTGATCGACCAGCTCGCGGGGCAGCCAGTGGTGGTGCACGTCGACCACCGGCCCCCCGAGCCCCGCGTCGCGCCGCCCGCCCGCCGAATTTGCGGCCATCTCTTTCCTCCTCTGCGCCCCCGTGGCGCTGCCGTCGTGGCGCCCGGCTCACTCTAGCGGCCGGCGCCCGCCGCGGCAAGCGCGGGCAGGGCCGGCGTACAATACGGGCCCAGGCCTATGGCGCCACCTAGAGCGGCTTTCGGAAAGGATGGGCCGCGCGCCGCCGTGCACGACGGGCCCACCGTTCAGGTCGGCGGTTCAACCAACCTGCCAGTGGTGGTAGACCGCTTTCGGGGAGGAACAGCGATGGCCGGGCGCGACACGCTCCTGCGCAGCGTGACCCTGGTTCTCCTGGGAAGCCTGGCACTCGGCGGCGCCTGCGCCCGCGAGCCCAGCACGCCGAGCGGAACCACAGCAGCCACCCAGCGTGAAGCCCCCGCCGCCCCAGCAGCGGCGCAAGCGGCCGCTACCGTGGCCCCCGTCCCCGAGCACCTCCGCGTGCTGTACCCGGCGGTCGGAGGCTCGGCCTCCGTGCTGTGGGTGGCGTATCGCGCGGGCAGCTTCGCTCGGCAAGGCCTCGACCTCGAGTTGGTGCCCGACCCGCCCAGCCTGGCAACTGGCGCCCTCGTGGCCGGCGAGCTAGGGATCAGCCTGGCGGGGGCTGCGCTGCCGGTCGGCGCGTTCGTCGAGGGCGCGCGGCAGCTCGTGCTGGTCGGGGCCACGGCCCAGAAGCTCGACTTTTCCCTCGTCGGGCGCGTGGCCAGCGGCCCTGAGCTACGTGGCAAGACCGTAATTGCGGGGCGCACGGGGGATGTCGGGCGCCTCTCGGCCGAGTGGGCGGTGCAGGGGCTAGGCCTCGCGCTCAGTGACGTGTCGTTCGTCACCGGCGACAAGTCGGCCGTGCGCTACGCCGCGCTGCAATCGGGCGGTGTCGACGCGGCCATCCTGCAGATGCCGTTCGTCGAGATCGCGCAGCGCGAGGGGTTCCGCGTGCTGTATGACGTGGGCGAGGCCGCGCAGGAGTTTCCTACCACGGTGGTGGTCAGCCGGCGCGACTACGTGGCCGCCAATCGCGACCTGGTCCGACGATTCCTAGCGGGCCTCGCCGAGGGCTTCCGCATCTACAAGAACTCGGCCCACGCCGAGGAAGTCACGGGCTGGCTCGCCGAGTACTTCCAGAGCAACGATCTACCGATGATGGCGCTCACACGCGAGTTCTACGCCCGGCGCTTGGCCGACGGCCCCGTGATCACCGAGCCCGGCGTGCAGAACGTGCTCGACTTGGTGGCCCAGTCGAACTCGGCCGCGCGCAGCATTCGGCCCGTCGAGCTCCTGGACACCGGGCCGCTGCACGAGGCGATGGAAGGCCTGGGCCAGCGCTAGGCGCTCTGGCGCCCCCACCACCCGGGCGAGGAGGAGAGATGGCGGGCGAGATCGGCGAGTTCCAGCACATCCGCATCGAGCGCGAGGACGGCCTCACCTGGCTGATCCTCAACCGGCCGGAGAAGCGCAACGCCACCCACCCACCGCTGCACTTCGAGATGCAGCGGGCGCTCACCGCGCTGGAGACCGACCCCGACACGGGTGTGCTCGTCCTCACCGGCGCGGGCGATAGCTTCTGCGCGGGCCAGGACCTCAAGGAGTACTTCCGCGCCCTCGACGCCGACCCCGTGGGCCGCGCCCGCGCTCGCAAAGCATCGCACGACTGGACGTGGGAGCGGCTGTGGCTGTTCCCGCGGCCCACGATCGCGATGGTGAACGGCTACTGCTTCGGCAACGCCTTCACGCCGCTGGTCGCCTGCGATTTCGCCATTGCCGCCGAGGACGCCATCTTCGGGCTGAGCGAGATCAACTGGGGGATCTTCCCCGGCGGGCTGGTGAGCCGCGTGGTGGCCGATGTGCTGAGCTACCGCGACGCCCTCTACTACATCCTCACCGGGCGGCCGTTCGACGGCCGCAAGGCCGCCGAGCTGCGCCTGGTGACGTACGCCGTGCCGCGCGCGGAGCTGCGTGCCGAGACGGTCAAGCTGGCGCGCGAGCTACTGGGCAAGAACCCCTACGCGCTCCGGGCGGCCAAAGAGGCGTACAAGCTGTGCCGCCTGATGGACTACGCCCAAGCGTACAACTACCTCACCGCCAAGTCCGCCGAGCTACGCGGCGCCGATCCCGAGCACGGCCGCGAGCAGGGCATCCGGCAGTTCATCGACGAGAAGCGCTACCGGCCGGGCTTCGAGAGCTACCAGCGCGGCGGCTGACCCGCCCGCGGGTTCTCGGCGCAGGAAGGGAGAGCAGGACATGCTAGGGTTGGGGCTGGCTTCCTCGCACGCACCCGCCATGTTCGAGCCGGCGGCCATGTGGCCGCGCATCTACCAGCGCATGCCCCCGTACATGCGCGAGCGCCAGCCGCCCGAGGCCGCTGCCGAGACGCCCGAGGTGATCGAGCAGTACCTCGCGCGCATCGACGCGGCCTTCGGCGTGCTGCGCGCCCAGCTTGCCGCCTACCGGCCGGCGGCGCTGCTGGTGGTCGGCGACGACCAGGGCGACATGTTCGACCCCAGCGCCATGCCGCCGCTGGCCATCTTCACCGGTGACGAGCTGTGGGGGCTCGACGGGACGCACTACCGGCCCCTGGCCGAGCGGCAGCGCCTCACCTTCCGCTGCCATGGCCCGCTGGCGCGCTTCCTGCACGCGCGGCTGATGAAGCGCGGCTTCGAGCTGCTGGGCTGCCGCGAGTTCCGCCCCGTCGGGCCGCGCGGCGGCGGCGTCTCCCACATGGTCGCCCAGCCCGTGCCGCGCCTGGTGCCCGACCTGAGCGTGCCGATCGTGCCGCTCTTCGTCAACGCCTACTACCCGCCACTGCCCACCGCCGCCCGCTGCTACGCGCTGGGCGCCGCGCTGCGCGAGCTGCTCGCCGAGTGGCCCGAGCCGGTAGCGCTGTACGCCTCGGGCGGGCTGTCGCACGACCCGGAAGGGCCGCGCGCCGGCTGGATCGACGAGCCGCTCGACCGCTGGATCTTAGAGCGCCTGGAGCGCGGGGAGGGCGCCGCGCTCCAGCACCTGTTCACCTTCGATTCGGACACGCTGCGCGGCGGCACCGGCGAGGTGCGCGCCTGGATCGTGGCCGCGGGCGCCTTCCCGCGGCCGGCGCGGGTCGTGGAGTACATCCGCGCGCACCACGCCAAGGCCGGGCTGGCGTTCGCCTACTGGCCCGCCGAGCCGTAAGCGCTACAGGTGCAGCGTGGTGGGCGCGAACACCTCCTCTAGCGCCACCACGCGCGGTGTGAGGCCCTGCTCGTGCGAGTAGCGGGCGATCGTCTCCAGCACGTGACGGTTGGCCCGGACGCCGTAGGGGTACGGCTCGGCCTCCAGCGCCGCGCGCGCCTCCAGCGGTAGCAGCCCGAGCCGGAAGTACGGGTCCATGAGCGTGCGGGCGCGGGCGGTGGCCAGGTCGCGGGCGGCCACGAAGGCGTGGTACAGGTTCAGGGCGATCCAGGGGTGCTGCTCGTAGAGGCTGCGGCGCACGACGACGCCGTGGTTGATGGGGAAGATGCCCGTCTTCCGATAGTAGCGGACACTCTCCGCCACCGGGTCTGGAAACAGGCGGCGGATGCGGGGATGGTGGCTGAGATCGACGCCGCTGCGGTCGACCAACGTGCGCACGCCGATGTAGCGCACGGCCGCGTCCAGCTCGCCGGCGAGCAATAGGGAGGCGATGCTCTGGTCGGGCGGGATGCGGTGGAAGCGGATGCCCGGCGGCGGCTGGAAGCCGGTGGCGCCGCCGTGGCTGCCCTCCTCCGAGCGCTCCATGTACCACTCCAGCTCGGTCGGCGCCACGCCGAACTCGTGCTGGAGCACGCCGCGGGTCCACAGCGCCGCCGTCTGCTGGTACTCCGGCACGCCGACGCGCTTGCCGCGCAGGTCTTCCGGCCGCTCGATGCCGGCATCGGCGCGCACGATGATGCCCGTGTGGAAGAACTCGCGCACGGTGAAGATCGGCAGCGCTACCCAGGGCGAGTCGCCGCGCGCCGTGAGCATCAGCAGCGAGGAGAGCGACATCTCGGAGACGTCGAACTCGGCATGGTGGAGCTGGCGCCAGAAGATCTCCCCGGGGTGCGCGGTGGTGGTGATCAAGTCGATGCCCTCGGGGCGCACCGTGCCGTCGAGCACGGGCCGCGAGCGCTCGTTGGTCGCCATGATCAAGCTGAGCTGCAAGCGCGCCATCGGCACTCCTCCCTTCACCCCCGGGCTCCGGGCTGGCGCCCCGTGTTTCCCTCGGAGCGGCGGGCACGGTACACTGGCGCTCAGCGGGCAGGGGGCTGGCCGAGCAGTATAGTGCGCCAGGACGCCCGCGGGAGGCCAGCATGAAGTACGGCGTGTTGTTCCTGCCGACCTACGTGCCAGAGTACGACGGGTCGGAGGCGCAGGCGTACCGCCACCTGCTGGAGCAGGTGGACCACGCCGAGGCGCTGGGCTACGAGAGCGTCTGGCTGACCGAGCACCACTTCCAGTACTACGGTGGGCTGGTGCCCTCCCCGCCGATCCTCGCGGCGGCCATCGCCCAGCGCACGCGCCGCCTGCGCATCGGCATGGGCGTCACCCTGCTGCCGTTCCACCGGCCGGTGCGCGTCGCTGAAGATATGGCGATGGTCGATATCCTCAGCGACGGCCGGCTGGACTGGGGCGTGGGCCGCGGCTTCCTGCAGTGGGAGTACCAGAACCTTGGCGTGCCGATGGAGGAGAGCCGCGAGCGGTTCGCCGAATGCCTCGCCATCGTGCTGAAGGCCTGGACCGAGGATCCGTTCACCTACGAGGGCCGCTTCTTCCAGTACCGCGACCTGTCGGTGCTCCCCAAGCCCGTCCAGCGGCCGCACCCGCCGGTGTGGTTCGCCGCCACCGCCAGCGAGGAGAGCTTCCGCCTGGCCGGGCAGTGCGGCTACCACCTGCTGACCATCCCGCACACGCAACCGGCCGCGGAGATCGCCCACAAGATCCAGCTCTACCGCCAGGCGCTGGCGGCGGCGGGACACGATCCGACCAGCCGGCACGTGTTCGCCCGCTACTACGTGTACGTGGCCGAGACGAGCGCGCAGGCGCGCCGCGAGGTCGAGGAGCCGTTCCTGCGCAACTTCGCGCTGTCCGAGCGGGCCAACGCCCTGGGCAGCGCGCATCCGCCGAGCGTGCGGCAGCGCCAGCGGAAGAGCTACGAGGAGAGCGTGCGCGAGCACCAGATGATCTTCGGCAGCGTCGAGGAGTGCGTGGAGCACGTGTGCTGGGTGCGCGACACGCTGGGCATCGACTACCTGGGAGCGAGCTTCTGGTTCGGCGGGCTGGCCCAGGACAAGGTCCTGCGGTCGATGGCGCTGTTCATGCACGAGGTCGTGCCGCGAGTCGAGCAGCGCGCGGCGCTGCCCACGCCGCGCTAGCCCGCCGGCCGGCTCGCCCGGCCTGGCCGCCGGGAGAGGTAGGCGCGCCCGCGCGGGCAGCGGCGAACCCCGCCAGCCCCTGCCTAGCTCCCGAGCCGTTACCATGGAACGAGGCCACGCCCCACCGCGGGCGTGCAAGGGAGAAGGAGCCGACCATGCCATTGCATGTCCAAGCCGCGGACGTTCCCGTGCGGCGGATCACCCTGAAGGCGGGCACCGAGGGCAGCGGGACCATGGAGGTGCGCAAGGCGTTCGGGCAACAGGCGAGCCTCATGGTCGCCGAGCGCGCCCCCGGTTACCACACCAAGCCGCATCAGCACCCGGCCGAGCAGATCAACTACGTGCTGCGCGGCGAGATCTGGTTCTTCGTCGAGGACCAGGCGTTCCACTGCCGCGCGGGCGACTTCCAGCGCATCCCAGCGAACAAGGTCCACTGGGCCTGGAACAGGTCGGATCAGCCCGCGCTGGTGGTCGAGGTCCACGCCCCGCCGCTAGTCGCCGGCGACGCAGCCGAGGGCTCGGTAGCGCTGCTGGCCGAGGACGAGATGCCGCCCGCCGCGGCCGCGGACAACGAGTTCGTGCCGTTCGACGCCGCGGCGGTCGAGGCCCGCACCGCGGCCCAGGGCACGTGAGGGGCCAGCGATGCGCTTTCGCCTCGCGGTAGTCGCGCTAGCGCTCATGACTGGGGGGCTGGCGGGCTGCCAGGCGGCGGCCACGGCGCCCGGCGCGGCCCCGGCGGACAGCGCCCCAGCCCCCGCGTCGCCGCCGGCGCGCCAGCACGTCACCGTGGCGATCACCTCGCCCAATGAGATGTTCGCCATCCCCTGGGTGGCCCAGGACAGCGGGATCCTCGCGCGCCACGGGCTCGACGCCGAGGTGATGGTCGTGGGCGGCAGCCCGCGCGTCACCCAGTCGCTGGTGGCCGGCGACTTCGACTACGCCATCGCGGCCGCCGCCGCCCTGATCCGCGCCCGCGCGCAGGGCGCCGACCCGCGGATCATCGCCGGCACCAGCGACCTGGCCATCGGCCAGAAGATCATGGTCGCCCCGGGCGCGGCGGTCCGCTCGCTGGCCGACCTGCGCGGCAAGACCGTGGGGATCACCCAGTACGGCTCGGAGGCACACACCTTCATCCAGCTCGCGCTCGCCCGCGCCGGCTTGGACCCCAGCGAGGTGACGATCCTCCAGCTCGGCGCCAGCCCGCAGGTGGCCGCCGCCGTGGCCAGCGGCAATATCGACGCGGGGGTGGTGAGCGGGCCGGCGGGCCTGCGCGCCGAGCGCGCTGGCGGCAAGGTCCTGGTCGACGCGCGCGACCTGGGCATCCTCTCCCCCCAGGGCACGCTGGCCACTACCCAGCGGCTCATCGAGCGCGATCGTGACCAGGTGCTGCGCTTCCTGACGGCCTACGTCGAGGCCATCCACTTCTTCAAGACCAATCCCGCGGAGACCAAGCACATCCTGCAGCAACGAATGGGCGACCTGCCGGTGGACGAGGTGGCCTACCTCTACGATGGCATCAAGGACGTGTACCGGCCGCTGCCCACGGTGAGCGCCGAGGCGATCCAGGCGGTGATCGACCGCGAGGAAGATATCCCCCGGACGATCACCCCCGGCGACGTGCTGGACATGAGCCTGCTGCAGGAGATCGAGCAGCGCGGCCTACTGCGCCAGCTCTACCCCTAGCCACGCGCCGAGCGCGGGCCCGCCTCACTCGCCTGGAGCGATTCGAGCCCGCCCACGGCCTCAAGCCACCAACTGCTCGCGGCGCCCGGCGCGCAAGGTGTACGTCCACCAGACCAGGTCGTCGAGCAGGGCGTCGGCAGCCTGCTGAAGTGAGGGGAAGTCCGAGAACTGATGGCCTTCACGGGTCACCGCGTGATACGGCTCTGGCCCGATGTGGACGGCGGCGCGCAACGGGGCCAATTGGAACTCGATGCAGATCAGCCGGAGCTGCTCGACGGCGCGCGCCCCGCCCACACCACCGTAGCCCACGAACGCGGCCGGCTTGCGGCGGTACTCCGCATAGGCGTGGTCTAGGGCGTTCTTGAGAACCCCAGGAATGCTGTGGTTGTACTCGGCGGTGACGAAGATATAGCCATCTAGTTCGGCGAGCTTGCGTTGCCAGCGTGCGATGACCTCCGAGCGCGTCTCTCCCGTGGCGCTGACTCCGTCGGGCTCGCCGAACAGCGGCAGGGGGTAGTCGCGCAGGTCGACCAGTTCGCAGGCCAGTTCGTGGCGCCGCGCGGCCTGCGCCAGTATCCACCGCCCAACCACCTCGCCGAACCGCCCCTCGCGAATGGTGCTGAGGATGATACCGATCTTGGGGCGCTTGTGGCCCTTCGTCTGCTGCACGGCCACGGCCGTGACCTCCTACCGGAATTGCTTGGCGCCAAGACGACGCTGGCGGCGTCCGCTGGCGGCTTCATCCCCAGCCTAATTGTTGAAGTGCGATTGAAGTCAATACTCTTTCCGGGAAGGGAGAGGCGATGGACCCAGCGTTCGATGCACTCCAGCCGTTGACCGTGAGCGAATTGGCGCGTCGTACGGGCGTGGCCCCCTCGGCGCTGCGCTTCTACGAGGCGCAGGGGCTCCTCCACGCCGAGCGCAGTGCTGCCGGCCATCGCCGCTATCCGCGAGCGGTTATTCGCCGCGTGGCCTTCATCATCTTCGCCCAACGGCTCGGGCTCAGCCTCGCGGAGATTCGCGCCGCGCTCGACCAGCTGCCCCGCGACCGGGTCCCAACCGGCGACGACTGGCAGCGCTTGACGCACACCTGGCACGCCCGAATCGCCGAGCGCATCGCGGAGTTGGAGCGGCTCCGGCGCGGGCTGACCGACTGCATCGGGTGCGGCTGCCTCTCGCTCGACAGTTGCCGTATACTCAACCCATTCGATCAAGCGGCGCGGCACGGGCCTGGCCCTCGCTACTGGTTGGGCGACCCTTGTCCCGCTCAGTAATGGCGCGCGGCCGCCAGATCGACTAGCAGCGCGGGGAAGCGTGTACTTCGAGGAGTTCGCCGTCGGGCAAGTGCTGCGCACGCGCGGCCGCACGGTGTTCGACCACGACATCGGCGCGCTGATCGCGCTCGCCGGCCTCTACGAAGAGCTGTTCATGAACCGCGAGTATGCCGAGCGCGCTAGCGTGTTCGGCCGGCGCGTGGCGCCCGGGCTGCTCACCCTCTGCCTCGCCGAGGGCCTGGTGATGTCCGAGGAGTGGTACCGCAACACCGGCCTGGCGTTCCTCGGCCTCGACGCCCTACGCCTGCACGCGCCGGTGAGCCCCGGCGACACGCTATGGGTCACGGTGCACATCGTCGAGACGCGGCCCTCGCGCCAGCCCGACCGCGGTGTCGTCGTGGCCGAGCATACGGTGGAGAACCAGGCCGGCCAGGCGGTGATGACCTTCCGCATCGCGCGGCTGGTGCGCCGGCGCCCCGCGGCCGAGGCGCCCCCGGGGGCGCGCGAGGCCTAAACCAACAGGCCCCGCCGGGGCCGAGCACTGTGGGGCGGCGGGCGGCTCGACTACAATGGCCAGCGTGGAGGCGGCGCCTACCCCCTGGCTGGTGATCGTCAATCCCGCGGCCGGTGCGGGCCGCGGCGGCGGGCGCTGGCCAGGGCTAGCCGCCGCGCTGCACCGCCAGGGGCTCAGCTTCGAGGCCGTGCTGACCCGTGCGCCCGGCGACGCGGGGGCCGCGGCGGCCCGGGCGGTGCGCGAGAGGCGCGCAGTGGTCATCGCGGCCGGGGGCGACGGCACGATCAGCGAGGTGGTCAACGGGCTGCTCCACGCGCGCCCCCGCGACCGCCCGCTGCCCGCCCTCGGCGTGCTCCCGCTGGGCACCGCTCAGGATTTCGCCCGCAGCCTCGGCCTGCCACTGGTCCCCGAGGCCGCGGTCGCCTACCTGCGCCACGCGCGCCCCACGCCGCTCGATGTAGGCCGCACGCGCCTGGGAGACGGTGCCATCCGCTACTTCGTCACCTACGCTGGCACGGGGTTCGACGCGCTGGTGGTGGCGCGCGCGCAGACGTGGGGGCCTCGCTGGCGCGGCGCGCTGCCGTATGTGGTCGGCTTCTTCCACGTGCTGCGCGGCTACGCCAACCAGCAATTCAGCCTCTGGTTGGACGGCCAGCCACTAGTCAGCCAGCGGCGCATCAACATGATCATCGTGGCCAACGGGGGCAACTACGCGGGGCTGCTGCGGATGGCGCCCGGCGCCAGCATGCGCGACGGCTGGCTGGATGTCATCGTGATCGGCGATGTGGGGCGGCTGGAGTTCCTGCTGTCGGTGCCGCTGGCGCTGAGTGGGCGCCACCTGGCGCATCCCAAGGTCACCGCGCTGCGCGCCCGCGAGGTGGTGATCACCGCGCGCGAGCCCTTACCGGTCCAGCACGACGGCGAGGTGGCTGGCCCCCTGCCCGCCCACATCGACGTGCTGCCCGGCGCGCTGCCCGTGCTGCTCCGGCCCGACTAGAGCCGCTTTGCAGCCCGGGTGGGACCGGTCGCGGTGGCGACCGGCAAGCCCGCCCTCATAGGGGGTGGCGGCCCAGCGGGCCGGCACCGGGCGGCCGCGCGAAAGCACCGTGGCG
Organism: Chloroflexota bacterium; assembly: GCA_035294645.1. Taxonomy (GTDB): domain Bacteria; phylum Chloroflexota; class UBA6077; order UBA6077; family JAJPHF01; genus JADGHJ01. The sequence continues at coordinate 21,281 of DATGKN010000163.1, forward strand.
CGCGGGGCCCGTAGGGCATAATGTGAGAGCGACAGCGCAGGCAGGAGTGGCACATGGCGAGGCGCGGGCGCGCGTTTGGCACGGGGCTGCTGATCGGGGCGGCGGCCGGGGCGCTGTGGGGCGCGGCCGAGCGCTACGGGCGGCAGGCGCCGCGCCAGCTGGTAGACTGGCCCCTCGTGTGCCACGTGGCCGGGCGTGCCGCCGGCGCTCAGCCATCCCTCAGCGCGCCTGAGCGCCAGGCGCGCGAGACGTACTACCGCGCGGTGCTGGAGCGCATCGAGGGCCCGATCGCGGCCTATACGCGCACGCACCTGCCGCTCCAGGGCACCGCGGTGCGCGTGCTCGACCGCCGCGAGTGGATCCAGGCCAACGCGGCCAATTTCCAAGAGCTGCTCCAGCCGTTCGAGCGCTTCTACCAGGAGCGCGACCAGCGCGAGGGATTCGGCTCGCTGGCCACGGCGGGCATGGGGCGCTTCGTGCTCAGCAGCCAACTCGGCGTGCTGCTCGGCTACCTCGCGCGACGCGTGCTCGGCCAATACGACATCAGCCTGCTAGCGCCGGAGGCCCCCGAGCCGGGCAAGCTGTACTTCGTCGAGCCCAACATCCGCGTGCTGGAGCAACGCCTGGCCCTGCCGCCCGACGAGGTCCGCACCTGGATCGCCCTGCACGAGGCGATCCACGCCCACGAGTTCGAGCTGTACCCCTGGGTGCGCCGCTACCTGCACGACACGCTACAGGCGTACCTGCACGCGATGGTGGAGGAACTGGCCCAGCGGCGCAACGGCCACGCGCCACTCGGTGGATTGGTCGGCCGCCTGGTCGCGGGCCTGCGCAGCGGCCAGAACATGCTCCAGGCGCTCATGACCCCCGAGCAGCGCGCGCTGGTCTCGCGCCTGCAAGCGCTGATGGCCTTGCTCGAGGGCTACAGCAACCATGTCATGCACCAGGTCGGCCGCCAACTGCTGCCGCACTTCGCGCTGATCGAGGCACGCGTCGAGCAGCGGCGCCGCCAGCGCTCGCCCGCGGAGCAGTGGTTCCTGCGTATCACCGGCCTGAATATGAAGCACGAGCAGTACGTCCTGGGCGAGCAGTTTGTGTGCGCGGTGGTCGAGGCGCGCGGGGTCGAGTTTCTGAACCGCGTCTGGACAGGCCCCACGGCGCTGCCGACCGAGGCGGAGCTGCGCGCCCCACACACCTGGATCACCCGCCAGGAAGCCCCGTCGGCCACCGTGAACGGCGGTCACACGTAAGTCCTTGCCTGTCCGCGCTTTTCCCCTGATCGTCATATGCCGGGCTGATCCAGAGTCATCCGATCAGGCGCCTGCCTGTAAGCTATCGGTTCCTCGGTCGATAATGCTCCCGAGCCGGTAGGTCCTACGAGCCCGCTTACCACTGGGAGCGGGACGTACCACTTGTGCCAAGTCTTTCCCACGGCGAGCAGCGTCGCGAGGCCGGGGTGGTCTGGCCACGGCGGCCGTAACGGTACGACGGGGTAGGTCCTCACGGGCTGATCATGCGCCGTAGGCTAGCTATGCACCGATGGTTCGCCAGGCCCGAGGCGCGGAGCCTGTGGCTCACGCTGATCATCCCGGCCCTGCTGCTGGTGGTTACCAACGCGGGGGTGCTCGCGCCGATCCTCGTGCTCTCGGCGCAGCAGGAGGAGGAGACCGAACTGGAGCTCCGCGGCCAGAGCGTGCTGCAGGCGGTCCAGCAGCAGTGGCAGGAACGGCACCACGCGCTGACCACGCTCGCGCGGTGGTTGGCCGCAGATACCGAGCTCAGCCGCCAGAGTGCCAGCGCGGCCCCGATGGCCCACGCCGCTTGGCTGGCGCAGGTCCGCGAGCGGTTCGAGCTGGACTACCTCGCTATCGCGGGCCCGCAGGGTAGCTGGCTGTTCGGCCCCGACGCGCCCGCGGGGCGAGAACTCGCCGTGCCGCTCGCGCTGCCGCCCGACGAACTAGTCACCCCGCTCGGGGACGACCTGGTGCTGGTGGCCACGGCGCCGCTGGCGAACGCGGCGGGGGCCCCGGCGCGCCTGCTAGTAGGCCAGCGGCTCAGTCGCGCAGAGCTGGCCGCCGTGCGCGAACGCAGCGGGGCGACGGTCCTGGTGCTCCACGGCGAGCAGGTGGTGAGCGCGCCCGCCCCCGAGACGCACCTGCCAGCTCTTCTGCCTCCCGCGCGCCTCGCCACACTCGATCTCGGGCAGCTGCGGGCGGCCTTCGCGGAGCACGGCTTGCGCCCGGTCGAGCTGGCCATCGGCCCGAACACGCGCCTGCTGGCGTTAGTGCCCACGGCCCAGGTAGCGCAGGTAGTGCGCGAGCGCGTGCTGTTGCTCGGGGTTGGGCTGCTGGTGCTGGGCATCGCCCTGCTGGTGGCGCGAGCCCTGTTCATTCGCGACATTGCGCGGCCCGTGCGGGCTATGGCCAAAGTTAGCCAGGATCTCGTCCAGGGCCGCTACGACTCGCGGGTACCGCACAGCCCGGTGCACGAGCTGGACCAGGTAGGCGTGGCGCTGAACCATCTGGCCGAACAGCTGGCCACGGAGATCGCCGAGCGCCGGCAGAGCGAGGCGCAGTTCCGCGCAGCGTTCGAGCACGCGGCTATCGGCATGGCGCTGCTGGGACTTGACGGGCGCTGGCTGCGGGTGAATCCCGCCCTGTGCGAACTGCTGGCGCGGCCGGCGCCGGAGCTATTGGCCACCAGCAGCGACGCGCTGACCCTGCCCGACGATCTCGCGGCCGAGCAGGCGCTACGCGCCGAGCTGCTGGCCGGCCGCCGCCGCGCCTACCAGTTGGAGAAGCGCTACTGGCGCGCCGATGGGGGTGCGGTGTGGGTGCTGGCCAGCGCCTCGCTGGTGCGCGACAGCCAGGAGCGCCCGCTGTACCTGATCGGGCAGTTCCAAGATATCACGGCGCGCAAGGAAGCGGAGGCCGCGCTGCGCGAGCGCGAGGAGCAGCTGCGCCAGGCGGCCAAGATGGAGGCCATCGGGCGCCTGGCCGGCGGCGTGGCGCACGACTTCAACAACCTGCTCACTGTCATCCGCGGCTTCGGCGAGCTGCTCCAGGCCGAGCTGCCCCCCCACGACCCGCGCGGGTGCTACGTCGTGGAGATCTTGCAAGCCAGCGAGCGCGCCGCCGCGCTGACCCACCAGCTGCTGGCCTTCAGCCGCCGCCAGATGCTCCAGCCGGAAGTGCTCGACCTCAACGAGGTCGTGCTGGAGATGGACCAGATGCTGCGCCGGCTGCTGGGCGAGGATATCACGCTCACCACCGTGCGCCGCGCGGGCCTCGGTCACGTGCGCGCCGACCGGCGCCAGCTCGAGCAGGTGCTGCTCAACCTGGCGATCAACGCGCGCGACGCTATGCCGCGCGGCGGCAAGCTCACTATCGAGACCGCCAACGTCGAGCTGGACGAGCACTACGTGCAGCGCCACGTGACGGTCACCCCCGGCTCGTACGTCATGCTCGCGGTCAGCGACACCGGCTGCGGGATGGACGCCGAAACGCAGGCGCGGATCTTCGAGCCGTTCTTCACCACCAAGGAGCCAGGCAAGGGCACAGGCCTCGGCCTAGCGATGGTCTACGGGATCGTGCAGCAGAGCGGCGGCTACATCTGGGTGTACAGCGAGGTGGGCCGCGGCACGACGTTCAAGATCTACCTGCCGCGGGTGGCGGCCGAGCCCCCTGTGGCGCCCAGCGGCGAGCGCGGGGCCCCGCCGCGCGGCAGCGAGACGATCCTCCTGGTGGAGGACGAGGCCCAGGTGCGCGCGCTGGCCCGGCTCGTGCTGGAGGGCTGTGGCTACACCGTGCTAGCCGCCAGCTGCGGCGACGAAGCGCTGCGCCTGGCCGCCGAGCACCTCGGCCCGATCCACCTGCTGCTGACCGATGTCGTGATGCCGGGGATGAGCGGCCGCGAGCTGGCGCAGGCACTGGCGGCGCGGGGACACCCCGTCCCCGTGCTGTACACGTCCGGGTACACTAACGACGCCATCGTGCACCACGGCGTGGTGGACGACGAGTTCGTGCTGCTGCAGAAACCGTTCACCCCCGATGCGCTGGCACGCGCCGTGCGACGCGCACTCGATACCGCGGCGGTCCCCGGCCGCGCCCACGGCTGAGCCCGGGCCCGCGGCGGCGTTGGCCGCCCCCTGTAGCAAATCGGCGGGCAACGTGGTAAACCGATGGAGAGACAGGCGCGACCCGCTAGCAGGCCGCGGCCTGCCGGGGCGCCTGGGCTGCCGCGCCCGCCCGCATCCCGTGCGCCCGCGCACGGCGGCACGAGCAGGCAGGGGGGAGACACGAGCGTGCCGAGCGCGGAGGAGCGCCCGGTTAGTCCTGTCGAGCGCCGGGTGGTCGAGCGTGTGCGCACCGGCCGGCCCGGCGACCTGGTCGTCCGCATCCATCGGCCCAAGTTCGCCGGGTTCCGCCGCGCCGGCCCGGGCCGCCTGGAAGCTAGCGCCGAGCTGGAGCGGCCGCGCGGCCCGGCCGGGATGCTCTGGCGGCTGCTGGTGGGCCAGCCGATCCCCAGCGCGCTGGAGCACCAGGAGCGGCTCAGCAAGAAGAAGGCGCTGGCGGTCTTCTCCTCCGACGCACTCTCCTCGGTGGCCTACTCGCCCCAGGAGATGCTCACGGTCCTGCTGGCCGCCGGCACCGCGGCGCTGATCTGGTCGCTACCGCTGTCGTTCGCCATCGTCCTGCTGCTGGCGATCGTGGTCACCAGCTACCGCCAGACGATCTACGCCTACCCCTCGGGGGGCGGCAGCTACATCGTGGCGCGCGCGAACCTGGGCGAGACGCCCGGCCTGGTGGCTGCCGCCGCGCTGATGGTCGGCTACGTGCTCACCGTGTCGGTGTCCATCGCCTCCGCCGTCGACCAGTTCGTCTCGGCGGTGCCGCTGCTGCTGCCGTTCCGTGTGCTCCTCGGCATCCTGGCCGTGGCGATGGTCACGATCGCCAACCTGCGCGGCATCCGCGAGTCAGGCAACATCTTCGCGGCGCCTACCTATGTGTTCCTGGCAGCCATGTACGGGCTGATCGCCGCGGGGCTCGCGCTGCTGGCCAGCGGCCAGCTCGTGGTGCCGCCGCCGGAGTACCCGGCCGTCGAGGAGGGGACCGAGCCGCTGACGCCGTTCCTGCTGCTGCGCGCGTTCGCCATCGGCTCGGCGGTCATGACGGGCACCGAGGCCATCTCCAACGGGATCCCCGCGTTCAAACCACCCGAGTCGCGCAATGCGGCCCGCACGCTGATGGCCATGGGCACGATCCTGGCCACGATGTTTCTCGGCCTGGCGGTGCTGTTCGTCAGCGGGCCCGTGATTCCCAGCCGCGACGAGACCGTGATCTCGCAGCTCGCCCGGGCGGTGTTCGGCACGGGGCCCCTGTACTACCTGGTGCAAGCGTCGGCGGTACTGATCCTGGTGCTGGCGGCCAACACCGCGTACGCCGACTTCCCGCGGCTGGCCTCGCTGCTGGCCCGCGACAACTACGCGCCGCACCAGCTGGCGTTCCGCGGCGAGCGGCTGGCCTTCTCCAACGGCATCATCCTGTTGGGGATCGTCAGCGGTCTGTTGATCTTCCTATTCGGTGGCTCCACCGGCGCGCTGCTGCCCCTGTACGCCGTCAGCGTGTTCACCGCCTTCACGCTCTCGCAGGCGGGCATGGTGCAGCACTGGCGCGAGGTCCGCGGCCCGCTCTGGCACCTGAAGGCGGTGGTCAACGGGATCGGCGCCACGGCGACCGGGCTCGTCACCGTGATCGCCGCGGTGACCAATTTCATGAACCCGGAGCTGCCGATCGTGCCGGGCCTGCCCATCGGCTGGGGCACCTGGATCGTGCTGCTGCTAGTGCCCGCGCTGATCGCCCTGTGCAAGAAGATCCACCGCCACTACGACGAGGCAGCGCTGGCCACCGCCCTGCCCGCTCATCCCGAGGTCGAGCGGCCGCTGAAGACCGTCGTGGTGGTGCCTGTGGCGCAGCTCAACCGGCCGACGGTGCTGGCGCTGCGCTACGCCAAGACGCTGTCCGACGACGTGACGGCGGTGCACGTCGCCTCGGACCCCGCGACGGCCGAGGCGATCGAGAAGGCGTGGCCGGAGTGGGGCCAGGGCGTGCCGCTGACGATCATCG
>DATGKN010000164.1:0-66665 GCA_035294645.1 Chloroflexota bacterium
AAACGCCCCAGCGCCGACGATACTGCCCCCCCGAGGGGTGGGACAATAGGGCGCTGCCGCCCGCCTCGCCGCGGGGTAGAGCAGTGGCAGCTCGTCGGGCTCATAACCCGGAGGTCGTGGGTTCGAATCCCACCCCCGCTATGCTACACAGCGCATCTCCCACCTGGGAGGTGCGCTGTGTGCTTTTTGCGCCCCTTCGTTCTCAGCGGTAGGGCCAGCTCCCGGAACCCGGCGGCCCAGAAGGGGCCGGTAAGCCCGGGCCCCAGCCGCCTGCCGGCGCCGCTTGCCAGCACCCGGTTAGGCTGCCCGCGCACGGCAGCGCGGTGACGGCCAGGTTGCTAGGCACGATCTGGGTCTGCCGGTACACCGTCAGGTACGTCGGTGCGCCGTTGGGCCCTGGCACAGTATAGGTCTGCACCGGCGGGCTCAGGTCGCTGGCGGTCGAGGGCGGCGGGGCAGTGCTGCTCACCAGGATGTCGTCCTGGGCTTCGAGCACGCGTCCACTGCTGTCCAGCAGCCGCGCGTAGACGGTGCGCGGGCCCTCGCCAGGCGCGAGCGTCCAGCTCAGCGTGGGGCTGTAGGCGAAGGTCTGCGCGTCGCTGAAGTCGGGGCTATTGGCCAGGGTCACCTGCACGATCGGCCGCGCGGGGCCACGGCACTCGTCGCTCACCAGCCCGTAGACGTATACAGTGACCTGGCTCGTCTGGGTTGCTCGCGCCTCGTTGTTGAGCACGATGGGCGCGACAGCGGGCCGCTGGCCGACATCGAGTACCCAGTAGGTGAGTCCATCGGGGGTCGCCGCGCGCCCGATGCCCATCTCGCGGACCTCGGGGTCAAGCAGGATCTGCCGATGGCCCGGGCTGTCGTACCAGCCGCGCGCCACATCATCGACGGTCTGCAACGCGCCGAAGGCGATGTTCTCCCCGCCCCCGCACGTCTCATAGCCGGCCAGGCGCATGCGGTCCTGCACGCGCGTGCCGCCGCGGCCGATGTGGCTCAGGGTGCGCATCTGCCCCATCGTCTCGGCATGCCACTGGGCGGCGGCCATGAGCTGCGGCTGCAGCTTGAGCGGCGCGCGGCCGCTTTGCTGGCGTAAGGCATTGACCGCCTCCGCCATGCGGCCGATGTCCTCCGGAACGTTGCCGGCGGGGCCGTCAGGGTTCCACTGCGCGCTGGCCGGTGCCGCGAGGACGAGGGCACCCACGAGCGCGAGCGCGCGCAGGCCGCGCCGGGTAGACAGCCCGTAAGGGGCCAGGCGCGTGCAGCGACCGAGGACCTGGAAAGCGCGAGTGGCACGCGGCATCGCTCCCTCCTGCGTGGCCACGCGGCCGACCGCCATCGAGCCGCGTGGGGCGTGGACCGGCGCCAATATAGCACAGAACCGAATATGTCAACAGCGGCGGGTTCCCTGGCGCGGCGCAAGATATGCAATTGCTTAACCAAGCGGCGGGCGGCGTGGTATCCTGCCGCCAGGGGCAGGAGAGCGCGCGGGTGACTCCACGACACGATCGCCGGCTCGGGCCGCCCAACGGCCTGCCGGGCGGGGCCGAGCATCCCGTTTACAACACGCAGGCGGTGGTGCAGCTGACCGGCGTGCCAGCGCCGACGTTCCGCGCCTGGGAGCGCCGCTACGGTGTGCCACGGCCGGCGCGGCTGCCGGGCGGGCAGCGCCTGTACTCGGAGCGCGACGTGGCGCTGATCCGCTGGCTGCACGATCGCACGGCGGAGGGCATGACGATCAGCCGTGCCTTGCGATTGCTGCAGGCGCGGCAGGCGGAAACGGCCCCACGCCCCGAGCCGACAGCGCGCACCTTCGCCCAGCTCCAGCGCGAGCTGATCGAGCGCCTGGCCGACTTCGACGCCGCCGGGGCCGAGGCGGTGATCGCCGAGGCGTTTGCCCTGTACCCGGTCGACGACGTCTGCCTCGAGCTGTTCCAACCCACCCTGGTGGAGATCGGCGAGCGCTGGCACGCGGGGCTGCTGTCCGTCGCCGCCGAGCACTTCGCTACCCACCTGATCCGGCGCCGGCTCCTCTCGCTGCTCCAGGTGTACGAGACTCACCGCCACGGGCCGCCGATCGTGCTGGCCTGCCCGGCCGAGGAACAGCACGAGCTCGGGCTGCTGTTCGTGGCGCTGTTCCTGGCGCGCCGCGCCTGGCCCGTGTTGTATCTCGGCGCCAGCGTGCCGGCCGAGGACCTGCGCGCCGTGGTGCGGCGCCTACAACCGCGCCTGGTGATCCTCTCGGCGACCACCGAGGAAGCGGCGCATCGCCTGGTGGCCACCGCCGAACTGCTGGCCATGCTGCCCGAGCCGCGCCCGCGGCTGGCCTACGGCGGCCAGGCGTTCGACCGCCCCAACCCGGCACCGCGCACCACGCTGGGCACCTACCTCGGGCCCGACGCCCGGACCGCGGCCGATCGCGCCGATGTGCTGCTCGGCGCGGCGCCGCTCGCCTAGCAGCGTCTTTCCCCCGCGCCGTTTCGCATGGCCCGCCTTGCGCCGCTTGCCCACGGGCGGCATCATGCAGCGCGGGCCGGAGCCCGCCTCGTTGCCTCGCTAGGCGCGGCCGGCAGCGGGCGCCGGTGGAAAGGGGAGGGGCATGGGGAGTGTTGTTCTCATCTTCCTGGCGGTGGTCGTGGTGGTGGTGGTGCTGGCCTCGCTGCGCCTGTGTGCCGAGTGGGAGCGGAAGGTGGTGCTGCGCCTGGGCCGCTTCGCCGGCGTGCGCGGCCCGGGGGTGTTCTTCCTGCTGCCGTTCATCGAGCGGACGCCGTTCACCGTTGACCTGCGCACGGTGACCAGCGCCTTCACGGCCGAGCAGACGCTCACGCGCGACAACGTGCCCGTGAACGTGGACACCATCATCTACTGGCGGGTGATCGACCCGGCGCGCGCCGTGCTGCAGGTGGAGGACTATCGCCTCGCCGTGCTGGGCGCTGCCCAGACGGCGCTGCGCGACATCATCGGCCGCAGCAACCTGAGCCGGGTGCTGGCCGAGCGCACCGCCATCGACGAGGAGCTGACCCGTGTGCTCGACGCCCAGACCGAGCCGTGGGGGGTGAAGGTCTCTGCCGTGCTGATGCGCGACATCAAGATCCCCGACGCGTTGCAAGATGCCATGAGCCGCGTGGCCCAGGCCGAGCGCGAGCGCGACGCGCGGGTGATCCTCGGGCAGAGCGAGACGCTGATCGCGCAGCAGTTCGCCGAGGCCGGCCAGGTGTACGCCAACAACCCGATGGCCCTGCACCTGCGCGGCATGAACATGCTGTACGAGACGATGCGCCAGAATCCCGGCTCGATCGTCATCATCCCGGCGTCGGCCGTCGAGTCGATGGCGCTCGGCGGCATGACGGGCGTCACCGCGCTGGCGCAGACGCTGAACGCCAGTGAGCCGTCGGGGGGGCCGGCCCCCGCCTAGCACGGTGGGCGGCGAGACGCACCGGCCCGCCCGCCACGATAGCTCCAGCCAAGGCTGGTAGCGGGGGGCGGCTGCCGAGGGGGATCAGGGCGCGGCGGGCTGGGGCGCAGGCCGCAGGAACACCTCCTGAGCGGCCGCCACGCCGCTGCCCAGGGCGACTGGCACGCCGCACTCGCGCAGCGCCAGCTCCACCCCGCCCAGCATGGCCAGCACTTCCAGCTCGTTGAGCGCGCCGAGGTGGCCCAGCCGCACCACGCGCCCTTTGAGTTGCCCCAGCCCGACCCCGAGTGCCAGCCCGAACCGCTCGCGCGCGTGGGCGATCAGCACGTCGCTGTCCAGGTGCTCGGGCAGCACCACCGCCGAGAGGGTGTTCGAGTAGGTGGCCGGATCCTCGGGCAGCAGGTGCAGGCCCCAGGCGCGCACCGCCGCGCGCACGCCATCGGCCAGCCGCTGGTGGCGCGCGTACACGTTGTCCAGGCCTTCTTCCTCCAGCAGCCGCAGCGCCTCGCGCAGGCCGAACAGCAGCAGCGTGGCCGGCGTGTAGGGGAAGAAGCCCGCGGCGTTGTCGCGCAGAATCGGCCGCCAGTCGAAGAAGTGGCGCGGCGAGCCGCCCCGCTCGGCCACGGCCAGCGCGCGCGGGCTGGCGCACAGGATGCCCAGTCCCGGGGGCAGCATCAGCCCCTTCTGGCTGCCCGTCAGCGCCACATCCACGCGCCAGGCGTCGAAGTGGAAGGGGATCGAGGCCAGCGAGCTGACCGTGTCGACCAGCAGCAGGGCGTCGGAGCCGGCGGCGTCGAGCGCGGCGCGCACCTCGCCGATATTTGACGTAACGCCGGTGGAGGTCTCGTTGTGGACCACCAGCACCGCGCGGTAGGGCGGGGCGCTGGGGCGAGTGAATTGCTCGGCGACCACGGCGCGGGTCAGCGCTTGGCCCCAGCGCAGCGGTACCTCGTCGACCTGGTAGCCGAGGTCGCGGGCTGTCTGGGCGAAGCCAGCGGCGAAGTGGCCGTAGTTGAACGCCAGCACGCGGTCGCCCGGGGCCAGCACGTTCGTCAGCGCGGCCTCCCAGGCCCCGGTGCCCGACGCCGGGTAGAGGATCACGGCGCCCTCGCGCGTGCCGAACACGCGGCGCAGGCCCGGCAGCAGCTCGCGGGTGAGCGCCGCGAACTCGGGGCTCCGATGATCGATCACCGGGCGGTCCATCGCCCGCAGGACCGAATCGGGGACGTTGGTCGGCCCAGGAATCTGCAGGAACGGTCGTCCGCGGATCACCACTGCTGCCCCCTCGCTGCATCGGTTTGGGCCGATTGTACCGTGCCTCGGGCGCCGCGCCCGTGCTCCGTGAACCACACACGGTCTCGATACGGTAAAGTATGTACCCACCCCGCGTATGGCGCGGCTGGCGCTGCTGCGCGAGGAGGTGGGCGCCGATGATCTAGAAGAGCGCCGCGCGAGAAGAGGTCCTAGTGGTCCCGACGGATTTATTGTCTCCAGCGCTGGCCGAGGGCGCCCGCGCCCTGGCGGCCGGTGCGCCGGCCGAGGCGCTGCGCGTGGTGCTGTGCGCCGTGCGCGCGCTGCTGGCCGCGGAGAGCGCCGCGGTGCTCCAAGGCGCGGGAGAAGCGCTCGGGCTGTTGCGGCGCGAGGGCGCCGCGCCCGTCGCCCCCGGGGGGTGTCACCGCTGGCCGCTGGTGGTGGCGGGCGAGGTAGTCGGGGCGCTGGAGGTGGCCGGCGTGCCGCCCGAACGGTTGGCGGCAGCCGAGGCGACGCTCGCGCCGCTGCGCGATCTTGCGGCGGTTGCCCTGCGCGAGGTGGGGCGCGCGGCGGCCGAGGCATCCGCGGACACCGTGTTGCTCGACGCGCTGCACGCCCTGCTGGGCGCGAGTCGGGCGGGGGGCGAGCCGGCCGCGCTCGCCGAGCTGGTAGTAGCCCGGGCCCGCGCGCTCGCTGGGGCCGATGCGGCCGTGCTCGTCCTCTATGAGCCAGCCACGGCGGCGTGGCACTGGGCGGCGAGCACCGAGCCCGCGCTGCTGGCCGCTGTCGGCCCGCCCGCTGCCGCGCTGGTGGACCAGCTCGCCGCGCTGGCGCAGGGGCAGGTGGCGGCCGAGGGGATCGCGCTGGCCGCGCCGCTGCCCCTGGCGTTTCCCCCGCGCGCGCTGCTCACCATCCCGTTCGAGACGGGGCCAGGGGGGCATGGCCTCCTGGTGCTGGCGCGCCGGGGCGCCCAGGCATTCGCTGCGGCCGAGACACACCGCGCGACGCTGCTCGCCGCCCAGTTCGGCGCGGCCCTGCACGCGGCCGGGCTGCGCGCGGAGACGCAAGCGCTGCGCCTGCGCGCGGAGAGCTTCATCGAGCTCGCGCGCGAGAGCACGGCGACCCAGGAGCTGGACCGCGTGCTCGACCAGGTCGCCGCCAGCGCCTGCCGGCTGCTGGGCGCCGACTTCGCCGCCGTGTATGTGCTGGAGTCCGATGGCCAGGTGGCGCGGCGCAGCCTATACGGGGCACGGGTGCCCCCGCCCGATCGCCACCGGCGCACGCCGCCCTACGGGCTGGTGGCCCGCGTGCTAGAGCGCGGCGCGACGCTGGTGTTCGAGGGGCTCGACCGCTCGCCGCTACGCGAGGCCCTGCCGCTGTACCGGCGCGAGGGCGGGCGCACGGCGCTGGGCACCCCGCTGCGGCGCAACGGCACGATCAACGGGGTGCTGCTGCTCGGTTGGCGCCGGCCGGTGGCGCTGGGGGCGGAACAGGTGCGGCTGGCCGAGGCGGTGGCCGCCTATGGCGCGACAGCCCTGGACAGCGCCCGGACGCACGCCGCGCTAGCCGCGCAGGCCGAGGCGCTGCGGCGCCTGCTCGCCGAGCGCACGGCGGTGCTGGAGCAGCTGCCCAGCGGCCTGCTGGTGCTCGACCGCCACGGCCGGGCCGAGCTGGTCAACCGGGCGGCCCGGCAGATCCTTGGCGCCCCGTTAGACCCCGCTATTCCCGTGGCCGATCAAGTCGCGCGCTTCCAGTTGCGGCACGCGCGTGACGGCCGCCCGGTGCTGCCCACAGGGGCCATTGCCGCGCGGCTGATGGCCGGGGAGGTGGTGCACGGGGCGGAGTACGTGCTGCGCCGGCCGGACACCGGCGAGGAGGTGTGGCTGCTCTGCTCGGGCGTGCCGCTGCGCGACGCCGACGGGGCGGTGGCCGGCGCGGTGCTGGTGTTCTCCGATCTGACCCACGAGCGCCGGCTCGTGCAGCAGCTGGCGGCCTCGGAGGAGCGGTTCCGCATCGCCCTGATGAGCATCCCGATCACCGTGTTCCAGATGGACACGGCGCTGCGCTACACCTGGGTCTACCACCCCCGGGGCCTGGTCAGCCAGCCCCTGCTGGGGCGCACCGACGCCGAGCTGTTCCCGCCCGCCGCGGCCGCCCAGCTCACGGCGCTCAAGCAGAGCGTGCTGGCCACCGGCCAGGGCCGCCGCGCTGAGATCTGCGTCGAGAGCGCAGACGGCGAGCGGTACTACGACCTGTACCTCGAGCCGCTGTGCGCGGCCGACGGCCAGATCGTGGGCCTCACCGGCGCCGCGATGGACATCACCGCCCGCAAGCGCGAGCAGGCGGCGCTGCAGCGGCTGGCCGCGATCGTCGAGTCGTCCGAGGACGCGATCATCGGGACCGCCTGGGACGGCACCATCGTGAGCTGGAACCGCGCCGCCGAGCGGTACTACGGCTACACCGCCGCCGAGGCGTGTGGCCGGCATATCACCTTCATCGTGCCGCCCGAGGAGCGCGAGCTGATCACCGCCCGCCGGGCGCGCGTGCTGGCGGGCGAGCGCCTCGAACTGCTAGTCGCCCAGCGGGTGCGGCGCGACGGGCAGCGCATCGACGTGGCCGTGAGCGTCTTTCCGGTCACCGATTCCGAGGGGCGCATCGTGGGCTCGGCCAGCATTGCTCGCGACATTACCGCCAGCAAGCGGGCGGCCGATGCGCTGCGCCGCAGCGAGCAGTTCGCGCGCGCCGTGCTCAACGCGCTGCCGGCTGAGATCGCCGCGCTGGACCGCGAGGGACAGATCATCGCCGTCAACGACGCCTGGGCACGGCACGCGCCAGAGGGCTACGGGCTGGTGTGCGGGGGCGTGGGCCAGAACTACCTCGGGACCTGCGCCGCACTGGGGGCTAGGGGCCCGTATGCCGCCGAGGCCATAGTGGGCGTTCGGGCGGTGCTGGCCGGCGAACGGCCCGACTACAGCCTCGAGTACCGCTGCGAGCAGGGCGGCACGCCGCGCTGGTTCGCGCTGTACGTCACCCCGCTGGGCGAGGAGGCCGGCGGGGCGGTGGTCGCCCAGTTGGACATCACCGAGCGCAAGGCGGTCGAGGAGCAGTTACGCCAGGTCCAGCGTCTAGACGCCATGGGCCGCCTGGCGGGCGGCGTGGCCCATGACTTCAACAATATCTTGACCGTCATCAATGGCTTCAGCGAGCTGCTGCTGAGCCAGTTGCCCGCCGACGACCCGCGCCGCGCCTGTGCCGAGGAGATCCTCAAGGCTGGCGAGCGGGCCGCCGGGGTCGCCAGCCAGCTGCTGGCGTTCAGCCGCCGTCAGCTCGTCTCGCCGCAGGTCCTCGACCTCAACGCCGTGGTCCGCGATACCGAGACGATGCTGCGACGCCTCATCGGCGAGGACATCGTGTTGCTCGCGCGCCTGGACCCTACCTGCGGGCCCGTGCGCGCCGATCCGGGCCAGCTCCAGCAGGTACTGGTGAATCTCGCCGTCAACGCGCGCGACGCCATGCCCCGGGGCGGCGAGCTGTTCCTGCAGACGCAGCGTGTGCAGCTGGGGGCGCAGGCCGCCGCGGCCGCCGGGCTGCCCGGGGCGGGCACCTACGTCGCGCTGCTCGTGCGCGACACGGGCTGTGGGATGGATGAGGCGACCCAGGCGCGCATCTTCGAGCCGTTCTTCACTACCAAGGCGTCGGGCCGCGGCACGGGGCTCGGGCTGTCCACCGTCTACGGGATCGTCAAGCAGAGCCACGGGGCGATCAGCGTGCGCAGCCAGCCCGGCCGCGGCACCACGTTCACCATCTACTTGCCCGAGGTGACCGAGCGCCCCGCGGAGGCGGCGCCTGGCGGCCCGGACCCCCCGCTGGCACCCGGTAGCGAGACGATCCTGCTGGTGGAGGACGAGGCGCAGGTGCGAGCGCTGGCCCGCGCGAGCCTGGTCGCGGCGGGCTACACGGTACTGGAGGCCCGCGACGGCACCGAGGCGCTGGCGCTCAGCGCACGGCACCCGGGGCCGCTGCACTTGCTGCTCACCGACGTGGTGATGCCCGGCATGAGCGGCAGCGAGCTAGCGCGCACGCTCCAGGCGCGCCACCCTGGCCTGCGCGTGTTGTATATGTCGGGCTACCCCGATGAGGCGCTGGCGCGGCACGGTGTGGCGGCCCCGCACGCGTTGCTGCCCAAGCCGTTCACCCCCGAGCGCCTGCGCGCCCAGGTGCGTCGCATCCTCGATGGGCGCGCGGTGGGGTAGTGGGCGCCAGGATTGGACATAACGCTAATCGGGTAGGGGAGGCGGGGGAGCATCCGGTTCCTCGCGGACGAGGCGGAACGCCCCGACGGCGGCCACGATCTGCCAGCCGTGGATGTGCACGGTCACGATCCCGTTCTGGGCGGTCTTGGTGACGAAGCCGCGAGCGCCGACCGGGAGATCGGGATAGCGATCCAGCGGCTCGATCAGCTCGACCTCGTCGCCGGCGAACAGCGGGGGCTGCGCCATAGGCGTGTAGGTCCTCCGGGCCCGTCTGGTGCGCGCTGAGCGTGTTATGGCCAGTATACCGCCGCGGCCGCCGGCCCCCTCTCCTCCATGTCGATGATAATATGGATTATCATAAGCATGGCCGCGCCCGCCTCAGCGCGGCTCCCCGCCCCCCACCACGATCGCCCCGGCCCGGACCGCCCGCAGGAACGCCGCCGCCACCTCCGGGTCGAACTGCGTGCCCGTGCAGCGCTCGATCTCCTCGAGCGCCACGGCCAGGGGCAGTGCCCGTCGGTATGGCCGCGTGCTGGTCATCGCGTCGAAGGCGTCGGCTACCGCCACCACCCGCGCCTCGATCGGGATCGCCAGCCCGCTCAGCCCGGTCGGATACCCGCGCCCGTCGAACCGCTCGTGGTGGTACAGCACGCAGCCCAGCGAGTGGCGCAGGAACGGCACGTGCTGGAGCATGCGCGCGCCGACCTCCGGGTGCTGGCGCATGATCGCCCACTCCTCGTCGGTCAGGCGGTCGGCCTTGAGCAGCACATAGTCGGCGATGCCGATCTTGCCCACGTCGTGCAGCAAGGCGCCCAGTTCCAGCGTGTACAGGCGCTCGGGGTCCCAGCCCAGCTCGCGGCCGATAGCCACCGAGTAGGTGGCCACCCGTTCGACGTGCCCGCCCGTGTAGGCGTCGCGCGTCTCGATGGCCGCGGCCAGCACGCGCACGGTGGCCAGGTACGCCTCCTGCAGCTCCTGCCGCCGCGCGCGCTCCTGCACATAGGCTTGGCGCAGGTCGCGGGCGTACGCCAGCAGCTGCTGCTCAGCGCGGGCCAGCGCGTCGGCGCGCGCGGCGCTCTCCGTCTGCAGCCGCGCCTGCTCGAGGCTAGCGGCGGTGTGCTGGGCGAGGAGCTCTAGCAGCAGGCGCTCGGGCTCGCTGGTGCGGTGCGGCACCGGCCAGCCCACGTACAGCAAGCCCACCCGCTCGCCGCGCGCCTGTAGCGGTAGGGCGGCCAGCGCGCTCCAGCCCAGCGCTCGCGCCGCCGCGCGCTCGGCCGGTTGCAGGTCGTCGCTTTCGACCGAGGTGGCCTCCAGCGCCTCGCCGCGCGCCAGCGCCCGCGTGCCCAGGGTGCTGCGGCGCAGCGCCACCAAGGCGGGAGCGTGGGCGGTGTCGCTCAGCGTTAGGGCCGCGCCCAAAGCGCCGGCCGCGGCGTCCCAAGGGTAGACGACCGTGCCGCGGGCTCCCAGCAGGCGTGTCACCGGCCGCGCGAGTTGGGCGAGCCGCTCGGGCAGGGGGCCGGCGGCGGTCAGCGCGGCCGCGCTCGCGCGCACCGCGGCCAGATACGCTTTGGCGCTACGCCGGGACCGATCGGCGCATGCGGCGGTCGGCCGGCTAGAGGGGCGCCGGGCGCCGGCGGGCGCCGGTTCCCCAGCGGCCGTATTGGTAGGGCTAAGGCTAATGATCATGGTCCGTGTGTCCGCCGCGACGCGGGGCCTTCCCTGGCAAACGCTGCGCGGCTCCCTCCTCGCAGAGTGGCGCGGGGACTAGCTCGTCGGCGCGGCCCGCGGCGCCAGGGGGAGGCGTAGGGTGACGCGAGTGCCGGCGCCCGGCGCGCTGTCGAGCGTGACTGCCCCACCATGATCGTCGGCAGCCCGGCGCACAATGGCCAGCCCCAAGCCTAGCCCGCCGTGCCGGCGGCCTGGGCCACGGCTGACCTGGTAGAACCGCTCGAACACGTGCGGCTGCTCCTCGGGCGGGATGCCGGGCCCTTGGTCCGCCACCGTAATCGCCACCTGCGCGCCAGCGGTGGCCACGCGGAGCTGCACCTCGCTCCCCGCGGGAGCGAACGCCGCCGCGTTCTCCAGCAGATGCCGCACCGCCTGGCGCAGTAGCAGCGGCCAGGCGGCATCCAGCGGCAGCGGGGCGGGAGGGCGCTGGTAGGCGAGCGTGACCCGGGCGGCGCCGAACGCGTCGGCGGCGTCAGCCACCGCTTCGTCGAGCACCGTGCGTAGGTCCACTGCCCGCCGCGGGCCCGCGGGGCTGGCCAGCAGCAGTACGTCCTCCAGCACGCGGGCCAGCCGTTGGGAGCCGGCCGCGATCTCGCGTACGAATGTCTCGAGGTGCCGGTGGCTGAGTTGCTCGCCGCGCGCCTGCAACAGCTCGGCGTAGCCCAGCACCAGCGACAGCGGCGTGCGCAGCTCGTGGCCCAGCAGGGCCAGCACCTCGCTCTTGAACTCCTCCAGCTCCTGGCGGGCGCGGGCGCGGGCGTGCTCCTGGGTGCGCAGCGCCGCGCGGCAGCGCGCCACCAGCTCGGCGGGGTCGAACGGCTTGGCGAGGTAGTCGACAGCGCCCGCGGCCAGCCCCAGCACCTTGTCCTCGGGCGTGCCCCGCGCGCTCAAGAACAGGACCGGGATTGGCGGCTGGCGCTGGCTGAGCTGGGTACAGAACTCGAGGCCGCTGCGCTCCGGCAGCATGATGTCCAACACGACCAGGTCGGGGAGCCACTCGGCCACGATGCGCTCGGCCTCGGCCACGTCCGCCGCCGTGCGCACGGCCATGCCCTCTAGGGCCAGATTGTCGTGGACCAGCCGCCGCAGGTGCGCGTCGTCGTCCACCACCAGGACGCGCGGTGGCTGCATGCTCAGCCCCTTTCCAACCGCTGCGCGCCGTGGCCCTCGTCGCTATTATCGGCCGAGCGCCCGTAACCGCGTAGCCTCACTTCCCTGTAACCGGTTGCCCCGCCCGCCGATAATAGCCCACAGGTCCGCCCCCGAGCGGCCGCGGCGCGGGCGGTGGTCGCGTGGCCGCTCTCGGATCCGCTCGGGGCTGGAAGCAACAAGGGTGCCACCCCGTGCGTCGCCGTCTGCCGTTCGGCGCGCTTGCCTGGTGGCCTGCCTCCCGCCCGCCCGGTGCGGTTCCCCGGGGGGGCTGGCCGGTGGGGCGCGTGCGCCTGCGGCCCGTGTCTCCGCGCTGGAGCCTCCAGACCAAAGTCAGCCTGCTGCTGGCCCTCACCGTGGCCCTGACGCTGCTCGCTTTCGGCGTGGTGATGGGCCGCGCGGTCGAGACGGCGCTGCGCGGCGAGGCGCTGCGGCAGACCGAGGCCACGGCCGCGCTGGCCGCTCGCATCGCCCAGTACCACTTCGCTGGGGCCCGCGACCGCCTGATGGCTCTCGCCGGGCAGCCCGCGATCCTCCAGGCCGCGGCCGCGGACGATGCCGCGACGATGGCCGAGCTGCTCCAGCGCTACGCGCCGCAGCGGGGTACCATGCTCGAGGCCGTCCACTGGGTCGACGCGCGGGGCGTGCTGCGCGCCTCGACCAGTCCGTCGGCGCCGCTCGGCCGGAGCTACGCGGCGCAGTTGTGGTTCTTCGCCGCCCGCTCGACGCTGGAGTCGTACGTGGGGATCCCGCTCGCCCCCGAGCATACCGGCCACCCCGTGGTGCCGATCAGCATGGCGCTGCGCGACGCCGACGGCGCGTTCTTCGGGTTGCTGATCGGCCCGCTCGACCTGGCCACGCTGGGCGATAGCCTCGCCCTGGCCGCCGTGCGCCCCAGCCAGCGCGTGCTGCTCGTGGACGAGCGCACGGAGACCATCGCCAGCTCGACGCACCCCGACGACCTGCTGCAGCCGGCCGCCCGGCTGGGCCTAGAGGCCGACTGGCGGCGACTCCCGCCGGCTACCGTGCTCGCGGTGGGGACGCCCCCGACCCGACTGCTGCTGGTGGGGCAGGCGCGGGCGGCGGGGCTGCCCTGGGCGGTGCTGGTGGTCGAGTCGCACGATGCCGCGCTAGCCGTGCTGGAGGCGCTGTTGCGACGGGGCGCCCAGCTCCTGCTCGTGGCCGTGCCGCTGGCGGCGCTGGCCGGCTGGCTGCTCGGCCACAGCGTCGTGCGGCCGTTGGTCGAGTTACGGCGGGCGGCGCGGCGGTTGGCCGCGGGCGACCTGGGCTGCACAGTGCCCGTGCGCGGTCACGACGAGCTGGGCCAGGTGGCCAGCAGCTTCAACGCCATGAGCGCCGCGCTGGCCCGCGCCTACGCGCGCAGCGTCACCGCCGAGCGCGCCGCCCAGGCCGCCGCCCAGCGCGAGGCCTTGCTCAACCGCATCA
The DNA here is from genome assembly GCA_035294645.1 of Chloroflexota bacterium. Classification (GTDB taxonomy): domain Bacteria; phylum Chloroflexota; class UBA6077; order UBA6077; family JAJPHF01; genus JADGHJ01. Next base: position 13,243 of record DATGKN010000164.1, read on the forward strand.
ATGCCCGCGTGCGCGCCTCGCTCGACGTGGCTGCCGTGCTGCGCACCACCGTCGAGGAGCTGGGCGAGGCGCTGGGGGCGGCCCGCTGCTGCCTGCACCTCGTGCAGGACGGCGAGCTGCGCGCCTGTGCCTACGAGTGGACGCGGCCGGGGGTACCCCCGGCGCGCCAGCAGGACCTCCGCGCGATGCCGCTCTCCCGCCTGGCGGGGCGCGAGCACCGCACGATCGCGATCCCCGATCTCGCCCGCGCGCCGGAGCTAGCCGACCCGGCGCTGGGCCCCCAGCCCGATTGGGAGGCGCTGGAGGTGCGCGCGATCCTGGTCACCCCGCTGCTCGTGAACGACCGATTGCTGGGCAGCATCGCCGTGCACGAGACCGCGGGGCCGCGCGCCTGGACCGCCGACGACATCGCCCTGGTCGAGGGGGTGGCCGGCGAGGCGGCCGTCGCGCTGACCAACGCACGCCTGTACGCCGAGGCCGAGCGCCGCGCCGAGCGGCTGGCCGCCGTCACGCGCATCAACCGCGCCATCAGCGCCCGGCTCGACCTCGCCCGCCTGGTGGAGGTGGTTGGCGAGGCGCTCGGCCAGCTCGTGCCGTTCGACCGTCTGTCGCTGGTCCGCTTCGAGCCCGACGGCCAGCACTACCGTGTGCTGGGCGCCATCTGGCGGGTGCCGTCCGTCTGGGAGCCCGCCCCGCTCAACCCCGTGACCGGCACGCCCATCGAGCTCGTCTACCGCGAGCAGCGGCCGGTGATCCGCGACGACTTCGCCGACCCCGCGATCACCCCGCCGCTGTCGCGACGGGAGCGACAGATGCTGGCGGGCGGCCTGCGCTCGCAGGTACTGGTGCCGATCTTCGCTCCTGCCGACGAGCCGCATACCGCGCCCGTGGTCCTCGGCGCCCTGGCGCTGGTCAGCCGCGTGCCGCGGCAGTACGGTCCCGAGGAGGTGGCGCTGCTGGAGCCGGTGGCCGACCAGCTCGCCGTGGCCATTCACAACGCCGATCTGTACGCCCAGGTCGTGGCTGGCCAGCAGCGCCTGGCTACTATCATCGCCGGCGTCGCCGAAGGGGTACTGGTGCTGGACACTGCCGGCCAGGTGGCGCTGTGGAACGCGGCCGCCGAGCGGCTGCTAGGCCTACCGGCGGCCCAGGCCCTGGGGCGGCCTTGGTCAGCGGTGCTGCGGGGCACCGACGCCGCCGGCCGGCCGCTGGCGGATCCTGCCAGCGCGCTAGCGCAGGCCATCGCCGCCGGCCGCGCGGCGACCGTCGAGGTGCGTGTCGAGCCCCTGCCCGGCCAGGTCTGCTGGCTCAGCGTCAGCCTGGCGCCCGTGGAGGTCGACCAGGGCCACCACCTGGCGCTCACCTGCCGCGACGTGTCGGCCTACAAGGCGGTCGAGCAGCTCAAGTCCGCCTTCGTGGCCACCGTGTCGCACGAGCTGCGCACGCCGCTGGCGTCGATCAAGGGCTACGCTGCCACCCTGCGCCAACGCCGCGCCCAGCTGCCCGCCACCGTGCAGGAGGAGTACCTCACGATCATCAACGAGGAAGCGGACCGCCTCAACGCGCTGGTCAACGAGCTGCTCGACGTGGCGCGCCTGGAGCGCGGGGTGGCGGCCATCGCCTGCCAGCCCGTGGCCCTGGCGCCGCTGGTGGCGCGCGCCGTGGAGCTGATGCGCGTGCGCACCGACCGGCACGCGTTCGTGGCGGAGGTGCCCGCCGGCCTGTACGTGCTGGCCGCCCCCGACCGGCTGGAGCAGGTGCTCACCAACCTGCTGGACAACGCGCGCAAGTACTCGCCGCGCGGCGGCACGATCCGCGTGACAGCTGCCGCCGAGCCGCCCGACGCGGTGACGCTGGTGGTCGCCGACGAGGGGATCGGCATCCCACCCGAGCGGCAGGCCGAGCTGTTCCGCCCGTTCGCGCGCGTGGAGAACGTGCTCACGCGGCAGACGGAGGGCGCCGGGCTGGGCTTGTACATCTCGCGGCAGCTCGTCGAGCGCATGGGCGGGCGCATCGCCCTGCGCAGCGCGCCCGGGGCGGGCACCACCGTGCTGGTGACGCTGCGGGCCGCGGCGCCCCTTGCGGCCAAGCTGTTGCCGCCCGTGGGGCCGGCGCCGGAAGTGCGCCTGCCCTGACCGCCCGGGGGCGTGGCCCGCGCCACGCAGGCGCGCGGCGCGTCTGTGCTCCCCCACGTCGGGTGCCATACAATAGCGGCACGGTAGCCTGCCGCGGTGGGGGATGTGCCATGCGGCCCAGGGGGAGCGGCGCGTGGGGGCTGGCGCTGGCCGTGCTGTTGACGGCCGCGTGTGCGCCGGCGCCCCGCACGCCGCCCACCGCCGGGCCAGCCACCCCCGCGCCATCGGTGAGCAGTCCGCCCACGCCGGCCGCCGCTCCGACGCCGCCTCCGGCAGGTCGCGTGCGCTTTGGTGGCCAGTACATCGCCGGGGACGTACCCGCGTTCGTGGCCGCCGAGCGCGGCTACTTCCACGAGGAGGGCGTGGAGGTCGCGTTCGAGCGGTTCGGCAACCAGACCGACATGGTGGCCGCACTGTCCCAGGGCCAGATCGACGCCGCGGGGGTGGGCGGCACCGTGCCGATGTTCAACGCGGTGGCGCGTGGTGTGCCCCTGAAAGTCGTGCTGGACAAGGGCACCTTCCGGCCCGGGTTCGGCTTCACCGCGCTGACAGCGCGCAAGGATCTCTACGACAGCGGCCGCTTGCGGCGGCTGGAGGACCTGCGCGGCCTCACGGTAGCCATGCTGCCGCCGCCGCGTGGCACGGGCAACGCCGCCGCCCTGTGGGCGGGGCTCCAGCGCGTGGGCCTCACGTTCGACGACTTCACCGTGGTGGCGCTCAACTTCCCGGACATGATCCCGGCGTTCGCCAACGGCGCCATCGACGCCGCGCTGATGGCCGAACCGTTCCTGTCGCGGGCGCTCGGCCAGGGCTCGGTGGTGCGCCTGATGGGCCAAGACGAGATGTACCCCAACTACACCGTCAGCGCCGTGTGCTTCACCGGCGCGCTGTACGCCGACCGCCCCACGGCGCGGGCGTTCGCGCGCGCCTACATTCGCGGCATCCGCGACTATCTGAGCGCGATGGCGCGGCCGGGCGACGACCCGGAGCGGCAGCGGATGGAAGCGCTGATGGCCGGGTACACGGGCATCGACGCCGCCACCGTGCACGTGATGGTCCCGGCCAGCTTCAGCCCCAACGGGCTGCCCAACCGGGAGTCGCTCCTGTTCACTTACCAGTTCTTCCGCGACCAGGGCCTCATCCCCGAGCCCCTGTCAGACGCCGCAGTGGCGGGCATGTGGGGCACCGAGCTGGTCGAGGAGGTGCTGCGCGAGCTGGGCCGCTGGCCGGAGGACTGGGGCCTGCGCCCCGCCTCCTAACCAGCGCCCCGCCGCTCACGACTGGTCTCTGCTGGGCGCGCAGTCGTACAGTTGCCCGGGCGGCGGGCCGAATGGCCGTGCTGATGGGGTGCCGCCGTAGGCCGTGGCCTCCACCAGCTGGCAGTGGGCCTGCACCCAGGCCTGGCGGTCGGCGTGTCCGCCGGGCCCGGCCCCAGGCGGACCGCCCAGCAGCACGAACCGCAGCGCGCCAGCACGCACCAGGGCCGCGAGCTGGGCCGTCGTGGGCACCGGGTCGGCGCCAGCGAAGCCGCCCATCGCCAGCACCGGCTCGCCCGTGGCCAGGATCAGCGGCGCCGCGGCCATCGAGCCGGTCGTCGCCACCAGGTACGTCGCGCCGTCGCGGTGCGCCTGGAGGTAGGCGATGAGGCCCGGGCTGGTAGCGTCGGGGGGCGCCCCTGGTGGCCCCGGGGGCAGCCCGGGCGGCAGCGGCGGATTCCCGGCCACGGGCACGCCCAGGCCCGGGCCGAGCCCGGCGCCGGGTGGTGGTCCGAACGGCAGCCCGCCGGCCGCGCGCGGCCCCGCCTGGGGGTTCATCGCCAGCGCGGGCTGCTGAAGGGTCGCTACCCCCCAGGCCGCCGGCCCGAGCAGCAGCGCCGCCATGCCGAGCCCGAACGCGGCGACGCCTATCGTCCGTCGGCGGCCGCAGTGCGCCGCGATCAGGCCACCGCCGGCCAGCAGCGCGCCGCCCGCGATGACGCTCCCCAGCCACGGGTGCCACCCGCCGCGCGCCACCAGCACCGCGGGCCAGCCCGCGCCCAGCCCCAGGGCCAGGGGCAGCAGCCGCCCCGCCCAGGTTCGCTGCCGATAGGCGTCCCACAGCGTGGCCAGGCCCGTGCCCGCGAGGGCGGCGATGGCCGGGGCCAGGGCGGCGGTGTAGTAGGGATGGAAGATGCCCCGCATGCAACTGAACACCACGGCGTGGGCGACCAGCCAGCCGCCCCACAGCAGGCACGCCGCGCGGGGGCCGTCGGTGCGCGGCCGGCGCCCGCGGCTGGCGAGCCCCACGGCCAGGCCGAGCGCGGCCAGGGGCAGCAGCCAGCTGATCTGATCGCCGACCTCCGCGTTGAATAGGCGCAGCCAGCCCGGCGGCCCGCCGAACCCGCCGCCGGGGCCCGGGGGCGGGCCGCCGGACGACAGCGCGGCACCTGGCGGCGGGGGCAAGGTGTCGCCAACGGCCCCCGGCGGCGCGCCGGCCGGGGGCGGTGCGTCCGGCGGGCCCCCGGGGCCCTGCCCCCACAGCCGGCCCAGCCCGTTGTAGCCGAGCGCCAGCTCGAAGGCGCTGTTGGTCTGGCTGCCGCCAATATATGGGCGGGCTTCCGGCGGCGTGAGCGCCACTGCCAGCGGCCACGCCGCCGACACCGCGGCCAGCAGCGTCCCAAACGCCAGCAGGTGGCCCAGGCGCCGCCGCAGGGTGCCCGGCGCGGCCACGAGGTACGTCAGCGCGCACGCCGGCACCACCAGGTACGCTTGCAGCATCTTGGTGGTGAATGCCAGCCCCACCAGCGCGGCGCTCGCCAGTAGCGGGCGCAGCCGCCCGCTCTCCACGGCCACCAGGAGGCACCCGCCGGCCCCCACCAGCAGCAGCACGAGCAGCGCATCGGGCAGGTTGGTGCGGTTGATGGCCACGCTCACCGGCGTGAGCGCCAGGATGAGCGCCGCGAGCAGCGCGGCCAGTGGCCCGTGGCTGCGGCGCACCGCCCAGTGCAGCGCCAGCACGGTGAGCACCCCTTCCACCACCTGCGGCAACAGCAGGCTGGTGCCCTGGAAGCCGAGCAGCCGCGCCGCCAGCGCCTGGAGCCACAGGGCTAGCGGGGGCTTGTCCACGGTGATGAAGCCGGCGGGATCGAACGCGCCGAACAGGAAATTCGACCAGCTCGCCAGCATGCTGCGCACCGCTGCGGCGTAGTAGGGGTTGCCCCAGCCCTCGCGCGTGATGCCCCAGCCGTACAACACCGCCGCCAGCGCGAGCACGCCGCTCAGCGCCGGTCGCTCCCAGCGCGGGGCGCCCGGTGCCGCCACGCCGTGGTGCCCGGCGGGCACGCCCGCGGAGGCTTGCTCGGCGCCCGAGGTGCCCGGCAGGCGGTCGGTGGGCGTGGGACACGGCAGGGCCGCGCGCTGCTGCACGCGCGGTGGCGCGCCAGCGGGCCGAAACACGATCCGATCGCCCAGCAGGAAGTTGGCGCCCGCGGCCGCCAGGATCCCCAGCGCTGCGGCCACGCTCGGCGGCAGCGCCGCCCGCGCGCCCGTGAACACGGCCCAGTTCAGCGCCGCGGTGCTGGCCATCGCCAGGTGGAACCGCGCCCACTGCCGCGCTAGCGCCGCGCCGGCCGCCTGGGGCGAACGGCGATCGCGCCAGGTGAAGCCGGCGCTGAGCCCGAAGTTCACCTGGGTGGCCACGAGCAGCGCCGCGGCATTGGCCAGTAGCGGCGCCCACCCTAGCGCGAGCCCGACGTGCAGCCCGGCGAGCTGCACCAGGCTGGCCGCCGTGCCGGTGGCGGCGAAGCGGAACAGGCGAGGCCGGAACAGTGCGGGCCCGCGCGTCGCGCGGCTCGGCGCCGCCGGGGGGCAGCTAGCCAGCATGGACACGCCTCCGCTCCGACGCCTGTGGTACCGCTGGCGCATCGGCCCGGCCCAGCTCACGGCGCAGCGACAGCAGCTCGGCCAGCGCGCGGGCGATCACCGCGGGCCGGGCGCCTGTGGCGCGGCCGGCGGTGCGCGGCAGGTGGCGCACCGGCCGCTCTTTCACCCGGAAGCCCGCGCGCCGCGCCTTGATCAGGAACTCGGCGCTGAACGCCGCGCCACGCGAGCGCACGGTGAGCCGCTCCCACACCGCGCGGCGGAACAGCTTGAACGCGCAGTCGATGTCGCGCGCGGTGTAGCCGAACAGGGCGTGGACCAGCAGCCGCCAGCCCCAGGCGTTCAGCGTGCGCAGCGGCGGGTCGACCCGCGGGCACCGCCAGCCGATCACCAGGTCGGTGGACTCGTCGAGGTCGGCCAGGAAGTCCGCCAGCTCGCGGACATCGAACTGCCGGTCGGCGTCGGTGTAGAAGAGCAGCTGCTTGCGCGCGGCATCGAAGCCGCTGGCCAGCGCGGCGCCGTAGCCCTGATTGCGCTGGTGCGTGACGACGCGCAGGTGCAGCGCCGGCTCGCGGGCGCTCAGCGCCGCCAGCAGCCGACCAGTGGCATCGCGCGAGCCGTCGTCGACCACCACGATCTCGAAGTCGTCCACTAGGGCGCGCAGCACCGCGGCCAGCTCGCGGACGGCCGCCACGATGCAGGCTTCCTCGTTGTAGGCTGGCAGCACGGCCGAGAGGCTCAGCGGCTCGGCCGGCCCCGCTGGCCGCAGGGGGCGTACCGCCCTGGCGAGCTGGGGTAGGGGCCGCAGGGTAGACACGCGCGGCCCCTCAAGGGACAGAATGCTTCGCCCTGACATGAGTCTCCTCCCTGGTCGCATGGACGTGCGCTCAGCCCGCCTGGGGCTGGGCGGCCTTCGGGGGGCGGCCCCGGCGGCGCGGCCGCCACTCCAGCGGGTTCGGTAGCGGCCGCACCGGCTGGACCTCGTCCAGGAACACTGCCCCGCCACAGTGCGCGCAGCGCACCTGCCAGAGCCAGCACACCTGCCGCACCGCGCGGCCCGGGACGACCAGCACGCCGCGCTCGCCCGAGGACCCTTCGGACGACCAGGTCCAGGCGCCCGAGATGCGCCCGCACAGGTAGCAGCGGACTTCGGCGCAAAATCGCATCGGTTCCTCCTCACGTCGTGGGGCTGTGGTGCTATCCGCAGAGTACGGGGGCGGACCGGGCTCCTACATCCAGCGAAGGCGTACTCGTGGCCCGACCGCTTGGGTGGAGGCGCCGCTCACCCGAACGGGTCATCGGCCGGCGCGCGTGGGCCGCGGACGGGGGAACAGTGGGCAGGCGGCGCGGGGGGCTAGCGGGCGGGGAGCGGCGCGAGCGGCGGGCTCGCCGGCGCGGCGCTGCCGGGTGGGGGGAGCGCGCCGCCAGGCGGCGGCAACAGCCCGGCGCCCGGAGGGAGCCCACCCAACGGTGGGGCGCCATCGCGGCTGAGGATCTGCACGCTCACGCCGCCCGCGGCGTCGCTGACGGCCACGAACTGGCCCGGCTGGAGCGCGCTGCGGTCCGCCGTGACCACTTCCTGCACGCGGGTGTCCGGCGCCAGCGGCACGCGCTGTTCGCCGAACGGGGTGGTGAGCACCAGGGTATCGCCCTCCACCGCGGCCACTAGTCCTACCCGTGGCGCGCTCCCCGGCGGCAGGGTGCCCGGCGCGGGGAGTAGTGGGTCACTGACGCCGGTCGGCAAGGTCGCGCTCGCCGGCGCGCTAGCGGGCGCCGGCGGCAGGGCGGGCAGGGGCGTCACGGCCAGCGGCGGCGTCGGGCGGAACGCAGTTAGCCGCGCTGCCCCGCCGCCCAGCCCGGCCCCGACCACACAGGCGGCAGCGAGCAGCGCCCACCACGGCGCCCGGCGGAGCGGGCGGGCGGTTGGGGATAGGGCGCCAGCCCTGGCCAGCGCGGACGTGTCGCGCGGCGCCGCCCGCGCCCCGTCGGTCGCCACCGCCGTGGCCGCCGAAGGCTGTGCAGCTGGCCGGGCGTGATGATCCTGGTCTGCGCGCTCTGTCATTATGTCGCCTCACACGCTTGTACTCCGCCGGGGTCACTCGTAGCGCAGCGCCTGGATGGGGCGCAGCTGCGCGGCGCGCAGCGCGGGGTAGGTGCCGAAGAACAGGCCCACGGCCACCGAGACGCCGAAGGCCAACAGCACAGCGTCGGGAGTCACCACCGCCTGCGCGTCCCGCGTGCCGGGCGGGCCGGGCAGTACCGCCACCGCGCCCACGAAGCGCGCCGCGACCAAGCCCGCGCCGATCCCCAGCAGCCCGCCGCAGCTGCTTACTACCAGCGCCTCGATGAGGAACTGCACCAAGATATCGCGCCGCCGGGCGCCCACTGCCTTGCGAATGCCGATCTCCCGCGTGCGTTCGGTGACCGACACCAGCATGATGTTCATGATGCCGATGCCGCCCACTACCAGCGAGATGCCGGCGATGGCGCCCAACAGCAGCGTCATCGAGCCGCTGACCTGGCTGACAGTCCGCAGGAAATCTTCCTGGCTCTGGATGCTGAAGTCGTCCTGCACGACGCGGTGGCGCTGGCGCAGCAGCGCCCCGATCTCCGCCACGGCGCGCGCCATCTCTGCCTCGTCTGCCACCGAGACGTTGATCGTGGACACCGTCTGCGCGCCCTGGACGTTGCGATTCGCCGCCACCCGCGCGATGTAGGTCGTCAGCGGCACGAACACCTGGTCGTCCGGGCTGCCGAAGCCCGTGCCGCCCTTGCTCTCCATCACCCCGATGACCGTGAAGATCACTCCCGTGCTGCCCGACACGCTGAGCCGCACGGCCTGACCGAGGGGGCTCCCGCCGGGGAACAGGTTGCGCGCTACCGTGGCCCCAAGCACCATCACGGCGCGGCGCTGCTCATACTGCTCGGCGGTGAAGAACTGCCCCGCCGCCGGCCGCCAGTTGCGGACCGCCGGGTAGCTGGGGTTGGTGGCCACGATGCGCGTGTTCCAGTTCTGGTTGCCGGCCACGAGCTGGCCGCTGCTACCCAGCTCGGGTGCCACGGCCTGCACCGAGCGCACCGCCTGCAGGATCGCCGCGGCGTCTTGCAGCGTCAGGGTCGCTGCGCTGCCCTGGGCGCCGCGCACCCCGCCCGATTGCGTGGAGCCGGGCCGGACGAAGAGAATGTTGGTGCCCAGGCTCTGGATCTGCTGCAAGATGCTGATCTGCGCGCCGCGCCCGACCGCCACCATGGCGATCACCGCGCCGACGCCGATGATCAGCCCCAGCATGGTGAGCAGCGCCCGCAGCTTGTTGGCCGCTAGCGCCCGCACCGCGATCCGCACGCTCTCCCACAGGTTCATGGGCGCCCCGCCTGCGCCGGCCGCGCCACCGGCGCATCGCTGCTGATCACCCCGTCCCGCAGCGTGATCACCCGCTGGGCATGCTCCGCGATGTCCTCCTCGTGCGTCACCAGCACCACCGTCAGCCCTCGCTCCCGATTCAGCGCCTGCAGCAGCCCCATGATCTCCTCGCTGGTCCGCGTGTCCAGCGCCCCGGTCGGCTCGTCCGCCAGTATCAGGCTCGGCTCCGTCACCAGCGCCCGCGCGATCGCCACCCGCTGCTGCTGGCCCCCCGACAGCTCCGTCGGCTTGTGGTGCGCCCGCTCCGCCAGCCCCACCGCCCGCAGCGCCGTCAGCGCCCGCTCCCGTCGGGGCCGGATGCCCCCGTAGAGCAGCGGCAGCTCCACCTGCTCCACCGCCGGCAGTCGCGGCAGCAGGTTGAAGCTCTGGAACACGAACCCCAGCTTGCGGTTGCGGATCCTCGCCAGCTCGTCGTCGCTAAGGTCCGCGACCTCCACCCCGTCCAGCTGGTAGCTGCCGCTGGTGGGCTGGTCGAGGCAGCCGATGATGTTCATCAGGGTGGACTTGCCCGACCCCGACGGCCCCATGATGGCCACGAACTCGCCGTGCTGGATGTCCAGCGACACCCCCCGCAGCGCGTGCACCGCGATGTCGCCCATCGTGTACACCTTCGTCACGTCGCGGATCCGGATGACCGTCTGGTCGGGTGCCGTGAGCAACTGCTCCATTGCCGGGTGCTCCCCTCCGTTTCTCACGGGCGGTGAGGCTGACCGGGCAGCGCGCTAGCGCGGGCCCGCGCCGCGCGCGCCGCCAGCGGCCGGGGGGGCGCCGGGGGGTGGGCCGCCGGGAGGCGGGGCGCCCGGGGGCGGCGCGCCCGGTGGCAGCAGCAGCCCCCCGACCATCGGGTTGCTGGTGTTCCCAATGACGGTTGGGAGGACCACCTGCTCGCCTTCGGCTAGGCCGAACGTGATCTCGGTCTGCTGCTCGTCGCTGAGGCCGCGCTGCACCGCGCGCGTCGCGATCTGGCCGTCGGCGGTCAGCACATCCACGACGTACCCGGGGCCCTGCTGGCGCAGCGCGCGGCTGGGCACTAGCAGGGCGTCGGCCTTCTGTGCGTAGATGATGGTGGCGGTGGCCGTCATGCCGGGCCAGATGTCGCGCTGGTCGTCCAGCGCGATGTACACCAGGTAGCTGGTCACGCCCTGGGAGGTGGTCCCCTGAGGGCTGAGCGCCGTCACCCGCCCCGGCACCACGCGCCCCGGCAGGGCGTCGAGGGTGAGCTGCACGGGTAGCCCGACCCGCAGGTTCGGTATGTCCACCTCCGCCACGCTGGCCTCGACGTGCAGCGCGTCGGTGCTCATCACGGTGATGGCGCCGCCGCTGTTGGTGGCCCCGCTGCTGCCGGAGGTCGTGCTGCCACTGGCGGACCCGGAGCTGCCGCCACCGATGCCGCCGGATTGCTCGCCGACGTTGTAGCCCACTTGGCTGACGACGCCCGCGAACGGGGCGACAAGTACGGCGTGGTCGAGGTTGCGCTGCGCCTGGGTCAGGCGGGCGCGGGCATCGTCCACGGCGGCGAGCTGGGCGGCGAGGTCTTGCTCGGTGTAGGGCCGTAGCTTGAGCTGGGTGTCGGCTTGCGCTTGGGCCACGGCCTGGCGCTGCTGCTCGAGGGCCTGGGGGCTGGTGGGCTGGCGCTTGAGGGCGAGCTGCGCCTCCGCCTGGCGCACGGCCTGGCGCTGGGCCTCCAGGTCCTCGTCGGTGTAGGGGCGGCGCGCCTTGGCCAGCTGCTCCTCGGCCTGGCGCACGGCGGCCTCGGCCTGGGCGATCTCCTCCGGCCGCGGCCCCGCCTGGAGCTGTTGCAGCTTCACCTCGGCCGCTTGCAGGTTGGCGCGGGCGGTCGCCACGTTGGCCTCGGCGGCGGCGAGGTCGTCGGGCTTGGGCTGGGCGCGTAGGTCGGCCAGCTTGGCCTCGGCGCTGCGCACGCCCACGCGGGCGGCTTCCACGGCGGCTTGCGCGGCGGCGATCGCTTCCGGCCGCGGGTTGCGCAGCTCCTCCAGGTGGGCGAGCGCGCTCTGGTAGTTGTTGCGCGCCTGCTCGAGGGCGCTTTGGGCCTCGGCCAGGTCGGCGGGATTGGGGTTGTACAGCTGGTCGAGCTTGGCCTGGGCGCTGGCCACTGCCGCCAGGGCCGCGTTCACGTTCGCCTGGGCGCCGGGCAGGCCGTTGTTGCGCCCGCCGGCTTGCAGGCCCTGCAGCGTCGATTGGGCGCGCAGCAGCGTGGCGTTGGCGCTGCTCACGGCCGCCTGGGCGCTGTACAGGTCCTGGGGGCTGACCTGGGACGCCCCGCCGGCCACGCCGCCGCTGACGGTTGCGTTGGTCGCGCTGGTCGCGCTGGCACCGCTGGTGTTCGCGCCGGCGGCCGTGCCCGTGGCGGGCGCGGTGCTGGCGGCCGCGCTGGTGGTGCCCGCGCTGGAGCCGCCGGGCTGCCCCTGGAGCTGCCCCAGGCGCGCCTGCGCGGCCTGCAGGTTGCGGGCGGCGGTGAGCACGTCCTCGCCCGCGGCGGCCATCTCCCAGGCGCCGGTCTGGGCGCGGGTCTGGGCCAGGGTGGTCTGCGCGGAGCGGAGCTGGGCCTGGGCCTGCTGGAGCTGGGCCTGGGCCACCGCCACGTCGGCCGCCGAGGGGTTGCGCAGCTGGCGCAGGCGGGCCTCGGCGCTCTGCTGGGCGGCCAGCGCGTTGTCCACCGCGACCTGGGCGGCCACCAGATCGGCCACCGTGGGGTGGAGCAGCTTGTCGAGCTGGTCCTCGGCGCTGCGCAGGTTGGCCCGCGCGGAGGCGAGCTGCGCCTCGGCGGCCTCGAGGTCGGCCGGGGTGGCGCCCGCGCGCACCTGTTCCAGCCGGGCGAGGTTGCTGGCCAGGGTAGCGCGGGCGCTGTCCACGGCGGCCTGGGCGGCGGCCAGGTCGGCCGGCAGCGGCGAGTTGCGCAGGTCCTGCAGCTTGGCCCGCGCGCTGTCGAGCGCCGCCTGCGCCGCTGCGATGTCCTCGGGGCGTCCCTGCGCCTCCATGCTGCGCAGCTTGGCCACCGCGGCGTCCAGCTGGGCCTGGGCGGTGGCGATGTCCTCGGATCGCGGCGTGGCCAGGTCGGCCAGGCGCGCCTGCGCCTGCGCCAGCTGCGCTTGCGCGCTAGCGACCTCCTCGGGCCGCGCGCCGTTGAGCAGCGTCTGGAGCTTGGCCTCGGCCTGCGTCACCGCCGCCTGGGCCTGGCGGTACTGGAGCTCCAGCTCGTCGGTATCCAACTGCGCCAGCACCTGGCCGGCCTCGACGCGGTCGCCGACTTTCACCGCGACGCTGGCCACCCGCCCGCTGACCAGGAAGTTGAGCTTCGTGCTAGTATCGGCCACCACCGTGCCCGCGCTGCTCACGCTGGCTTGGATCGGGCCGCGAACGGCCGGCACGGTCTGCACCTCCCGGGGCGCGGGCGTGGTCAGGCGCGCGTACGCGGCGTAGCTCAGCCCGGCGCTGAGGACCAGCGCCAGGCCGAGATAGAGCCACTGCGTGGGACGCAGGCCCGCGCCGACCCCGCGCAGGGTGGCGCCGGGGCGTGCGGCAGCTGCTCGCATGAAGCTCTCCTCCCGTGGGGTGGATGGGATCCGTGGCCGGGGCTAGCGCGGTGGTAGCCCCTGCGGCGGCGGGCCCGGTGGCGGACCGCCCGGCGGTGGGGGAGGAGGCGCGGGATTACCGTTAACGACCATCGGGGCGGGAGGCGCGGGATTAGCGATCAGCTGGGCGGTGAACTGCTGCGCGCGCTGCAGGATCGTGTCGGCGTCGCTTTGGCTGAGGCGCCCGGCGCTCACCTGCTCGGCGAGCCAGCTCGCCGCGGCGCTGGTCATCGCATTGAGCAGCGTGCTCTGGTCGATGCCCCGGGCCGCGGCCAGGTCCGCGAGGCTGCGCCCGTTGCGTCCCTCGGCCCACAGTTGTTCCTGCGTGAGCCCGAGCAACGCCAGGGCCGCCTGCATGCCGGCATCCATGGCCCCTCGGTCGCTTTCCGAGGGCGGCGGGCCCGGGGGCGGGCCGCCCGGGGGGGGCCCGCCGGGGGGAAAGGTGGGGCCGCCCTGGGCGAGCGCGCTGCCAGCCAGCACTGCCAGGCCTAGCCCGGCGCCCAGCGCCCCCCGTCCGAGCTTGTCGCGGAGCCGCATCGACTAACCTCCTCGTCGGTCTGCCGGAAGCGCCCTGCCCGCGGGCCGTGGCGAGCTTCCGCGGCTAGGGTAGGCGACGTGTCCGGCGGCGGGCATCGGGCGGCGGGGTAACTCGCCCCTGATCGGTTTCGGCGGCGATCGCCCTACCCAAATGGGTGAGGCGCGGTCGCCTGTTCGGGGGAGCGCGCGCGGCCCGCGCGGACGATGGGGGAGACTGGCCGATGCGCTACGATAGCCGGGTAGCGGACGAGGGGCGGAGATGAGCGACCTGGCGGCAACTCCCGGGCCGCTAGCCGACGAGCGGCAGCGGCGCACCCGACTGCTATGGCGGACGCTACCGGTCCTGTGGCTGCCCGCGGTGGCGGCGCTAGTCATGTGGCTGGTGCTGCACGTGGTGTTCGGCTGGCCGCCGGTCGCCGGCGGCGGCGAGTCTCTCCCCCCCGCCGAGCCCAGCCCGGAGCGGGTGGTGGTGCTCGTACAGGTGCTCCCGCCCGGTTCCGGCACGCCCCCCTCGCCGCTGCCGCTGCTGCTGGCGCAGCTTCTGGTGCCGCTGCTGCTAGCCGGGTTGCTGCTCGTGCTGCTGCGCGCCGGCCGCACTACCACGGCGGCGTTGGTGCTGGTGGGGGTGTGGACGCTGTTCTTCACCGTCGGGGTGTTGAGCAGCGGGGTGATGAGTTTCTGGCCGGCGTCGCTTGTGGTGCCGATCTGTGCCGCGGCGCTGCTGCTGGGGAGTCGGGCCAGCATGGCCCTGGCCGCGCTCGCCACCCTGCTGGTCGTGGGGAGCGTGTGGCTGGAGAGCCACGGTGTGCGCCTGCACCAGCTGTTCGGGCCTTTGGTGTTTCCCCTGGGGCGGCCGCCTCCTCCGCCCCCCCCCGGGCTGGTGGCGCCGGGCGAGCTCGTCCAGCGGCTGGGTGCCCCCCCGCCGCCGCTGCTGGAGGCCGGCTACTGGATCGGCCTGTTCTGGACCGTGGCGGCGCTCACCTCCCTGCTGGCCGACAGCCTGCAGCGCGCGCTGGGCGAGAGCCGCGCCCAGGCCCGCGCCCTGCGCCGGCTGAGCAGCACCCTGGAGCAGCGCGTGGCCGAGCAGACGACCGAGCTGGCGCAGCGCGCCGAGCGCGCCGAGGCGCTGTACGAGGTGAACCGCGCCCTGACCAGCACCCTCGACCTCCCTACCGTGTTGAACTTGATCGCCGAGCAGGCCGCGCGCCTGCTGCGCTTCGGGGCCTCGCTGGTCCTGTTGGACCAGGGCCAGCGGCAGTTCGCCCGGGTGGCCGGCTACCGCGAGCCCGCCGGGGTGGTCCCGGCGCTGGCCGCCCACGATGTGGCGCTGGCGCGCGTCTGCCACGAACGCCAGCCGGGAGTGATCGCCCTGGGGCCACCAGACTTGCCGACGCCGCTGGACGCGCTCGCGCTGCCCCTGCGCTATGGCACTGAGGTCAGTGGCGTGCTGGTGTTGGTCGATCGGGCGCGCGGCGCCGCGCTGGGGCCCGACGACCTGGCATTGGCCGAGGGCTTCGCCGATCAGGCGGCAGTGGCGATCGCCAACGCCCGCTTGCTCCACCAGGTGCGCGAGGCCGCCACGCTGGAGGAGCGCGCGCGGCTGGCCCGCGAGATCCACGACGCGCTCGCCCAGGGCCTCACCGGCATCGTGGTCCAGCTCGGCGCGCTCGAGCGGGCCCTGGCGCGGGCACCCGGCGAGGCGGCCCGCCATCTGGAGCTGGCCCAGCGAATGGCGCGCGAGGCGCTGGCCGAGGCGCGGCGCTCGGTGTGGAACCTCCGCTCGCCCTTGCTGGAGCGCGGCGACCTGGGCGACGCGCTGCGCAGCCTCGCCGCGCGCCCGCCGCAACCGGGTATCGCCGCCCACTTCACCCAGCGGGGCACGCCGTGGCCGCTGGCGGCTGCGGCGGAGGGCGCGCTGCTCCGCGTGGCGCAGGAGGCGCTGGCCAACGTGGCCAAGCACGCCCAGGCCACGGCAGTCGCTATGACCCTGGAGTATGCCCCGGAGGGCGTTCGGCTCGTCGTGCAGGACAATGGCGTCGGGTTCCCCGCCGGGGTGCTGGACCAGCAACGCGACGGCGACTTGCCGTGGGGCGGCTTCGGCCTGCGGGGAATGCGCGAGCGGCTGCAGGCGCTCGGCGGCTGTCTGGAGCTGACCAACGCGGGGGGCGCTCGGGTGGTCGCCACGGTCCCCCGAGCGGCGGCGCAGCAGCCCGCCCGGCTGCTGGCGGGCGCGGGGGCAAGTCGCCTGAACGGGGAGGAGGCGTGATGCGCGTGCTGGTCGTCGACGACCATCCGGTCGTGCGCCAGGGGCTCATAGCTATTCTCCAGTTCGAGCCCGACATCGAGCTGGTCGGCGAGGCGGCCGACGGCCGCGAGGCCGTGCGGCTCATCCTAGAGCGGCGGCCCGACGTGGTGCTGCTCGACCTCCGGCTGCCCGAGCTGAGCGGGGTGGAGGTGATGCGCGCGGTCCGCCCGCAGGCGCCGGAGGTCCGCTTCCTGGTGCTGACCACCTACGACACCGAGATGTACATCGCCCCCGCCCTCGCCGCCGGGGCGCGCGGCTACCTCCTGAAAGACGCCGCGCCCGACGAGCTGGTGCGCGGGGTGCGAGCGGTCATGGAGGGCCGCGCGGCCCTGGAGCCGTCCGTCGCCGCGCGCCTGCTCGACCGCATGGCCGAGCCGGAGGGGGGCGAGCTGTCGGAGCGGGAGCGCGAGGTGCTGGGGCTGTTGGTGCGCGGCGCCAGCAACAAAGGCATCGCCCACCAGCTCGGGCTATCCGAGAACACCGTCAAGGCCCACGTGGCGCACATCTTCAACAAGCTGGGCGTGCAGAGCCGCGCCGAGGCGGTGGCCGTGGCGCTCCAGCGCGGGCTGGTCGATCCGTGACCGCCGGGGCTCTCGCCGCCCGCCCCTGGGCGCCCGCTGGGCGAACAACGGCTCTGCTAGAAGAACGGCCAGGGGCGCCGGTAGTAGTCGAGCGGCGGGTAGCGCCCGCTGGTGGCGATCTGCTCGGCGCGGGCAAAGAACGCCCGCACCTCCGCCCGCGCGAGTAGCTCGCCGAGCTGGGCTTGGAGCGTGTCGCGCCGCGGCACGTCGCCGAGCAGCGCGCGCAGGTCGCGCAGGAACGGCGGCGGGATCGGCTCGCGGTAGAACTCGTACAGCACGGTGCGCAGCTTGGCCTGCTGGTGGAACGTCAGCCCGTGGTCGATGCCCCAGATGTGCCCGTCCACCGCGACCAGGCAGTGGCCGCCCTTGCGATCGGCGTTGTTGGTGATCAGGTCGAACAGGGCGATGCAGGCGAGTTGCTGGCGCTGCGCGGGGGTCAGCTCGCGGCGGCCGGGCAGGTCGGCGGTCTCCACGAACAGCTGCACCGAGCCGATGCCGTGCGGCCCATCGCGGATGATGGTCAGCGGCACGATGTCCCAGCCGAGCGCGCGGGCGGTGAGGTAGGCGGCGCGCTCGCGGCGGTACAGCGTGCCGTCGGGGAAGTCCCACAGTGGCGCCTCGCCGCGCCGCGGCTTGTACACCGCCAGGCACTCGGGTGCACCCTGGCGGCCCAGCGCCACCAGGTAGGTGTAGTTCGAGCCCCAGGGGATCAGCTCGCAGCTCAGGATCTCGCCCTCGGTGAGCACGGCGAGCGCGTCTTGCTCGTTGGCCGGCTTGGGCACGGGGGGCCGCGGCTCCGGATCGCGTCCTCCCCGGTCGAGCCACCGCTGCGCCATAGCCCTCCACCCAGGCCCCCGCGCCTCTTCGCGTTCCCCCCAACGCCGCGGAGGGGGGCGACGCGGGGACAGTGCCTTAGAGCCCGCTGACCATCAGCTTCGCCATGCGGAAGGTGGGCGCCGCCGTGGCCGAGCGGAACTCCAGGTCATCGCCCACCATGTCGATATCCCGCAGCATGGTGGACAGGTTGCCCGAGACGTTGATCTCGCTCACTGGATACACTAGCTCGCCGTGCTCGATCCACAGCCCGGCGGCCCCCTGCGAGAAGTCGCCGGTGGTGATGTTCCAGCCGAACCCCATGGTCTCCGTCAAGTACAGGCCGTGGTCCACCGAGGCGATGATCTCGCGCGGGGTGTGGGGCCCGGCGGCCAGGTACAGGTTGGTGGTGCCGGGCGCCGGCGTGCTGCCGACGCCGCGGACGGCGCTGGCGGTCGTCTGGCGGCCGGTCTTGCGCGCCGAGTAGGTGTCCAGCAGGAACTGCTGGAACACGCCGTCCACGATCACCGCGTTGCGCCGCGCCGTGGCGCCCTCGCCATCGAACGGCCGGCTGCGCAGGCGCCCGGGCAGCGTGGGATCGTCGACGATCGTGACCAGCGGCGAGGCGACCTGCTCGCCCTCGCGATCGAGCAGGAACGTGGCGCGCCGGTACAGCGCGTCGCCTAGGAACGCCCGCGCCAGGTGGCCCAGGAACGCCCGCGCCACCATCGGGTCCCATACCACCGGCACCTGCTGCGTGCGCACCTTGCGCGCGCCCAGCTTGCGCACCGCGCGCTCGGCCGCCCGGCGCCCTACCAGTTCCGGCGGCTCCAGGTCAGCGACGGCGCGCGCGGCGGTGTACCAGTAGTCGTTGCGCTTCTTGCCGTCGGCGTCGTCGCAGATCGCCTCCACGGCCAGCGAGCACAGCGTGCCCGTGTAGTGGCCCGCGAAGCCGCGGCTGTTGACCAGCACGCGGCTGCCGCGCTCGCTGCTGTAGGTGGCGCCGTCGCTGTTGGTCACGCGGGGGTCGTAGTCGAACGCCGCCTGCTCGCAGCGCCGCGCCAGCTCGACGGCCTGCTCGACTGTCACCGCGGCCACCGCCGGATCGAAGCTGGCCAGGTCGGTGGGCTGCGGGGGCGCCCACGCCTCGGGATCGGGCAGGTCGGCGAGCGGGTCCGGGTCGGCGACCGCCGCCAGGGCGAGCGCCTGCTCCACCAGCCGCGCTAGGGCGTCGGGCGCGAGATCCGAGGTGTAGGTCACCGCGCAGCGCCCGCCGCGGAACACCCGCAGGCCCAGGCCGCACGCCGCCGCCTCCTGGAGCTTCTCCACCTGCCCGCGGCGCACGGTGACCGCGAACTCGAGCCCACTGTCGAGCACCACGTCAGCGGCGTCGGCGCCGCCCCGCCGCGCGAGCTGCACCACGTGCTCGGCGAGCGCCAGGTGCTGCTCCACCTGCCGTGCCAGCGCCGCCGCGTCCGCGACGCCAACTTGGGGGTCGATCTCCCGCACGCTCACAGCTGCGTCCCCCCGACCGTCATCTCCGAGACGAGCACGGTGGGCATGCCCACTCCCACCGGCACGCTCTGGCCCTCCTTGCCGCAGGTCCAGCGCCCGTCGCTGAGCTTCAGGTCGTGGCCGACCATGGTCACCTTGGACAGCGTGTCGGGCCCGTTGCCGATCAGCGTCACGTTGCGCACCGGCGCGGTGAGCCGGCCGCTCTCGATAAGGTACGCCTCGCTGACCGTGAACACGAAGTCGCCGTTGCTGATGTTCACCTGGCCGCCGCTGTAGGCGACGCAGTACAGCCCGCGCGCCACGGCGCGGATGATGTCCTCCGGCGCCGAATCGCCCGGCAGCAGGTAGGTGTTGGTCATGCGCGGCATCGGCAGGTGGCGGAACGACTCGCGGCGCCCGTTGCCCGACGGTGCCACGCCGAAGTGCCGCGCGCTGAGGTGGTCCTGCATGTAGCCCTGCAGCACGCCGTCGGCGATCAGCACGTTGCGGCCCGCCGGGTGGCCCTCGTCATCGATATTGATGCTGCCGCGGCTGTGGGCCAGCGTGCCGTCGTCGACTACCGTGCACAAGGGCGAGGCCACCCGCTGGCCGACGCGCCCGCTGTAGGTGCTGGTCTGCTTGCGGTTGAAGTCGGCCTCCAGGCCGTGGCCGACCGCCTCGTGCAGCAGGATGCCCGAGTCGCCGGCCGCCAGCACCACCGGCAGCACGCCCGCGGGCGCCTCCACGGCGTCGTGCAGCAGCACCGCCTGCCGCGCCGCCTCGCGCGCCAGCTCCTCGGGCGGGTGGCTGGCGAAGTACTCCAGCCCGCAGCGGCCGCCGCCGCCCTGCACCGCCGTCTGCCGGCTGCGACCGCGCTCCGAGAGGCACTGCACGCTGAAGCGCAGCATCGGCTGCACGTCGCCGGCTAGCCGGCCGTCGCTGGTGGCGATCAGCACGTAGCGCTGCTCGTCGGCCAGCGACACCACCACGCGGGTGACGCTCGGGTCGTAGGCGCGCGCGGCGGCGTCGGCGCGCTGGAGCAGCGCGACCTTCTCGGCGGCGGGCACGGCGATCGATGGCCGCTCCACCGGGTAGCGGTTGGGTACGTCGAGCGGGGTGACGTCCACCGGGGGCGCCTGGCGCGCCGCCTGGGCGATGCGCGCGGCGGTGCGCGCCGCCTGGCGCATGCGCTCGCTCGTCAGCTCCTCGGTGTAGGCGTAGCCCGTGGCCTCGCCGTGCAGCACGCGCACGCCGAGGCCCTGCACAACGCCGCCCGTGGCGCGCTTGACCGCCTGCTCCTCGAACAACAGACTGGCGGTCTCGCGATACTCGAAGTAGAGGTCGGCGTAGTCGCCGCCCTGGCTGAGGGCCAGCCCGAGCAGCTCCTCCAGCACGCGCTCGTCGATGCCGAAGCGCGCGGCGAAGAAGGCGGCCGCCGGGTGGCGGGTGGTCGGCGTGGGGGTGGCGCTCACGATCGGCTCTCCCTGTGGCCCACGGTGGGGGCCCGTCCTCACTATAGCATGCGGCCGGGCGGCGCCCCGGCGGCGCGCTGGTCGTCGGGCGCGGGAACCGGGTGGTATACTGAGCGCCGTTGACGCAAGCTGGAAAGCGAGGCGGAGTCGTGGGTGGCCGAGTGGTGATCACGGGGATGGGGGCGGTGACCCCGCTGGGGCTCGACGTGCCGAGCACGTGGGAGGCGCTGGTGGCCGGGCGCAGCGGCGTCGGGCCGATCACCCGCTTCGACCCGAGCGGCTACCGCGTGCGGATCGCCGCCGAGGTCAAGGGGTTCGACCCAGAGCCCCTGCTGGGCAAGAAGGAGGCGCGGCGCACCGACCGCTTCGTGCAGATGGCGCTGGCCGCCACGCGCGAGGCGCTGGCCGACGCCCGGTTGACCATCGACGACTCCAACCGCACCGAGGTGGGGGTACTGGTGGGCAGCGGCATCGGCGGCATCGAGACGCTGGGTCGCGAGATCGAGGTGCTGCGCACCAAAGGCCCCGACCGCGTGAGCCCGTTCTTGGTGCCGATGTACATCATCGACCTGGCGCCCGGCATCATCGCCATCCACACCGGCGCCCAGGGGCCGAACTTCTCGGCCGTGTCGGCTTGCTCGACCAGCGCGCACTGCGTGGGCGAGGCGGCCGAGATCATCCGCCGCGGCGACGCCAAGGTGATGATCGCCGGCGGTTCCGAGGCGGGCATCACCCCCATCGGGGTGGCCGGGTTCTCCGCCATGCGCGCGCTGAGCGAGCGCAACGACGCGCCGACCCGCGCCAGCCGCCCGTTCGACGCCGAGCGCGACGGCTTCGTGATGGGCGAGGGCGCCGGCATCGTCATCTTGGAAGACCTGGACTACGCGCGCGAGCGCGGGGCGCGCATCTACGCCGAGCTGCTGGGCTACGGGCAGAGCGATGACGCCTACCACATCACCGCGCCCTCGGAGGGCGGCGAGGGCGCGGTGCGCGCCATGCAGATGGCGCTGCGCAAGGCGCGGCTGGCCCCCCACGAGATAGATTATGTCAATGCCCACGGTACGTCGACGCCGCTCAACGACAAGCTGGAGACGCAGGCGCTGAAGACGGTATTCGGCAAGGCCGCGGCCGATATCCCCGTGAGTTCCACCAAGTCGATGACCGGCCACCTGCTGGGCGCCGCTGGGGTGGTCGAGCTGATCGTCTGCGTGCTGGCCGTGCGCGACCAGTGCGTGCCGCCCACGATCAACTACGAGCATCCGGACCCGGAGTGCGACCTCGACTACGTGCCCAACGTGGCGCGCCGGCGCCGCGTGGACGTGGCGCTATCGAACGCCTTCGGGTTCGGCGGCCACAACACCACGCTCATCGTTGGGCGCTACACGGGCTAGGCGGCGTGCGGGAGGAGAGCGACTGGACGGCCACCGTGCGCGCCCTGCTCACCGCGTTGCGCGATACCGACGTGGTAGAGCTCCGCTACGCGCGGCCGGGGCTGCGCCTGCGGTTGCGGCGCCGGCCCGCGGCGGGGGGGGATGTAGCGGAGGGGGCCGGGGCGACTGCGGCGGCCCCTGAAGCGCTGCACCCGCTGGGCGCGCCGCTCACGGGGGTGTTCTACCGCGCGCCCGCGCCGGACGCGGAGCCGTACGTGCGCGAGGGCGAGTGGGTGGAGGCGGGCCGGGTGGTCGGGTTGATCGAGGCGATGAAGGTGTTCAACGAGGTGCAGGCCGACGTGGCCGGCCGCGTGGTGCGCTTCCTGGCGGCGTCCGGCCAGCTCGTGCAGCAGGGCGCGCCGCTGCTGTACCTCGATCCCCGCGCCCGCCCGGAGGAGAGCGCATGACGACCTACGCGCGCATCACCGGCTGGGGCAAGTACCTGCCCGCGCGCGTGCTGCCCAATGCCGAGCTGGAGCGGTTCCTGGATACCTCGGACGAGTGGATCCGCTCGCGCAGCGGCATCGCCGAGCGGCGCATCGCCGCGCCCGACGAGACTGCCGCCACGATGGGCACCGCGGCGGCGCGTGCGGCGCTGGCCACCGCCGGGGTGGCGCCCGACTCGCTCGACCTGATCGTCTGCGCCACCTCCACGCCCGACTACTACGCCTATCCGGCCTCCGCCTGCCTCATCCAGGCCGCGTTGGGCGCCACGCGCGCCGGCGCGTTCGACCTCAACGCCGCCTGCTCGGGGTTCGCCTACGCGCTGGTGGTGGCCGCGCAGTTCGTGCAGACCGGCGCCTACCGCCGCGTGCTGGTGGTCGGGGCGGAGGCGAACTCGCGCATCCTCGACTGGCAGGACCGCGGCACCTGCGTGCTGTTCGGCGACGGCGCCGGGGCAGTGGTGGTGGAGGCCTGCGACGCGCCCGGGGGGCTGCTGGCGTTCGAGCTGGGCGCGGACGGCAGCGGGGCCGAGCACCTGTACATGCCCGCCGGCGGCTCGCGGCGGCCCGCCAGCCACGAGACGGTGGAGGCGCGCGAGCATTACATCCGCATGCGCGGCAACGAGGTGTTCCGCTTCTCGACCCTGATCGTGCCGGCGGTGGTCGAGCGGCTGTGCGCCCGGGTGGGGGTGCGCCCGCGCGACATCGACCTGCTGATCCCGCACCAGGCCAACGCGCGCATCATCGCCAGCGCGGCGCGGCGGCTGGACCTCCAGGAGGGCGCGGTGTTCCAGAACGTCGAGCGCTACGGCAACACCTCGGCCGCCTCGATCCCCATCGCGCTCGACGAGGCGCTGGCCGCGGGGCGGCTGCGCGCGGGGCAGCTGCTGGCGCTGGTCGGCTTCGGGGCGGGGCTCACCTGGGCCGGGGCGCTGTGGCGCTGGCACGGCTGAAGCCGAGTCATTCCGGCACGCGCCCCAGCTCGTTCAGCACCTCGTCCACCAGCTCGGTGCCGAATAGATCGGCCAGCACCGCGTCGGGAATCGGCTCCGGCACGAAGCCCCGCTCGCGGAACCAGCGGTAGGAGTGGCGCACCGACTCCACGTCGAACTGCCCGTTGGGGCTGAGCCCGACCGGGACCATCTGGCGCACGGTCTCGAGGTCGATGCGCGTGTATTTGGCCATGATGGCGTCGATCTGGGCACGCTCGGCCTCCCCGCTCCGCCCGGTCACGGCGTTGTTGTAGTCGCGCAGGGCGCGGATGTACCCGCGCGCGAACCGCTTCGCCGCGTCGCGCTGGGCGTAGAAGCCGCGCGAGAACCCCACCAGCGCGATGTTGTAGTTGGGGTACATTTCGTCGAGCCCCATCACGCGCACGACCGTGCCCTGCCGCAGCGCGTGGGTCAGGAACGGCTCCACGATCATCGCGCCGTCCACCGAGCCGTTGGCCAGCGCGGGCACCATGTCGGGGAACGGTAGCGGCTCGATCACCAGGTCGTCGATCGAGGCGCCGACGCGCTGCATCGCCACGTCCATCGGCATGGCGTTGGTGGTCGCCTTCCCGGGCGGCGTGAAGGCGATGCGTAGGCCCTTGAGGTCGTCGAGCCGGTGGCCGCGACCGGCATCGTACACCTCCTTGCGGAGTACCAGCGCCGTGTAGCCCATCCCCGGCCGCACGCTGCCCTTGTCGAGCACCAGTTTCAGCGACACGCCGCGGGCGATGGCGTTCCACGTCGCCGCGTTGCCGCCCACGCCGCCGACCTCGAGCTGCTCCGTGGCCAGCGCTGGGACCATCTCCGATGCGTTGGCAAAGCTCTCCAGGCTGACCTCCAGTCCCTCCTCCTGCCAGTAGCCGCGCTCGAGGGCGAGGTAGTGGCCGATATCGGTCGAGGCGAACTGGCTGCCGACGCGCACGCGCACGGGCGCGGGCGCGGGCGGGGCCGTGGGCGCCGCGGCGGCCGCGACCTGGGGTGGCCGCCCACTGTCGGCGCCCGCCGGGCGGGTATCCGCGGCGCGGGGCGAGGAGGGCGCGCCCGGGGCACAGGCGATCGCCAGCCCCACCAGCACGAGTAGGCTTCCCAAGCGGGGCGCGGACGCGTGGGACTGCATCTTGCCCTCCTCATGTAGCAGGGACGGTCTGCTCAGCCCCCGAGTCGGTGCAGCAGGCGCGGGCCGAACAGCGCCAGGCCGGCGCCCGTGGCGCCCAGCGCGGCGACCAGCACGCCGGCCGCGGCCAGGTCCTTGATCGCTCGCACCCGCGGGTCGAGTTCCGGGCAGGCCAGGTCGGCCAGCCGCTCGACCGCGCTGTTCAGCGCTTCCAGCCCGATCACCAGCCCGTACAGCGTGGCCAGCAGCGCCCACTCCACTGGCGCGAGACCCAGCCACAGCCCCAACAGCGCCGCGGCGCCCGCCAGCGCGACGTGGATGCGAGCGTTGGCCTCGTGGCGCAGCAGGTAGGCCAGTCCAGCGAAGGCGGCGGCGAAGCTGCGCGCCAGCCGGCGTGGGCCCAGCGTGGGCGCCCGGCGCTCGCGAACGACCGGCGCCGGGGCCCGCGGCTCGCGCGCGGCGTCGGGCAGGGTGGGCGGGGCACTCATCGGACCAGCCCCAGCGGCGCCAGGATCGCCTCCTCGCGGGCGCGCATCACGGCGGCGTCGGCCGGCCGCTCGTGGTCGTAGCCGAGCAGGTGCAGCAGGCCGTGCACGGCCAGGTAGGCCGCCTCGCGCTCGACCGAGTGGCCGTACTCGGCCGCCTGGGCCACGGCGCGCGGCCACGACAGCACGATGTCGCCCAGATGCACGCGCGCGCCGGGCGGCCGCACGAACGCCACACGCGCGCCGCTGGCCGCCGGCCCCTCCAGCGGGAACGACAGCACGTCGGTGGGGGCATCGATCCCGCGCAGCGCGCGGTTGAGCGCCCGGATGCCCGCGTCGTCGGTGAGCCGCACGTCCACCTCGTGTTCCGTCGCGCGCCCCTCGGCGGCCAGCGCGGCCTCCACCGCCCGGCGGACCAGCGCCGCGTCAGCCTGGCGCCGTACCGCGGGATCGAGGGTCACGCGCACCCGCGAGGGCCGCGCCGCGCGCTTCATTCCCTGCTCGCCAGCAGCCGCTGGACGACGCGGCTCACTAGCCCTAGGTCGGCCTTGCCGCGCAGCTGGGAACCGAGCCGGCCCATCACCTTGCCCATGTCGCGCGGGCCGCTGGCGCCCAGCTCGGCGATGGTCGCCGCCGCCAGCGCCTCGATCTCGACTTCCGAGAGCTGCTCGGGCTGGTAGGCCAGCAGCACGTGCAGCTCGGCTTCCTCGCGGTCGACCAAGTCCTGCCGCCCGGCGCGCCGGTAGGCCTCGATCGCTTCGCGCCGCTGCTTGATCTGGCGCGCGAGCACGGTGTTGACGATCTCCTCGTCCGACAGCGCGGCGTCGCGGGCCAGCGCGGCGATCTCCTCAGCGGTCAACGCCGCGAAGGCGTCGGCCGTCGGTTCGGCGGCCGCGCCGCCCTTCTGCTCGGCTCGCTCGCGGACCAACGCTGTGCGGCGCTCCTGCTCGGCCTGCTGGATCGCCGCGCGCAGCAGGCGGATCGTCTGGGCGCGTAGGTGCTGGCCCTGGCGCAGGGCATCGCGCAGGTCGGCGTCGAGCCGCTCTCGCAGCCCCATGGTGTTCTCCTTCGTCCGTACGCCCGGTCGCATGATAACAGCCGCGTGGCGCTTGCCGCTCCCCGGCCGCCCCGGTATCATTGCCTGGCGCGGGGGGCGCATGGATCCGTTCACCGAGCTGTTCAATCCCGGCTACTGGGTGCGTGACCCGTTCGAGGGAACGCTACACCCGGTGTACCTCGCGCTGGGCGCGGCGTTCGCGCTGCTGGCGCTCGGCTGGGCGGCAGTAGCGATCTGGGCCCCGCGGCTGACCCGCGGCCACCGCCTCAAGATCCGGCTGTTCCGGCAGATGGCGGCCTGGTACGGCACGCTGGGGGCGCTCGGCCTGTTCTGGGTGCTGTGCCGGCTGATCGGCTCGCCGCTGTTCGCGCGTCCGCTATGGTTCTGGCTAACGGTCGTGGTCCTCGTGGCGGTGACGGTGTACTACGTGCGCTTCTGGCGCGTGCGCTACCCGCCGCTGGCCCAGGCGTACGCGGAAGCCGAGCGCCGGCGCCGCTGGATGCCGCAGCCGAAGCGCCGCGCCGCTGCCCGCCGCCGCTAGCTGTCCGTGACCGCTGGACGAACCGGTTCCCCCGGTGCGGCGCAGGGCAGGCCCGCCCTGCCGAGCGGCGGGGGCCGGCGCGCTGCGTGGGGCATCGAGCGCTAGCTGGCCTGCTGCTCGGCGGCGATCGCCGCGTCGAGGGCCGGCAGCGCGTCGAACTCGTCGGCGGCCAGCTTGTAGGCCCGCTGCAGGTACAAGTCGGCCAGGCGCTGGCCGCGCGGGCCGGGCTGCCGCGCCGCGGCGATCAGCTCCGCCACCCGGTACTTCGGCGCCAGGTAGCGCGCCACCCGCTCCATGGCCGCCACCGCCTCGGCCACCGCCCGCGGGTCGTTACCCTCCACGGCGTAGCGCAGCTGGCCGGTGCGCTTGGCCAGCTCGCCCAGCCGGTCGCGGTCGCTCATCAGCTGCAGCAGCACCTCCTCGGCGTCCAGCTCGGGCAGCGCCGGGGGCGGCTCGGCCGGCTCGCGCGCGGCATACGCCTCGAACCGCTCGGCGTACTCCTGCGCCGCCCGCGCGGCCGCGGCGAGCAGCTGGTCGGGCGCGGTGGACACTAGGGCGCCGCCGCACACCAGGTCGTCGTGGCGCAGGCGCGCCAGCCGCTCGAGGACCGCGACGCTCTCCACGACCTCTGGCAGCGGCGGCAGCGGCATCGCGCCGGGCGCCAACGCGCCGCCCGTCAGGCCGCCGAGGCTGCCAGCGAACATGGGCGGCACGTACTTGCCCAGCTCGATGGCGATCGGCAGCACCACTAGGTAGGTGGCCACGATGGTGCCCTCGGGCGCGCGGAAGTACACCAGCGCGTGCCCGCGCGGGCGCTCGGGGTCGCCGATCTCGAACAGCAGCTGCATGTTCAAATTATAGGCCGCGCCGAGCAGCCACAGGGCCCGCGGGCGGGAGCGGCCTACGCGCCGGCGGGGGCGGGCGGGCCGGCCATGGCGAGGAGGCGCTCGTCGTCGGTCACGACTCCCGTGCGGCGCTCCTCGGCCAGCGCCACATTAGCCGGCATCGTACGCGGTCCGCCTCCAGCCAGGCCAGCTGGCGACGGGTACGAGCGCGAGCCGACCGACCTCGAGCCCCAGCCGCGCGCGATCGGCGGCGAGACGTTGGCATCCAGAACGCGTTCGTTCATCCGGGCCCCGCGTCCCGTTGGGCCCGCGCGGGTGGCAGCCGCGTCCGGCTCGTGGCCCGTGACCAGGCGGCGAATCCGCGCCGCCGTGCGGCCTGGTGGATCAAAGTCACGCCCAGGCGGTGAAGCCGTTCGCAGACGCGTTCGCCCCGCGCACCCGATCATGGGGCTACCCGGCCGGCGCGCTGGTGCAGGACCAGGGCGGCCGTCCCGTTCGCGATACCGAGGAGGTCGCCATGATCCCGCGCCGCGGCACTGCCGCCCTCGCATCCACCCCAGGGCGCCTCGCGCGCGTCGTTCTCCTGGGGCTGCTGCCCTGGGTGGCCGTCTTCGCATCCCCCGCGCATGCCCAGCGGCACGGCCCCGCGCCCGTCGCGCGGCTGCAGCTCGTCGTCAACTATGTCACCATCTACGATGATGGCGACTGGTGGGGCGCGGGCGAGTTCACGGTATGGACTCGATTGGACCGCTACCTCGGGTGTCAGGACAGCGGGGATCCGCTCCGCGACGGCTGCGGGGTGTACCGGGGGTATGTCGGCGAGAGCTGGCGGTTTTCGGCCAGCTCCGGGAGCGTGCACCAGCTCGACCGGCTGATGCCCAGTGCGAGCAGCGACAACCGCGATCGCACTGCCGCGTCGGCCGAGGCCGGGATCGCCGTACACCCTGGCGAGGTCCTCGCGCTGCGCCTCGGCGCCAGCGAGAGCGACCCGCTGCCCGACATGGGCTTTGAGCATGGCGTGGCCCCGGCCGCCGACCTGGTCCTGCGCGAGCGGGACGGCTGGAGCGTGGGCCGCCACAGCCAGCGGCTGCGCCGCGGCGGGTTCGACATCACCGTGGTCTATGAGGTGCGGCGCACCCCGCTGCCCGATCTGGTGCCGCACAACC
Source organism: Chloroflexota bacterium (assembly GCA_035294645.1). GTDB lineage: Bacteria > Chloroflexota > UBA6077 > UBA6077 > JAJPHF01 > JADGHJ01. Next base: position 41,524 of record DATGKN010000164.1, read on the forward strand.
TGCGGCAGTTCGCCCTGGACGACGGGCGACCCGTGGTATGCCCCTCCGTCTTGAACCAGGGGCAGCGCCCCGCCGGCCCGTTCCAGCTAGCGCTCCAGGTGGATGGCGCCGTGCCCGCCTGGGGGACTTTTCCGGTCTCGGGCCTGGCGGTCAGCGAGGTGACCGAGCACTGCTTCCTGGTCGATACGCTTCCCCCGGGCCCGCACCGGTTCGCGGTCCTGGTCGACGCGCCCGGCCAGGTCGCGGAGATGAACGAGGCCAACAACAGCGCCGCCGAGCAGACGTTTACCCTGCGGGCGCGGGCCACCCAGCTGAGTCCTACCGTGGGCCCGGCGGTCGCGCCGGAGCGCCCGCGCTCTGGGCGCTAGCGCTCGTGGGGAGGCGGGGGCGCACGCGCCCCCCCCCGCGTCGTCAGCCACCTGGCCCCGCCGATCCGGCCTGCACAGCTCACGAGACGGGCCGGCGCGGGTTGACGGGGGGACGGAACGCGGTGTAGCCTCCATCGCGCCCCGCGGCCGCGGCCCCAGGGAGCGAGCAACGAAACGAGGGGATGCTTGGGTGGAAGGACGCCACGCCACAAGGGGCGGCTGGCTGGTTTTGCCCCTGCTGGCGCTGAGCCTGGCGAGCTGCGTCGCCGCCACACCCGGCACGCTAGCCGGAACCCCGACGCCCGCTAGCCTCGCCGTGCTGGCCCCCACACCCACGCCCACCGCCGGCACCTTTCCCTTCCGCGTCGGGATCACGCAGCTCCCGCAGGTGGCGGGCTACCTTCTCCCGTACTGGGTGGGCATCGACGGCGGGGTGTTCCCGCGGGAGGGGCTGGCGGTGACGCTCGTGCCCCTGCCCAGCGAGCAGCTGGCCATGTCGGCGGTGGCCAACGGCCACGTCGATGTGGTGGTGGCCCCGCCCTCCCTGCCGCTGCTAGCCAGCGCGGCGCTGGTCGGCAACGTGGTCATCCTGGGGGGCACCCACAACGCCTTCGACCAGCGGCTGATCACCGCCGCCGACATCACCACGGCCGCCGAGCTCGTCGGCAAGGCGGCGATCATCAACGCCAAGGGCTCGCTGAACGATTTCCAGACGCGCGAGGCGCTCCGGCGTGTGGGGATCGACCCCGAGACCCAGCTCGCGGGCTACTGGGTGGGGCCGAACCAGGCCGAGCGCATCCAACACCTGAAGCTGGGTAACGGCCAGGCGATCGTGCTGCCGCCGCCGCTGAGCACGATCATCGCCAAGGAGGGCTACACCGACTTCGGCGACCTCAGCGAAGGCCCCCCCTGGCCCGGCGCCGCCATCTGGACCACTCGCGCGAGCTACACTAGCCGCTACCCGTACATGGAGCGGTTCATCCGCGGGCTGTTCGCTAGCATCGCGCGCACCAAGCACGACCCGGATTTCGCCCGCGAGCTGCTGAAGCGCTATACCCAGCTCGACGACCCCGACGGCCTCGCCGAGGCGTACGCGGTGTACGGCGACCGGCTGCTGGAGCGCGTGCCACGCCTGTCAGTAGAGGGCCTCCAGCGCGCGATCGACTTCGCCGCCCAAGCGCGCCCGGGGGTCGCGCTCCCCCGCGCCGAGACGCTGGTCGACCACTCGCTGGTCGATCGCGTGGCGGCCAGCGACCTGCTGGAGCAGCTGTACCGCTAGCGCGGCGCGCTCAGGCGGCCTCCTCCAGCCGCGAGGGGGGAGGGGGCTCGGCGAACGGTCCGCTGGGGGGGCCCGCTGGGGGGTGCTCCAGCTTACCCCGCTCCGCCAGCCAGCGCAGGAAGCGGAGGTGTGCAACACTCACGGGCTTGGGCGCCTCGCGGAACATCCGCAGATCCGGATCATAGTTCTTCGTGCCGTTCATCGTCGTCCTCGCTTCCCCTGGCGGGTGACTACCCGCCGCTGTTAAGTCAATCATCGACGCGCGCCGGCGATTGCACAGGGGGGGGGCACCCTTGCTCCCTATACACAGTGTGCCATGGCCGCGGCCGCCCGCGTCGTGCACGCGATCACAGCGCCGTCGCGAACCGCGCCACACCCCGCGTATCACCCGAGGTAACCGCTGGGGCGGCGCGGGCGTCCGGCGACCGATTGAGCGGATGGGCGCGCGCCTGATACACTTCGGGCCGAGTTGCGCACATGGGGAGCCGATGCGAGCGCTGATCACTGGCGGGGCGGGGTTTATCGGCTGCAACCTGGCGCGCTACCTGGCCGACCGCGGCCACGCTGTCCGGATCCTCGACAACCTGGCGCGGCCGGGCAGTGAGCGCAACCTCGCCTGGCTGCGCGCCACGATCGGCCCCGCCTTGGAGGTCGTGCAGGCCGACGTGCGCGACGCGGCCGCCGTGCGCGCCGCCGCCGCGGGCGCCGACGCGATCTTCCACCTGGCCGCCCAGGTGGCGGTGACCACCTCGGTGGCCGACCCGGTGCACGACTTCGAGGTCAACGCGCGCGGCACCCTCAACGTGCTGGAGGCGGCGCGCCAGCACGGCTGCGCGGTGTTCTACACCTCCACCAATAAAGTCTACGGTGGCCTGGACGACGTGGCCGTGGTCGAGCAGGCCACGCGCTATGCCTATGCCGACCGGCCCCAGGGGATCGACGAGCGGCAGCCGCTCGACTTCCACTCGCCTTACGGTTGCTCGAAGGGCGCGGCCGATCAGTACGTACGCGACTACGCGCGCATCTACGGCCTGCGCACGGTCGTGTTCCGCATGAGCTGCATCTACGGCCCGCGGCAGTTCGGCAACGAGGATCAGGGCTGGGTGGCGCACTTCGTGATCGCGGCGGTGCTGGGGCGCCCCATCACCATCTATGGCGACGGCAAGCAGGTGCGCGACGTACTGCACGTGGACGACCTGCTGCGAGCGTTCGAACTAGCTTACACCCGTCTCGACACTACCGCCGGCCAGATCTACAACCTGGGCGGCGGTCCGGCCAACACGCTCGCGGTGTGGGCCGAGTTCGGGCCGCTGCTCGAAGAGCTGCTCGGTCGCCGCCTCCCGGTCAACTACGGGCCGTGGCGGCCAGGCGACCAGAAGGTGTACGTCTCCGACGTGCGGCGGGCGGCCGCGTTCGGGTGGCAGCCGACGATTCCCGCCCACGAGGGCATCGCGCGGCTCCTCGCCTGGGTCCAGGAGCACCGCCACCTGTTCGCCTGAGCCCTGGTCAGCGCTGGTACGGCCCCAGGCGGCTGACTGCATACTCCTGGAAGCTGGTGTCGATCACCTGCGCCAGGTCGATCGGCTGCGTGACGTGGCCGGCGCGCTGGTAGTACTCGAGGTCGCGGGCAATCGACTCCAGGTTCAGCTTGCCGTCGGGATCGAGCCCGGCCGGGCGCATGGCCTCGTAGTCGCGCGGGTCCTTGATCGGCGTGTGCTTGGTCAGGATCTGGATCACCTCGTCGCGGCCCTGCCGCTTGGGGCCGAACGCGTCGTTGTAGTCGCGGAGGCCGCGGATGTAGGCGATCATCCAGCGCCGCGCCACCTCCTGCTGCTCGCGCACGAACCCGGGGCCATACAGAATAGCCGCCACCTGGTGGTTGCCGTAGAACTCGGACACCCCATGCCAGCGGACGGCCGTGCCCAGGGCCTCGATGCGGGAGATGTACGGCTCGATGACGATCGCCGCGTCGATGGCCCCGTTGGCAAACGCCGAGATCATGTCGGTGAAGCTGAGCGCGGTATAGTGGATGTCCTCGAAGGCCAGCCCGCCTTTGGCCAGCGCCCACACCACCTCGACCTCTGTCGAGTTGCCGGGCGACGTGGTGGAGATCGTCAGGCCCTTTAGGTCCGCGTAGTCGCGTACGCGGCCCGAGTCGATCAGGTCCTTGCGCACCATCAGCGCCGAGAAGTCCCATTCCGGGCCGGGCGTGCTGCCCTTGTCGGCCACGATGCGCAGCGGCACGTCGCGCGCCGCCGCGTTGAACACCCCCGCCGCGATCGCGCCGGTGGCCACGTCTAGCTGGCCGGTGCCCAGCGGGGCGATCATCTGCGCCGCTGTCTGGAAGTTGGTCGTCTCGATCGCGATTCCCTCGTCGCGGAAGTACCCCTTCTCCATCGCAATGAACAGGCCGGCGTCGGAGGTCGAGTTCACCGTGCCCACGCGCACCGTCACCGGTGGCTGCAGCGGGGTCGGCTGGTAGGCCCGTGGCTGTGTGCTGGCCGGGGCCCCTGGGCTGGCGGACGCGGCCGGCGCGGCCGGGACGGCCGTGCTAGCGGCAGCCCCGCCGCTACGCCCGGGCTGCCCGCCCCCCGCGCAGGCCATGCTCAGCCCCAGTGCGGCCAGGAGGCCGAAAGCTAGCGGCACGACGCGACGCGATGGCATGGTCGTACTCTCCCCCCTGAGCGCCTGCCCCCAGGCGCGTCACGCGGTCGATCCGGCTGGAAGCCGGTCCCCTACGTCCTGCGCGCGCACCTCCGCGCGGACGCGCGCGTACAGCGCCTCATAGAACTGGGTCGTCGCCGCGGGATCGAAGCGGGCGGCGATCTCGGCGCGCGGCCGCACGTAGTGGGCCCGGTGGCGCAGCACGCGCGCCAGTGCCAGCGCCAGCCCCTGGGCATCGGCCACTGGCGCGATCTCGCCCATGCCGGTGACCCGCACCGGCTGCCGCACCCCGGGCAGCGCCGAGGCGACCACCGGGGTGCCGCACAGCATCGCCTCCACCTGGACCATGCCGAACGACTCGGTGGAGTTGACGCTGGGCAGCACCAGGCAGTCGAGCGCGGCGTAGAACGCCGCCAGCTCCGCGCCGTGCAGGGCGCCCAGGAAGTCGAGCTGCGGCCGGTAGCGCGCGATGAGCGGCCCGAGCTGCTGGTAGTAGCGTTCGCCGACCACGCCCTCGTAGGGGCCCGCGAACGCCACGCGCACCGGGCCCACCAGGCGCTCCAGCGCCGGCAGGGCCTGCAAGAGGTACTCGATCCCCTTCTCGGTGGCCACGCGCCCGGCGAAGCCCACCAGGCGCTCACCGTGGGGGGTCAGCCGTGCCCGCAGCGCCTCGGCCGCGCCGGGCGGCGGCGGCGCCTGGACCACCGGCGGAAATACCGTCTCCACCTTCGTGAGGTAGCGCGAGACGAACGGCGAGTGGACAGCGTAATCGCGGGTGTAGGTCACCACGCGCTGGGCCAGACGCCCGGCCAGGCGATGGGTCAGCGTCATCGCGGCCTCGATGGCCCGGTTGAGCCGGCCGGGCGGTAGGCGCAGGTCGCAGTGGTAAGTGAGCACCACTGGGCGCCCCGCCGCGCGGGCCAGCGCGGCCAGCCAGCCGGCCTCGAGCAGGGGCAGGTGCAGATTGACCACATCGTGCTCGCGCGCCAGCTGCCAGGCGAGCGCGGTGAACGCTGGGGACACCACCCCCTTGTGGACGCGCAGCAGCACTGGCGCGCGCACCACGCGCACGCCCGCGCGCCACTCCGCGCGCGGAAGCCCCGCTTGGTGGCGCGAGGCCAGCACCGTCACGGCGTGCCCCCGCGCGGCCAGCGCGGCCGCCAGCCGCTCGACGTAGATGGTCAAGCCGCTCAAGTGCGGGTGGTAGTAGGTGATCACGTGCAGGACGCGCATCGTGGCCATTGTACACACTGCACCCGCCACGTGGCGCGCATTGACACTGCCCGCGGCGGCGCCTATAAGAATCCCTAGCCCCGGAGAAGCGCATGAGCGAGCGCGACGACACGACCGCCCTGCTCGTCCGGGCCCGCGACGCGCCCGGCATCCTGCTCCAGTTGTGCCAGGTGCTCGCCGCCCACGAGGCGAACATCGCGCATGTGGATATCCACGCGCGCAGCGGGGGCCAGGCGAGCCTGTACTTCGAGCTAGAAGGGGTGCGCGACGTCGAGGCGGTGGTGCGCGACCTCGCCGCGCTGGAGGTGGTGGTGCGCGTCGAGCAGCTCCGCCCGTTCTCGCGCATCTACGGCAAGCGCGTGATCGTCATCGGCGGGGGCGCGCAGGTCGGCCAGGTGATGCTCGGCGCGGTCTCCGAGGCCGACCGGCACAATATCCGCGGCGAGTGCATCTCGGTGGATACCATCCCGCTGGTGGGCGAGGAGAAGCTCGCCGCCGCGGTGCGCGCGGTGGCCCGGCTGCCCCGCGCGCGGGTGCTGGTGCTCGCCGGGGCGTTGATGGGCGGCGAGATCACCCAGGCGGTGCACGAGATCCGCGCGCAGGGGATCCTCGTCATCTCGCTCAACATGGCCGGGACCGTGCCCGATGCTGCCGATCTAGTGGTCACCGACCCGGTCCAGGCCGGGGTGATGGCCGTAATGGCCATCGCCGACACGGCCCGCTTCGACATCACCCGGCAGGTCGGCCGCCGCTACTGACCGCGGCCCGCGCCGGCGAACAGGGGGCATCGCGATGACCAGCGCGCCGAGTCCACTGGCCGTAGTGCTCAAGGGGCTGCTCGCCGGGGGGCTAGCCACCGGGGTCAGCTACACGCTCGGACGCCTGCTGTTCGGTCCGTTCGCCCCGCCCGAGTTCCTCGCCCGCCGCGGGCCGCCGCCGCCGCACCGCATCGTGACCAAGTTCGCGCGCGGCATCTTCGAGGTCGAGCTGACCGAGCGGCAGCACGCCGGCTGGGTCTGGTTCACCCACTTCGCCTACGGGGGCACGTGGGGGCTCGTGTACGCCCTGTTCCAGTCCACCTTCCACTTGCCGGCGCTGCTGCACGGGCTCGCCTACGGCGCGGCGGTCTGGACGGTCGGGCACTTCCTGCTACTGCCGGCGACCAAGATCGCGCCGCCCGCCTCGCGGCAGCCCCGCTCCATCGCTGGCCGCTGGCTCCTGGTCAATCTGGTATGGGGGGTGACGCAGGCGCTGTTGTACGCGCGACTGGTGCCCGCGCGGGCGGGGCGGCCCAATGAGTGAGCCGCCGCTGGCCGCCAGCGGCTGGGCGCGCCGCTACGATCCCGTGGCCGCTCGGGAGGCGCGCGTGTTGGAGCGCGTGCGAGCCACCGCGGGCCGCGAGTGCACGCTGGCGGAGGAGGTGCTGGCGGTGTATCTCGACCTGCTCGGCGCCGCCGAGGAGGACGACCGCCTCGCCTGGCCGAGCGAGGAGGCGCGGCTCGCCTGCGAGGCGTGCCTGGTGCGCCTGTACGACGAGCTGCTGGCCAGCTACTACCTGGTGCAGCGCGGGCTGTACCTGCAGGCCTGCCGCGTGTGGCTCACCTACCTGGACACCCTGGTGCTCGCGCTGCACATGGTCCACCAGCCTGCGGCGGCCGCCGCCTGGCTGCGCGGCGAGGTGATCGAACCGGGCGCGGCGCGGCGGGCGCTAGAGGCCGCCGGCCGGCTCGCGCCACTGGTGGGCGAGCTACAGGCCCAGCTCGACCAGCAGTCGCACCCGCGCAGCAAGGCCGGGTTCGAGCGCGCCTTGACGATCCGCCAGCATTGGGGCGACTGGCAGCTCCAGTTCGTGCTGGGCGGCGAGGGCAACGAGGCCTGGCTGCGGCGCGGGCTCGCCGACTGGCTGTACCTGGCAGCGGTGGGGTTGGGCGCGCTGGCTGCCCTGGGCGTGGTGCCTGCCGACAGCGGCTGGAGCCAGCGCCGCGCCGCCGTGGTGGGGGCGGTCGCCGCCCAGCTGCACGTGGAGCTGCCCTAGCGCACCGGCCGCGCGGTGAACCCGACCACCTGGCTGAGGTCGAGGTAGGCGCGCTGGCCGCTGCCGCCCCAGGCGTCGGCGAACTGCCACCACCCCTGGCCCGCCGCGATCGCCTGGCGCAGCTCCTCGCAGTAGTGGTCCAGCACCTCCGCCGTCACCGGCGTGCCGAGGTCGTGGGTCACCGGCAGCGTCCCGCCCTGCCGTAGCGCGAACACCAGCTCGATGCGCTGGCTCTGCGTGCGGGCGATACCAAACGGCACCCGCCCTGCCACGGCGTGGTCGCGGGGCTCCGATTCCAGGCGCGGCTGCTGCGTGTCCATGCGCTCCTCCCGTACTCTTCCCGCGGCGTTGCGGCCCTGCCGGTCGGCGCGCCGCTCGCCGGAAGTATAGCCGTGCTCCCGCCGCGCCCGGCCCGCAGGCCCACGGGCTATACTGGAGAGCGGGGCGCCCGGCGTGCCCGGCGTGCGCTGGGCTTTTTGGTGCCCGCTGAAGGGGGTTGAGGAGAGGGGCATGGCCATCAGCTCTCGCGTGCGCGACGTGGCGGCCGTCGATCCCGAAGTGGCGCGCATCCTCGCGGCCGAGGACGAGCGCCAGCGCACCACCCTGGCGCTGATCGCCTCCGAGAACTACGCCTCGGTGGCCGTCCGGCAGGCGATGGCCTCGGTGCTGACCAACAAGTACTCCGAGGGCTACCCCGGCCGGCGCTACTATCAGGGCAACCACCACGTCGACGAGCTCGAAGCGCTGTGCATCGCGCGTGCCAAGGAGCTGTTCGGCGCGGAGCACGCCAACGTGCAGCCGCACGCCGGCTCGCCGGCCAACATGGCCGCCTACCTCGCGCTGCTGGAGCCCGGCAGCACGATTCTGGCCATGGACCTCGCCCAGGGCGGCCACCTCACCCACGGCAGCCCGGTCAACTTCTCGGGCCGCCTGTTCCGCTTCGTCCACTACGGCGTGCAGCGCGACACCGAGCGCATCGACTACGACGAGGTGCGCGCCATCGCCCGGCGCGAGCGGCCGCGGCTGATCGTGGCGGGCGCGACCGCCTACCCACGGCTGATCGACTTCGCCGCCTTCCGCGCCATTGCCGACGAGGTCGGCGCGCTGCTGCTGGTGGACATGGCCCACATCGCCGGGCTGGTGGCGGGGGGCGTGCATCCCAGCCCAGTGCCCTACGCCGATGTGGTGACTTTCACTACGCACAAGACGCTGCGTGGCCCCCGCGGCGCGATGATCCTGTGCAAGGCGCAATATGCCAGCGCCATCGACAAGGCCGTGTTTCCAGGCCTGCAGGGGGGGCCGTTTGACCACGCCATCGCCGCCAAAGCGGTGGCCCTGCGCGAGGCGCTCGATCCCGCGTTTCGCGCCTACCAGCAGCAGGTCGTACGCAACGCGCGCGCGCTGGGCGAGGCACTGGCGCGGCGCGGGCTGCGCCTGGTGTCGGGCGGCACCGACAACCACCTGCTGCTCGTGGACCTCACCCCGCTGGGCCTCACGGGCGCCGAGGCCGCCACGCGCGCCGAGGCCGCCGGGCTGGTGACCAACAAGAACATGATCCCCTTCGATACCCGCAAGCCGGCGCAGACCAGCGGCCTGCGCCTTGGCACGCCCGCGGTCACTACCCGCGGGTTAGGCGAGGCGGAGATGGAACAGGTAGCCGAGCTGCTGGTCTCGGCGATCACGCGCCCCGACCCCGACAACCTGGCCCGCTGCCGCGCCGAGGTGCGCGCGCTGTGCGAGCGCTTCCCGTTGGAGCGCGGCGTTATCGCGGTGGTCGACGAGGAGGGCTAATCACCCTCGGCCGCCCGCAGCGTGGCCACTAGCTCGGCGTGGATGCGTCCGTTGGTAGCTACTACTTCGCCGCCGTGGAGGTCGAGCGGCCCACCGCGGAAGTCGCTGACCTGGCCGCCCGCCTCACGCACGATCAGCGCCCCGGCAGCCAGGTCCCACGGCTGGAGGTGGCGCTCCCAAAAACCATCGGCGCGGCCCGCCGCCACATAGCATAGGTCGAGTGCCGCTGCCCCGTCGCGGCGCAGCGCCTGACTGAGCGGCAACAGCGCCGTCCACAGCCGCAGCGCGCGAGGCATATCCGCGCGGTCGTAGGGGAACCCCGAGATCAGCAGGCTATGCTGTAGCCGCGGCGTGGTCGACACGCGCAGGCGCTGGCCGTTTAGATACGCCCCGGTGCCCGCCGCGGCGGTGAATAGCTCCTCGTGCAATGGGTCGTAGACCACCCCGACCTGGACGATACCCGCGACCGCGTAGGCAATGGAGACCGCGCAGAAGGGATAGCCGTGCGCGTAGTTGGTAGTCCCATCAAGCGGGTCGATGAACCAGCAGTGGGTCGCCCCGCCGCGCCCGCGGCCCGTTCCCTCCTCGGCCAGGACCGCGTGGTCGGGAAACGCCGCGCGGATGCGCTCCACGATCAGCGCTTCGGCGGCGCGGTCCACCGCGGTTACAAGGTCGCGCTCACCTTTCAGCTCCACCGCCTGCGCCTGCCCGAATTGCTCGCGGATGAGGCGCCCGGCCGCGCGCGCGGCGTCGAGGGCGACCCGATACGGTGGCAGTGTCACGCTCACTCGCGCTCCCCGCGCTGCTGCTCCACTCTACGAGATAGGCCGCTGGGGGGAGCCGCCGCAGCGAACGGCGGGTACCTCCTCGCGGGCGACTCCTCCCTTCCGCCAGCCACTCTAGCATGGAGCTGGGGACGCGCAGGTGCGGGGGTACCGACGGAGCGGCACCGAATCGTATCGTCGTGGCGGTGGCGTACTAACTGGTGGCCCGCCGGCGAGCCGCGCCGCCCTTTTCGCCGATGCGCGCCATGTGCTCGCGGTTCTGCGAGACGGTCTGGCCCCCCTTGCGCCCGATGCGCGCCATGTGCTCGCGGTTGGCGCTCACGGCAAGCCCCCCCTTGCGCGCCGCCTCGGCCCGCGACATCCGCTGTGGCGTGGCAGGATTGCTTTGAGCCATACTCGCACTCCCTCTCTGGCGGCTGGCGGCCGCCGGTTGGGGGAAGGCCGGCCCCGCTGCCGGCGCGGGGCCGGCTCCCCATGGCGCCGGTGTTGCAAGATACGTGCCGTCTGCTTGCCCTGGCGCGGGGGCCGGGCCGGGGCGGCTCGCGTGCGGCTCGGCCGCTGCGGTAAAATCTCCGCCGGCCAGAACCGCGGTCGGCTCTCGCGAAGCGGCCGCGTCGGGACCGAGAGCCAGAGGAGGAGAAGATGGGTTGGTGCGGGCCGGGGCTACGGCGCCAGTTCCCGCTCGTGGCAGGGCTGCTGCTGGCGCTGAGCACCGTGCTGGGACCTAGTGGGCGCGTCGTGGCTGGACCTGCGCCCGATGAGCAAGCGCGCGACTGGCTGGAGCGCACGACGAGCGCCATGAGCCAACCGGGGCGCGTCTTTCGCGCCCAGCAGACCGTGCGCGATCGCGTCGAGGCCGGCGAGCTGACCAGCGAGTTCACCGTCTGGATCGATGCCGAGCAGCGCAAGGGGCGCTTGGAGGTGCGCCGAGATAACAATCTCGTTACAGCCCTGGTCGTTGACGGCTGGGACGTGGCCACCTACGACGCTGTGCTCAACAAGGTCAACAAGGTCACGGTGCGCGAGGAGGTCCGCGACCGGGTGCGCAACCCCGCCTTCAGCGTGTTGGCGCCCAGTCTCATCGCCGCGTACATGGCCGGCGAGGTCAACCCGGTCGACGAGGTTACCGCGAACCCCAACGACCAGTTCAACGGCAATCCAGCGGTGAAGCTGACGTTCAGCCGCCGCGAGACCGTCGAGCGGCCCGTACAGCAGCCGGGCCAGCAACAGGGCCAGCCGCAGACCGAAACGGTCACCCTGCAGCAGGAGTACACCCTGTATCTCGATCCCAACACGAACCTGCCGCTGCAGGAAACCGTCCGGGGCACCGAGGTGAACGGGGGCCGCGAGCTGAGCGTGCGCACGGTGACCTACAACCGCACCGAGCTGCTCGACCGCTCGGCCGTGGACAGCAGCCTGCTCACGCTCCAGTCCGTGGAGAGCCTGCAGGCCGGCCTGGACCAGCAGCTCGACCGCGCGCGCCGCATCGGGTTCCCCCTGTACTGGCTCGGCCGCGAGCTACCACTGCAGCGCGGCTTCACCGACATCCGCGGCCAGCGCCAGAATAGCCTGGTGCTCAACGACGTGGTGGTGGCCGACCTGCCCGACCAGCCGCGCCAGGTGCTGCTAGCCTACGGCACGCGCGACGACCCCAGCACGCCGTACGTCGTGATCATCCAGCAGCCGCGCGCCGATTGGGAACGCTTCCTGCGCGACTTCCGCCAGCAGGCGGGGGTGCCGTTCTGGACCCAGCTCGACGGCGTGCAGCGCAGCCCGGTGAACGTGCAGGGCGCGCAAGCGACGCTGTACCAGCTCCAGCCCCCGCAGCCCCCGAGTGGCGGCCAAGGCGGCGCTGGCGGGCGCCTGCCACAGCTCCCGCCGTTCCTCATGGTGCAGGTGCAGACCGACGCATCGGTCACCAACGTGAATACCATGCCGTTGTTCAACAACGACGGCCAGCAGGTGAACCCGTTCCACGACCCGCAGCAGATCACGGCCCTCGCGCAGGCGCTGTCGCGCCTGAACTAGCTAGCGGGCGAGCCCCGGGGCACCCCCAGGGCTCCCCGGGGCTCGCCCACCTCGGGCCCACGGCTGCGGTACACTCGAATAGCCGGCGACCGCGAGCTCGGCGCGGCGGAGACACGCGACCCATGGCCCGGATCCTGATCGTCGACGACGAGCCGAATCTACGGCACGCGGTGGGCTACAACCTGCGGCGCGAGGGGTTCGAGGTACTCGAGGCCGCCGATGGCGAGACGGCTCTGGAGTGCGCCCGGGCGCAGCGCCCCTCCCTGATCATCCTCGACCTGATGCTGCCAGGCATGGATGGCCTGGATGTTTGTCGGCGGCTGCGCGAGCGTAGCAACGTTCCCATCCTCATGCTCACCGCGCGCGATAGCGAGGTCGATCGTGTGGTGGGCCTCGAGCTAGGCGCCGACGACTACCTGGCCAAGCCGTTCTCCATGCGCGAGCTGGTAGCGCGCGTGAAGGCCATCTTGCGCCGGGCCGAGCTGGCCCGGGCCGCGGGGGACACCGAGCCTGACACGATCGAGGCCCCCGGGCTGGTGATCCAGCTGCGCCGCCGCCGCGTGCTGGTGGAGGGCGTCGAGGTAACGCTCAAACCGCGCGAGTTCGATCTGCTGGCCTTTCTCGCCCGCTCGCCGGGGCAGGTGTTCACCCGCAGCCAACTGCTCACCCGGGTGTGGGGCTACGACTACGCGGGGGACACGCGCACGGTGGACGTGCATATCCGCAGCTTGCGCACCAAGCTGGGCGACCGGGTGGAGACCCCGCGCTGGATCGAGACCGTGTGGGGGGTCGGCTATCGCTTCCGCGAGGCCGCCTAGCGCGCACCCTGGGCGCCGCAGGAGAGGCCCATGGGCCGCTTCAGCACTCGGCTCGCTCTCGCCACCGGTGGCCTCGGCCTGCTGCTCGTGCTGGCCCTGCTGCTCGTGCTGGCGCCGCTAGTTGCCCGCGAGCAGCAGGCGCTCACCGCGCACCACCTCCAGGCCCAGGCGCGGCTCGCCGCTGCGAGCGTGGCGGCCGCGCTCGACGCCGCCGGCTGCGAGACGCTGGCCGCTTGCCCGGCTGAGCGCCTCGACCCCGCGGCGCTCGCCAGCCACTTGGCGGTTGCCACGGGGGCGTATATCACCCTGACGGCGCCCGACGGCCGCGCCTGGGCCGCCGCGCCGCCGACCCCTGCAGCGGGCGCCGTTGTCCGGGTGCCCGTGGGGGATGCCGCGGCGCCGCGCGCTGTGCTAGAGCTGATCCCGCCTCGCGCTGGCGCGGGGCCACCGTCCGCGCCTATCCTGCTCCCCCTGCTGCTGGTAGGACTGGCCGGCAGCACGCTCGCCGCCGGCGTCGCCCTGCTGCTCGGCCGCCGGCTAGAGCACGGCCTCGAGGCGCTGCGCGCCCATGTGCTGGCCGCCACGGAACGGCTGGCAGACGCGCGGCCCCCGCTGCTACCCGCCGGCGCGCCACGCGAGGTCGAGCGGCTCGCCGCCGCGCTGGAGCGGCTGCTGGCCACCGCGCGGGCCCAGCTGCGCGCGCGCGCGGCCGAGCGCGACCGGCTGGACACGATCCTCGCGCATCTGGCCGACAGCGTGGTGATCATCGCCGGCGGCCGCATCGCGCGGCTCAACCCGGCCGCCGAGCGGCTGCTGGGCCTGCGCCGGGGGGCGGCCATCGGGCGCACGGTGGCCGAAGTGCTGCGCGACCACGAGCTGGTGGCCTTGGTCGAGCGGGGGGCGGCGGAGGGGCCGGCCACGACGTTCATCGAGTGGCGCACACCGCCGCGGTTCCTGCGCGCTAGCGTGACGCGGCTGCCCACCGCGGCCGACGGCCAGCTGCTGCTCGTCCTGCACGACCTGACCGAGCTGCGGCGTCTGGAGACCGTGCGGCGCGACTTCGTGGCCAATGTCTCGCACGACCTCCGCACGCCCATCGCTGCCGTACGGGCCATGGTGGAGACGCTCCAGGACGGGGCCATCGACGACCCGGCGGCAGCGCGCGACTTCCTGGCTCGTATCGAGCAGGAGGTGCTGGGCCTGCATCGCCTGGTCGAGCAGCTCCTCGAGCTGTCACGCCTGGAAGCGGGCCGGGTGGAGCTGACCCTGGCGCCGACCGACCCGCTGCCGCTGGTAGAGGCGGCGGTCCGTCGGCTCACGCCGCTGGCCGAGCGCGCGGGGGTGGTGCTCCGCACCGCGCTGCCCCCTGCGCTGCCGCCGATGGTCGTCGACGCCGAGCGTATCACCCAGGTGCTGATCAGTGTCATCCACAACGCCATCAAGTTCACCCCTCCCGGGGGCGAGATCGTGGTCAGCGCCGCGGCCGAGCCCCACCGCGTGCGCCTCAGTGTGCGCGATACGGGGGTGGGGCTGGCGCCGGAGCAGCTCGAGCGCATCTTCGAGCGGTTTTACAAGGCCGACGCGGCGCGCGCTGGCGGCGGCACCGGCCTCGGCCTAGCGATCGCCAAGCATACCGTGCAGCTGCACGGCGGCCGTATCTGGGCCGAGAGCGAGGGGCCGGAGCGGGGCACCACCGTGCAGATCGCCCTGCCGCGCGCCGCCTGAGCACTACACGGGCGCGGGGCCATACGTGCCAGGCTGTGGCTCCACCAGGCGCAACAGCAGCGCGGTGGGCACCACCATCAGCCCGAGGCTCACCAGCGCCAGCGCGGGGAGGCCCGCGGCGGCCAGCACGGCGCTGCCGACCAGCGGCATGAGGGCCGCGCCCGCGCTGCTGAGCGCGTCGTTGAGCCCGATGGCGCGGCCGCGCTCTAGCGGCCCGGTGGTGTCGGCGAGCAGCGCCGCAGCGGCGACGTTCACCGCCGACCACCCGAGGCCCACCAGCAGCGCGCCGGCGGTGACGAGCCAGTAGTGGCTCACCAGGCAGATCAGGAAGCTGCCGCCGAGGGCGCCGACCAGACCGAGCAGCATGACGTGGCGGCGCCCGAGGGCGTCGGCCAGCTTGCCCAGCGGCAGCGAGAAGCCGAACATGCCCACCACGTGGATGGCCATGGCCAGCGAGATGGCCGTGAGGTCGTGGTCGTGGTGCGCCAGGGCCAGGGAGGTTACGGCCATCATCATGGTCATGGTGCCCTGGGCGGCGAAGCTAGCCGCGAACGCGGTCTGCCGCGGGTAGTGGCGCAACAGCGCCTGCCAGCGCAGCGTCTCCGTGGCCGCGGCGACGGGCGGCACGTAGTGCGGGTAGTAGCGGGCCAGCTCGCGGGCGATCTCGCGCGGGTCGGGGCGGATCAGCGCCAGCAGCGCTAGGCTGGGCAGGCCGGCGAGCGGCACCAGCAGCCAGGCGGCGGCCAGCGGGTCGAGGCGCACACGCTGGGCCAGCGCCTGGGCCACGCTCACCATGCCCGGCGCGACCAATGCGCCGAGCAGCGCGCCGCTGAGCACGTAGCCCATGCCCTCGCCGCGCCGCTCGGGCGGGTACATATCGGCCGCCGCGAGCCGCAGCTGCTGGACGGCGCTCACCCCGCTGCCCAATACCACCGTGCTGAGCAGGAACCCGCTCACCGACCCCGCGACGATCGCCGCCGCCAGCCCCAGCCCACCCAGCACACAGGCCACCAGGCCCAGCGCGAGCCCGGTCCGGCGCCCGTAGCGGTCCATGACCATCCCGATAGGGTACGCGATGGCCAGCCGGGCCGCGCCGAGCACGCTAGTGGCCAATCCCGCGAGCGCCAGGGTGCCTGTGAGCTGGACCGCCGTGAGCGCGCCCAGCGTGGGCACCATCTGGTTGCCGATGCCGACACACGCCTGGGTGATCGCCAGCAATAAGGTATTGCGTTTGACAATAGCGGGGATAGGGTCGCCCTGAACGATCGGGGTCGAGGCCGAGCGCGCCGTATACATCGTGGTCTATCCCCCACACGGTGGATGGGTTTCCAGTGTACGACAACCATGGTGAGAAGAACAGCCGCGAAATGCCCAGCAGTATATCTAATACTCCGCAATAGCGGGTATCAGATGGACTCGGTGGCAGTAGTTGGGTGCGAGAGGAGGGACGACGCCGTTATCGGGCTGGATGGGCGCGCTGCTGGCGCCACGCGGTGCGGGGGGTACGATTGGGGTGCCCGATTCGTGGGGCGAATGGGCCGGGAAAGCAAAAACCTGGCGCTATCGCCAGGCTGGATGGGGCGAGCCGAGTCAGGGATTCGAACCCTGGACCTAGCGATTACGAATCGCTCGCTCTACCACTGAGCTAACCCGGCAGGCCGGCGGCCGATAGCGGATCGGCGCCGCCGGTAAGTATAGCATAGCTGGCCGGAGCTGCAAGCTGTCGGCGCCCGCGCTGGGCGGCCAGCAAGTATACGGGGGCGCGGGCCTACTCGGCGGGTGCCGGGCGCGCCGCTAGCTGGCGCAGCCAGCGCTCGCCCTCCAGGGCGGCGAGCGCTCCGCCCGCCCAGGCGCCGGCCGCCACCAGGTCGCCCAGCCCCAGCGCGGCTCCGCCGAGCGCGGCGCGCAGCGGCGGCAGGAGCAGCGCGGCCAGCTGCAAGCCCGCCGAGGCGAGCAGTGCCAGCGCGAGCCAGCGATTCGGCCGCGTGCGCGCCCGCAGGGCCGGCTGGTCGTACACGCGCGCCAGGGGAGCGTGCAGGATCTGCGCGCCCACTAGCGTGGCGAAGGCCATCGTCTGCGCCCGGGGGCCGGGGCCGTAGCGCTGCAGGCCGGTGGCGAACGCGCCCAGCGCCGCCAGCGCCAACGCGCTCGATTCGCCTAGGAGCCGCAACAGGAACGGCCGTGGCAGGAACGACGCTCCGGGGTCGCGCGGCGGCTGCTCCAGCAGCGTGGGGTCGCGCGGCTCCACGGCTAGAGCCAGAGCAGGCGCCAGGTCGGTCACCAGGTTCAGCCACAACAGCTGCAGGGGCGCCAGCGGCGCCGGCCAGCCGAGCACGGCGCTCGCCGCTACCACCCATACCTCGGCTGCGTTGGTAGCGAGCAGGTAGTGGACCACGCGCCGCACGTTGGCGCGTACCAGCCGCCCCTCCTCGACGGCGTCGACGATCAGCGCGAAGTCGTCGGTGGCCAGCACCACGTCGGCCAGCTCGCGCGCCAGCTCGGTGCCCCGCTCGCCCATGGCGATGCCCACGTCGGCGGCGCGTAGCGCGGGCGCGTCGTTCACGCCGTCGCCGGTCATGGCCACGATCTTGCCGTTGGCCTGCAGGGCGCGCACGATCGCCAGCTTCAGCTCGGGCGGCACGCGGGCGAAGATGCCCACCTCGCGCACCCGCTCGCGCAGCGCCGCCAAGTCCAGCCGCGCCAACTCCTCGGCCTCCAGCACCGCCAGCGAGCCGCGCCGCGACAGCTGCAGCTCGCGCGCCACCGCCACCGCCGTCGGCGCCTGGTCGCCCGTGATCATGATCGTGCGGATGCCTGCGCGGTGCAGCGCCTGGATCGCCGCCGGCGCACCGGGCCGGATCGGGTCCACCAACCCCACGAGCCCAACCCAGGTGAACCCCCTCTCCAGGTCCGCCTCGGTATAGTCAGGGGGCAGCGCGCGGCGCGCCAGGGCCAGCACCCGCATGGCGCGGCCGGCCATCGCGGCGTTGCGCTCGGCGAGGGCGGCGCGCAGGGCGTCGGTCAGCGGCTCCTCGCGGCCGGCGAGCCGCACGCGGTCGCACAGGGCCAGCACCTCCTCCGGCGAGCCCTTCACCAGCGCCAACGGGCCGTCGGCGGTGCGGTGGACGGTCAGCAGGTGGCGCCGGGTGGCGTCGCGGTCGCGCCGGTCGCACAGCGGGTGGGTGGCGCGCAGCTCGTCGATCGCCAGCCCGGCTTTGACGGCAGCGACCAGCAGGGCGCCCTCGGTGGCCGAGCCGTCGATCGTCAGCGCGCCGCCCGGCCCCGCCACCAAGTAAGCGTCGGAGTTGAGCACCCCGATCGTCAGCGCTTCGGCCAGTGCCGGCCAGGCGGCGGGCACTACCGTCTCGCCCTCGACCAGGAAGCTCCCCGTGGGTGCCAGCGCGGGGCCGGTGACCCGCACTGTGCGGCCCTCGACGACCCACTCGCGCACGGCCATGCGGTTCTCGGTCAGCGTGCCGGTCTTGTCCGCGCAGACATGGGTCACTGCCCCGAGCGCTTCGGCGGCGGCCAGCGTGCGGATCAGCGTGCCCTTGCGGCGCATGCGCCCCGAGCCGAACGCCAGCACGGTAGTGGCCACGGTGGGCAGCGCCTCGGGGATGGCCGCCACGCCGAGGCCGATGGCAGTGTGCAGCGCCGCGCCCAGGCCCGCCCCGCGCCACAGGCTGAGCCCGAACACCCCGGCGCAGATCGCCGTGGCGCCGACCGCGACCGCGCGGCCCAGCGTCGCCAGGTCGCGCTCCAGCGGCGTCGGCGGCGGCGCGGCCCTGGCGGCCAGCAGCCGCAGCTGGCCATACGCCGTGTGCTCGCCCGTGGCCACCACCACCGCGGTGCCGTGGCCGCCCAGCACGGTGGTCCCGCGCAGCACCATGGCGCGGCGGTCAGCCAGCGGGGTGGTCGCAGCGACGGGCGCTGGGTCCTTGGCCACCGGGCGCGACTCGCCCGTCAGCGCGGCCTCCTCCACGCGCAGCCGCTCGGCCGCCAGCAGCCGGGCGTCGGCGGGCACCGGGTCGCCCGGCAGCAGGACGAGCACATCGCCCGGCACCAGCTCGTCGGCGTCCACGAGCTGCTCGACGCCCCCGCGCCGCACACGCGCGCGGATGCCCAGCCCGCGGCGCAGGGCCTGGATCGCGCGCTGGCCGCGACGTTCGGTGAGGGCGCCGACCGCGGCGTTGACCACCAGCACCCCGGCGATCAGCGCCGCCTCCAGCAGCGCGCCGGTGGCCACTGCGGCCGCCGTGCTGGCCGCCAGGAGGGCACTGGGCGCGTTGGCGAACTGCTCGGCCAGCAGGCGCGCGAACGGCGGCGGCGCGGCCTCGGGCAGCCGGTTGAGGCCGTAGCGCGCCTGGCGCCGTCGTACCTCGTCGGGGGATAGCCCCCGCGCGGGATCGACGCCCAGCCGCGCCAGCACTCTAGGTGCCGGCCAAGCGTGCCACGGCGCGGCCTCGGCGGGCGCGGGCGTACCGTGGGGTACAGGAGCGCCGGGCGGGGCGGTGCGGGCCAGCGCGGTCGCCAGCGCCGCCACGAGCGCGGTGGGCGTCCAGCGCGCCGGCTGGTAGCGGACCAGCGCGGTGCCCGTGCGCGCGCTGGCACTGGCCGCGAGCACCCCCTCGACGCCGGCCAGCGCGCGTGCCACCCACCTCTCGCGCCCGGGCGCCCGGTGCAGCCCGGCGACCGCCAAGCGCAAGCGGCCGGGCACGGCGCTGCGCACCTGTAGCAGAGCCGTGGCCTGGGCCTCCGGCCCGTCGCGCAGCCCCAGCGTGCGCGCGGCCGCGCTCGCCACCTGGAGCGGCGTGTAGCGCCCCGGGTCGAACCGCACCAACGCGGTGCCGGTCCGCGGGTCTACCCGCACGCCCGTCACCCCGGACAGGCCGGCCAGCGCGCGCTCGATCGCGGCCGCGCGCGCCGGGTCGCGCCGTGCTCCGTCTAGGGCGAGGCGCACATGGCCAGGGCACGGGGCGCGCAGCAGGCGCGGCGCGGAACACAGCGCGGCGGGCACGACACGACTCCCCCATCCACGGGCCCGAGGCCCATAGCCGCTATTATTGTGGTGCCTCGCCGCCGCGCGCGGCCGCGACCTGACCGAATGTGGTGGGGGCGCGGGCGAGCCGCGAGGGGGGAGACGCATCGAGCGCGGGGCCCAACCAGGGCCTCCGCGCCCGCACAGAGCTGTGTCGATCGGCGGCTTAGCGGCCGGCGGTCAGGGCGATGCGGCGCGGCTTCGCCGACTCGGCCTTCGGCACCGTCAGCCGAATCAGGCCGTGCTCATAGTGCGCCTGCACGTGCTCCGCATCGACCGGATCCGGCAGGGTCACACGGCGCTCGAACTGCCCGGACGGCCGCTCGCGCAGCAAGTAGCGGCGCCCTTCCGGCACAGTCGGGTACTCGCCGCGGATCGTTACCTCGTTGCCGAGGACCGAGACGTCCACCGCGTCCGGCGCCAGGCCCGGCACCGCGGCCTCGATCACGAAGTTATCGCCGTCGGTGTACACATCGATGGGCACGCCCGCCGTACGCGCCCAGCCCATGAAGCTGGTGGGCCGTACGAAGCTCTCCTCGAACAGGCGGTCCATCGCCTCGCGTAGACTCATCATCTCGGCGAACGGGTCCCAACGCGCGATCGCCATCGTGATCACCTCCTTTCGGAGCCGATCAACGTGTCCAGTTAGCTTTTAGCACGCGCGCTGTTAGAGCGCGGTCGGAGCGCGGCTAGAAACGCGCTAGTAGCCGGCGCCCGCCCCGTTTTTCCGCCGCCGTGAGCGCTCGCCCCAGCTTTCAGGAGGGTGGCCGGCCGCTTGGTGCACGCGGTACAGGCCAGTCGGCAGGCGGGCGTCAGTAGCGCGGAGCATTGATATCTTCCATCTGGCCGGTGACCAGGTACACCACGCGCTCGCAGATGTTAGTCGTGCGGTCGGCGATGCGCTCCAGGTTGTGCGAGATCCAGATGAGGTACGTGGCGCGGGTGATGGTACGCGGGTCCTCGATCATGTAGGTGAGCAGCTCACGGTATACCTGCTCGTGCAGCCGGTCGATCTCGTCGTCCTCGGCGGCGATGGCGCGGGCAGCGTCGGCATCGCGGTCGACATAGGCGTCGATGCTGCGCCGCAGCATGCTGCGCGCCTTCTCCGCCATGCGGGGGATGTCGATCAGCTGCTTGAGCGGCGGCTGGTCGGCCAGGCGGATGGCCAGCTTGGCGATGCCCTCGGCGTAGTCGCCGATGCGCTCCAGCTCGACGATGATGTTGAGGATCACCACGATGGCGCGCAGGTCGCTGGCCATCGGCTGCTGGGTAGCGATCAACGCGATGGCCCGCTCCTCGATGTCGGTGCGGCGGCGGTCGAGCAGGGTGTCCTCGTCGATGACCTGCTGCGCCAGCTCGACATCGCGCGCTTTGAGGGCCGCGATGGCGCGGTCGATCGCCTTATCGGCCATGCTGGCGAGGATCAGCACCTGGTCCTGGAGTCCCTGCAACGCTTCCTGGAATCCTGCCCGCATGACCATGGTCGCTCTCCTGGTGGCTAGCCGAACCGTCCGGTGATGTAGTCCTCCGTGCGCTGGTCGCGCGGGTGGGTGAACAGCTCGGTGGTGGGGCCGAACTCGATCAGCTCGCCCGTGCGATCGTCGCCCATGAGGAAGAACGCGGTGTAGTCGGACACCCGCGACGCCTGCTGCATGTTGTGGGTGACGATGGCGATAGTGTAGTCCCGCGCCAGCTCGCGGATCAATTCCTCGATGCGATAGGTGGCGATGGGGTCCAGGGCGGAGCACGGCTCGTCCATCAGCAGCACCGCGGGCTCCACCGCCAGGGCGCGGGCGATGCACAGCCGCTGCTGCTGGCCGCCGGACAGCGACGCGCCGCTGCTACGCAGCTTGTCCTTCACCTCGTCCCACAGCGCCGCGCGGCGCAGGCAGCGCTCGACGACCTCGTCTAGCCGCGCGCGCCGGCGCTCGCCGGCCAGCCGCAGCCCCACGACCACATTGTCGTACACCGACAGGGTGGGGAAGGGGTTTGGCTTCTGGAACACCATGCCGATCAGGCGGCGCACGCGCACCACATCGACCCCGGGAGCGTAGATGTCCTCGCCGTCCAGCAGCACGCTGCCCTCCACGCGCGCGCCGCGGACCACCTCGTGCATGCGGTTCAGGCAGCGCAGGAAGGTCGACTTGCCGCAGCCCGACGGCCCGATCAGGGCGGTCACCTTGCCCGGCGCGATGTCGAGCGATACGTTGCGGATGGCCTGGAAGCGCCCGTACCAGGCGCTCACGTGGCGCGCTTGCAGCGTTTTGGGCGCGCTAGGGCCGTGGCGCATCACGACGGCCGCCTGCGGGCTCTCTGGCGTCTCTACTTGTTGCATCCCCGCGGTCTCCTTATGGGGCGGGTTCGAGGCTTTTGGCCGCTGGGGGCCTGCCGTTGTGAACGGCGGGCCCCGCCCCGTTCGCTAACCGACCTAGCGCGGCATGGCCCGCGCGGCGACCAGACGCGCCACGATGTTCAGCACCAGCACGAACAGCAGTAGGAAGAACGCTGCCGCCCACGCCTGCTGGTGCCACTGGTCGTACGGCGAGATGGCGTACTGGTAGATGTTCAAGGTCAAAGCGGCGGTCGGGCTCAGCAGCCCGTTGGGCCAGAAGCGGTTGCCCAACGCGGTGAACAGCAGCGGCGCCGTCTCGCCCGCGATGCGTGCCACTGCCAGCATCACCCCGGTGAGGATGCCTGCCCGGGCCGTCGGCAGCAGCACGCTGAGCGTTGCCCGCCAGCGCGGGATGCCCAGCGCCAGCGCCGCCTCGCGCAGCTCGTGGGGCACCAGCCGCAGGCTCTCCTCGGTGGTGCGCGCCACGATCGGCAGCATGATCAGCCCCAGGGCGAACGCCCCCGCCACCGCCGAGAAGGTGCCCAGCGGTTTGACCAGCAGCGTGTAAGCGAACACGCCGATGACGATCGACGGCAGCCCGCTGAGCACGTCGGCCACCAGGCGCACGACGGCTACCGTGCGCTCGCCCCCGTACTCCGCCAGGTAGATGCCGGCGCCCACTGCCAGCAGCGTCGCCCACAGCGTGGCCAGCCCCACCATCACCGCGCTGCCGACGAAGGCGTTGGCCATCCCGCCGCCCGGCTCGCCCAGCGGCCGCGGCAGCGCGGTCAGGAACTCGAGGTTCACGTAGGCGATGCCCTTGACCAGCACGTACAGCAACAGGACCACCAGGATCGCGGCGCTCAGGCCGGCGGCCAGGCCGCACAGCGCGAGCATGATGCGGCTGATCCAGATGCGTCGGCGCTCGCTGGGCATCGCTCAGCCTCCGCCCTGCTGGCCGTGGCCGATGGCGCGCACGCTCAGCCGCAGCACCAGCAGCCGGGCCACGACGTTGACGACTAGCGTGATGGCGAACAGCACCAGCGCCAGGTAGATCAGCGCGGCGAGGAACACGGCCGAGTCAGCCTCGCGAAACTCGCTGGCGATCTTGCTGGCCAGGGTGGTCGCCTGGGCGAACAGCGATGGGTCGATGCGGTAGGCGTTGCCGATCACCATCGTCACGGCCAGCGTCTCGCCCAGCGCGCGGCCCAGCGCCAGGATGACGGCGCCCACGATGCCGCTGCGCCCGTAGGGCAGCACCGCGGTGGTGACCATCTCCCACGGCGTGGCGCCCAGCGCGTAGGCCGCCTCGCGCTGGTGCGTGGGCACCGCCCATAGCACCTCGCGCACGATAGCCGTGAGGATCGGCAGCACCATGATCGCCAGCACCAGCCCGGCGGCGAACACGCCGATGCCGATAGGCGGGCCGCTGAACAGCGGCAACCAGCCGAGATGCTGGCCCAGCCACTGCTGCACGGGGCGGATAGCTGGCACCAGCACGAACAGCCCCCACAGGCCGATGACCACGCTGGGGATCGCCGCCAGCAGCTCGATCAGGAACGACAGCGGCCTCTCCACCCAGGGCGGCGCGAACTCGGCCAGATAGATGGCCGCGCCCACCCCCACTGGCACGGCCAGCAGCATCGCCAGCAGCGAGGTCACCGCCGTGCCGTAGATCGCGGGCAGCGCGCCGAACTGGAGCGTGACGGGGTTCCACGTCTGCTGCCACAGAAACGCCGCGCCGAACCGCTCGAACGCGGGCAGCGCGTCCTTGACCAAGTACACGGCTAGCAGCGCGGCGAACGCCACGATCGACGCCGCGAGCAGACCCACCAGCGCGTGGAACAGCCGGTCGCCATCCAGCAAGCGCGGGCCGGCGCGCAGCCGTGCGGGCGCCGCTGCGGTGGCGACCTGGGCCGGGTAATCGGACGCGGCCATCGCTCCCCCTGGCTAGGACGCGGAGCAGGCGATGACCTCCGCTGCGGTCACCCCTGCTCCGCGCGTGTGGTGCTTACTGGATCACCGGTTGGCCATCGACCTTGATACGGCGGATCAGCGCCTGCGCCTTGTCGACGGCGTCGGGCGACAGCGGCGCGTACTCCAAGGCGGGCGCCAGCTGCTGCGCGTCGGTCACCGCCCACCACAGCAGGTGCGCCAGCGTCTGCGCCTTCGCGCGGTCGGTCTGGGTCTCGTACACC
Source organism: Chloroflexota bacterium (assembly GCA_035294645.1). GTDB lineage: Bacteria > Chloroflexota > UBA6077 > UBA6077 > JAJPHF01 > JADGHJ01. The sequence goes on from DATGKN010000164.1 coordinate 65,818, forward strand.
AGCAGCCAGGTGAACCCCACGATGGGGTACGCCTCGGGGTTCTGCGAGTCGACCAGCATCACGCGCATGTCGTCGGGCAGCGGCACGCCCTGCATCGCCGCGGTGGTGGTGGCGATACTCGGCAGCACATACTGGTTGGACGCCGAGTTGCGGATGCCAGCGTAGGTCATGTTGTTCTGCAGGGCGTACGCCAGCTCGACGTAGCCGACAGCGCCCGGGATCTGGCGTACCTGGCCGGCCACGCCGGCGTTGCCCTCGCCGCCGATGGTCTGGCCCGGCCACTGCACGGCGGTGCCAGCGCCCACCCGTGCCTGCCAGTCGGGGTTGATCTTCGAGAGGTAGGTGGTGAAGATGTTCGTGGTGCCCGAGCCGTCGGAGCGGCGCACCGGGGTGATAGCCAGGTCGGGCAGGTTCACGCCCGGGTTCTCGACCTGGAGCCGCCCGTCGTTCCAGCGGGTGATCTCGCCCAGGTAGATCTTGGCCACCGTGTCGCCGCTCATGTTGAGGTCGCCGGTGTTGAACCCGGGCAGGTTGAACACCACCGCCACGGCGCCGGCCACCGTCGGGATCATCAACGTGCCGGGGGCGGCCTGGTCCTGCTGCGCGGTCAGCGGCGCGTCGCTGGCGCCGAAGTCCACCGTGCGCTCGGTGTGCTGGCGAATGCCGCCGCCGGAGCCGATCGCCTGGTAGTTGACGCGCACGCCGCACAAGTTGGCGTACTCGTCGAACCAGCGCGTGTACAGGGGGGCCGGGAACGTGGCGCCCGCGCCGGTGAGCGTGGTGGCCGAGCCGGGCGGCGGGCAGGGCGAGACCTGTGCCACCGGCGCCGCACCGAGTGCGGGGGTAAC
>DATGKN010000165.1:0-5902 GCA_035294645.1 Chloroflexota bacterium
CTGCTGATGGGCGCCTACCGCCGGCGCGACACGGCCGAGATCCCGCGCAGCTTCGAGCGGGTCTACAGCATGTTCCCGATCCTGTCCGAGCGCCGCCGCCAGCTCGCCGGCAGCATGTCGGGCGGCGAGCAGCAGATGTGCGCCATCGGCCGGGGGCTGATGGCCGGGCCGACCCTGCTGATGATCGACGAGCTGTCGCTGGGGCTCGCGCCGGTGGTGGTGGACTCGCTGCTGGAGACCCTGGCCGCCATCCGCGCGCAGGGAACGACCATCCTGCTGGTCGAGCAGGATGTGCAGGTGGCGCTGACCACTGCCGACCGCGCCTACGTGCTGGAGACTGGCCGGGTCAGCCTGAGCGGGCCAGCGGGCGACTTGCTGGCCAACCCCGAGGTGCGGCGCGCGTACCTCGGTATCTGAAGTGCGGCGCGCCCTGCAGACGCTGGCCGCCGCCGCCCAGGGCGGGATGCCGTGCGGCGCTGGCGCCGCGCGGCGGCGCGAGCACAGAGGAGGAACGTCGATGGAGACGCGTCAGGGGCCGGGCAACCAGGGGGCGAGGCGGCTGGCAGGATGGGCCCGCCTGCTGGCGGCGCTGGCCGGGGGCGCGATCGGCGTGGCGGCGTGCGCGCCCTCCGCCAGCCCCTCCCCCCCGGCGACCAGCCCTCCCGCCAGCGGGCCCGTGGCGGCGGCGACCGCGGCGCCGAGCCCGCCCCCGCGCGAGCGCCTGGTGGTCGCCTACAGCCAGCGCTCCGTGTCGCAGGGCATGCACATCTACGGCCTGGAAGCGGGCTACTTCGCCCAACAGGGCCTGGAGCTCGAGACGACCCAGATTCCCGGCAGCAGCGTGCTGGCGGCGGCCATGATCGCTGGCGAGGTGCAGATCGGCACCGTGGGCGCCTCGGCCCCTACCGAGGCCCGGCTGGGCGGCGCCGACCTGGTCATGCTGGCCGACACGACGCCGGTCATGGTGTTCTGGCTGATCGGCCGGCCCGAGGTGCGCGCGGTGGCCGAGCTGCGCGGCAAGCGGGTCGGGGTGACGCGGCTGGGCACGGCGCTGCACCTCGGCGGCCGGCTGGCCCTGCGCCACCACGGCCTGGACCCGGAGCGCGAGGTCACCTGGATGAACATGAGCACGCTGAGCGCCATCGTCGCCGGGCTGGAGGCCAACGCCATCGACGCCGGCGTGGTGACGCCCATCGAGCAGTACCAGGCCCAGGCGCTCGGGATGAATGCCCTGTTCGACATCGGCACCATCAGCCCGCCGTTCAGCCAGGCAGGCGTGGTAGCCAGCCAGCAGTTCACGCGCGAGCGGCCCGACCTGGTCCTGCGCTACCTGCGCGGCCACCTGGACGGCCTCAAGCGGCTGCGCGCCGACCCGGCCTGGGGCAAGCAGGTAATGGCGCGCTGGCTCCAGGTCGACGACCCCATGGTGATCGACGACTCGTACGAGACCTACGTGCGCCGTTACCTACCCGAGGTCCCGACACCGCGGCCAGAGGCGGTGGCGCCGATCATCGAGCTGCTGGCCCTCACCGACCCGCGCGCCAACCAGCTCCGTCCCGAGGACCTGGTCGAGCCACGGTTCATCCAGCAGCTCGAGGCCGAGGGCTTCTTCCAGCGGCCGCCCGGCGCGCCGTAGCGCGGCCCTCACGCCGTACGTGCATCCTCGCTCGCCAGGCGCAGGTCGAGGATCACCGGTTGTCCCGCGCGCACCGCGGCCACCGCGCGCCGTACGGCGCCCTCGATCGCCTCGGGCTCGGGGACCCGCTCGCCATACCCCCCGAACGGTGGGGCGAGCGCGGCATAGTCCGGTGGGGGCGCGATGGCGGCGCCATGATAGACGCCGGTGCGCGCCGCCCAGCCCTCGGGATAGAACTTTTCCAGCCCGGCCTTCATCGAGGCGTACGAGGCGTTGTTCAGCACGATCGTGAGCACCGGCGCGGCGTGCTCCTGCTGGAAGCCCAGCGCGGCGACCACGGGGTTGTAGTTGAACGCCCCGTCGCCGACCACCGCCACCACCAGGTCGTCCGGGCGGGCGAGCTTCACGCCGCAGGCCACCGACAATCCGATCCCCAGCCCCGCCGTCAGGCGGGCGAAGTAGCTGCCGGGGCGTGCGTGCGGCAGGTGCTGCTGGAGCAGCACGCGCGTGGTGGTGCTCTCCTCGACGATCGTGGCGTCGGCCGGCAGGGCGGCCCCGAGCGCCCATGCCACCCAAGCGGGATCCAGCGGCCGGCGCTGGCGCCCGCGCTCCGCCCGCTCGCGCCAGGCGGCCCGTTGCCGCTCGTGTTCGCGGGCCCAGCGCGCCCGCCGCTCGGCGGCGGCCTGCTCGTCGCGCCCACGCGCGCGCAGCCGGTCCAGCAGGCCGTCGAGCGTCAGGGCCAGTGCGCCAGGGATGTGCAGGTCCACGCGGTACGGCCAGGTGGGATAGTACCCCTTGTCGGGATACTCCTCCGCCAGGATCACCGGCAGCCCGGGCCCCACCGCCGTGGGCGGGTGCCAGGGGCCGCGCGCTGCCAGCAGCAGCACGACATCGGCCACGCGCAGCAGCGGGTCGGCGCTGTAGCCTAGATGCAGCGGATGGTCGGCGGGGAAGTTGGCATAGCCGAGCACCTGCGCCTCGGCCACCGGCGCGGCCAGCCACTCGGCCAGCGCGACGAGGCGCGCGACGTTGGCCGGGTCGCGGCCGGCCTCCTCGGTCACGATCACCGGCTGCCGGGCGCCGGCGAGCAGCGCGGCGGCGCGGTCCAGCGCGGTGGGATCGGGCACGGCGCGCGCGCCGGGCACGGGCGCGGTGGGCAGCAGCCGCGTCGGCACGGGGCCCATCAGGCGCTCCATGGGGATCGACAAAAACGCCGGCCCGGGCGGCGGCGCGAGGGCCATCCGGATCGCGTGTTCCACCATGCCCGGCAGCGCCTCCACGCCAGGCACCGTGTCGGCCCACTTCACGAGCGGGCCGATAGCGCGGCTGGCGCCGCCCCGCTCGGCCAGCGACCGCAGCCACTGTGCCCCGGGGTCGAACCCCTCTTGCAGCCCCCAGGTGATGCTGTCGCCCGAGAACACCACCAGCGGCGTGTGCTCGCGCGTGGCCATCTGAAGGGGCATGGCGCCCTGCAGCGGGCCGACCGTGCTGTGCAAGAACACGGCGGGCAGCTCGCCGGTCGCCTTGTGGTAGCCCGCGGCGGCGGCCACCGCCAGGCTCTCGTGGCGCGCGTTCAAGTAGCGCAGCGGCGGCTCACCGGGCCCCGGCGGGCGGGCCAACGCGTCCCAGGCCGCCGGCCACTCCGAGCCCGGCGAGGCAAAGATGGCGCGGACGCCGTTCAGGCGCAGGATGGCCAGTAGCGCCTCGGCGCCCGAGACGCGCTCCGCGGTGCTGGGGGTGGCGGTCAGTTGGGAGGTGCGCATCGTGCCTCCTCGCGCGGCTACCGATTGCCGAACACGCGGCCGAGCGCGCGGGCAGCCTCGGGGTCGCCGCGCAAGACGCCGCGCTCCAGCGCGCGCTCGATCGCCATGCGGCCCCACAGCAAGCGCACCAGCGCCTCGGTGGACAGCGTGAGCGCCACCGGACCGGAGTCGGCGGCACGGGCCACAGTCGCCTTGCCCTCTCGGCACGTGATGATCACCCGTCCGCCGCCGGGCCCCTCGACCTGGAGGTGATAGGTCGCATCGAGGCCCGCGAGCGCCTCGGGCCGGGTCTGGCGGCTGGCGTTGCCCAGCACGTAGTCGATCAGCAGCGCGGCGGAGTCCGGGTCGAGCGTGGCGTCGGGCTGCGTGGGCGCCAGGATGTCCCAGCGGTGGATGGCGGGCTCCTGCAAGCGCAGGTAGGCGATGGCCAGCGGCGCCGTGAGCCCGGCGGCCATCGGCACGCGGGGAGTGGTGAGCTGCTCGGGAGTGAGCGACTCCAGATACTCGTAGAAGCCGCCGGTGCGCCGTTTCAGCTCGTTGATCAGCTCGGCGGGCGGCAACGCCTTGACCACCTGGCGGCGCGCGTCGCGCTCGGCCATGGCGAACTCGATCGGCTGGCCGGCGAGCGCGCCGCGCACCTGCTGGGTAAAGCGATCGACCCCCTCGGCAAGGTGGGCGACGACCTCGCGCACGCTCCAGCCCTCGCACCAGCTGGAGCTGTCCCAGCCCGCATCGTCGAGGCCCCGCACGTGGCGGGCGATCGCTGTGACCTCGCGCCGCGCGGCGGCCCCCAGCGTCGCCACCGTTTCGTGGACCGAACGCTCCTGCCCCATAGCTGCTCCCTCCGTTCATTCGCGGTACAGCTCCCCCCACGCGGCCGCGGGCTCGCTCGCGGAGCGTGGGTCGAGTGGCAGTGTACACGACCGTTGTCCCTCGCGCTGGCCCACTTCTTGCACGCGGCCCTCGCACACCGCAAGGTCCAGAAGGGAGGCCAGCCATGGACCGAGAGACCGTGCGCGGGTTGAAGGAGGAGCTGGAGCGATTCGGCCCCGACGCCACCTACGTCATCATGCAGGACGACCGCGCGCTGGTGCTGCTGCCCGAGGGCGAGCGCCACATCGTGGCGCGCGAGGTGCTGACCGACGGCACGGCGCACGAGATCGCGGCGCGCGACGCGCTGGACCTGCTGCGCGAGTGGATCGAGCAGCACCGCTTGGGTTGATTCTCCCCCCCACCAGTCTTGCAGGCAGCCGGGGCCTATAGAAACGGCCCGGGCCTTCTTGTCGGGCCCGGTGTCCACCGCCCTCGACCGGTGATCCGGGTGGCTGTACTCGCCGTAGTACTGGGCGAGCAACAGCCCGCAGGAGCGTGATGCGCCCGGCGGCATCCAGCGGACTGGTGGGAGGAGAAACGATGCGCAAGCGACTACTCGCGTCGATCACGCTGCTACTCGCGCTGGCGGCATCGCTAGCGCCAGCGGCTGCAGCCGGCACCGATAGCCCTAGCTCCTCGAACGCCGTGATCATGGTCGCCGAGCAGGATCTGCCCGCCCTGCTGGCGTCGGGCGCGCTCGACGACTACACCCTAGTGCGAGCGAGCGGGAGCGGGGCGGAGGCGCTATCGGGCGCCGGGCTTGGCGACGAGCACGCGCTGCTGACGCCAGGCCAGATCGGGCTGGACACCCCGAACTTCTACTACCCGTACTATGCCTACTACCCGTTCTACTACCCGACATACTTCTATAGGTTCTACCCGTACTACAACTACTATCCGTTCTTCGTCACGCGGGTGTTCGTCTACCGGCCATTCTTCGCCTTCCCGCGCTTCATCGGCCGCGTGACAGTCGTGGTGTATCCGTAGCGAGCGTCGGAAGTCGCCGGGTGCGTGCCCGACGGATCCGGTTCACAACGAAGCAGGGTCGGCGCCTGGGGCTGGGCGCCGACCCTGTTCGCTGGAAGGAGGGGGCGACTTCCGAGGAAAGTGTAGCTGGGGGGCTGTTAAGCACGCGTTGCCGGTGTTTTAACGGGATGTTAAAGACAGGGCGGTCAGGCGGAGCGGCCGGCCGATACGGCCGACGGCGCCGGGGCGAGTGCCGGGCCCAGCGGCGTAGTGATCACCCGCTGGACATGCTGCAGCGCCTGGCTGGACCGCGCCGCACACTGTCCGCCCCCTCCAGCCGCAGGTAGGCTGGCAGCGAGCACCCTGCGGGTACGCGGCGCCGCAGCTCGCTCACCCCCCCCTCGCTAGTCGCCCCCCCGCCGCAGCGCCCAGCCCAGCACGAGCCCCATGGCCCCCAGCGCCAGCAGCGCCGCGCTGTCCGCCTCCGGAATCAGCGGCACCTCCGCCCCCACCGGCGGCAGCCCCCCCGCCCGCTCCGCGGGCGGCCACGGCGCGGGCGGCGGCAGCAGCGGCGGGGGCGGCAGCACCGGCGGCGCCAGCCCCCCCACGGCTGGCAGCGGCGTCGCCGTCGCGGTCGGCGTGGCGGCCAGCAGCCGCAGCCCCA
>DATGKN010000166.1:0-24552 GCA_035294645.1 Chloroflexota bacterium
AGTGGTTCGACCCGGCGCTGCACCTGCTGTACGCTCTGCGCGGCCTGCGCGGCACGCCGCTCGATGTCTTCGGTCGCACGCCGCACCGGCGCCTCGAACGGCGGCTGATCGGGTGGTACGCGCGCCTGGTGGGCGAGGTGCTGGCCCGCCTCAGCCCCGCCACCCACGCCGTGGCGGTGGAGATCGCCACGCTGCCGGACCAGATCCGCGGCTACGAGCAGATCAAGGAGCGCAACATCGAGGCGGCGCGCCGGCGGGCGGCCGAGCTGCTGGAGCGCCTGCGCGCGCCGGCGGCCACCGCGGGCGCGCCGGCTGCCGTCCCTCTCGGCGGCGCCCCGCCCGCGGCGCAGTAGTGCGGTGACGCCCGACTACACCAACTACGACTTCGTGCGTCCCTGGCTGGCGGTCGGTGGTGCGCCCGACGCGCCCGAGGCGCTGGCCGGCCGCTTCCAGGCGGTGCTCGACCTGCGGCCCGAGGTGCCGGCCGAGCTGGCCGAACGCTACCGCCGGCTCGGCATCGTCTACCGGCAGTTTCCCCTGCACGACGGCGTGCTGCCGGACGGCGGCCTGTCGGCGCTCGACCCGCTGGTAGCCTGGCTCGCCGAGCAGCAAGCGGCCGGCCGCCGCGTGCTGGTCCACTGCCAGGCGGGCGCCTCGCGGGGCCCGTTCGTGGCCGCGTACGCGCTGCTGCGGCTGGAGGGGGGCGACACCATGGCGGTGCTGTGCGATGTCCAGCGCCGCCGTCCGGCCGCCGCGCAGATGGCCGCGGTGTTCCGCCAGGCGCTGCTGGCGGCCGGCGCCTAGCACGGCTCGCGGCAACGCGGAGCCCGTCGCCGTCCGCCCGGGCGGGCCTGCCGTGCACCGTGGCGGCCCACCCGGCAGCCAAAAGCTATGGCGCCGAGGGCCCGCGAGCGTTACTCCGCGCGCCACCGCGCCCGCAGCTCCGCCAGCCGCGCTTGGAAGCGCGAGGCCAGCGTCTCGTACAGCCGACTCTGGTAGAAGTCGCGGAGGCGAGCGATCCCCGCCCGCTCGCACTCCGCGCCGGTCGGTTCGGCCCAGGCGCGTCCCAGGCTGCTCGCGGCAAGCTGCGGGAACTCCGCGAGCCACTGGCGGCAGGCCTCGTCGACCCGGCCGGCGCCAAGGAGGGGCTGTCCGGCCAGCCACGCGCCCAGGTGCTCCTCCGACCGGAGGAGAACGTTGTCGCGTCAGCCGCCCCCGCGGAACACCAGCGCCTCTGGCGGCTCCACGCGGGTGATCTGGCCGTGATCGATCACCACGTGGATCCGCTCGGTGCAGTGCGCGCAGGAATCAGCGATGGCGACGCGCTCGGCGACGTGCTCGCTGCTGACCAGCAGCAAGAAGTCGATCGCTCAGGGCACGTTGAACCGCTCGCCTGCCTGGAGCGTGACCGTGTGGAAGGCGAAGCCGAGCGGCCCCGCCAGCTCGCGCCAGTTCGAGGCGAGCGTGTAGGCGATGGCCTCGCCAACTGGCTGGCCGTCGATCAGCCCCACGTGCCGCAACACGGCCAGCCCGCGCGCCACCTCCGCCGGCGCGCGCTGGATCGCCGCCGCGGCGGCAGCTACCGGCACCTGCCCGCGGCCGCTCGCTGCGTGGTGCGCGAGATACCGGCCGAGCAGCTTCTCGTCCTCGGTGAGGATCAGCGTCCGCGCGCCCCAGCGGGCGCCCACCGGATGCACCCCCGGGTGCGCCAGCAGGTAATCGCCCACCCGCAAGCGGCTGGCGTCGTCCTCCGGCAGACCTAGCGCGGCCATCGCCTGCGCGACCGTGGTCAGGCGGAACAGCTGGTCCCAGCGGGACCGCAGGTACGCCAGCACGCGCCGCTCGGCGGGCCGCAAACGACGAGCCGTGGCCATCCGACGCGCCCGCCCCTCAGCGGGCCTGCGGGCGCAGCGCGGTCAGCACGCTGCCGCCGTCCGCGTCGGCCACCACGTACACTGCGTCGTCGGCCACCAGCGGGCTGAACCGCACCGCCTCGCCCACCGGGAGCCGTGCCTGCTCCTCTCCGCTGGCGGGGTCGAGCACGACCAGCGCGCCGTCGGCGGTGCCCACCAGCAGCGCGCCCGCCAGCCAGGCGGGGGCGGCCAGCAGCTCGCCCACGCGGCGCGCCCAGCGCACGCGGCCCTGCTCGGCGTCCACCGCCGCCAGGGCATTGCCCAGCGTCGGCACGTAGACGGTGCCGTCCGCGTGGGCCAGGCCGCCGCTGTACAGTGGCTCGCCCAGCCCCGCGCTCCACAGCCGCGCGCCGCTGCCGGGGTCCAGCGCCACCAGCTGGCCGGCTACCGTGGCGGCGAACACGCGGCCCCCGGCCGGCAGCGGGGCGCCAGGCCAGTCGGCCACCGACGCGCGCCAGCGCTCCGCACCCGTTGCCGTGTCCAGCAGCAGCACGCTGCTATCGCCGCCGAGCGGCAGCGCGCCGCCGCCCACTCGCTCCGGCGGCGGCAGCGCCGGCCCGCGCGGCAGGCCGGCCGTCCAGCGCAGGTGGCCGCTGGGCGCGTCGACGGCGACCAGGCGCTGGTCGCTGGTGGCGCCGAGCACGGTGGCGCCGTCCTGCGCGGCCCAGGGGATCAGCCGGCGCTCGAAGGGCAGGGTCCAGCGCACCGCGCCGCTCTGCTCGTCGAGGCCGTACAGCGCGAAGTCGGTGCCCAGCGCGTCCGCCACGGCGCCGATCACCACCACGCCCGCGGCGGTCACCGTCGGCGTGGTGATAGCCTGGCCCAGCCGCTGTGCCCAGCGCGCCTGGCCCGTGCGGCTGTCCAGCGCGCGCAGCTCGTTGGTGCCCGCCAGCACGTACACGTCGCGGCCGTGGAAGTCGGCGGTGGTGGCGGCGCAGGGACAGCCCAACGCCAGCGCGGAGTCGGCCAGCCGCGGCGCGGTGTAGCGCCAGTGCTCGTCGCCCGTGGCGGCATCGAGCGCCAGCACGTCGTTGCCCACGAACAGGTACAGCAGCCCGTTGCCGGCCCGGGGCGGCTGCGTCACCAGGTCGAGCCGCCGCTGCCACGCCACCACCCACTCGCGCGCGGGCGCGGCCGCAGCGGTGGCCACCGCGTCGCCTACCCCGGCCGGGGGCGGTGCCGCGTCGGCCACGGCAGCCGGCGGGGCGGGCGCGGGCACGCTGGCGGCCGGCGCGGCGGCCGGCGACACCGGGGCGCAGGCCACCACCAGCAGGGCCACTCCCAGCAGTCCGCGGTATCCCATCGGGCTCGCTCCTCTCACGGGCCTGCGATCACGTGGACGGCGACGCTGACCGGCAGGAAGGGGTCCCCCTCCAGCGCCTGCCGGGCGATCTCGCCGAGCTGCTCGGGCGTGGTGGCCACTGGATCGTAGGTTACCAGCACCGCCGGCCCGCCCGCCGACTGCTCGGCCCGCGCCTCGATCACGCCCGGGGCTTGCTGGAGCGCCTCGATCACCTGGTGGCTGCACGTGCCGCAGCCGAACAGCTCGGTGTTCAGGCGCAGGGTGTCCGTCGCGAGCGGACGGATCCAGAGGTCGGTGGCGGTGAAGCGCACGATGGGGGCGAGCGCCGGGGGCGCCTCCACGGTCCCGTACTCCAGCGTGACCGCGACCGGCCGCGAGTTGAACGGGTCGGTCTCCAGGGCGGCCTTGGCCGCCTGCACGATCGCCTCGGCCGAGGTCTGGGCGGGGTCGAAGCGTACGATCACCACGGGTGGCTGGCTGTTCGGCAACTGGCCCAGCTCGCTGACGCCCGGAACGGCGTCGATGGCGGTGGCGACACGCGCCAGACAGGCCGCTCAGGTGAAGCGAAGCGACTCCAGGCGCAGGAGGCCCGGCGCCGCCTGCGCCCGGAGGGCGTTGAGCGTACCGCTCGGGGCGGCGTCGTGGTCGTCGCCGTGCTGGGCCATCGCGCGCGGCGCCAAGGGGGCGAGCGCGGTCAACAGCGCCACCACGAGGGCGGCACGCCAGAGAACTCGCGACATGGCATCTACCTCCGTGACGACGTTTGCTCTGCTGGCGATCTGCGGGGCGGTCAGAACCCACCCGGGATGAGGAAGCCCGCGCTGAGCTGGTAGTAGATGAGGTAGGCGCCCGCGGCGATCAGCAGCAGCGCGCCCAGCCGCTCCACGTGCGGCGTGACTGCTAGCAGCCACCGCACGATGATCTCCTTGGCCAGCGCCGTGGCCAGCGCCACCGCCCCGAGCACCGCGCCCATCCCCAGGGCGTAGGCGACGAACAGCGCGAAGGCGCCTGCCACGCCGCCGGCGGCCAGCGCCGAGCCGACCACGACCAGGAACACCGGCAGCGTGCACGACAGCGACGCCACGGCGTAGCCGATCCCGAATAGGAACATGGCCCCGACTCCCGCGCCGGCCTTCGTCGGGGCGAGCGACGGCAGGGGCAGCCGCAGGCCGTGGTCCAGCAGCCCCGCGAGGCCCACGGCGACCAGCGCCAGGCCGATGCCCAACGCCGCCCAGGGCACGAACTGCGCCACGGCGCGCCCGCCCAGGGCGAACACGAGCCCCACGGCAGCGAACACGCCGAGGAAACCGGCGGTCACCACCGCGGCGACCAGCCCCGCGCGCACTAGCCGCGCCGGCAGCGGCCGCGTGGCGAATGCCTCGTCGCGCGCGCCCAGCTGGTAGGAGACGAACGCCGGCAGCATGATGAAGCCGCAGGGGTTCACCGTGGCCAGCAGGCCGGCCGAGAAGGCGAAGGCCAGCGACAGCTCGCTCACCCCGGGCCCCCTACAGCGCGCTCTCGACCGCCGCCCGCGCCGCCTCGAACGGCTCCCGCCCGACGTGGCGCGCCACGATGCGGCCGTCGCGCCCGACCAGGACCTTGGTCTCCAGCATCTTCACCTGGTACGCCAGCGCCGCCTGGCCGCCGCGGTCCAGCGCCCAGACGTAGTCGCCGCCCTTGGCGATCTGCTTGAAGCGCTGGAAATCGGCGGGCGTGTCGCTGGGGTCGATCGACACCACCACTACCTGGAGGCCCTGGTCGCGATACAGCTCGTAGAGGCGGTTGAGGTTGCCGATCTCGGGGATGCACGAGGCGCACCACGACGCTGTGAAGAAGAGCAGCACCGGTTGGCCGCGATGGTCGGAGAGGCGGAACGTCTGGCCGTCGAGCGTCTGGACCACCAGGTCGGGCGCGCGGTCCGCGGCGCCAGCGTCGACCGCGGCGGCCGGGGCGGTCCCGCTCGCGGGTTCCGGCGTCACGGGCCGGCAGGCCGCCCCGGCGAGCAACAACACGGCGAACAGGAGCAGCGATGCGCGCATCGACATCCTCCTCACTCGGCGCAGCACGATAGCTGGCGCGGGTCCTTGTAGCGCGAGATGGCGACCAGCTTGAGCGCTTCCGCCATCGTCGGGTACACGTGCAACAGGTCGATGAAGTCGTCCACCGTGGCGCCCAGCCGCAGGCCCATCGCCGCTTCGTGGATCACCTCGCCCGCGTCGCGCATCACCAGCGCCACGCCCAGCACGCGCCCGCTGTCGGCGTCGGCGACCATCTTCACGATGCCCCGCGGGTCGCGGATCGCCCCGGCGCGCGGCACCAGCTCGACGGGGATGGTGTTGCACCAGCAGCGGTGCCCGCGCGCGAGCGCCTCGGCCTCGGTGAGCCCCACCACCGCCACCTGCGGGTCGGTGAAGATCGTGCGTGGGATCACCGCGTGGTCGACGGTGCGCCCAGCGCCCGTGAGCGCGTTCAGCGCCGCGATCGCGCCGTCGTGGGCGCCCACCGGCGTGGCCAGCTGGCTGCCGGCGTGGTGCCCGATAACGTCGCCCGCGGCCCAGATGTGCGGCACGTTGGTCCGTAGCGTGGCGTCCACCCGCACGAAACCGCGCGCGTCGAGGTCGACGCCGGCTCGCTCAATGCCGATGGCGTCGGTGTTGGGCACGCGCCCCGTGGCCACCAGCAGGCGCTCGGCGCGGTAGTGCTGCTCGGCGCCGCCCTGCTCGGCCACCACGACCACGCCCTCGCGGTCCTCGAACACCCGGCGCGGCCGCGCGCCGAGCACCAGGTGCAGGCCCTCCTCGCGCAGGATGGCCGCCAGCGTGGCGCCCACCTCCGGCTCGTACTCCGGCAGCAGGCGCTCGCCGCGCTGCAGGATGGTCACCGCGCTGCCGAAACGGTGAAACATCTGCCCCAGCTCGAGCCCGATGTACCCCGCGCCCACGATCACCAGCGAGCGGGGCAGGTCGACCAGCTCCTGCGGCTCGTCGGCGGTCAGCAGGTCCGAGGTCAGGTACGGTACCTGGTCGAGCCCCTCGAGGCGCGGCAGCGCCGGGCGGGTACCGGTGGCGATCAGCACCTGGCGCCCCTCGAGCACCTGGCCATCCACCGCGACCGTTCGCTCAGCGACGAACGCGGCGTGGCCCCGAAACACCCGGATGCGCTCCGCGCCCGCGACCAGCGCGGTGTACTTGCGCTCGCGATAGTGGTGGATCACCGCATCCTTCTGGGCGATCAGCGCGCGGAAGTCGAGGCCCAGGCGGGCGGGCTGCAGCCCCGGGTAGCGCGGGTGCTGCGCCTCCCAGTACAGGCGCGCCGCCTCGATGAGGTTCTTGCTGGGCAGGCAGCCGCGATTCACGCAGGTGCCGCCTACGATGCGCTCCTCGGTCATCGCCGCCGTGTAGCCCAGCTCGGCCGCGCGCAGCGCCGCGGCGAAGGCGGTCGAGCCCGAGCCGAGGATCACCAGGTCGAACGGCTCCGCCATCTAGCGCGCTCCTTCCCGCGCCGCCGGCGGGCAGCACGGCGCGTGCGCCTGATCCGCGGCCGCCCCCGACTCCGTGGCCCGCCAGCGGAGCAGCCGCCAGGCCAGCAGCAAGGCGACCGCGAAGTAGAGCGTGGCGCCCGCGAGCACGAGCGCGGGGTGCGCGCTCAGGGCCGCCCCGACGGCCGTGCCGGCCAGCAGGCCCGCCAGCAGCGGCAAGGTGAGCAGCGCGTGGCAGGGACAGGCGAGCGCCGCGGTGACGAGCAGCGCCCAGCCCGCGAGGGTGCGCAGTCGCTCGGTCATGGAGTCCTCCATCGATGTGGCCGCGCTGCGATCGGACCGTCAGCCGCCGGCGGGCGGTTCCGCGGGGGACTCCTCCAGCCCCTCGGCGGGGTGGAGCGTGGCGCCCGGCACGTCGGGGCTGACCACCCCGCAGGCGAGCAGCTGCTGGGCGTGGTCGGCCATCAGTTCCTGGGCGATGCGCAGCAAGGCGCGCACGCGATCGTCGGCCAGGCGGTAGTAGACCTTGCGTCCCTCGCGGCGCGCGGTGACGTAGCCGCACCAGCGCAGACAGCCGAGGTGGGTGGACACGCGGCCCTGCGAGCTGCCGGTGGCCTCCACCAGCTCGGTGACGCTCTGCTCGCCGTCGAGCAGCAGCTCGAGCAGCAGCACGCGCAGCGGCTCGTCGAGGCCACGGAAGAAGCGGGCCAGCAGCGCGGCGCGCTGGCGCGCGCCAGCGGAGACGACGGAGCGAGCGGGACTCATCGCACATCCTCAGAACGATTTATCCGTGTATCCGGATATCATCAGGGTATCGCTGGGCGGGGGGCATGTCAAGGAAGGAGCGCACACCACCTGGGGTGTGGCGCGGCCGGTTATTCCCCCTGCGCCCTGTAGGAGGGGTCCGAGGCCACTAGTGTTCTCCCACGGCGTCGGGACGGCTGGTGGCGCGGTGGCAGCCGGTGGATGGAGCGGGCGGCGGAAGCGCAGCGACCAGCACGCCCCGCCGCGGGGCGGCCAGCCAGATGCACCCGGTGGCCACCGCTGCGCACGCCGCGCCCAGGAGCAGCGCCAGCCGGTAGCTGCCGGTGGCGTCGAACGCCCAACCGCCCAGCGCTGGCCCCAGGGCGCTGCCAGCGGCGATGTGCGCTGCCAGCAGGCCCATCAGCGCGCCGAGCGACCGCCCCTGCCCGATCGCGGCGCCCATGAAGGCGTGGAGTCCCTGCCGCGACGCCCAGCCGACCGCGAACAGCAGCGCGTACAGCACGACCAGCCCCTCGCGGCCGGGCGCGGCGGCCAGCAGCACGGCGCAGCCGAGGACGATCGCCGCGCTACCCATGGTGTACGCCCACTCGCCGCTACAGCGGTCAGCCAGCCAGCCCAGCCCTAGCATGGCGACCACGGCACAACCGCCACTCAGTCCAAACGCCCCGGCCGCTACCGAGGGCGCGAAGCCCGCGTCGAGCAGGCAGGCGACACCGTGCGCCAGCAGCAGCGCCACCGGCACCGCGCCGACCAGATAGCCGGCCGCGAGCAGCCAGAAACGCGGGTGTCGCAGTGCCAGCCGCACCGTCGGGCCGGCAGCGCGCGAGGGCGCGGGCGGCAAACGCGTGGCTAGCGGGCGGCGCGCCAGCGCGTGCTCGCGGGCTTCCCGGGCCAGTGGGGCTGCCATCGGCGCCGGGCTCGGCGCGCGGCGCTGGGCGAGGGCGTTGAGCGGCAGCACGGCGACGAGGAACACGGCAGCCAGCACGCCGAACGCGGCACGCCAGCCGGCGGCGTCGAGCACTGCCTGGGTCAGTGGTGCGAACGTCAGCACGCCCAGCCCGGCGCCCGCGGCGACGATCCCCAGCGCGACCCCGCGGCGCCGCGCGAACCAGTGGGCTACCACCACGCCCTGGCTGTTCACCTGCAGCGGTGCGAGCCCGATGCCCACCAGCACGCCCATGCCGAGATACAGCTCCCAGGGCGCGGTGGTGTGCGCCGCGACCAGCAGGCCGGCCGCTGCCAGCGCCGCCGCGAGGCCGAACGCCCACCGCGGGCCGCGGCGGTCCAGCAGCACGCCCCACGGTGCGGCGCTGGCGGCCCACAGCAGCGCGTTCACCGCGATCGCCCCGGCTACCAGCCCGCGCGGCCAGCCGAACGCCTCGGCGACCGGGACCAGCAGCACCCCGAAGGCCCCGCGTGTACCCAGTGCGGCCGTGGTCGTGAAGCCAGCGACAGCGACGGCCAGCCACGCCTGCCGTGAGGGACTGCCTGCCGCGAGCGGCTCCACGCGCGCCTCTTCTCTCCCGGCGGGGCCCCGCCGGCGCGGATGTTCGCCGGGGGAGTATACTCCCGCCCTAGAGGAGCGCGGCATGGCGAACTCCACGGGACCGCTGCCGCCCGGGACGGTGTGCGGCAATGCGGCGCGGGACGGCGCGGCGCGCGGCGGCTGGGTCGTGGGCCACTTTCTGCCGACCGCCGATCCGCGCGCCAGCGAGGCGGTCGAGGTCAAGTGGGGTGTGCATCGCGCGGGTGACTGCCGCGCCGCGTGGGCTGTCAACCACCAGGCGACCTCGCTGTCGGTGCTGGTCCGCGGCCGCTTCCGCTTGTATCTACCCACGGTCGAGGTCGTGCTCACCGAGCCGGGCGACTACCTGCTGTGGCCGCCGGGCGTGCCGCACCACTGGCGCGCCGAGGAGGACTCGGTGGTGCTTACCGTGCGCTGGCCGTCGCGGCCGGCCGACAGCCAGCCCGCCAGCGCCCATCCCTGAGCGCCCGCCGCATGCGCGATGGGGGAGCTATACTAGGCACACACCCTGCCGCAGGCGCGACGCTGCTCTGGCGGCGGTGGGAGAGGAGGACCGTGAACCGCGCGGAGCTGATTGCGCGCTACATCGAGCCGGATCCGTGGCACCCCGGTCCCGCCGACGTACAGGTGCGCGGCTACGGCGTGCCAGTATGGGCGCTCGTAGGCCACTTGCCGGCCGTGGACTACAATCCCGAGCAGCTCGCGCGCGCGTATGACCTGCCGCTGGAGGCGGTGGAAGCCGCGCTGGCCTACTACGAGGCGAACCGCGCGCTGATCGACGGGCGCCTGGCGGCCAACGCGGCGGAGCCGGCGTGCGCCGAGTGAGGCGTGGTCACGTTCTACCTCGATCGCAAACTCGCGGTCCGCGTTGCTGATGCGCTGCACCGCCGTGGTCACCAGGCAGTCCGCACGCCGCTGGCGCCCGCTAGTCCGGATTATGCGCACTTGCTGTTCGCCGCGCTGCGCGGTTGGATCCTCGTTACCCACAACGGCCGCGACTTCAAGCTGCTCCATGGTGCATGGCAAACCTGGCCCGTGGCACTGAACGTCGGCGGGTGGCCGCGCCATGCCGGCATCGTGGTCCCCCCGCAGCACTTACGCTGGACGGAGGAGCGCACCGCGGATGAGCTCGACGCTTTGGTTGCCAGCGGACGGCGGCTAGCGGACACGTTGTATGAGTGGCGGGCGAGCGCCGGCTGGACGCCGTGGATGCCGCCCTAGTCCCGTCGCTACTCGTCGCACCGGGCTCGCTGTTCATGGTAGCGGCGGGCCGGCCGTCAGGTCGGCGTGCTCGTGTCCCTAGTCCGCCGGCAGCGTGTCGCCCGGGGTCCAGGTGACGATGCCCAGGCGCATCGGCGCCCAGCGGAACGCCCAGCGGCCGTCGCGCTCCTGCAGCCGCTCGCGCAGCACCGCTTGCAGCCGCTGGTCTTTCGCGCTGCCGGGCTGCACCCACGTCTGCACCCGCGCGAAGGTGAGCGCCTGCTCGAAGCTGGCGTAGCTGGGCGGCGGCGTGTCGATGAGGCGCAGCGCGAACGGCCGCCGCCGCGCCAGCTGGAGCGCCAGGAACTCGGGCAGCGCCGGCAGCGGCGCGCGCGCCACGCCGTGCACCGCCGGCCACAGGGCGTCGGCCGCCCAGGTCGGGCGCTGCAGGAACAGGGCGGCCACGCACAGCCGCGTGGCGGCGGCCTCCATGGCGTCCAGGAACGGGCCGATGGCCTCGATGTCGTAGCCCACGTGCGTGATCAGCGCCACGTCGGCGCGCGGCGGGTCGGGCAGCGGCCAGCGCGCCTCGATCGGCCGCACGTTGGCGATGCCGTGCGCCGCCATGCTCTCGCGCAGCACCTCCAGCATGCGCGGCGAGGCGTCGAGGGCCAATACCTCGCGCACGCGCAACGCCAGCGGCAACGTGTAGCGCCCGCCGCCCGCGCCGATGTCCAGCCAGGTGTCCTCCGGGCGTGCCAGCGCGGCCAGCGCCTCGACTACCGGGTCGTCGGTGCGGCGCGGGTCGTGGCGGAAATGCTCGGCGAGCGGGGCGTAGTGGTCCGCGCGGGGCATCTCCTCGCGGTACTGCTCGACCTGCTCGCGGTTGGCGCGCACGCGCGCGGCCCAGGCGGCCAGCGCCGCGGCGAGCTCGGGGCGCAGGGGGTCCATCGGTCCTCCTCGAGCAGTCTTTCCAGCGGTCGGATCGACTCGCCTGTGAACCGCCGGGACGGGGCGCGCGCGGCCCGAAGCCGTCGCGCTGCTCAGGGGCGGTGCGACCGCGCGCGCTCCAGCTCCAGGATACGCCGCAGGATGGCCACGCTGCTGGCGTAGGTCGAGTCGATGCCCTCGAAGCTGAGGCTGCGGCCGCCCAGCGTGCGCGCCCGCGTGTACGGCGTGTCCGAGGCATAGTGGACCAAGCCGAAGTCGCACGGCAGGTGGCGGAAGTGGACGGCCTCGCCCGTGGGGTGGCGCGTCGGGTAGGTGGCCTCGTAGAGGGCCGAGAGGTACGGCCCCGCCTCCATCTCCACCACCGTGTACGCCTCGCGGTAGAAGAACTCCAGGTAGTCGCGGTTCTGCAGGAACGTGCCCCGCACGGTGACCGCCTTCTGGTTGTCGAGCACCGAGCCGCGCTCCAGGTACGGCGCCACGTGGCGGCTGCTGAAGGCGTTCTCGAACGAGTACAGGTTCTGCGAGTGCTCGTCGAACACCACATCGGCGATCAGCACGTCGCCGATGGCGCCGTTGAGCGTGGCCGCCTTGCCCAGCACGTACACGCCGCGCACGTCGTCCAGCGCCTCGAACACCACGCGCAGCAGGTAGTACGCGGCGAAGCCCAAGGGGTAGTCTACGTTGAGCACCACCGCCGGTGAGTCGGCGAGGGCGTCGGCGAGGTCGGCGAGGCGCGGGTCGAGGTCGGCCGGGCGCACGCGGCGCAGCTCGATGAGCTGGGCGCCGATGTCCAACCCGTGGTGCGGGTGCACGTGGTAGATGCCGCGCTCCTCCTCCTCGCGGCGCCGCGCCTCCTTCGCGGCCGCGTCGGGGTGCGCGCGGTGCCACAGCCGCGCGGCGTAGTACAGGATGTTTTCGGCGTTGGCCTGGCCGCGCGCGGCGAGCAGCGTGCGCGCCTCCGGCTCGTCGGTCGCGGCCTCCAGGAACGCCCACAGCTGGTCGGCGCGGCGGCGCGCGTAGCCGGACAGCAGGTTCACCACGCTGTGCAGGTTCGAGGAGATGAAGTACACGGGCCGCCCGGCCAGATCGTGGCTGGCCAGCGCCGCCTGCACGGGCTGCCACCAGCGGTCGAACAGCTTGGCGTAGCTGATGTGCCGGCCGCCCAGCAGCCCCACGCTCAGGTCCTTCTCCGCCGCGTAGATCGCGCGCAGCGTCGGCCAGCAGGCCGGCCCGAGCGCGGCGCACACCCGCGGCCAGTCGTCGGCGGGCAGCCGCAGCGCCGCGCCGAGCGCGTCGAGCGTGGTGGCATCGGGCGGCTCGGGGCGGGCAAGCACCTCGCGCGCCAGGCTGTTCGCGTGGGCCAGCGCGTGCAGCTTGTTCCATTCGAGCTGGTAGGCCACCAGCGTGGGGATCAGGTCGTCCACGTCCGAGGGGCTAGCGATGTGCGCGCACAGCGTGGCGCGGCCGTCGTAGCGCCACTGGCGCCGGCGCGCGGCCGCCTCGACCAGCTCCCAGTGGTCGATCGGCTCGCCGAGCGCGGCGGCGAACTGCTCCGGCAGCTGTCCCAGCAGGACGCGCTGCACTGCCCCCATGCAGCGCGGCAGGCGGTGCAGGGCGTAGATGAACGCACCCGCGTCGGGCAGCGGGTCGGCAGCGCCGGCGTGCAGGCTGGAGCCGATCGCCTGGTGCGCGGGCACGAAGGCGCGCAGCTTCACGTCGCCCGAGCTGCGCAGGATCGTGCTGTAGGTGCGCACGTACAGGTCGACGGCGTCCCGCTCGGCCGGCGGGACCCGGTCCGGCAGCGGGCCGGGCAGCTCGCGTCGCGCGCTGCTCATCTACTCTTCATCTCCGCCCGGCGGCGCCGGCAGGTACCGGCGCGCCCGTGTTGCCGCTATGTTACCGCTGCAGCCACCTGGCGCGCGGCGGGCCGGCGACTATAATGCCGGCGCGGAGCGTAGGGGACGGACAGGAGGTCGGACCCGATGTGCGAGCGTGGAGTGGACGGCCGCGCCCCGCGGGTCTCGCGGCGGCGGGTGCTCGGTGCGCTGGCGGGCGGGGCCGCGGGGGTGCTGCTGGCTAGCGGATGGCCACGCGCAGCGCGGGCGGAGATGACTAGCGAGACGCTCGGGCTCTCGCAGGGCGGGATCCCCGTCTCGGTATTCTGGGTCGGCAGCGGCGCGCGGGCGGTGGTCGTGCAGGGCGCGTTCCACGGCGGGCCGGAGATCAACACCTCCTACCTGACCTTCCGCCTGCGCGACTACTTCGCCGCCCACCCCGACCAGATCCCCGCGGGCCTGCGCCTCGGCTTCATCCCGGAGGCCAACCCGGATGGCATCGCGCTCGACAGCCGCCAGTACCTCAGCGGCGTGGACCCCAACCGCAACTGGGACACGCCCGACTGGCAGTCCGACGCCTACGACAGCAACGGCGTGCTGCGCCGCGGGCTGGGCGGGCCCTACCCGATGTCGGAGCCCGAGACGCGCTGGCTGGCCGACTGGCTGCTCGCCCTGCAGCCGGCGGTGGTCGTCCAGTACCACAGCCGCGGCGGCTTCGTGCTGGGCACGCGCGAGCTGGGCGAGCGGTACAGCGCCGCCAGCGGCTACTACCTGCCGCCCGCGCGCCCGCCCGGCCAGCAGGGCGGTGGGCTGCTGCCGTATCGCGCCACGGGCAGCCTGGGGCGCTGGCTCGGCCTGCAGGGCATCCCCTCGGTGTTCGTCGAGCTGAGCAACTACACCGATCCGGAGTTCGACCGCAACCTAGCCGGGCTGCAGGCGGTACTGACGGCCGTGGCGTAGGCCGGCGCGCTATGGGGAACGCCCCACGCCCGGTGCAAGCGGCGCCTGCGGGAGGGAGCGAGCGCATGATCGAGGGCGCGCCGGTGATCGATGTGCACCATCACTTCCTGCCCCGGGGCGTGTTCACCGCGCTCCGCGCGCAGGCCGGCGGCGCGCGCCGGCTGGTCAACGAGCAGATCAGTCTCACCCTCAGCGACGACCTCTACCAGGTCGACCGCCACCTGGCGGCGATGGACACGGCGGGGGTGGACGCCGCGATCTTGACCTACTCGGGCGTCAGCATCCTGGGCATGGGCATCTGCCAGCAGCTCAACGACGAGCTAGCGGCCGTACAAGCGGCGCACCCCGGGCGCCTCTACGGCGCGGTGCACGTGCCGCTCCAGGAACCGGCTGCCGCGCTGCGGGAGCTGGAGCGCGGGCTGCGCGCGCTGGGCCTGGTGGCCGTGGCCTTGCCTACCTCGGCCGGGCCCATCACGCTCGACGCCCCGTCGCTCACCCCGCTCTGGGAAGCGATCGCTGCCCTCGACGCCCCGATCATCCTCCATCCGGCGCTGCGGCCGGCGGGCGCGCCGACCGAGTACCACCTCGAGCGCTCCTGCGCGCGCCCGTTCGATACGACGCTGGCCGCGGTGCGGATCATGCACGCGGTGGTCCCGCGCTTCCCCACCCTGCGCTTCGTGCTGCCGCACCTGGGCGGCACGGCGATCTTTCTGAAAGGGCGCCTGCGCATGCTCTACGAGCCGGCCGGCGTGCCCATTCCGCCCGAGAAGCGGGGCCTGGCCAAGACCGTGCGCGAGCAGGCCGCTTTGGGGCTCGATGTCGCGTTCGAGACGGCGTGGCGCGCGTTCTACTTCGACACGGCCGGCACGGGCGGCTGGGCGCCCGCCGTGGCGATGGCGGTCGCCGAGGTGGGGCCCGAGCGGCTGCTGTTCGGCTCCGACTTCCCCCTCGAGTCGAGCTCCGGCGCGACGATGCGCGAGCTGGTGGAGATGGTGGCGCACCTCCCGCCGCCCCGGCCCGAGCTGCCGGAGGGCTGGCGCGCGGCCATCGCCAGCGGCACGGCGCGCGCGCTGTTCCCGGCGCTGCGCGGCTGAGGCGCCAGCGGGCCATGGCGCCGTCCGTCTTGTTCCTGGCGGGCGAGTACCCGCCGCGGCCGGGCGGGGTCGGCGACTACACGGCGCTGCTGGCTGCCGCGCTGGCCGCGCAGGGCGTGCGGGTCACCGTCCTCACCACGCGTGATCCCGCGGCCGCCCCAGCGCGCCCGGCCCCCACGACAGAGATCCCGCCGGTCCCCCGCGTGTGGCGGTGGGTCGCGCGCTGGGACTGGCGCTGCGCCCACCTGGTGCAGCGGGCGGCGCGTGCCGCCCGGGCGGAGGTCATCCACGTCCAATACCAACCCGCCGCCTTCGCGCTGGAGGGGGCGATCTGCTGGCTGCCCGGGTGGCTGCGGCGGCGCCTGCCGCGCGTGCGTACCGTGGCCACCTTCCACGACCTGCGCGTGCCGTACCTCTGGCCGAAGGCCGGACGCCTCCGCGCGGCCGCGCGCGATCGCCTGCTGCGGGGGGTCGACGCGGCGGTGTTCACCGAGCTGGCCGACTGGGCGGCGGCGCGCCGGGTGCGCCCGGCCGGCCGCTACTGGATCCCTATCGGCAGCAACCTGGCGCCCGCCCCGCCGCCCGGCTACGATCGCCGCGCCTGGCGCGCGCGCCTAGGCGCCGACGACGCGACGTTGCTGCTCGTGCACCTGGGGTTCTTGAATCGCTCTAAGGGGCTGGAGACGCTGTTCGCGGCGCTGCCCCGCCTCCAGGCCGAGGGCCGTCGGGTGCGCCTGGCGCTTGTAGGGGCCGAGGCTGGCGCCAGCGATGCGGCCAACGCGGCCTACGCGCGCGAGGTCGCGGCCCGCCTGCAGGCGCCAGAGCTGGCGGCCGCCGTGGTGCGCCTGCCGGTGCTGCCGCCCGCCGAGGTGTCGGCCTGCCTGCTGGCGGCGGACGTCGCGGTGTTCCCTTTCACCGACGGGGCGTCGCTGCGCCGCGGCAGCCTGCTGGCTGCACTGGCCCACGGCCTGCCCACCGTCACCACCTGGCCGCCCGACCGCGCCTCTTCCGTTGCGTCGACTGCCATCGAGCTCCGCGAGGGGGAGCAGGTCGTGCGCGTGCCGGCGGGCGACGCGGCCGCTCTGGCGGCGGCCATCGCGCGGGTAGCCGATGACGCGGCACTACGGCGGCGGCTAGCCGCCGGTGGGCTGGCGTTGGTGGCCGCGCTGAGCTGGCCGCGTATCGCTGCCGCGCACCGCCGGCTGTACAGCGCGCTGGGCGCCGCGGCGCGGGCCTGAGGACCGTTTACGCTCCCGGGCCGGCTCTCGTACAATTGCCCGTTGGTGTCAGACACGGGCTCCGCGGGCGGAGCGGTCCGCGGGGTGCCGTGGGGGTAAGCCAGGGGGAAGAAACACATGGGGCAGCGACCGATCGGAGCACTCGCGCTAGTGCTGGCGATCGCCACCGGCTGTACCGCCGGGGGGGCGGGGCTATCGGCCGACAGCGCGGTGCTGAGCGCGGCCATGGGGCGCGGTAGCGCCGGGGCGGTCGCGGCGCAGGCCAGTCCCACGGCCGAGCCGCAGTTCCCGCCACCTGCGCCGAACCAGACCCCGGGCCCGAACGTCGTCGCGCCGTCGCCGATGGATGAGGGCCGGCCGCCGCCCACGGTGCAGATGGCGCCCTCGCCGTCGCAGGTCGCGACCGGCACGGAGCAGCAGCTGATCCAGCCGGTCAACCCCACGATCGCGGGCAGCGCCGCCGGGTTGTTCGCCTACGTGGTGGACCGGGCCTCCAATGACGTCAGCGTGGTCGATCTGGCCGGCAACCAGGTGCTGAGCAAGATCCCTGTCGGGCGCGGGCCGACCGAGATCACCGCCGCCCCGGACGGCAGCCGGGTGTACGTCGCCAACCAGGAGGACGGCAGCATCTCGGTGATCGAGGTGGCGACCAACCAGATCGCGGCGACCTGGTCGGGCGTGCCGGGGGCGCGCGACGTCGCCGTGGCGCCCGATGGGAGCGCGCTGTACGTCACCCGCCCTGCGGCCGGCGAGGTGGTGATCCTCAACACCAGCGACGGGAGCGTGCGCGGGCGGATCGCCGCGGGTAGCGGCGTGGCGTTCATCGAGGCGAGCCGCGATGGGCGCCGCGCCTATGCTACGCGGCCCGAGGCGGGCGAGCTCGTGGTGATCGACCCGGCCGCGCAGCAGGTGGTCGCGCGGGTGGCCGTCGGCGAGCAGCCCGAGGGCCTGGCGGTCAGCCCCGACGGGAGCGCCGTGTATGTCGCCAACCGCGCGGGCAGCAGCGTGGCAGTGGTCCGCACCGCCGACAACACCGTGGCGAACACTATCCAGGTGCCACCCCAGCCGCTACGTGTGGTCGTCGGCGCGGATGGCAGCTTCGCCTACGTGTCGCACGGCGAGGGCAGCCGCATCAGCGTGATCGACCTCGGGCGGCAGGCGATCGCCGGCACACTGTTCCTGGACAACGACCCGCTCGGCTTGGCCCTGAGCCCGGATGGCACGCGCCTGTACGCCGCGCAGCGCGGGGCGAACAGTATCCAGGCGGTCGACGCGGCCACCAGCTTCGATCTCGGCACGGTCGCCGTGGGCAGCTCGCCGGACGCGTTAGTGGTCGTGGCGCGGCGCTAGCCCGCCGCCCGCGCCACGACTCAGGGCGCCGGGGCCGGTGTCTCTTCGAGCCGGCCCGTGACCAGGAACACGATGCGCTCGCAGATGTTCGTCACCCGGTCGGCCATCCGTTCCAGGTTGTGGGTGACCCAGATCAGGTAGGTAGCCCGGGTGATCGTCGAGGGATCCTCGATCATGTAGGTGAGCAGCTCGCGGTACACCTGCTCTTTGAGCGCGTCGATCTGGTCGTCCTCGCGAGCGATGGCCCGCGCGGCGCCAGCGTCGCGGGCCAGGAACGCCTCGAGGCTGCGCCGTAGCATGCTGCGCACTTGCTCTGCCATCCGCGGGATATCGATCAGCGGCTTCAGCAACGGCTGGTCGGCGAGCTGCTCGGCGATCTTGGCGATCCCCTCGGCGTAGTCGCCCATGCGCTCGAGCTCGATGGTGATGTGCAGGATGGCCAGGATGGTCCGGAGATCGCCGGCGGTGGGCTGCTGCGTGGCGATCAGGGTCACCACGCGCTCCTCGATCTCGTAGCGGCGGCGGTCGATGAGGACATCCTCGGCCACCACCTGGCGGGCCAGCTCCGCGTCGCGCGCCTTGAGCGCCGCGATGGCGCGGTCGATCGCCTGCTCCACCAGGCGGGCCAGGGCGAGCATCTGGTCCTGCAGCGCGCGGAGCGCTTCGTGGTAGGTGGCGCGCGGGTCCATGGCTGCCTCCCCTGCCCTCAGCCGAAGCGGCCGGTGATATAGTCCTCGCTCCGTTTGTCGCGCGGCTTGGTGAAGAACTGGCTGGTCGGGGCGAACTCGATCAGCTCGCCCACCCGCTCTTCCCCCGCCAGCATGAACGCGGTGTAGTCCGACACGCGCGACGCCTGCTGCATGTTGTGCGTCACGATCACGATCGTGTACTGGCTCTTCAGCTCGCTGATCAGGCCCTCGATGCGGTAGGTGGCGATGGGGTCCAGCGCCGAGCAGGGCTCGTCCATCAGGATCACGTCGGGCTCCAGCGCCAGCGCGCGGGCGATGCACAGCCGCTGCTGCTGGCCGCCCGACAGGGCCAGCCCGCTCTGGCGCAGCTTGTCCTTGACCTCGTCCCACAGCGCCGCGCGGCGCAGCGAGCGCTCCACCAGCTCGTCCAGGTTGCCGCGGTAGCCGTTGATGCGCGGCCCCCACGCCACGTTGTCGTAGATCGATTTCGGGAACGGGTTCGGTTTCTGGAACACCATGCCGATGCGGCGGCGGACCTCGACGGGGTCGGTGTCGGGCGCGTAGATATTGGCCCCCTCGAAGTACACCTCGCCGCGGATGCGCACGTCGGGGACCAACTCGTTCAGGCGGTTCAGGCAGCGCAGGAGGCTGCTCTTCCCGCAGCCCGAGGGGCCGATCAGCGCCGTCACCTGGCGGGCTGGAATCTGCAGGGTGATGTCGCGCAGCGCCTGGAAGCTGCCATACCATAAGCTCAGGGCGCGGATGTCGAACGCCACTTCGGCGGCCGGGAACAGGGCGCTGGCCGCGGCGGCGGATGGCGACGGCGAGCTCACCATCGGAGGCTTCTCCGGGCGCGATCGCGCAAGACGATCGCCGTGGCGTTGAGGCTGAGCAAGACGACCAGCAACACGAGAATGGCCGCGGCTGCGTTGGCGTGGAATGCCGGCTGCGGCCGCGAGACCCAGTTGAAGATCTGGATGGGCAGCACCGTGAAGGGGTCCAGCGGGCTCGTCGGCAGGAAGGCGATGAACGCCACCGCCCCCACCACGATCAGCGGCGCGGTCTCGCCGATCGCCCGCGACAGGGCCAGGATGATGCCAGTGAAGATGCCCGGCAGCGCGGCCGGCACCACCACGCCCCACACCACCTGCGAGCGGGTGGCGCCCAGCGCGTAGGCCGCCTCGCGCTGCGAGCGCGGGACGGCCCGCAGCGCCTCGCGGGTGTTGAGGATGATGATCGGCAAGACCAACAGGGCCATGGTCAGCGCGCCGGCCAGCAGGCTGCGCTGCAGGTTCAGCGCGCGCACGAACAGGCCGAGCCCCAGCAGGCCGTAGATGATCGAGGGGACCCCCGCCAGGTTGGCGATGTTCACCTCGATCACCCGTGTCAGCCAGCTGCGCCGGGCGTACTCCTCCAGCCACACCGCCGCGGCGATGCCCGTGGGCAGGGCGAGGGCGGCGGTGAGCACGATCAAGGCCACTGACCCCACCAGCGCCGGCGCGATGCCCGCGCGGGCGGCGAGCCGGGAGGGGTAGTTGGTCAGGAAGCTCCACGACAGCCGTGGCAGGCCGTCGTGCAGCACATCGAGCAGCAGCAGGGCCAGTACCACGATGGCTACCACTGTCGACGCCAGCGCCAGCCACTCGAACAGCCGCCCGCGAAGGCGCCGGCGCATCAGGTGGGGGGCGGAGTAGCTCGCGGCCGGTGGGCTCACTGGTACTCCTCCCGGAAGCGGTCGAGCACCCACTGGCTCACGATGTTCAGCGCCAAGGTCAGCATGAACAGGGTGGTGCCCACCGCGAAGATGGTGCGGTACTCCAGCGTGCCCTGGGGGGTGTCGCCCTGGCTGACCTGCACGATGTAGGCGGTCATCGTCTCGATCGGTACCAGCGGGTTCAGCGTCAGCGTAGGGCTGAGCCCCGCGGCGATGGCCACGATCATCGTCTCGCCGATGGCGCGGGATACGGCCAGGATGAACGCCGCCACGATGCCGGACAGCGCGGCTGGGACCACGATCTGGGTGGCCACCTCGAAGCGAGTGGCGCCGAGCGCGTAGGCCCCCTCACGCAGCGCGCGGGGCACGGCGGCCATGGCGTCCTCGCTCATCGACGACACCAGCGGCAGGATCATGATGCCCATCACGATCCCCGCCGACAGCGCGTTGAACACCGCCAGGCCGGGGATGAGCGCCTGCAGCAGCGGGGTGACGAACAGCAGCGCGAAGTAGCCGTACACCACCGTCGGGATCCCCGCCAGAATCTCCAGCACGGGCTTCAGCACCCGCCGCACGCCCGGCCGCGCGTACTCGGACAGATAGATCGCCGACAGCAGCCCCAGTGGCAGCGCGACCAGCATGGCGATGGCCGTGGTGAGCAGCGTGCCGGACAGCAGCACCACGATACCGAAGTGCTTCTCCAAAAACAGCGGGGTCCACTGCGTGTCGGTCAGGAACTGGCCGAGCGGCACCAGGCGGAAGAACGCGAGCGTCTCGGCCGCCAGCACGCCGATGATGCCGACGGTGGTGACGATGGAGACCAGCGCCGCCAGCAGCAGCGGGAGCTCGCAGGCCAGCTCGCGCAGCGTGCGGCGTGGCGGCCGCCGCAGGTCGCGCGCGCGCAACCGCTGCGGCGCGGCCACGTCCGGTCGCGGCAGCGTGATCACGGTGGTCGTCCTCGCGAGATGTTGTCGGCCCACCGCCGCACCGTGGCGGGGGGGGCAGGGAGCGGTGGGCTAGTCATGGCTCCGCGGGCAGCGTGGGCGCGCGGCCGAACAGATCGTCGAGCGTCACGCCCTCGATCGCGCGCCCGAGGAACACGGTGCCCACCTCGCGCCGCTCCAGTCGCTGCCACGCCGCCTCATATGCCCAGGCGGGCAGCGGCACGTAGCCCGTCTGCGCGATCAGCTCGCTGTTCTCCGGCGCCAGGTAGAAGCGCAGGAACTCGCGCACCTCCGGCCGTTCTAGCGCCGCAACCTTGGCGTACAAGAACAGCGGCCGTGCCAGTGGCTGGTAGCGGCCGCTCGTGATCGTCTCGGGCGATGGGGCAACGCAGCCGCCCCCCCGCTCCGCATCGATGGGCACCACGCGCAGCCGGCTCTGGTTCTCCACGTAGTAGGCGTAGCCGAAATACCCCAGGGCATAAGGGTCGTTGGCGATGCCCTGCACCAGCACGTTGTCGTCCTCGCTGGCGGTATAGTCGCCGCGGCTGTCCTTCTCGCGTCCCATGATGGCGTCGGTAAAGTAGTCGAAGGTACCCGAATCGGGCCCCGGCCCAAAGAGGCGGAACGGCCGGTCGGGCCAGCCCGGCCGCACCTGGCTCCAGCGGGTGATCACCCCCTGCGCGCTCGACTGCCACATCGTGCGCAACTCGCTCACCGTCAGGCAATCGACGAACGTGTTGCGCGGGCTGACCACCACCGACAGGCCGTCGAAGGCGATGGGCAGCTCGACGAAGGCAATGCCCTGTGCCCGGCACTCTGCGATCTCGTGCTGACTGATGGGGCGCGAGGCATCGGCGATGTCCAGCTCGTCGTGGCAGAACTTCTTGAACCCGCCGCCGGTGCCCGAGATGCCTACGGTGACGCGCACGCTGCCGCGCGCCGCGATCTGGAACTCCTCGGCATAGGCCTCGGAGATCGGGAACACGGTAGAGGAGCCGTCGAGGCGGATGGTACCCCGCAGCCGCGTGAGGTCCACGCTCGGCTGCCACGCCGCGGCCGAGTCGGACACCGCACACCCTGCCGCCAAGACCGCGAGGAGCACCGCGAGCGCCCCACCGGCTAGCCACCCCCCGGCGCCTGCTCGCCCGTGTCCTCGCCTCGCCGCCATCTACCCCCCAGGCCCGCGCTCGCGGCAGGGCCCACTCACCCCAGTCTACCGTGATGCTATCCCAGGCTAGCAGGCAGTTGTGAGCAGACTGTGTACAGGTTGTAAGCAGGATGTAAACGCGGCCAGCCTCGGGCTGTGTGACGCGCGGGTGCTTCTCATCCCCCACCGCTCCCACGAGGAGCGAGGGGATTGGCAACTGGCACGCCCAGGCGGTGCAGCAACTGCTCCACACGGTCTCGCAGCGCGTCGCGGATGGCGCGCACCCGCTCCAGCCCCTGGCCCGCCGGGTCGTCGATCTCCCAGGTTTCGTGCCGCTGGCCGGGATATACTGGGCAGGTATCGCCGCAGCCCATGCTGACCACGACGTCGGCCGCGCGGGCTACCTCGGGGGTCAGCGGCTTGGGGAACGCCTGCGCCAGGTCGATGCCGATCTCCTGCATGACGGCCACCACCGCGGGGTGCAGCGCCGCCGCGGGCGCCGAGCCGGCCGAACGCACTTCCACCTGGCCGCCGCTGAGGTGCTGCGTCAGCGCCGCCGCCATCTGCGAGCGCCCCGCGTTCTGGACGCACACGAACAGTACCACCGGCCGCGTCTTTGGCCGCCACCCCTCCGCCTGCGCCAGGGCC
Organism: Chloroflexota bacterium; assembly: GCA_035294645.1. Classification (GTDB taxonomy): domain Bacteria; phylum Chloroflexota; class UBA6077; order UBA6077; family JAJPHF01; genus JADGHJ01. The sequence goes on from DATGKN010000166.1 coordinate 22,755, forward strand.
AGCAGGCGCTCCCGGGCAAAGCGATGCACCAGCACCGGAAGGTGGGCCCGCACCGGCGCGCGGTCGAGCGCCGCAAGCGCCTCGCGCACGTAGCGCTCCACCGTCGCCGGCTCGACGCGCCCCGCGAACTCGGCGGCCAGCCGCTGCACCTCGCCGTGAACCCACTGGTCCCGATCGATCTCCGCGCTCATCCTCGCCTCCGCACTTCTGCCCGTCCCGCGCGGGCCGCCATGGCTATGTCGGGGCGCTCCGCCGGCCACAGGCGGGGGCGCAGCCCGAGCGCCGCGTACACCAGCGCCACCAGGACCGGCACCTCGATCAGGGGGCCGACGACCGCCGCCAGCGCCTCGCCGCTGGCCAGCCCGAAGGTGGCGATGGCCACCGCGATGGCCAGCTCGAAGTTGTTGCCCGCGGCGGTGAACGCCAGGGTAGCCGCCTCGGGGTAGGGTAGCCCCGCGCGCCAGCCGGCGAGCAGGGCCAGCCCGAACATCAGCCCGAAATACGCCACTAGCGGCAGGGCGACCCGGGCTACGTCTCCAGGGCGCGCCAGGATCACCGCGCCCTGGAGGCTGAACAGCAGCACCACGGTGCCCAGCAGCGCGAGCAACGCCGTCGGGGCCAGCCGTGGCATCAGCACGCCGTCGTACCAAGTGCGGCCGCGCGCCCGGATGCCTAGCCAGCGGGCCAGCCCGCCCAGCACTAGCGGCGCGCCCAGAAACAGCACGACGTTGCGGGCGACCGTCGCGGCGTCTACGGCGACGGCCGAGCCCGCGCCCAGGCCGAGCCACCGCGGCAAGACCGCCAGGTAGAGGTACGCCAGGCCCGCGTAGGCCGCGACCTGGAACACGCTGTTCAGCGCCACCAGCACGGCTGCGGCCTCGCGGTCGCCCCCGGCCAGTTCGTTCCACACCAGCACCATGGCGATGCAGCGGGCGAGCCCCACCAGGATCACCCCGGTGCGGTAGGCCGGCAGGTCGGGGAGCAGCAGCCAGGCCAGCCCGAACATCAGCGCGGGGCCCAGCAGCCAGTTCAGGACCAGCGACGCCCCGAACAGCCGCCAGGCCCGGCCCACCCGCCCCAGCGCCTCGTAGCGCACCCGGGCGAGCACGGGGAACAGCATCCAGAACAGGCCCAGCGCGATCGGCAGCGAGACCCCCTCGACGTGCAGGGCATCGAGGGCCGCGCCGACTCCCGGCGCCAGCGCCCCGAGCGCGAGGCCCAGCGCCATCGCCAGCAGGATCCACAACGGCAGCAGGCGGTCGAGCAGCGGCAGCCGGCGCAGTACGGCGTCGCCCGCGAGGGGGCCGCGGGCCACCGGAGGGGCTGGTAGCGACGCCATCGGCTAGCTCGCCGCCAGCGCGGGCTTGCGGGCCCGCACGAACGCCGCGGCCATGGCCCACGGCTCGCCCGCGTCAACAGCGGCCGGTGACCCGAGGCGCGCCAGCACATCCGCCGCCGAGTACTCGTGGGTGACCCCGACCGCGGCCACTTCGAAGCCCGCCTCGGCCAGCCGCTGGAGATACTCGGTCTCCGTTAGCGCCCCAGCCACGCAGCTCGCCCAGGCCTCTAGCGATGCGCGCACCGCCGCCGGCAGCGTCCCACGCACCACCACGTCGGTCACCGCGAAGCGTCCCCCCGGTCGCAGCACGCGGTACGTCTCGCGCAGCACCCGGGCCTTGTCGGCTGCCAGGTTGAGCACGCAGTTCGAGATCACCACATCGACCGCCGCGTCGGGCAGTGGGATCGCCTCGATGTGTCCCTGAAGGAACCGCACGTTCGTGATCCCCTGCTCGCGACG
>DATGKN010000167.1:0-5617 GCA_035294645.1 Chloroflexota bacterium
TCGGCGGTACCGCCCGCGCGTTGTTCCCCACGCTGGTCCGGGCCAGGCACCCCGATGGCGGCACGGGGGGGCAGTCATGACTGTGCTGGCCTGGTCGCCCCCGACGCGTGGTCCCCGGTACGGGCGGCAGGGGCGGCCCTGCTCGGGCGGGGCGTCGCTGGCGATCGTGCTTCTGGTAGGGCTCTGCCTTGTGGCGTGCACCGCCCGGCCAGCAGCGGGGCCCCCAGCAACCGATCCCTCTAGCCAGCCTCGTCCCGCGCATAGTGCTGCCGACAGCGGCGCTTGCGATCTCGGCGCTACGCCTGATCCCCCCGTGTCGCTGACCTTCAGCGCACCGGGCAGTTCGGCCAGTGCGGGCGTGTTCGTAGCTATCGATCGCGGCTATTTTCGGGCGCTCGGGCTGGACGTGCGGTTCACCTTGGTCGGCGGCGGCCTGGAGCTTCTCCCGGCGCTGGCGGCTAACCAGATCGATATCGGGGCGGCCGCCCCGAGCGCGGGGCTGTTCAACGCGTTGGCCCGCGACGTGCCGGTCAAAATCCTTGCCGAGCAAGACAGCAGCGTTCCTGGTCGCAAGACGGTCTATGCCCTGGTTGTCCGCAAGGACCTGTGGGACAGCGGCGTCGTGCGCGACTATCCCGATCTGCACGGCCGCAAGGTCGCCGCAACAGGGGTAGGCGGCGGCAGTACTTTCGAGATGGCTATGCGGCGCGTCCTCGATCGCGGGAGCCTCACGCCTAACGAGGTGGAGGTCGTGAACCTGCCGTTTGCGGACATCAACCCCGCGCTGGCGACGAGGGCGATCGACGCCGCCATCGACATCGAGCCGTTTCTCACCCAGGCGCTCGAGCAAGGCCTCGCGCAAGTCTGGCTGGAGGCCGACCAGATCTGGGAGGGGCCCGCGCTGGGATCAGTGATCATGGGCTCGCCCAAGCTGGTCGCCCAGCCAGCGGTGGCCACGCGCTTCCTGCTCGGCTATCTACGCGGCGTGCGCGACTATCTCGATGCGCTGTGGTTCGACCGTGGCGATCCCGCCGCCGTTCTGCCGAGCCTCGCCCGCTATACGGGCGTGACCGACCTTGGGCTGTGGGCACGCATGCGCCCCGTCTGGATCAACCCCGCGGGGCACGTGGACCTCGACAGCATTGCGCGCCGCATCGAGCTGAACGCGCGCGCCGGCTATATCCGCGAGCCGCTCGACCCCCAGCGCGTGGTCGACAACCGCTTTGCCGACTGCGCCGCGCGACTGCTGGGCGCATATCCACTGCCCTGACCAGGCCATGCCGACGACAGCAGCTCGACAGGGAGAACCAGCTATGAGGCCAGCGAGCCCGCAGGCCCGGGGAACGATCGTCCTCCGGACGGCCCTACGCCGCTACGGGCATACCGCGGCGCTGGTGGATGGCACTCTCGCCCCGGCGGGAATCCGGCTGGAGTGTGTGCCCGCGCCTATATTGCGCACCGCCATGGCTCAGATGATCCGCGACCACGCGTTCGATCTGTGCGAGATGTCGCCCACGTCGTACCTCGTGGCGCGCAGTCGTGGGGCGCCGCTGGTGGCGCTGCCCATCCCGCTCTATTGTCAGTTTCCGCTCGGGTTATTGGTCACCCCGCGGGCTGCGCCGGTCAGCGGGGCGCCCGCGCTGGGCGGCCGGACAATCGCTGCGCGCACCTGGGCCCAACCAACGGCCGTGTGGCTACGGGGGTTGTTGCAGACGATGTATGGCGTGCCGCTCGACGCGCTCGCCTGGCTGCTGGTCGCCGAGGATCCCGTGCCCGATCTCCCCTTGCCGGCGAATGTCCGTCGGGTGCCCGGCCGAACTGTGGAGGAGCTGCTGCGCGCCGGCGCCGCTCACGCCGCGATCGGGCCGTCTCCCGACGATCCAAGCCTGGTGCCGCTGCTCCCCGACGCGGTCGAGCGAGCGCGCGCCTGGTATCGGCAGACGAATGTGGTGCCCATCAACCACCTGCTGGTCGTGCGGGAAGCCGTGCTGGACGCCTACCCCGGGGTGGCTGGCGCACTGCTGATCGCCTTCGAGCAGGCGAAGGCGGCATATCTCCGCGCCTGGCGCCGTGACGCGGGCGTGGCCGACCGCCACCTGGCCGATCTGATAGCGGTCGTCGGGCCAGCGGACGACCCCTTGCCCTATGGCGGGGCTGTGACCTGGGCCGCGCTCACGGTACTCATGGAATTCATGGTGGCCCAGGGGCTGCTGCTGCATCCCCTGGCCCGAGAACACGTGTTGGCCCCAGGCGCAAGCTGACACTGCGCTGGTGGGGGGTGGATCGAATAGGAGGTGTGCCATGGCCGAGCTGGGTCTAGGCTTGGGAACCTCGCACGCGCCCCAATTGTTCCTCGAGCCGCAGTACTGGCGCACGCTGGCCGAAACGGTGGATACCCGGAATCCAGACCTGCTCTCCCCGCGAACGGGCCGAGTTACGCCCTTCGACGCGCTGCGCGCCGAGGTGGCAGTGGCGGACCCGGCCCTGCTGGCGCGCCTAGCGCCCGACCACCAGCGGGCGCTATACGACCGCTGCCAAGCCGGCCAGGCCGCGGTAGCGGCGGCGCTTCGCGCCTATGCACCCGAGGTGTTGGTAATCGTCAGCGATGATCAAGAGGAGCTGCTCTTTGATGACAACATGCCCATGTTTGCCATCTACTGGGGCAGCACATTCACGCTGCTGCCGCGGCAGGCCCCGCCAGGGCGCGGGGGGCCGGTCTACGAGGCGATGCGCCGTGGCTGGGGCGACACCGAGCTGGATGTGCCGGTCGACACCGCCCTGGGCGAGCACCTCATCACCTACCTAGCCGAGCACGACTTCGATATCGCTCATCTGCGCTACCTCCGCGAGCTGTATGGCGGCAGTGTCGGGCCCGCTGGGTACCTGGCGCACCGCCGCGAGACGCCGCCCACGCGCCGCGGCATGCCGCACGGCTTCGCCTACGTGGTGAAAACAATCCTGAACAGCGAGCCGCTGCCGATCGTGCCCGTGTTCGTCAACGCCTGCTACCCGCCCAACCGTCCTACTCCGCGACGCTGCTGGGCGTTCGGGCGCGCCCTCCGGCAGGCGATCGAGGCCTGGCCCGTGCCCAAGCGAGTAGCTATCATCGCCTCGGGCGGCTTGAGCCACTACGTGCTAGACGAAGAGCTGGACCAGCTCACCATTCGCGGCCTACAGACCCGTGACCTCGATCTGCTCGCCGCCCTACCGCGCCTGGACTCACCGACAGGCGAGATCCGCAACTGGATCGTCGTGGGCGGCGCCTGCGAGCATCTGACCTTCGAGCTGTTCGACTACGTGCCCGCGCCGCGTTCCGAGGCGGGCACCGGGGGTGGCTGGTGTTTCGCGCGCTGGGCTTCATACGGTATTACTAGCCCGTCGTAGTCGCGCTCCACGCTATAGGCACCTGGGAAGTGCATCGCCAGAACAATTACGCCCTAGCCACGTGCGATGAGATGCGTGATCCGCGCACCCTCTTGTTGACCCCGTACACGAGATAAATGCGCACCAAGCCACTATACTCCCACAGCGCTGCGCACAGACGCCTGTAGGAGAAACCATAGCGCCTAGCCGATAGGATGGGCAGGCGCTATGGCGTTTCTAACAGACAACCGGGTGGGCTTAGCGTCCTGGTTGGCGTGTGACCTGGACCTACGGGCCGTCGGCGGTATTTAGAACAACGGTCTGGATGTTCACGAACTCGCCAGCAGTACACCGAACTTCCTGCAGCGGCGGCACGGCCGTCCACTGCACGCGGAAGCGGTGCCGCTTGCCCAGCTGTAGCCCCCGCTCGTCGCACGCCACGGTCGCCCGCAGGTCCACCAGCTCCACGATCCGCCGCCGCTCCGCCACCGTCGCCGCCGCCAGCCCTGCCCGCACCTGCGCGGCGAACGCCTCCAGCGCCGCGATCTCCGCAGGCGCCAGGCCGCCGTGCGGCGCCTGCGCGAGCTGCTCTCGCTCGGCCTGCAGGTGCTGCAGCTGGGCGTCGAGCTGGCGCGCCCTCTCGGCGAGCAGTCGCGCGGTCTCGCTGCCCGTCGGCGCATCGAGCTGCTCGGCGAGCAGCCGCCCGATCTGCGCCGCCGCCAGGCGCCGCGGGCGTGCTGGTGGTAGCCCGCCACCAGCAGGCTGGCGCGGCACAGTTCCGTCACCAGCCGGTCCAGGTGCGCGAGCGCCCCGGGGGGGCGGCCAGCATCCGGACCGCCTGGCGCTGCGCCCGCTCCACCGCGCGCAGCTGACGGTGCAGGGCATCCACCTGCGCGGCCAGCTCGGCGATAGGGCCTGTGCCGACGTACTCGCGCACCACGCGGCCGCCGCCGCGCCGCGTCTCCTAGCTCATGCGGCCCCCGGTTGTGTTACATGCGCACGCCTGCGCCGCTCGGCGAGCGCGTACCACGCTGCAGGCCCTCGTGCGAACACCCGTTCGCGGCGTCGAACGGGCCGGCGAACTATGCAACAGCGTTCGCCGGCGGCCAGGAGGCTGGCGCCCGCGGGCCGCGAGGTGACGCGCCGCCCCTGGCAGGGGTACGATGCATCCGTGGCCGACAGCCAGGCGGGAGGCCGGGCCGGGGAGCGCGCGATGGCGACGGAGCGGGCGGTCGAGACGGCGGTGCGGCGGATCGCGGAGCAGTTCGGTCCGCTGCGGATCGTGCTGTTCGGGTCGCGTGCCCGCGGGGAGGCGACGGCGGCGAGCGACATCGACCTGCTGGTGGTGCTGCCGGAGGGCGTGGACAAGCGGCAGGCGGCGATCGCCATGCGGCGGGCGCTGGCGGACCTGCCCGTGGCCAAGGACATCGTGGTGACCACGCCGGGGGAGATGGCGCGGCGGGGGGCGGTAGTGGGGACGGTGCTGCGGCAGGCGCTGCGGGAGGGGCGGGTGGTGTATGAGCGCTCCTGAGCAGACGGCCGAGGCCCAGCGCTGGCTCCGCTACGCGCGCGAGGACCTGGCCGCGGCCGAGCGGCTGCTCGCCGACCCGCGGAGCGTGCCGCGCCACATCTGCTGGCTGGCGCAGCAGGCGGCGGAGAAAGCGCTCAAGGCCGCGCTGGTGCTGGAGGGCGTCGACTTTCCCTGGCGGCACGATCTGGACGCGCTGCGCAACCTGCTGCCGGCGGGGTGGGCGGTGAAGGTGGAGCAGCCGGATCTGGCGGAGCTGACGGAGTGGGCCGTCGAAGCGCGCTACCCCGGCGACTGGCCCGAGGCGACCGTGGAGGACGCGGCGCGGGCGGTGGCCACGGCCCGCGCGGTGTACAGCGCGATCGCCCGCGACTGCGCCCAGCGCGGCATGGCGCCATTCGAGAACGACGCTCCTTGACCGTTGGCGGGTGACCGAGCCGGCGCGCCGGGAGCCAGCGCGGCGCTCTGCTGCAGCGCGCACGTGGCGGGCCCCGTTGCCGCAGAGGAGTGCGGCGGGGATGGAGCGGCCTGAGCTAGAAGCCTGTCTCGCCGAGTATCCGGCGATCGCGCGCTGCCTCGGGCGGCACTACCGCGTGCTCGCCGATCGCGGGTTGCTCGCCGAGGATCTCCTGCCCCTGGATTGGCGAGCGACCGAGGCCGCGCTCGCTCGCGTGGTCGAGCAGGTGGAAGGGTTCCACGCCCACTGGCAGCAAGTCCCAGCTCGTC
>DATGKN010000168.1:0-34466 GCA_035294645.1 Chloroflexota bacterium
TGCCCAACCAGCTCCAGCTCGCCCGAGAGTTCGGCGTGTCGTTCATGACCCTGCGCCGCGCGGTCGAGCTGCTGGAACGCGACGGCTACCTGCTGAGCCGCCACGGCATCGGGACGTTCGCCGTGTGGCAGCCCGACGCGCCGCGCCCCGTGCTGGTGGTAGACCATCAGGCAGCCGCCCGCGCGCGGCTGCGGGCTGTGCTAGAGGCCGAGGGCGAGGTGGTCGTCGAGGCGGCGGAGAGCGACGAGGCTCTCGCAGTCGCGCAACAGGCGGCGATCGAGCGCGCGTTCGTCGATGCCAGCGCGGCGCGGTCGAACGGGATCGCGTTGCTGCCTCGCTTGCGGGCGCTCGCGCCAGAGGTGCGTATCATCCTGCTGTGGAGCGGCGTGGAGGAGCTGGCCGCGCTCGACGACCAGGAGCCGTGGCCGGCCATCGTACTGCGCAAGCCGTGGCAAACCGCCCAGGTGCGCGCCGCCCTGCGCCTCAGCGGCCGCCTGCCGCCTCGCCGCTAGCGGGCCTCACCACGGGCGCCGTGCGGTATCATCCCGGCTAGTGTGGAGGCGAGCAGGCCGGGCCCGCTCGCAGCGCCCCCTTGCCCCGGCGGTAGCGAACAACAATACGCGCGCTGCTGCTTGCCCAAGGCACGCGCCCGGGCACAGCGGGCGGCCGGTCTGGAACCACGGGCCTCCTCTCCGACCGGGCGCGAGGCCAGGTCCCCGACCGCCGGCGCACTCGCGCCGCCTGGCGCGCTAGCGGAAGGCAGCATGGACCCAGACCTTTGGGATCGCTTCGAGGCGGCCGCGTACGAGGAGCAGATCGCCCTGTTCCGCGCGGCGCTGCGGGCGGGCGAGCTGGACAGCGAGCTGGCGTTCGAGATGCTGAGCCAGATCGCCGCCGAGGCCGCCGCGCGCCAGGAGCCCGAGCAGGTAGCGGCACTGGTCCACGAGTACGCCGCGGCCGCCCCCGCGCTGTACACGCCCGACGCCGGCTACTACGTCGGCTGGCTGCTCGACGCGGCCCTGGCCCGCGGCAGGCTGGACGAGATACCCGCGCTCCTCGACCCGTTCGCCCGCGATCCCGTGCAGTGGGCCGACGAGCTGCTCCGCGCCGCCGACCAGCTCATGTACCACGGGCTCACCGCGCCACTGGTGCAGACGCTCCAGCAGGGCTGGGCCCGCGTACGGGACAGGGGCGACGAGGCACTCCGCGCCGAGTACGGCGAGCTGCTCGGCCAGCTGCGCCTGCTCGCCTATCTCGCCGAGCGCCCCTCTACATCGTCCGACGACCCCGCGCTCTGGCAGGCGATCTCGCCATACCTCGACGCCGATCCCACGACGTTCCAGGAAAACGTCCGGGCGCTGTTGGGCACGCTGGGCCGCGCCTGGCAGCCGCGCGACTTCGAGTCGGCGCCCCGCACGGAGCCCCGCGAGCGCCGCCTATGGCTGCTCGGCTGGGAGTGGCTCGGCGTCGTCTGGCGGGAACACCGGGTGCCGCCGAGCCGCGGGCTGCTCGCTACCGAGACGCTGCTCGACTACCAGACCGAGCAGGCCGAGCGAGGCAAGCCGAAAACCGCCGCCGCGCTGCTGGTCCCGGCGGCGCGCCGGCTCGACCGCTTTCTGGGGCGCTACCTCACCGAGCTGACCTGGCGACCGTATCGTGCCGGGGCGCTGCTTGGCTTGCTACCGCTGTACCTCGAGTTCCTCGTGCGGCGCGGTCTCGCGGGGACCGGCGTGGTCCGGCGAGCGCGGGCCGAACTGGCGCCGCTGGCCCACAACTTCCTGCGGCTAGCGCGGCGGGAGCAACCCGACCCCCTCCTGCTCCACGGTGTGGCCGCCGCCTGGGACTTGGTGGCCGAGCCCGAGTCGCGTGATTGACAGGGCCCCCTACCGGGCGTAGACTCGCCCCATCCGATCGTGCGCGCTCGGCGCCCGGCCGCCGCGCGTCGCCGGGCTGGGCACAAGTGGGGGATGCGTTATGACCACCGTGACGCGACGCGATCTGCTCAAGGCCGTGGCCGCCTGCACCGCCGGGCTGTCGCTGGCCGAGTGGCGCGCTGTCCCGCTCGGACCGGCGGCCCGGCAGGCCTGGGCCACGACGTTGCCCCAGGTGCAGCCGGGCGATGTGCCGGACGCGGTGCTGTTGAACACCCGGATCCACACCTTCGAGGAGCCGCACCGCACGGTCGAGGCGCTGGCGATCACGAACGGGCGCGTGCAGGCCCTGGGGGACACTGCCACCATCCGCGCCCTCGCCGGCCCGCGCACCGTGCAGTACGACCTGGCCGGCCTGACGGTCGTGCCCGGCTTCTACGACTCGCACAACCACCTGCGTGCGACGGGGCTCAACTTCTTCGCCGTGGACCTCTCGGGGGCGCGCTCGATCGCCGACGTGCTGGCCGCCATCGCCGCGCGGGCCGCGATCACCCCTCCGGGCGAGTGGATCGTGGCCAGCAGCCGCTGGCACGAGGGCGGCCTCGCCGAGCGGCGCTTTCCCACGCGCGCGGAGCTGGACGCTGTCGCCCCGAACCACCCGGTCTACATCCCGCGTGGCGGCCACAATGTGGTGACCAACAGCCTCGGCTTCGCCCGCGCCGGCATCGACGAGACCACCCCGAATCCGCCCGGGGGCACCTATGTGCGCGACCCGAGCACCGGGGAGCTGACCGGCCACATCATCGGGCGGCCGGCGTTCGGGCGGCTCGCGCGGTTGTTGCCTGCACCAACGCCCGAGCAGGAGCGCGAGGCGCTGCGAGCGGCGATTCGCGCCTACCACGCCGTCGGGATCACCAGCGTGATCGAACCCGGGCTGGAGCCGGCCGAGTTCGCCGGCTTCCAGGCCCTGTGGGCGGCCGGCGAGCTGACCGTGCGCACCACCGCCATGCTGCGTGTGTTCCCCGGGACCACCGACGCCGAGCTGACCCGCGCGCTGGACACCATCCGCGGGCTAGCGTTCGCCACCGGCTTCGGCGACCAGTGGCTGCGGCTCGGCGGTATCAAGTTCACCGCCGACGGCGGGGTGGAGACGAGCTACCTGCGCGAGCCGTTCGCCTACGCCGACGATCCCGAGGAGCCGCGCGGCAAGCCGCATGCGTCGCTAGAGAACATGATCGCGGTCTGCGCGCTAGCCAGCGCGCTCGGCTGGCAGATGGGCGTGCACTGCGTGGGCGACGCCGGCATCGACCTGGTGCTCGACGCGTTCGAGGCGGTCCACGCCCGCAGCCCGCTGCAGGGCAAGCGCTGGACCTTGATCCATATGATGCTGGCGCGCCCCGAGCACTTTGTCCGCGCCCGCGCGATGGACCTGGTGATCACCGCCCAGCAGTCGCTCACCTACGCGCTGAGCGCGGGCTGGGTCAAGTACTGGGGCCGCGAGCGGGCAGCAAACAACGAGCCGCTGCGCGCCTATCTGGAGAGCGGCCTGGTGGTCGGCAACGGTACCGACTCGCCGGTGACGCCCTACGATCCCCTGCTGAACCTGTGGAGTTGCGCCACGCGCGAGACGCAGTTCGAGGGCGTCTTGGGGCCCGAGTGGGCCATCTCCCTGGCCGACGCACTGCGCTGGTACACGCACGGCAGCGCCTACGCGGCGTTCGAGGAGCAGGCCAAGGGCTCGCTGGCCGTGGGCAAGCTGGCCGACCTGGCCGCCCTCACCGTCGACCCGCTCGCGGCTGCGCCAGAGGAGGTGCGCGACGCGCAGGTACTGCTGACCATGGTGGGTGGCCGCGTGGTCCACGACGGCCGCCCTGGCAGCGTGCTCGCGCCGCAGCGCGTGGCCCGCGGGTTCGCGGTGCCAGCCGGCTGCCACTGCGCCGAGGCGCCCGGCTGAGAGCGGTCCGCCCGCGCTTCACCCCAGGCCGGGCCAGCGCTCGGCGAGCCGGCCGAACGACACGGCGCAGCGCTGGCAGTGCCAGGCCGGGAGGTCCGGAAAGACAACGCAGCCGCCGAGCCGCACCTCGCCCCGCCGCGCGGCTTCAAACGTCGCTGGGGTGGGAAGGCCATAGACAATCGGCACAACTGCGCCGGACGCCGCGCAGCGCGGGTAGGGAGTTACCGCGTCATCCGGGGTCCCCATGGCAGCCTCTCCCTTCTCTGCCGGTGGCCGTCGCGGCGGCATGCCTGCTATTATCATAGTCACTGACCCGCGGGGTGGGGGCGCCGTCGGCCAGCTGCCGCAGGATCTTGTCCGCCACGCGCAGGCCGCCCAGGGCCACCGCCGGCACGCTCTGGCCGGGAAAGATGCGCTCGCCGACCGCGTAGACGTTGGCGAACGGCCGCACGCGCCCGAAGCGGAACGGGTGCGTCTGCGGGTAGCCGCCCACCCAGGCCCGGCCGGCAAAGCGGGCGTAGGTGCGCGGGGTGCCCGCCAGGGTCCATTCAGCGTCGCGCAGGCCCGGCAGCAGCGCCTCGCCCAGCGCCAGCGCCCGCGCGTGCCAGCGCGCCTTGTACTCGCGGTACTCCTCCAGGGACAGCCGGTCGAACAGGCCGAGCGGCGCGTGCAGCGACAGGCTGAACACCGTCTTCGCGCCCTCGGGCCGCAGGGTGAGGAAGGCGAACGGGCGCTCGCGGGCGTTCTGGCGGTAGTACGGCGGCGGGGCGACGAACGGCAGCACGCCGTGGACCACGAAGGCGCCCCAGGCATCGCGCGGCGGGTGCAGCGGCCGGCCGAGCAGCGGCTCCAGCGGCACATCGACCACGAACAGGTCGGCCGCCAGCTGCTCGCGCTGCCCGCGGCGCCGGCCCGTGTAGACGACCTCCACGGCCACCGCCCGGCCGCCGCGCAGCAGCAGCCGCTCGGCGCGGGCGCGGTACCGCACGGCGAGGCCGGCGGCCAGCGCCTCGGCCACGCGGCCCATGCCGCCCTGGGGCAACACCGCGCCGCGATGGGGCAGGTCCAGCGCGGCGGCGCCATAGAGCGCGTAGGTGTGCCACGCGTCCGCCTGCGCGGCGATCAGCAGTTGCGCGTCCAGAAAGCGCAGGAACTCGGCATCGGCGGGCGCATAGCAGTGCAGGCGGCGCCACAGATCCGGCAGCAGGGGCAGCAGGCGCGGCGCGAGCGCGACCAGCTGCTGGAGGTCCGCCAGGTCCTCGGGCGGGAACGGGAGAGCGGGGGCCAGCCGCCACAGGACCGCGGCCCGCCGCGCCTGCCACTGCCAAAACGGCAGCACCCGCGGGCCGAAGTACGCCGCCTGCGCCGCGCGCTCCTGCGCCCGCCCCACCGGTCGCACCACCCGACCGCCGGGGAGCAGCACCTCCAGCAGGGGGTAGCCCGCGGGCAGCGGCTGGACAGGCAGCCGCAGGCCGAGCCGCTGTTCGAGCACCCGCAGCGGGCCCCCGGGGGCGAAGCCGGCCAGCAGCGTCGCGCCAGCGTCGAAGCGATAGCCGCGGTGGTAGAAGCTGCCGGCGAGGCCGCCGGGGTACAGATGTGCCTCGAGGACCTCGACGGCGAGGCCCGCGCGAGCCAGCGCCTGCGCGGCTACCAGCCCGCCGATCCCGGCCCCGATCACCACGACGCGCACGGCCGAGGGCGCTCCCGCCCGCACGGGCGCCGCGGTCGCCCGACGCCGCGCGCTGGCCCCTCGGGCGCGCCAGTCGCCGCGTGCCTCAGGGACGATACGGTGCTGCTCATCGCTGCCGCTCCACTCTAGCACGGGCTCGGGCTCCCACGTGGCCCGGGTGCAAAGCCTGCGCTATGATGCCCGCGCTAGCCCCATGCACGGTGGCAGCCTCATCGCCAACTGATGGAGCGAGAGCGCATGGCAACCACACCGCTAGCCGACCCCGCGCTGCTGCGCGACCTGGTGATCGCCAATCGCATCCTGGCCCGCGAGGGCGTGCTCGACGCCTTCGGACACGTGAGCGTGCGCCACCCGGAGCACCCCGACCGGTACCTCATCGCGCGTTCCTGCGGCCCCGAGCTGGTCACCGAGGACGATCTGCAGTGCTTCACCCTCACCGGCGAGCAGGTAGCGGGCAACCCGCTGCCGCCCTACGCCGAGCGGGCCATCCACGGCGCCATCTACGAGGCGCGGCCGGAGGTGCAGGCGATCTGTCACAACCACTCGCCCTCGACCATTCCTTATGGGGTAACGGGTGTGCCGCTGCGGCCGATCTACCACATGGCGGCGCTGCTCGGTCCCGAGGTGCCCGTGTGGGACATCGCCGACGAGTTTGGCGACACCGACCTACTGGTGAAGACGATGGAGCAGGGCCGCTCGCTGGCCCGCACGCTCGGCCCGCGGCGGGTAGCGTTGATGCGCGGCCACGGCAGTGTGGTGGCAGGCCGCACGCTGCGCGAGGTGGTGATCTGCTGTGTGTACATGGAGCACAACGCGCGGCTGCAGGCCCAGGCGCTGGCGCTAGGCGAGGTACGCTATCTGAGCCCGGGTGAGATCGCGCGCATGAGCGAGGCGCTGACTGCGCCGCTGTCCTCGGAGCGCGCCTGGAGCACCTGGCGCCGGCGCGCCGGCTTTCCCGACTGAGACACCACGGCCAGACGCACCCCGGGTACCTACTGGCGGCGGGGGAACCTGCACGGCCCCGTACAGCTGTTAGCGGGCGAGCGGGCGCTGCCGCGGTTCCTCTGGCAGTACGTCCCCTGGTATATGCGGGCCACGAAACGGTGTTGCGGTGTGGCAGCGCCCGCTACACTAGGCATAGGCAACGCCTGGACTGGCCCGCTCCCTCCGACTCGCTGGTTGGAGTCTGGCCCCCCTTCGGGACTCCGAGCGCAAGTGGAGCGGCTCGCTCGCCCTTGAGCGGGTGGAACGCTAGTGTGCCGCTTGCGGGCCCGGCACGCTGCTTGGAGGCGCCCTATGTCGCGCTACCCACGAACTCTCTTGTACTTGCTCAGCGCCGCGGTCGTGCTCGGCGCCGTGGCGTCCCCCACGGCCCTCGCCGACCCGCTGGCCCAACGCGGCCGCCACGGCGGGCCGCCAGCCCAGCCTACCCCTGCGGCGGGGCAGGCCCCTGCGCCGCAGCCGCCGGCCCCCCAGGGCGGCGCAGCCATGCCGGCCAGCGGCACCTGGCACCACGATCACTCGAGCAACCATGCCGCCCCGGGAAGCGGGGCCACGGGGAGCAGCTCGGGCGTGGCGCCGGGGCAGAGTGCAGCCGGCCCCCGCCCGTTCCCGGGAGCGCCCGTTCCTAGCAGCGCGCCCCCCGCGCCCAACCAGCCATCTAGCGACCCCCCACCCCGGCACCGTGGCACGGGGTGGACCGCCCCGCCCAGCGCGCCCATCCCCCAGGCCGCCCCCTCGCCCACGCCCCCGGCGCCCACCCCGCTGCCCGCCGACCCCCCGCGCCCGCGCCGCCAGCGCCCGGCTGCGGATCCACCCGTGGTGATGGCGCCTGCCCCCGCGCCCGCGCCGACCCCCAGCACCGCGACGGTGCTAGCGCCGCCGCCCAGTAGCGGCCCTGGGCCGGGCGATCCTCCCGCCCGCTGGCGGCACCATCGCGACGCACCGCCGACCCATCCGCTGCTGGCGGCTCCCCCCGCTCCCGCGCCGCTTCTGGGCGGGTCGGCCGCAGTGGCACCGGTCAACACCACGAACGTGACCATAGTGGTCAATAACGGACCGAGCGCGCCGGCCGCCATCGCCCCGCCGCCAGTCTTCGCGCCCCAGCCGCTACTACCGTACCTGCCGCCGCAGCTCCCGCTGCCGTTGCCACCGCGGATCGTCGTGCCGCAACCGGTCGTGCTGCTGGTGCCAGTGCTCGTGCCCCCCCTGTGGTCGTGCCCCAGGTGGTCGCGCAGCCGTGCCTCGTGGCTACCACCGACCTGCTGCCCGGCCCGATCCCCATCGCGGTCCCCAACCTCGAGCCCGGCACTTGTCTGCTACTAGTGCCGGTGCTCGTGCCGCAGCCAGCGGTTGCCCTACTACCGCCGCTGCAACTGCAGGTGCTGCCCGCGCTCGGCCAGGTGCTGTCGCCTGCGCCGTTCTACGATACGCCCATCCAGCTCCTGCCGACCGGACAGAGCGAGTTCCAGTACTTCTTGGAGCACCCGCTGCTGTTCTGCGGGACCGACGAGGCGGACACGTGCGAGGCGCTCGCCGAGCAGCTCGCGGAGGTGGCGCCGGGGTTCGGGACGCTGCTCTCCGACGGGCCAGACGGGTACGGGGTGTACTTGACCTACACGGCCAACCCCGAGGACCTGGCACCGTAGTCCGGTGGTTGTGGATAACCGCCCCCAACCGGTGGATAACTGGGCGGGGGGTGTGGATAACTATCAGCTAGTTGCCCACCCCCTGGCCCTTTTGCCCTCAGCGGCGAGCGCGCGCCCGCACGGCCCGAGCCCGGCGCCTGGAGCCGTCCACCAGTGCGCTGGCCGTCCGGTGGGAACTGTCCTCTGCTTGTCCACAATGCCGGCGGAGGCCCGGGGGGCCACGTGGCGCGCTGGTCGCGCCGGCCCACCGCCGGTAGCGGCCCGGGGCCTGCCGCGTGGCAGTTATCCACACGGCGGCGAGGCCTACGACGGCTACGGCGACTGCTGGCCGGTATAATTCGATCCTAGGCTTGGATTTTGTGTGGTAGTGCCCGGTCGTAGTAGCTGGGCCCCTTACTGGTTGTGATGTCTGCACGCCCCAGTTCGACGCTAGACGAAGCGCGTATCTACGTAAAAGGCGGCGACGGTGGCAATGGCGCCCTGAGCTTCCGCCGCGAGAAGTACGTTCCCCGCGGCGGGCCCGACGGTGGCGATGGTGGGCGCGGGGGCAGCGTGTACCTGCGGGTGAACCCGAATGAGAACACGCTGCTGCGCTTCGAACGGCAGCGCCACTTCAAGGCCGAACGAGGCGGCCACGGCAGCGGCGCGAAGAAACACGGTCGTAAAGGGCAGGACCTCATCATCGACGTGCCGCCCGGCACGGTGGTCCGCGACGAGCACGGCGTGCTGGCCGACCTGGTAGAGCCGGGCGAGATGCTGCTCGTGGCGCGCGGCGGACGTGGTGGGCTGGGCAATGTCCACTTCGCCACTGCCACGCGGCAGGCGCCGCGCTTTGCCCAGAAGGGCGAGCCGGGCGAAGAGCGCTGGTTGTACCTGGAGCTGAAAACGATCGCCGACATCGGGCTGGTCGGGCTGCCCAATGCCGGCAAGAGCAGCCTGCTGGCGGCCAGCAGCGCCGCGCGCCCGAAGATCGCCCCCTACCCCTTCACCACGCTCACGCCCCACCTCGGCGTGGCCCGCGTGGGCGATCTGGCGATCGTCGTTGCCGATATTCCTGGGCTCATCGCGGGGGCACACCGTGGCGTGGGCCTGGGGCACCAGTTCCTGCGCCACGTCGAGCGGGCCCGCCTGCTGCTGCACGTGATCGATGCCAGCGCGGCCGACCCGGTAGCCGACTACGCCACCGTGCGCGACGAGCTAGCTGCCTACTCGGCCGAGCTGGCCGCGCGCCCCGAGTTGGTCGCGCTCAACAAGATCGACTTGCCGGAGGCGCGGGCGCGCGTACCTGAGCTGGTCGCCGCGCTGGGCGGGCCCGAGCGGGTGTACCCCATCTCGGCCGCCACGGGCGAGGGCGTGAGCCGCCTGCTCACGGCGCTGGCCGGGGCGCTCGCCGAACTACCCGTGCCGCAGCGGGTTGTGGGGCCGGGGGTGCGCGTGTATCGCTTCGCCCCCGAGGAGGAGCGCTGGACGGTGGAGAAGACGGCGCGCGGCTATGAGGTGCGTGGCAAGCCCATCGAGCGGCTGATGGCCATGACCGACCTGGACCAGGAAGACGCCGCGCTCGAACTGCAGCGCCGGCTCAGCCGGATGGGGGTGATTGAGGCGCTGGAACGCGCGGGCTGCGGGCCAGGCGACACGGTGATCCTCGGCGGGGTCGAGATGGAATGGACGCTCTGAGCGCGGTTGGGGGGTGCCCCCAGGGCCCGGCCGCGGCGCGGCGGACACCGTGAGCGCTCCCCGGCGGATCGGGGTGTTCGGCGGGACGTTCGACCCGCCGCACTACGGCCATCTCGCCGCCGCCGAGGAGGCGGGCGACCGCCTGGAGCTGGCGCGCGTCCTGTTTGTGCCCACTGGCCTGCCGCCCCACAAGCCCCAGGCGCCGATCACGCCCGCGCCCCTGCGGGTGCGCATGGTCGAGCTGGCCATCGCAGACAACCCGCGCTTCGCGCTCTCGCGCGCCGATGTGGACCGGCCCGGGCCGTCATACACCGCCGACCTGCTAGCGGTGCTGCGGGCCGAGCTGGGTGCTGCCACGAAGCTTTATTTCATCTGTGGCATGGATATGCTGGCCAGCCTGCCCACCTGGCACGCCCCCGAGCGTGTCCTGGCCCAGTGCTACCTCGTGGCGGTGACACGACCTGGCACCCCGCCGGTCGACCTGGCAGCGCTGGAGCGCGCGCTGCCGGCGGCGCGGGGCCGGGTGACGGTGCTGCCGGCGCCGGGCCTAGATATCTCTGGCCGCGAGCTACGAGCGCGCATCGCGCAGGGGCGCACCGTGCGCTACCTGGTGCCGCCCGCGGTCGCCGAGTTCATCGCCGCCCGGGGCCTCTACCGACCCGCCTGACGAGGACCGCGAGCAACCGCTGCGTGCCGGGCGGGCAACCGCTATAACTGGAGCACGCACCCTAGCGCTCCATGCCCCGTGACCTGAGGGGGGCTGCCGCCCCGCGGGACGGGCCGCCTTCACGACGCGGCGGACCAGGCCCCTACCGCGGGCACGGAGCCGTAGCGAGCTGTCGCGGCCGCCCACCCAAGCCGCACTGCTACTGGAGGAGCCCGATGTCGAGCCGCTTCCTGTTCGCTGGATGCCTGGGGCTCAGCCTCTTGCTGGCCGCCTGCGCCCAAGGGGCGTCCCCGAGCCCGTCGGCCGGCAGCGCGCCCACTGCGGGGAGCGCGTCCACCACCGCAGCGAGCCCGCCCCCGGCTGCCCGTGAGCCCGTGACGCTTCGGTATGGCCCGGTCACCTTCACCGCCATGTTCTGGCCGCTCTATGTGGGCGAACGCCAGGGCTGGTTCACGGAGGAGGGCGTGAACCTCGAGGTGAACATGTTCCGGATCTCTTCGGACGCCACGCGCGCGCTGTCGGCGGACTCGATCGACATCGCCGGCACGGCGTTCGACAGCGCGGTGCTGGCGGTGGAAGGCGGAGCAGACGTCGTCGCGGTATCGGGCATTCTGAACAAGCCGCTGTACAACCTGATCGTGCGGCCCGAGTTCCGCGCGGTGGCCGACCTCCGCGGCAAGACCTTGGGGGTGAGCGATCTCAAAGACGGCAGCACCATCCTATTGCAGCGCGCGCTCGATCGGGAAGGCTTGCACCCCGGCGAGTACGACCTGGTGCAAGCTGGGGGTACGCCCGAGCGCTACGCGGCGGTGAAGAGCGGCGCGGTCGCTGGGGCCATGATCAGCCAGCCGAACGATTTCGTAGCCATGGCGGAGGGCTACCCCAGCCTGCTGCTCGTGTCGGACATCATCCCCGACTACCAGTTCACGGCCAATGTAGTGCGGCGAAGCTGGGCACAGCGCAACGAGGAGGCGCTGGCCCGCTTCCACCGTGTGTGGGTTCGCGCCTGCCGCTGGCTCTACGACCCCGCCAACAAGACCGAGGCGATCCGCATCCTGGCCGAGCGGCTGAACACCCCCGAAGACCTGGCGCGCAAGACCTACGAGCTGTACTTCGAGCACGCCGACGCCCTGCCACGCAACGGCGAGCTGAACCTCGCTGGGGTGCGCACGGTGCTGGACATCATGACCGAGATGGGGAATCTCCCCAGTCCCACCCCCTCCGCCGAGCGGTACATCGATACCAGCTATCTCGAGCGCGCCACGCGCCGCTAGCGAGGCGGCGCGCCGACCCGCAGGAACAGGTGGAAGTTCGCGCCGCGCTTGACGGGCGGAGCGAGCAGCACATGGCCGTGCTTGGCCGCGTGCCACGGGATCGTGTGGATGGAGGGGGGGTTGTCGGTGATGACTTCCAACACCTCCCCCACCGCCATGTCGCTCAGCTCCTCGATGGTGTACACGGGCGGATAGGGACAGGTCTCGCCGCGCAGGTCGAGCACGCGGTTAGGCGTAGGCAGCGCGGCGGCCACCTCGGGGCTCGCCTCGAAGCTCATCGCTAGAACCTCCAACTACGACGCCGGCTCATGGAGTTCGCCGCGCCGGGCGGGCGCCGGGGCCGGCCGCGGGCGCGGCAGGATGGCCGGGCGCGTCTCCCACCAGGTGGCGAACAGGTACCAGGCCGCGAGCCCGCCGAGCGTGAGCACCAGCGCCGCGGCCATGCCGAACTCGTTCAGCAGGCTGATGGGCCGCGCCGGCGCCACGAGGAGCTCGTACAGGCCCCAGTGGTCCCAGCCGTAGGCCAGCAGCACCGTGCCCACGATGGTGCCCAGCCCGGCCATCCACAGCTGGACGTAGCCCTGCACGCTGCGGTACATCCAGCCGGTCTCGCAGCCGCCGGCCAGCACGATACCCACGCCGAACAGCACGCCGCCGACTAGCGCCCCTAGGCTGGCGTACTCGAAGCGTGGCTTCGCCCCCGCGGCGATCTGCACCGCAAAGCCGACGGTAGCCACCATCATCGCCAGGGCCAGCGCCCGGGCCAGGTGCCCCTGGCGCGTGATCCACAGCTCACGGAAAGCGTTGGTGAAACAGATCCGCCCGCGCTCGATCACCAGCCCGAAGCCGACCCCGAACAGCATCACCACGCCCAGCCGCTCGAGCCCCGCCTGGACGAACCACACCAGCAGGCCCAGCACCGCCAGAATGCCGAGCGCGCCGAGGTACGGCTGGAGGCTCGGCCGCCCGGGCGGCGTGGGCAGCGCGCGCCGGACGCGGCGCTCGGGCGGGCCCATCACCCAGGGGTGCAGCGCGATCTGCACGCCCAGCCAGGTGCCCGCGAAGAGCCCGAGCATGAACAGCCAGCCATGCAGCGAGAACTGGGGGATAGCGCTGAAGAACGAGCCGAGGTTGCAGCCCATGGCCAGCCGCGCGCCGAACCCGCCGAGCACGCCGCCGACAAAGCCCACCAGCAGCCGGCGCCGCTGGCGCGGCACGCGCAACTGGCAGCTCGACGAGAGCAGCGAGCCGATCAGCGCCCCGCCGAACATGCCGAAGATCAGCCAGCCGCTGGGGCGGTCCCACGGCAGCCCCTTGGTGGGCCCGATGCCCGTGGGGCCGAAGTAGGCCCACTGGTTCACATCCACCCCCAACAGGCCGAGGAGGTGGCCGCCCCAGCGGGTGAACTCGGTGGTCACGCCCCAGGCCGAGCCGGCGTAGGCGAACAGGAGGATGTTGAGAAACGCAGCCGTGATCGTTGCCGCCCAGTAGGGCCAATAGTCGACGCAGACGCGCCGGTAGCCCTCGACCACCCGCTCGCGGAACGAGCGCGGCGGCGCGAACGGTGCCCCCGGCGCCAGTGGCTGGGCCATGGTTCCCCTCGTGAAAGTTGAGTTGGTGAACTCACAATATCACCTTCGCCAGAGTATACGGGTTGCCGCGGCGGCTGGCAACGCGCCAGAGCCCCCTGTCGCAGGGGCTCTGGCGCGTTGCCCACGCCGGCTAGGTGGCCTGTACCCGCGCTCGGGAGCTAGCGGCCAGGGCTGCCCACACCGCCGCCCCGGTTGCCACGTGTAATTGTTTCCCTAGCGGGGATATGCTACTGTGCCTCACGCAATCCGCTGAGTCGAGGGGCAACCTTGTTCGCCAAGGGGTTGCTGCGCGCACCGCTGCTGGTGCGCAACGCTGAGGCGGGCGGCCTGTTGGAGACGTTCCTCATCGTCGCCATCGCCTCGCTGCTGGCCACGCGCTTCTATCTCGCGGCCACGGGCTACCCGCAGCTGGGTGGCCATGGGTTGCACATCGCCCACATGCTGTGGGGCGGGCTGTTGCTGCTGGCCGCGCTGGTGGTGGCCCTCGCTTTCTTGGGCCGTGGCGCCCGCCGGCTCGCCGCGCTGCTCGGCGGGGTCGGCTTCGGCCTGTTCATCGACGAGTTGGGGAAGTTCATCACCAGCGACAATAACTACTTCTACCAGCCGACCATCGCCTTGATTTACATCGTCTTTGTCGGCCTGTTCGTGCTGTTCCGCGCGCTGGGCGACCGCCGAGCGTTGACCCCGCGCGATTGCCTGCTCAACGCGGTGGCGCTGCTGCCGGACCTGCGGTTGGAGCCCGGTAACCCAGTCCTGCGGGCGCGTGTGCGGGAGCTGCTCACGCGCGCCGATCCCCGTGATCCGCTGCAGCCGCTGGCGTGCGCCGCGCTGGAGCAGCTCGCGGCGCCTACTGCTCCGCCGCGCGGCCGGGTCCGCGTGCTCCGCTGGCTGCTCGGCGGGTACGTGCGGCTGCGGCGCTCGCCTTGGTTCGCGCGGACGCTGGTGTCCCTGTTCGTGCTGCACGCCGGGGTGCCGCTGGCGGTGCTGCTGGCCGTGGTAGCCGGCTGGGTCTCGGTCGAGGTGCACGCGCAGGTGATCGGTTGGCTGGAAGTGGCGAACCTCTGCTCCGTGGTGGTTGTGTGGGTATTGACGCTGATCGGGACGGGGCGGCTGCTGCACTCGCGCGTGGCGGCGTATCGATGGTTTCGCCGCGCGGTGCTCGTCTCGCTGCTCTTGCTCCAGGTGTTCTCCTTCTACGAGGAGCAGCTCGCTGGGCTGGTCGGGCTGGGCATTGACCTGCTGCTGCTGCGTGCGCTCGACTTCCTGATCGCGAGCGAACAAGCGCTGGCCGAACGTGGGGACGCGCCCGCACTGCGAGCGGGGGGGCGGGCGGCGGTCGGCCAGCGGCCGCAGCCGCTAACCGATCCTTAACCCCAGGCGCGGGCTGGCCAGGTAGCGAATTCTCCCCGGTGGCAGATAATCCAGGAAGCGAGCGGGGAAGGCTGCACCTGTCCGTGCCGCGCCGGATGGCTACCGTGCTGGCGCCGGCTGGGCGGGTGCGCGTCAGGGCCGGAGGCCGTTTTCGGAGCCAGCCCCGGTGGGCTGCTGGCCGGCCCGGCGCGGCGGCGGCCGGAGAGTGGTCATGGCAAGCCAACCAGTCGTCGTGGTCATCGACGATAGCCCAACCATCCGCAAGATCCTCGAGCTGACCCTGCAGCGGCTGGGGTTCAGAGTCTACAGCGCGGCCAGCGGGGTGGCGGGCCTGGCAGCCATCGCGGAGCATCGTCCCGTTCTTATTTTTCTGGATATCATGCTGCCCCACGTGAACGGCTACCAGCTCTGCCAGGTCATCAAGAAGAATCCCCGCTACGCCCACATCCCGGTGATCATGCTGTCGGGCAAAGACGGCCTGTTCGACAAGATGCGCGGGCGGCTGGCCGGGGCGAACGACTATATCACCAAGCCGTTCGAACCGGGGGCGGTGTTGGCGGCGGTCCAGAAGCATGTGCCGGACCTCGCCCCGCGGCCTCTCCAGCGCACGGCGGCGGGGTTCGGACGATGATGGTGGAGCAAGTCGCGCAGGGCGCTGCGCTGCACTGGCTGCCGGCCGCGGAGGCCGGCGGGCAAGAGCTACAGCCCCCACTGGAGGGGGTGCCGGAGGTCTTGGATTGGCTGGCGGCCCAGCACTTCGATGGGGCGCTCGTACTGCACAGCAGCCCGTACGAGCTAGTCTTGCTGCTGCTCGACGGCGCGCCGATCGGGGCCAGCCTGCGCTCGACTGTCGGCGGCCAGGTGCTAGTCGGACCGGACGCCCCACGGGCGCTGGTCGAGCGGGCGGGGGCCGCGGCCCGCTCCGCGGCGCGGTTGCTGCCCTTCCCCCGGCCATTGGCCGAGACGCTCTCTGCCGCCCTCGACCCGCAGCCGCTGGTGCGCCCGCTGGAGGGCACCGAGCAGCTGCGCGCGGCTCTGCGCGATGTGGCCGCCCGCAACCACCACGGCGTGGTCGATTTGATTGTCGGCGAGCGCTGGGGCCGCACCCTGTTCCACCACGGGCGCCTGCTGGGCGCCTATCACTATGACAACCCGGTGGTCGCCCCCTCGCTGGCCGCGCTCGGCCGGCTAGCCACGGCGGGCCCGGGCACCCTGGTCGTGCGCCGGGTGCCGTTGCGCCCGCCCACGCCGGTACCGTGGCCGCTCGCCGCGCGGCCCGCCGCCGCGCCGGGGGGGCCGGGCTCCGACAACGGGGCGCGGCCCGCTGCCGTGGAGCAGCGGGCGATCGACCCGGTGCGCGACGAGCAGATCGAGAGCAACCTGCTCTGGCTGCTCTCCCACGTGGACAAGGACCGCGACCGTGCGGCACAGAGCCCGGAGCCGGCGCCGCGCGTGCTGCAGGTGCTCGGCTCGTTCACCAACGCGATGTTCGCGTTCGCCACCCACCTGGCCCCTACTTCCCGCCAGCGCGTGGTGGTGCCGCGCCAAGCCGATGTTATCGCCATGCTACGGCCGCGCCACCCGCTGCTCGCCGAGTTGGAGTTGCGCAAGGACGAGATCGACGCGCCGGCCCTGGCGCGGCGCTACAAGGCGCTGGCGCGGGATGCGGCCTACGCCGCCGACTTCTACCGCGGCATGGTGCGCGGCCTGCTGGCCCTGACCCAGCACGCCGCGACGCTCGTGTTGGGCGAGATCGGCGACCCGGCGGTGCGCGCGCGCTGCGCGGCAGCGCTAGAGGTCTGGGTGGCGAGCGTGGAGGGGGCTTTACAGGAGGCACCGTCGGCCGAGCGCTAAGCGGCGCTCAGGGAGGTCGCCATGACGCGCAGCAGAGCGTACTACCGGTCGATCCCCACCGCAGCGGTCGAGATGGCCGCGCCTCAGCCAGCCGGCGGCGTGGCGCACGGCACCGTCCTCGCACCAGAGCGCGCACGGGAGGAGCAGATGGCACGCGGCAAGATCCTGGTCGTCGACGACAGCCCGGTGGACCGGGTGGTGATGAGCGAGCCGTTGCGGCAGCACGGCTACACCGTGGTCACGGCGGCCGATAGCAACGAGGCGCTGGCGCAACTGGAGCGCGAGCAGCCCGACCTGCTGCTGCTCGATGTGATCATGCCCGGGGTCAACGGCTTCCAGCTCTGCCGCACGCTGCGCCGCGACCCGCGCTACGCGCGCCTGCCGATCGTGTTGGTCACCTCCAAGAACCAGCCGGCCGACCGCCACTGGGGCCTGAAACAGGGCGCCAGCGACTACCTGGCGAAGCCGTTCACGGCCGACCAGCTGCTGGCCACCGTGCGCCGGCTGGTGTAGCGCACGTCGAGGGGGAGTCGGGACGTGCGGGCGGGCGAGGTCGAGCAGCTCGAGCTCCAGGCGCTGTGGGCGCTGGAGGCCACGCCGCGGGGGCCGGCGCGCGAGCGCGCGCTGCTGTGTACCGTGGGCGCGACGTCCTTCGCCGTGCCCATCCAGTACTTGCGCGCCGTAGAGCCCCACGCGCGGCTCACGCCGCTGCCGCACGTGCCGCCGTGGGTGCTGGGGCTCACGAACGTGCGGGGCACCGTGGTCGGGGTGGTCGACCTGGCGCGCTTCCTCGAGCTGGGCGAGACCCCGCCGGGGCAAGGGCGCCTGCTGATCTGTGGCGAGGGGCCGCGGCTAGTGGCCTTGGCCGTCGCGGCCGCGCGCGATGTGCTCGACTACCCGCCCGAGCGCGCGCGGCCAGCCGAGCAGCTGGGGCTGCGTGGTGAGCCCGGTGGGGGCCTGCGGGGGCGCGCCGGGCGGTTCCTGGCGGGCTTGATCCAGATGGACAGCACGGCCGTTCCCCTGCTGGCGGTGGGGCGGCTGCTGGCCGACGAGGAGCTGGTAAGCGGGTAGCGGGAGAGGAAGCATGCTCAGCACACCGGGTTCTGCGGCAATGATGCAGTCGGATGGGCGGCTCCACCGAGCAGGCGGGTGGTCGCGCTTCGCCGATTGGCCGCTGCGCTACAAACTGCTCGTGCCGCTACTGGTGGTGTCGCTGCTCCCGCTGCTCATCCTGCTGACGCTGGCCGTCACCTATGCGACCGGGGCGTTGCAGGAGCGCATGCGGGCCGATGCCGCGAGCGATACCCTCAAGGTGCGTGCCGCCCTGGAGAACGCGACGAACAAGGTCGCGCAGGACCTGCTGATCGTCGCCAACGCCTCCGAGAGCGCCGTGTACGGCGCCCAGCCCGTCACGCGCAACGCTTTTCTCGGCGGCCTGAACAGCGTGTGGCAGTACCAGGAGATCTCGGCCTACGACGGCTCCGGGATCTGGATCGGCGGCACGAACGCCCAGAACACCGAGAACGTCGCCGGCCGCGAGTGGTACCAGCAGGCGCTCGGCTTGCCGGCGGGCACCGTGGTGTTCTCCGAGCCGGAGATCGCCGCTGATGCCCAGCGCGCCGTGTTCTCGGTCGCCACCCCCGTGTTTCGGGCGGATGGACGCTTGCTGGGCGTGGTGCGCATCGTCTGGGACCCGAGCTTGCTGATCACGCAGGCGCGGGCGGGCTACCCCACGAAACAGCTCGACCTGTACGACCGCCAGGGGCGCCTGTTCGCTACCACGCGCCCCAACGCGCGACTCGGCGCGGTGGCAGCCGAGCGCCCGCCGGTGCAGGCGAGCCGGGCCCTGGCGGGCACGGCGGTGGGCACGGTCGTGTACAACGCGAGCGGCGAGGACGTGATCGCCGGCTACTCGCGCCTGACTCCCACACGTCTGCTCCAGGGGATGGACTGGTCGCTGGTGGTCGAGGAGAGCGTCGCCCAGGCGCTGGCGGCGGTCACCGACTTGCGCAACATGGCGCTGCTGGTGCTGTTGATCGGCGTGTTGCTGGTGACGGCGGTGGCGCTGGTGCTCAGCCGCGTGCTGGCGCGGCCGGCCGTCGAGCTAGCCGAGGTGGCGCACCGCGTGCAGGCGGGCGACCTGGCCGCGCGCGCGCCCGTCACCAGTCGCGACGAGCTGGGCCGGGTAGCGGAGAGCCTGAACGCCATGCTCGATGAGGTGACCGCGCTGGTGCAGACGCGCGAGGAGCGCGACGCGCTGCAGCGCCAGATCACCAAGCTCCTCGACGAGGTGTCTACCGTCGCCGAGGGCGACCTGACCGTGCAGGCCGAGGTGACCCCAGACGTCATCGGCTCGGTAGCCGACGCCTTCAACTACATGGTCGCCGAGCTGCGCAGCATCATCGAGAACGTCAACCGCACCACCACCGAGGTGGCCCAGGCCACCGCCGAGATCCTGGAGACCTCGGGCGAGCTGGCGCAACAGAGCGAACAGCAGGCGCGGCGTATCGTGGAGGCCACGGTGGCCGTCGACCAGATGGCCCAGGTGGCGCAGGGGGTGGCTCGCAACGCTGCCACGGGGAGCGAGATCGCCACGGTAGCTCGCCGCAACGCCGACGAGGGCGCCGAGGCGGTGCGGCAGACCATCGACGGGATGGCGCGCATCCGCGGCCAGGTGCAGGAGACCGCCAAGAAGATCAAGCGGCTGGGCGAGTCGTCGCAGGAGATCGGCCAGATCGTGCAGCTGATCCAGGAGATCGCCGACCAGACGAACCTGCTAGCCCTCAACGCCGCCATCACCGCCGCCATGGCCGGCGAGCACGGCCGCGGCTTCGCGGTGGTGGCCGACGAGGTGCGCCGGCTGGCGGAGCGCGCCAGCGCCGCCACGCGCCAGATCGCCGAGCTGGTCAAGTCGATCCAGATGGACACCGCCGAGGCGGTGGTGGCCATGGAGAACGGCACGCGCGAGGTGGTCGAGGGCTCGCGGCTGGCCGAGACGGCCGGCCAGCGCCTGGTAGCCATCAACGAAGTCGTTGCCCAGCTGGCGGAGCTGATCCACGCCATGGCCGAGGCCGCCGAGCAGCAGGCGCAGGCGTCGGTCGGCGTGAAGGACGCCATGGCCGAGATCTCGCAGGTCACGCGGCTGGCCACGGCGACCACCCGCCAGGCCGCCGAGTCGGTCGACTACCTGGCGCGGCTGGCCGAGCAGCTGCAGGCGTCGGTGGCTGCTTTCCGCCTCGGCCCCACGGAGCCGCCGGCCCTGGAGGCCGCCGCGGCCCGCCAGCCGGCGGCCTAGCCGCCCGTCGCTAGCAAGGGAGCGTGGGCCAGCGAGGAGCGCAGATGAGCGTCGGGGGCAGCACCGGCTTCGAGCGACTGGCCATCTTGGCCAGCTTTGCCGCGGAGATCCAGCCCTTGCTCCAGGTGGTTGCCAGCGCGCTGGACGGCCTGCTGGAGCGGCCGGGCGACCGCATGGCCGCGCAGGTGGCCCTGGCCGAGCTCCACACGGTGCGCAGCGCGGTACGGCTCCTCGAGGTGCCGGCCTTCGAGACCTTGCTCGATACCGCGGCTGCGGCTATCGAGCAGCTGCGCGACGCCCCGGCCCTGTCAGCTGACCAGCGCGCCGCCGGCCGCGCCCTGGCCGAGCTGCTGCTGGCCGAGGGGCGTGCCCTCGCCCATGGCGAGACGGCGCCGGAGAGCGCAGAGCGCGCGGCGGCGCTCGTGGCCCAGCTGCATCAGACCAGTGTCCCGGCGACCGCCGCCAGCCTCGATGCTTGGCTGGACACGCTGGATGCCGAGCTGCTCGCCTCGCCGCCCACCATGGCCATGCCAGCGGTGTCTCTGCCGGCCTCTGAGGCCGAGAGCGCTGCTGCGCCGGTCGACGGCATCTCTTCGGGGAGGGTCGAGGCGGCCGCCAGTAGCGAGCCGGCAGCGGGGCCGCCCGTCGGAGAGGCGGTCGCACCCGCTGCCGGCGATACGGCCGCCACGTGGGCCGCGAGCGAGGCCGACACTAGCGAGATCGAGCGCCCGCTAGCACTCGCGCGGGAGCCCGCCAGCGCGGCCGCCGCGGCACCCGCGGGCCCGCCCGAGCCCGTCACGGATGCCCAGCGGGCGGTTGATCCCGACGCCACCACCGAAGAGACGCTGCCACCGCCGCTGCTGCGCCAACTGCGGGCAGCCCGCGATGGCGCGCCGCCGCCCACCGCTGCCACGCCGCCCGCTGAGGCGGCGGTACCTGCTCCCGCGCCGCCGGGGGACGCCGCGCACCCACTGGAGGAGATGCCGCCCAGCAGCGAGCCTCCCGAGGCCACGGCGCCGCCGGCGGCCGTGGAACCGGCACCAGCCGTGGAGCGCGCCGCCGCGGAGCAGGGTGCGTTCCTCCAGGCCCTCGAGGCTTTGGTCGGGCAGGAAGGCTTGGAGCAGCTCGCGCAGCCGACCACCGACGACCGCACGCTGGCGCTCACACCCCTGGCGCGCCGTCTGCCCGAGCCGCCGGCGGCCGAGGAGGTCGGCCCGGGCGAGGAGATGACAGCCCCCGGCGCCGCTGCGGTAGCCGACAGCGGCGCGGCACCGACGGATGCCACCGCTACGGCCGAGCCGCCCCCCGCGCCGCCGGCGGAGCCCTCGCCTATGCTGGCGTATCTGGAGCGGGTCAGCGCCACGGTCGAGGCGCTGCTGGGCCCCGTGGCCGAGCCGTCTACCTCTGAGCCACCTCCGGAGGAGCGGACGAGCGAGCTGGAGGCAGCGGTAGCCGAGCCGCCAACACCCGCGGATGTCGCGGCGCCTGCCGCGCGCGCCCCGGCCAGCGAGCCGCCGGCGGGGCTCGAACCGCTAGAGGCCGGGGGCGCCGAGGCTACCACCGCGCCCAGCATCGACGAGGGGGAGCAGGCCGCCGCCGAGATGCTCCCTGCGCCCGCGGGGGAGGCCACGCCCGCGGGGGCCAGCAGCCCGGCGGCCCTGGCCGTGTTCGCTGCGGAGCGCCAGCGGCTGGCCGAGCGCCTACACGAGGCGTACGCGGCGCTGGCCGCCGACCCGGCCGACGAAAGCGCGCTCACCGAGCTGGCCTGGGCGGCCCATACTCTGCGCGGCGCCGCGATGCTCGTCGGCGCCCAGGTGCTCGGCGAGGTGTGCACGCTGGTGGAGCAGGTCGCTGAGCGGGTCGAGCACGCGGGCTTGCCTGTGCCAGCCCCCGCGTTGGCCTTCCTGGCCAACGCCGATGAAACGGTTCAACTACTCACCGGCCTGCCGCTCACGGTGCCGGCTCCCCGCGAGCCGCTGGAGCTGTTGTGCGAGCAGTTCGCCGAGCTGGAGCGGGCGGCGCCCGCCGAGGAGTCGCCGGCCCCCACCGAGCCCTGGGGCGCGCTGCCGCCCGCGGTGGCCGCGCAGCTCGAAGGTGTCGATCTAGCCGCGCTGGATGATGAGACGGTAGCGCGCCTGTATGCCCTGGTAGACCCCGCGGCGGTGGAGGCGCCAGCCGGCCAAGCGGAGCCCGAGGCCATGGTCGCGCCCCCGTCCTCTGAGCCGGCGGCGCCCGAGCTGGCACTGGCCGGCGAGGAGGTCGCCTGGGGCTGGCCGCCCGCGCCCTCCACCGCCGAGGTACGGCCGGTCGCCGACGAGGAGATGGCGGCCGAGCTGCGCGCGGTGTTCGCCGCCGAGGCCGAGGAGCACCTGGCCACGATCAACCAGGCGCTAGTGGCGTTCGAGGCCAGCCAGGACCCAGCCCAGCTGCTGGAGGTGCGGCGGGCGGTCCACACGCTCAAGGGCGCCGCGGGGGCGGTAGGCCTCGACGCGGTGGCCCAGTTCTGCCACGCCTGGGAGGACGTCCTCGACGCCGTCGCCGAGCAGGGCGTCGCCGCGCCGCCCCTGGCGCTGCTGATGGACTGCGCCGAGGCGTTGGAGCGCTACCTGCGCGAGCCGGCCGCTAGTGACGCCGCCCACTTCGCCCCGCTGCTGGCCCAGCTGCGGGCGGCGCTGCCGGCCGCCCCACCCGGGGGCGACGGTACGCCTGTCGCCGAAGAGCCGCCGGCGGCCGCCGCGCCGCCCGAGCTGCACCTGGTGCCCGAGGTCGCTGCCGAGTCGTGGGAGCCGCCAGCTGCCGAGCCGCTGGAGACGCCGCCCGTGGGCCCCCCGGCGGGAGGGGCGCGCGAGGCCACGGCGGAGCCGGCCGCCCCGGCGGACCTGCTGCGCGTGCCGCTGACGCGCGTGGATGCGCTGATCGGGCTGGTGGGCGAGCTGGTGGTGCAGCGCAGCGGCGTGCTCCAGCGGCTGGCGGCGCTCGCCGCGGGCCTGGACGATCTCACGCCAAGCCTGCAGCGCCTGCGTCGCCTCAGCCTGGAGATGGAGGATCGCTTCGGCTACGCCACCGACGCGGTCGAGGCACTGGCCGCGAGCGCCCGCGGCGCGCCCGTCGCTGCTAGCGGACCGCCCCGCTGGGCCACACTCGTCTCCGGCTCGGCGCACGAGTTCGACACGCTGGAGTTCGACCGCTACAGCGAGGCATACCAGCTCGCCCGCGAGCTGGGCGAGCTGGCGGCCGACCTGGACACTACGCGGCGCGAGCTGCGCCACTTGCTGGAGGAGGCCCAGCTCGCCGTCGAGCGCGAGGGGCGCGTGACCGCCGCGCTGCACGGCGAGCTGCTCGACGTGCGCCTGGTACCGCTGGCCCAGCTCGCCCCGCGCCTGCAACGCACCGTTCGCCAGGCGGCGCTCAAAGCGCGCAAGCAGGTGCGCTTCGTACTGGAGGGCGGCGACGCGCCGCTGGACAAGAGCCTCCTGGAGGAGATCGCCGATCCCTTGATGCACCTGCTGCGCAACGCCGTCGATCACGGGATCGAGCCACCCGCGGAGCGCGAGCGGCTGGGCAAGGACCCGACCGGCACGGTCACAGTGCGCGCCGCCCGCGCGGGCCACGAGGTGATCATCCAGGTGTGCGACGACGGCGCCGGCATCGATGCGGCGCGGGTGCTGGCGCGGGCGCGCGAGCGCGGGCTGCTCGGGCGCGACGCCCCCGACGATCCCGCGCTGGCCTACGAGCTGATCTTCGCGCCGGGGCTGAGCACCAGCGCCGAGGTCACGGGCCTCTCGGGCCGCGGCATCGGGCTCGATGTGGTCCGCAGCCAGATCATCCGCGCGAAGGGCACGGTGTCGGTGAGCAGCACGCCGGGCCAGGGCACGGTGTTCACCCTACGCGTGCCCGCGCTGCTGGTCGTCGCCCCCGCGTTGGTGGTCCTCGTCGGCGGCCAGCAGGTGGCGGTCCCGCTGGTCCATGTGCGACGCGTGTTGCGTGCCACGCCGGCGCAGCGGATGGCGGTGGGCCAGGCGGAGATGCTGCTGCTCGACGACGGCGCGCGGCCGCTGCGCGGGCTAGGCGCGCTTCTCGGCTGGCCCTCCGCAGCAGCCGCCGACACGCCACTGCTCACCGCGCTGCTGGTGGCCGCCGGCGACCACGAGGTGGCGCTGCTGGTCGACGACATCGTGGGCCAGCAAGAGGTAGTGGTCAAGGCGCCCGCCCCGCCATTCGATATACTGCCCGGGTTGGCCGGGGCCAGCGTGCAAGGCACCGGCGAAGTGCTGCTGGTGGTCAACCCGTTGGAGCTGCTCGGCGGCCAGCCGGCGCGGGCACACCCGGTGCACCCAGCGGCGCCAGTGGCCGTGGCACCTGAGGCAAGTGGTGCGCCGCCCACGGTCCTCGTGGTAGACGACTCGCTCAGCGTGCGGCGCGTCGTGTCGCGTGCGCTAGAGCGCCACGGCTGGCGCGTGCGCGAGGCGCGCGACGGCTTGCAGGCGCTGGAAATCGTGCGCCAGGAGCCGCCGGACGTGCTGCTACTCGATGTCGAGATGCCGCGGATGGACGGCTACGAGCTGGCCAGCATCCTCAAGAAGCCCGGCCCATATCAGGCCATCCCGATCGTCATGCTCACTTCGCGGGCCGGCGAGAAGCACCGGCGCAAGGCGTTGGAGATCGGCGTGGACGCCTACCTGGTCAAGCCGTACCAGGAGGCCGAGCTGGTGCGCGTGCTGCGCGAGGTGGCGCTGGCCACCCCGTGGGATGCGGCCTGATGCTCGCGCCGTCTGGTGCTCCCCCACGTCTCGAGGCCGCGGCCAGTAGGTGCCCGACCGGCTTCCTGGCGTTCCGACTCGGTGGCTGCGGCTACCTGGTACCCGCGGGCTATCTGCTGCGGGTCGTGGATGGCGCGGTCCTGCGGCCGCTGCCGGCGCCGGTGGTGGGGTGGGCGGGCACCGTTCCGCTGCGGGAGCCCATGGCGGCCGCGGGGCCAGTGGTGCCCGTGCTCGATGCAGTGGCCCTGCTGGGCGGGGAGGCTCTCGCGCGCAGCGTGCTGGTGCTCCGAGTGCCCGGTGGTCCGTTGGGCCTGGCCGTGCCGGCGCCCGAGGGCCTGCGCGCGGCGCCCGAGCGGCTAGTGCCTGTGGCTGGCACGCCGGGGCTGCTCGGCGGGGCGGTGCAAGGCGATCGGGTGTGGTTCGTGCTCGCGCCCGCGTACCTCGCTGCCCTGTGGCAGGCGGCCGTCAAGAGCACGACCGGCGGCAAGGTGGTGCCGCGCCCCGTGCACTGGCTCAGCGCGGCTGCAGCCGGGGGGCAGCCCGCGGCGACCCAGCGCGCCGCGCCCGGCGATCTGCTACTGGTGCTCGGCGAGCGGCTGTTGGACGATCCAAGCCACCGACTG
Source organism: Chloroflexota bacterium (assembly GCA_035294645.1). Classification (GTDB taxonomy): domain Bacteria; phylum Chloroflexota; class UBA6077; order UBA6077; family JAJPHF01; genus JADGHJ01. The sequence goes on from DATGKN010000168.1 coordinate 25,277, forward strand.
GCCCTGCTGCTGCGCTCGGCCCCGGGCGGGCGGGGGGGCGAGCTGCTGCGCGGGCGCCCGCAGGTGGCGCGCTGCGGCGAGCTGGTCGCGGGGCCGCCCAGCGTGCCGTGCGTCGTCGGCTACCGCGCCTGGGACTGGCGCGTGGTGCCCGCGGTGGACCTCAACGCCCTGGGCGCCGTCGAGGCGGGCAGCGATAGCTCCTATGCCGTGCTGCTGGCGCTCGACGCCGCGCCCGCGCCCCCGGGGATCGTCGGCGTGGCGCTGTTGACCACCCGCATGCAGGGCATCTACCCGCTGCGGCGCGTGACCGCGCAGGGCCGCGCGGACGAGCCGATCGCGGCGCGCGGCGAGACGGCCGCCGGGCCTGTGGGCGTGCTCAGCTACCCCCACCTGCTGGCGCGGCTCCTCGCCGTGGCCGGCTAGCCGGGCCGCGTGACCCGCGCCGTCCACCGCCGCCCGCGCGGGCGGGCCGCCCGTGGCGCCTGGCGCTCAGCGGCGCGGCGGGGGGCGCTGCTCCTCGGCCAGCGCGCGCAGCCGCTGGAGCAGGGCGCGGTAGTGGCGGCGCAGCACGGTGGCGAAGCGCGGGGCCAGCAGGCCGCGATCGAGGAAATCCACGGTGACGGTCGCCAGGGTGCCGGGCGGCTCGGGGTCCAGCCGCCAGCGGGCGACGAGCGTGGCGGCATCGGGCGTGCCGATCACCAGCGCGCGGTCCTCCTCGACGGCGTGGAGCTGGACGACATAGGAGCGCCAGAAGGGGCCCGCGACCTGGATGTCGATCTCCACCCGCGCGCCGACCACGTCCGTGGCAGCGGTCAGGGCGCGGCGGTACTTCATACCGCGCGGGAAGTAGCGCGCCTGGTTCGCCAGGTCGCGCAGCAGGTGGTAGACGAGCGCGGGCGGCGCGTCGATGTAGGTGAACTCCTCCAGCGTGCCCACCGTTCCTCCGCGAGGACAGCGAGTTGGCGGCAGTGGACGGCTCTCCTAGCCCGCGCGAGCGGCCTCGAGGGCCGCGCGCAGCCGCGCGGGGGTGATCGGCACCGCCGTGATGCGCACGCCGAACGGCCGCAGCGCGTCCTCCACGGCGCTGGCGATGCAGGCCGGCACGGGCATGGCGCCACCCTCGCCCAGCCCCTTGATCCCCTCGGGGTTCAGCGGCGAGGGTGTCTCGCTGTGCGCCAGCGCGATGGGCGGCACCTCGGTCGCTCCGGGCAGCAGGTAGTCGAGGTAGCTGGTGGTCAGCGGCTGGCCGCTGGAGTCGTACACCATCTCCTCGTACAGCGCCGTGCCCAGCCCCTGCACTACCCCGCCGATCGTCTGGCCGTCGGCCACCAGCGGGTTGATCACCGTGCCGCAGTCGTGGGCCACGACGTATTGCAGCACGCGCACCTGGCCAGTCTCGATGTCCACCTCGACGATGGCCGCGTGGGCGCCGAAGGCGTAGGCGTTGTTGGCCGGGTGCCAGTTGCTGGTGGCCTCCAGGCCCGGCTCCATGCCCGGTGGGAACAGAAACGCGGGCGGCGGCGCGGTGAGCAAGCGGGCGACCTCGGCTAGCGGGAGCTGGCGGTCGGGCGCGCCGCGCACGGTAATCAGTCCGTCCACGAGATCGAGGTCCTCCGGCGCGGCTTCCAGCAGCTGGGCGGCGGCCCGCAGCGCCTTCTCGCGCACGGCGCGGGCCGCTTGGCTGACGGCGTTGCCGGCCACCACCGCCGTGCGGCTGGCGTAGGTGCCCACGCCCAGCGGGATGGCGCCGGTGTCGCCGGTGAGCACGCTGACGTCCTCGAGGCGCACGCCCAGCCGCTCGGCGCACAGCTGGGCGAGCGTCGTCTCGTGGCTCTGGCCCTGCGAGCAGGCGCCGGTGAGCACGAGGACGCGGCCCGATGGCTCGACGCGCACAGTGGCGCTCTCGAACGGCCCGCGGCCCGTGGACTCGACATAGGCGGCCAGGCCCAGGCCCAGGTAGCGCCCCGCGGCCCGCGCCGCCGCTTGCCGGGCGGGCCAGTCGGCGTAGCCGATGCGCTCCAGCGCCAGCTCCAGTGTGGCGGGGTAGTTGCCGCTGTCGTAGACGATGTTCGAGCCGTCGCGGTCCTTCAGGCCCAGGTCGTAGGGGAACTCGTGCGGCTGGATGAAGTTGCGCCGGCGGATCTCGGCGCGATCCAGGCCTAGCGCCGCGGCGGCCCGGTCGAGCAGCCGTTCCATGACCAGCACGCCCTGCGGCCGCCCGGCGGCGCGGTACGGGGCGATCGGCGGCTTGGAGGTGTACGCCACGCGCATGTGCGCCTCGTAGGCGGGCAGGCGGTACGGTCCCGGCAGCGTGGTGGTGGTGTTGTAGGGCACCACCAGGCCGAACGGCGTGTAGGCGCCCTGGTCGGCGATGAAGCTGTCGCGCACGCCCAGGATCGTGCCGTCGCGGCGCAGGGCGATGGCGGCGCGGTGCTCCTGGTCGCGGGCCTGGTAGGTGGTCAGGAAGTCCTCGCGGCGGTCCTCGACCCACTTCACCGGGCGGTCCAGCAGGCGGGCGGCGATGGGCACGGCGGCCTCTTCCTGGTAGAAGCGGTTCTTGATCCCGAACCCGCCCCCGATATCCGGGGCGATGACACGCACGTTCTGCTGCGGCAGGCCGAAGAGGTCGGCCAGCACGCGCCGCGCCGTGTGGGGCGACTGCGTGGAGTCCCACAGGGTGAGAGTGTCGCCGAACTTGCTGCGCTGCCATAGGGCCAGGCAGCCGCGCGGCTCCAGCGGCTGGCCGCTGATGCGCGCGACGCGGAACGTCTCCTCGATCACCACGTCGGCCTCGGCGAAGGCGCGCGCGACATCGCCCACGCCGTGGCGCAGCTCGGCGGCGAGGTTGTCCGCGAGGTCATCGTGCAGCCGCGGGGCGTCTGGGGCCAGCGCCTGGGCGCCGCTCGGCAGCGGCGGCAGCACCTCGTACTCCACTACCACCGCCTCCAGCGCGTCCTCGGCCGCGTAGGGGTCCTCGGCGACGATCATGGCCACCGCCTCGCCCACGAAGCGCACCTTGTCGGCGGCCAGCGGGTACGGCATGCGCGGTCGCAGCGCGCGGTGGGGCACCAGCATCGGCAGCGGCTTGGCCAACGGCGCGATGTCCGGGTAGGCGAACGCGGCCACCACGCCCGGCTGGCGCCGCGCGGCGTCGAGGGCGACGCGGACGAGGCGGGCGTGAGCATGCGGACTGCGCACGAACGCGGCGTACAGCTGGCCGGGTACGTTGATGTCGGCGATGTACACGCCCGCGCCGCGCAGCAGGCGAGGATCCTCCTTGCGCGGCAGGCGGGCGCCGATGTAGCGACGGCCTCGCGGCGCGGCGTCGTGGGGCGCTATCGGCTGGGAAGTGGTGGAACGCGAGCCGGACACAACGGACTCCTCGGCGGCCAGGCGCCGCGCTGGCGATTATAGGCCGCGCCGCTGCCCGCGGGCTATTGCGCCCGGCCCTGTGCGCGCCTACCATGGGCGCCAAGCGGACGAGCCGCTAGCCCGCGCTCGCCCGCCGCCTGACGCGCGCCAGGCCGGTCGCGCGCGGGGGCGGAGGGGGTAGGCCGCCCCGCGGCGATGAGGTAGGGAAAGGAAGCGTGCCATGCGATGGCCAACGATCGGGCGGGGCTTGCTGGCAGCGCTCGCAGCCGCGCTGCTCGTGTCCCTCGGCGGCGGTAGGGTGCCACGCGCGACCGCGGCGCTGGAGCTGCGGCCGGCGCCCGCGGCTGTCCTACCGCAGCTCCAGTCGATCAAGATTGGCGACGTGGCGGCCAGCTCCGCGATCGGGATCTACCTGGCGCAGGACCGCGGCTACTTCCAGGAGCAGGGGCTCAACGCCGAGTTCCTCCGCTTCGACTCCGGCTCGCTCACCGTCGCGCCGCTCAGCGTGGGCGAGCTGGACGTGGGCATCGGGGTGGTCAGCGCGGCGCTGTTCAACGCGATCGGGCGCGGGGTGGAGGTGCGGCTGGTGGCCCCGCAGTCGCGCTACGAGCTGGGCTACAGCCAGCTCATCCTCGACCTGCGCCGTGACCTGGCCGACCGCGGCGCCATCCGCGACTTCGCCGACCTGCGCGGGCGCACGATCGCCATCCTCTCGCTGGCCAGCACCAACGAGCTGGTGCTGGAACGGGCGCTGCAGCGCGGCGGCCTGACGGTGAACGACGTCAATCTCGTGCCGCTCGGCGCGGGCGACCAGATCACCGCGTTCGCCAACGGCAGCATCGACGCGGGCCTGCTCACCGAACCCCAGGCCACTATTGCTGCTGACCGCGGGGTGGCCATGAAGTGGCGCGAGGCAGCCGAGTGGTCGCCCGGTGTGCAGGTGAGCAACATCCTGTACGGGCCGAACTTCACCCGGCGCGACGTCGCCGCCGGCCAGCGCTTCATGCTCGCCTACCTCAAGGGCGTGCGCGATTACTACCACGCTATCATCGCCGGCCGCGGCGACCGCGAGGCGATCATCCAAACGCTGATGCGCTACACGCCGCTCCAGGACCGCGCCCTGTACGACCGTATCTTGTTCGTGTACATCGACCCGAACCTGGCGTTCAACGAGGACGACCTGCGCGCGACCATCCAGTGGCATCTCGATCGCGGGCTGATCGAGCGGCCGGTGGATCTCGGCACGGTGATCGACGGCCGCTTCGTGCAGTACGCGCTGAGCGTGCTGGGGCGGTATCAATAAGCGGGAGCCGCTTGCGGGGTGGGTGGGCCGAGCGCCGCCGGGCGCGGCGGTTCCGCTAGCTGTGGCTGGCTCCGGGGGCGGAAAGCGGCGGCAGGCGGCGCTGGCGGGCGGCGGCGCGGTGCGCAGGCGGTGGGAACGCGCGGCCGCCGTGAACGCCGAGGCGTGTGAAGCTATAACAGGCTTGTGGCGCAGGGCGCCGCGACCAGCTATTGGCCTGCGGCGAGAGCGGACAGGAGGCGACCGATGGCGCGCATCACCGAACGGCCGGTCGAGCAGGCGAGCGAGCGGGCGTGGGCCAGCGAGGACGTGGGCAACATCCATTTCCTGGAGCACGTCAACGTCACCCAGCCCGACCAGGCGCTGGCCACCCTGTTCTACATCGTGGGGATGGGCTTCACCCGCGACCCGTACCTCAACGTCGGGCTCCAGAACATGTGGGTGAACCTCGGCGAGCAGCAGTTCCACCTGCCCACCCGCGAGCCGCAGGTAATCCCCGGCCATATCGGCATCGTCGTGCCCGATCTGGCGGCGCTGGAGGCCCGCCTGGCCGCCGTGCAGCCGGCGCTGGCGCACACGCGCTTCAGCTATCGCGTCGAGCCCGACCACGTGGTGGTGACCTGCCCGTGGGGCAACACGTTCCGCTGCTACGCACCGCACCCGCGCTTCGGTGACATGCTGCTCGGCATGCCGTACGTCGAGTTCCTGACGCGCCCCGGCACCGCGGCCGGCATCGCCCGCTTCTACGAGCAGGCGCTCGGCGCACCCGCGCGCGTGGACAGCGACGCGGGCGGGCCGGCGGCGCGCGTGGCGATCGGCACACACCAGTGGCTCACGTTCCGCGAGACCGACGCGCCGCTGCGGCCGTACGACGGGCACCACATTGCCATCTACGTGGCCAACTTCTCGGGGCCCTACGCTTTCTTCCAGGCCCGCGGCCGTATCATGGAAGACGTCACCAACCACCAGTTCCGCTTCAAGGACCTGGTGGACCCCGCGACGGACGAGGTGGTGTTCACGCTGGAGCACGAGGTGCGCAGCTTGCACCACCCGATGTACCGCCGGCCGCTGGTGAACCGCGACCCGGCCCAGGCGCAGATGCGCTATCGCCGCGGCCGCGACGCGCTCGTGCCCTACGTCGGGTAACCGCGGTCGACCGACGTCGCTGGGCGGCGCTGGCCCCCGACCGGCCGGCGCCGCCTCACCGTGGCTCTCCCTGCTCCTCCGGGGTATGGTCCCGCCCGGCGCGCTTGTGAGCGGGCCGCCGCTGCGGTAGACTTTCTTTGGATCCCCTCCCCAGGGGGAGGGGATAGCCAGCGAGGAGCCGATGCGAGCCGACAAACGCGAGATCCTCAACCGGCTGGCCACCATCGAGGGCCACATCAAGGGCATCCGCAAGATGGTCGAGGCCGACCAGTATTGCGTCGACATCCTCCGCCAGGCGTACGCCGTCGAGCGCGCGCTCCAGGCGTTCGAGGCGGTGCTCCTGCGGGAGCACCTCCACGGCTGCGTCGTGGAGGGCTTCCGCGCCGGCCGCGACCAGGAGATGGTCCAGGAGCTGGCCGAGCTGTTCGAGCTGTCCCGAAAGTAGGTGCGTTCATGGCGACCCCCACCCAGACCGCCGGCCGCGAGATCACCTTCGGCGTGACCGGTATGACTTGCGCCTCCTGCGTGCGCCGTGTGGAGCGCGCGCTCGCCAAGGTGCCGGGCGTGCACGAGGCGAGCGTCAATCTCGCCACCGAGCGGGCGCGCGTGGTGTACGACCCGACCCAGACCACCCCCGCGGCGCTGCGCGCGGCGGTCGAGCGCGCGGGCTACGGCGTGCGCGACCTGCCGGCCGAGCCACCGCCCGCTCCGCCGGCGGATGGGCGCGACGGCGCGGGCGAGGCCGCGCTGGCCATCGAGGGTATGACCTGCGCCTCCTGCGTCGCGCGGGTCGAGAAGGCGCTGCGGCGCGTGCCCGGGGTGCGCGAGGCGAGCGTGAACCTGGCCGCCGAGCGCGCCCACGTCGTCTACGATCCAGCGGCCGTGGACCTCACCCAGCTCGTTGCCGCCGTGGAACGCGCGGGCTACCGGGCGCGGCCGCTGCTGCCGGCGGCTCCCGGTGCGGCTCCGGTGTCGGCACCCGATCCGGATGCTCACGAGCGCGAGCGGGAGCGCGAGCTCGCCGATCTGCGGCGCAAGGCGCTGGTCAGCCTGGCCTGCGGCGCGGGAATGATGGCGCTGATGTACCTGCCGCTGGGCTTGGACCTACCGCTGGTGGCGCCGCTGCTGCTGATCGCGGCCACGGTCGTCCAGTTCTGGGCGGGCGGCGGCTTCTACCGCGCGGCCTGGGCCGCCGCGCGCCACGGCAGCGCCAACATGAACACGTTGGTCGCGGTCGGCACCAGCGTGGCCTACGGCTACAGCGCGTTCGTGACCCTCTGGCCCGAGCTCGCCGCGCGCTGGGGGTTCCCGTACCACCTGTACTACGAGACGGCGACGATCATCATCGCCCTGATCCTGCTCGGCCGGTGGCTGGAGGCGCGGGCGCGCAAGCAGACCGGCGCGGCGATCCAGGCGTTGATGGGCCTGCAGGCGCGCACGGCACGGGTGCTGCGCGACGGTGTCGAGCAGGATGTGCCCGTCGAGGCCGTCGTGGTCGGCGACCTGGTGCGTGTGCGGCCCGGCGAGAAGATCCCCGTCGATGGGGTGGTGGTCGAGGGGCGCTCCACGGTCGACGAGAGCATGCTCACCGGCGAGAGCCTGCCGGTGGAGAAGGGCCCGGGCGATCCGGTGATCGGCGCCACGCTGAACCGGACCGGCAGCTTCGTGTTCCGCGCCACCCGGGTCGGTCGGGACACCACGCTCGCGCAGATCGTGCGGCTGGTCGAGGAGGCGCAGGGCTCGAAGGCGCCCATCCAGCGGCTAGCCGACACCGTGGCTGGCTACTTCGTGCCGGTGGTGCTGGCGCTGGCGGCGCTGACGTTCGGCGCCTGGCTGCTCGTGGGGCCGGAGCCGCGGCTGAGCTACGCGCTCACGGCGGCGATCGCCGTGCTGATCATCGCCTGTCCCTGCGCGCTCGGGCTGGCCACGCCCACCGCCATCATGGTGGGCACCGGCCGTGCCGCCGAGCTGGGCATCCTGATCCGCGGCGGCGAGGCGCTGGAGCAGGCGCAGCGCATCGACACCGTGGTGCTGGACAAGACCGGCACGCTCACCCGCGGCCGGCCGACGGTGGTCGGCGTGGAGCCCCTGGGCGCGTGGAGCGCGCGCGAGCTGCTGCGGCTGGCGGCGGCCGCCGAGCGCGGCTCGGAGCACCCGCTGGGCGAGGCGATCGTGGCCCACGCGCAGGCGGACGGCCTGGAGCTGCCGCCGACTGAGGAATTCGCGGCGCTGCCGGGCCAGGGCGTGCGAGCGCGCGTCGCGGGGCATGCGGTGCTGCTGGGCAACCGCGCGCTGCTGGAGCGGGCGGGCCTCGACCCGGGGGCGCTGGCGGCGCGCGCTGCCGAGTTCGCGGACCGGGGCGCCACGCCGCTGTACGTGGCGATCGACGGGCAAGTGGCCGGGCTCATCGCCGTGGCCGACCCGCTCAAGCCCGAAGCGCGCGAGGCGGTGGCCGCGCTGCGCGCGCTAGGGCTGGAGGTGTGGATGCTCACCGGCGACCATCGCGCCACCGCCGAGGCCATTGCCCGCGAGGTGGGCATCGACCACGTGCTGGCCGAGGTGCAGCCGGCGCAGAAAGCGGCGCAGGTCAAGGCGCTCCAGGCCCAGGGGCGCGTGGTAGCCATGGTTGGCGACGGGATCAACGACGCGCCCGCGCTCGCCCAGGCCGACCTCGGCATCGCCATCGGCACGGGCACCGACGTGGCGCTGGCGGCCAGCGACATCACGCTGGTGGGCGGCGACCTGCGCGGTATCGTGACCGCCATCGCCCTGTCGCGCAAGACGGTGAGCACTATCAAGCAGGGGCTGTTCTGGGCGTTCGCCTACAATGTCCTGCTGATCCCGGTGGCCATGGGCGCCTTGTATCCGCTGTTCGGTGTGCTGCTCAACCCGGTGCTGGCCGCGGCGGCGATGGCCATGAGCAGCGTGAGTGTAGTGACCAACGCCCTGCGCCTGCGCCGCTTCCGCCCGCCGGCCGACATCGCCCAGTTGGCCCACCCGCCCCTGCGCGAGCGGCTGGGCGAGTACGCGTACCTGGGCGCCATCGCACTGCTGGCGCTAGCCATCGGCGCGGCGGCGCTGTGGCTGGCGCAGCCGGGGCACGGCGCCCCCTGGCCAGCGCCGGCCGCGCCCCACGCCGCCGGGATGGACGGCCACGGCGCCGATACCGGCGTCGCACGCCCCACGCCTTGAGGAGGACGCTCACATGGCGCAGATGATCCTGACCGTGCCGAACATCTCCTGCCAGCACTGCGAGGCGGCGATCACCCGCGCGCTGACGTCCCTGGAGGGGGTGCGACACGTGGCGGTCGATATCCCGCGCAAGGAGGTGCGCGTGGAGTACGACGAGGCGCGTGTGTCGCTGGCGAAGCC
>DATGKN010000169.1:0-12178 GCA_035294645.1 Chloroflexota bacterium
TGGTCGGTGATCGTCACCGCGCGGCCGGCGGCGAGCTGCTCGCACCACGTCTCGATCACGCTGCCGCGCGTGCCCAGCACGTTGACGAAGCGCACCACCACGAACCGCCCGCTGGCGCCGCGCCCACGTGCCTGCACGACCAACTCGGCCAGTCGCTTGGTCGCCCCGTACGCGCCGGAGGGCTGCACCGCCTTGTCGCTGGAGGTGTACACCAGCGCGGCCACGGCGTGCTCGGCGGCCAGCGCGGCCAGCGCGTCGGTGGCCAGCACGTTGACGGCGATCGGCTCGTCGGGCTGGGCCTCGCCGAAGTGGACGTGCTTGTAGGCCGCGAGGTGGAACACGATCTCGGGGCGGTGCTGGCGGAATAGGGCGCGCAGCTTCGCCTGGTTGCGCACGTCGCCCAGCAGCAGGGTGGGCGCGGGGCACGCGGGGGGCAACCGGCGCTGGAGCTGGAACAGTGAGGCCTCGTGGCTATCCAGCAGCAGCAGAGCCGCCGGCTCCAGCGCCAGCAGGCGGGCCGCCAGGGCGCTGCCCACTGAGCCGCCCGCGCCCGTCACGAGCACGCGCCGCCCCCGCAGCGCCGCCGCCGCCCCCTCCAGCGGCAGCACCACCTCGGGCCGGCCCAGCAGCGGCTCGGCCGGCAGCGTGCTAGGGTCGTACCGTGCGCTCACGGCACTGTCGCACCCGCCGCCCGCAGCGCCGCGGCCATGCGGGCCTGCGCCTCGCGCATCCGCACCGCGCGGTCGTGGTCCGCCTCCAGCGTCTCGGTCACCAGGAACCGCGCGTGGCGCGCCAGGCGGACGATCAGCGCGTCGAGATCTAGGTCGCCCTCGCCGTACGGCAGCCCCTCGCCCAGCAGGCCCGCGGCGTTGGATACGTGCACCTCGAACAGGCGGTCGGCGAGCGCCTCGACGAACCGCTCAATGCCGGCGATGGGCGGCAGGTGGCGCAGGTAGGCGTACAGCGCCGCGATTCCCGGCTCGGCGGCGCCCTCCGCGTCGGCCGCCCGCCGGGCGTTGACGTACAACTGGGCGTGCGACACATCGAGGGTGGCCGCGAGCCCCGGCGCGCGGTCGAGCAGCCAGACCATGTCCTCGGGGCTCATTCCGACCGGCGTGTACAGGTAGCGCGCCTCGCGCATGCGCAGCACGGGCGGCACGTTCTCCAGGGTGGGCACCAGCCCGCGCGCGCGCGCCGCGGCGACGTAGGCACCGAGCAGAGTGGCACAGCGCGCGAGGATGGCCGCGCGCTCGGCGGGATCCCAGGCCAGCGCAAAGCGCGGCACGATGGCATGGATCACCAGCCCGGTGGCGCCCAGCTCCGCGCCCAGCTCGGCGAGCACCTCGAACAGGGCGCGGTTGGCGGGGCGCGGGTCGGCCAGGTCGAAGTACGCGCCGTCGAGTCCGCGGATCGGCCCCTCCACCACCAGGGCGAAGTCCGGCGGCAGCGCGCAGGCCCGCACGCGCTCGACCAGCGCCGCGCGCGCAGCAGGGGTAGCGATGTCGCGGCCGTCGAGGTACAGCTCCAGGCCCTCGGGCCGCGGCGGGCGCAGCCTATCGGCGAGCTGCTCCGGGGTCGGCCGCGCCTTCAGGAGGATGCGGGCGCGCGGCGCGCAGCCAAGCGACATACTGCTCCAGTCCTTCGGCCAGACCGACGGTGGGCGCGTAGCCCAGCTCGGCCCGGATCCGCGTGATATCTGCCACGAAGCCCGGCGCGGGCTCGCCCGACGGGCAGCGGATCGGCACCGCCACGCCCGCGGCGCGGCACACCGCCTCCGCCAGCTCGATGAGCGTGGTCGCCACGCCCGTGCCGACATTGTAGACGCGCCCCGCTGCCCGGGGGCTGTGCAGCGCGAGGCGCACCGCCTGCACCAGGTCTGCCACGGCGACGAAGTCGCGCAGCGCGGCGCCGTCGATCTCCAAGGGTAAGCCCGCGAGCGCCCGCTGCGCCAGGATGGACACCACCCCGCTCGACCCGCCGCGCACTACCTGGCCCGGCCCGTAGATGGAGAAGCCGCGCAGCACCACGGTCGGCACGCCGTAGCGCTGATGGTACAGCGCGCACCACGCCTCGGCGTGGTGCTTGGACAGGCCATACGGCGTGTCGGCGGCCAGCGGCGCGTCCTCGGCCAGCGGCGCGAGCGCGCGGGCGTACACGCGCTGGGTGGACAACAGCACCACCCGCGCGCCCCGCTCGCGCGCACCCTCCAGGATGTTGAGCGTGCCGCCGGCGTTCACCCGCCCGACCTCCGCCGGGTGGCGCAGCGAGTAGCCGACATCGGGCAGCCCCGCCAGATGGACGATCGCCTCGGCCGCCGCGGCGGCGTGGCGGGCAGCGTCGGAGCCGATGTCCGCCGCCACATGCGGGCAAGGCCAGTCGGGCGGCGCGGGCGCGCGGCTGAGGGTGGTCACCGCGTGGCCCGCGCGCAGCAAGTCGGCTACCACGTGCCGGCCGAGAAAGCCGGTGCCGCCGGTGACCAGGACCTTCACGGCGCCGCCCCGCGCAGGAAATGATCGAGCACCGCGCCGATGCTCGTCTCCATGGTACGGCGCGGGCGCCAGCCCTGCGCCGCCAGCCGCGAGGCGATCGTCGGGCGCGCGGGCGGCACGTCGGCCGCGGCGCTGTGAACCGTCACCGTCAGCCCGCGCGCCGCCGCCGCTTGCCGGACCAGCGCGGCCACCTCCGGCACGGTGCGGCACTCCCCGACGGCGTTGGCCGCCTGGTACGGCTCCGGCCACGGCGCCTCGGCCGCGCGGCGCAGGGCGGCCACCGCGTCGTCCAGGTGGAGGAATCCCGTGGGCACCGCGGCGCCCGGGTGGATCTCCAGCGGCTCGCCGCGCGCTGCCTGCCAGCAGAACTTGTTCGGCACGGTCATGAACCGCGGGTCGGTCTTCATCACCGGGCCCACGCCGTACACCACGCCGAGCCGCACCGCCACGCCGCGGAAGCCACCGCGCCGCGCGTACAGCTCCAGCAGCTTCTCGCCGTACACGTGCGCCAGGTGCGCCAGGTCTTGCTGTGGCCCGTAGGGCGTGGCCTCGCTGACCTCCTCCGGCAGCGCGTGGCCGTACACCCGCAGCGAGCTGGCGTAGACGAGCCGGCGCACGCCGTGGCGCAGCGCGGCCTCGCACACCACCCGCGGGCCGCACAGGTTGGTCAGCTCCGTGTAGCGCGCGGGCGCGGCCCGCGGGTGGGCGCTGGCCTGGGCCGCCAGGTGGTACACGGTGTCGATCGGCGCGACGGCGAACGCGCGGGCCACGGCGCGCGGCGCGCTGACGCTGCCCTCGACGAGCTGGAAGCGCGGGCTCTCGGCCAGCGCGGCCAGGGCGCGGCGGTCGGTGGCGAACCCGTTGTCGAGGCCGACGACCTGCGCGCCGTCGTGCAGCAGCGCCTGTACCAGCGCGGCACCGATGTACCCGACCCCGGTCACGAGCACCGCCACGACGCTCCTCCCTCGCCCGCGCGCCGCGCCAGGATAGCACACCCCCGCGCGGCACCGGCAAGCGCCCCTTGCGCGCGGCGCGCCGCTGTGCCACCCTACGCGAGGAGCGAGACATGCATGACGACCTAGCGGCGACGTGGGCGGCGCTGGCCGGCGAGGTGGCCGACCTTCGCGCCCTGCTCGCGGCCCAGCCTTTGGCCGCCTGGCAGCGCCCCACGCGCCTGCCCGGCTGGGACGTGACCATCCTGGTAGCCCACCTGGCGCGCGGCGTCGGGCGCGTGGCGGAGTACGCGGCCACGCCGCTGGCGGAGCCGCCCGCCCGAGATCGCCGGACCTACTGGGACTACGACGCGCGCGCCGCTGCCCCCGAGGTCGATGCCCGGGCGCGCGCCGCCGCGGCCGGCGCCACCCCGGCCGGGCTGCTCGCGGAGCTGGACCGCGCGCTGACCGCTGGCGCCGCGGCCGTGGCGCGCCTCGCGCCAGCTACGGTGATCCCCAGCGCGATGGGCCCGATCCAGCTCGTGGAGTACCTGCCCACGCGGCTGGTCGAGGTGTGTATCCACGGGCTGGACCTGCGCGACGCCCTGGGAGCCCCCCTGCGCCCGACCCCGGCGGCGCTGGCGCGGACGGCGGCGCTACTCGACCAGCTGCTGGGCAGCCCCCGGCCGGCCGATCTGGGCGATCCGGTGGCGTTCATCGAGGCGGCCAGCGGGCGCCGGCCGCACGACGACCCGCGCTTGCCGCTGCTCGGCTGAGCGCGCCGCGGGCGGCTTGCGCGGCGGCCGGACGGCCGATACAGTAGCGGCGTGGGCAGTCGAGACATCTTTGGCGTGCGGGTCGACGACGTCACCTACGCCGAGACCCTCGCCTTTCTCCAGGCGGCGATCGCGGCGCGGCGGGGCTGCTACGTCGTGACCCCGAACCCCGAGATCGTCATGCGGGCGCGGCGCGACGCCGCCTTCCGGACGGCCCTGCAGGGGGCGGCGCTGGCAATCCCCGACGGCGGCGGCCTGCTGCTGGCGGCGCGGCTGTGGGGCGCGCCGCTGCGCGAGCAGGTGCGCGGCACCGACCTCGTGTATCGGTTAGCCGAGCAGGGCGCCGCGCGGCACCAGCGCTGGTTCCTGCTGGGCGCCGGGCCGGGGGTGGCCGAGGCCGCGGCCCGGCGGCTGGAGCGGCGCTACCCGGGGCTGCTGGTGGTGGGCACCCACGCGGGCAGCCCGGCGCCGGCCGACGACGCGGTCGCGCGGGAGGCTATCCGACGCGCGGCGCCGGTGGACGTGCTGCTGGTGGCCTACGGCGCCCCAGGCCAGGAGCTGTGGATGGCGCGCAACCTGCCGCACCTGCCCGTGGCCGTGGCCATCGGCGTGGGCGGCGTGCTCGACTACCTCTCGGGGCGCGTGCCGCGGGCCCCGGCCTGGCTGCGCGCCCTGGGGCTGGAGTGGCTGTTCCGCCTGCTGGTCCAGCCGTGGCGCTGGCGCCGACAGACGGCCCTCGTGCGCTTCGCGCTGCTGGTCCTCGGCGAGGCGCTGCGGCGCCGGCTGGCACGTAGCGCCGCGTGGCGCCCACGCGCAGCGCGCCTGGCGGGCGTCGCATGAGCGCCCCCGCTCGCGCGGACGAGGCCAGGGCTGTCGTGGACGAGCCCGTGGGGATCGGCGTGCTGACCAAGGGCAAGCCGACCCTCAGCATGGTGCTGGTCAGCCTGCTGATGCAGGAGGGCTGCCCGCTGCGCGTGCACATCGTCGATACCGCTCCGAGCCCCGTCGTGCGGCGCGACGACGTGGTGTTCGCCCTGCGGCTGGCGTTCGACCGGCAGATCGTGTGCGAGTACGAGTACTCGCGCGAGCGCGACCGCGCCTTCAGCGCCGGCCGCCAGCGGCTGGTCGAGGCGCTGCCCAGCCCGTACCTGGTGTTCATGGACGACGACATCGTGTTGCCAGGCGACGCCCTGGCGCGGCTCCGCCAGCGGGCCATCGAGTTGCGGAGCTGGGGGTACATCACCCCGCGGTGCAAGAACTACGGGGTCGCCAGCCTGCCGCCGATCGAGCAGCCGCACTACACGCCCGGCGGGCTGATCTACCAAGATGCCACGGTGCGCCAGCTGCTGCTGGAGTACTACGGCTCGACGGTCGACGTGCTCGATGCGCGGCGCGCCCGCGACAAAGTGTGGGAGAGCGTGTTTCTGTCGGAGCTGTTCCCCGCCCTCGGGCGGCCGTGCGAGACGCTGGCCGACTGCCTCGCCTACCACCTCGACTACCACCAGCGCGCCGAGTGGCACCCCAACGAGGCGGCGCTAGTCGCCCACACCCGCGATCAGCTGCGGGCGCTGCTGGCGCGGCACGGCCTCGGCTGACACGGCGGCTCACAGCAGCCGCAAGGGCAGGCTGAGCGCGGCCAAGACCACGACCATCACGCCCCAGATGACCAGCATACACACCGCGCCGATGATGACGGTGAGGATCGCGGCACCCGTGCCGACATCGAGCGCCTCGCGCACCGCGATCACGCCGGCGATCACCATCCACCAGAAGGCCACGAAGCGCGCCAGCCCGCCCAGCACCGGGATGAATCCCAGGACGTTCAGCACGAGCGGCGTGATAGCGAAGCCCAGGGTGCGCAGCAGCTCCTGCGGCGTGGCCCGGCCGTTGAACAGCCGCGTGCCGATGAAATACGTCACGTACGACCAGACGAACCAGTTGACCACGAGGCTCACGACCTCGCTCACCAGGCCCGCGAGCCCCGCCACGCCGTGGCCGCGCAGCAGCAGGCTCAGGAACGTGCCCAAGCCCGAGGCCACCCCCGCGATCAAGACCACGTGGAAGGCTTGCGGAGTCGCCGCCGGGTCGTGCTCGACCTCGTTGTACAGCGCGACGTCGAGCTGCGCGGCGCGCTGCATGCGCGCTACCAGCACATTGCCGCCCACCACCCCGTCCATCGTTCGTCCCCCTTCTCGTCGCTCGGGCCGACCGCGCGCTGGGCCCAGTGTAGCACGGCCGTGGTAGTCCGCCGCCTCGCAGCGCCGCACGTGGTGGCCACCGCGTACCGCTCGCCGCGGGCGAGGCGTATCTGGTATGCTGGCTGGTGCAGCGTCCCAAAGGGGAGTAACTGCCGGCCCGCCCGGGCCGTGGGTGGGGTCAACATGCTCGGCCGACGCCGTGGCCCCACCGGCGGGCGCCCGCCCGCTCAGCCAGACCTTTGGCCTGGTCCCGCGCACAGCGCGGTGGGGCGGGCCGAGGTCTGTTCGCCGCCGGCACGCGACGCGAGCAACCCGCGGAGGCGTGGGACGTGGTCGCGTTCTGGCAGGCGCTGGTCCTCGTATTCCTGGCCGAGATGGGCGACAAGACGCAGCTGGTCAGCCTGGCGTTCGCCACGCGCTATGGCCCGCTGACCGTGCTCGGCGGCGTAGCGCTGGCCACCCTGGTCGTGCATCTGGTGTCCGTGGCTATCGGCGAGTTGCTCGGGCTGACGCTGCCGTACTTCTGGGTCAACGTACTCGCGGGCTTGGCGTTCCTCGCCTTCGGGGTGTGGACCGTGCGCGGCGACCAGCTCGACGACGACCCCGCCAAACGATGGAGCTGGTCGAGCCCGCTGCTCGCCGTGACCGCCGCCTTCGCTCTGGCCGAGCTGGGCGACAAGACGATGCTCGCCACGATCACCGTCGCCAGCCAGCACCAGGCGTTCGTGCCCGTGTGGATCGGGTCCACCCTCGGCATGGTCGTGGCCGATGGCCTGGCGATCGCGCTGGGCGTCGTGCTGGGCAAGCGGCTGCCAGCGGGCGCCGTGCGGCTCGGCGCGGCGACGATCTTCTGCGCCTTCGGCCTTTGGACGCTCGCCCACGCCCTGCTGCGCGGCGCGCCCAGCTGAGCCGCAGCACGCACCCGCGCCAGAGCCGTCGCGCGCTCGCCACGCTGGCCCGGCTCGTCTATCATGGGGGCCAACCGGAGCGCCACCACGCCGCGCGGAGGCCGGGGGGAAGCCATGGACGAGCGCGAGGTGCGGCTCATCGAGCGTTACCGCCGTTGGGAGCGCGCGGTGCCGCCGTTCCCATCGCTAGCGGAGACGCGGGCGGCGGTAGCGGAGCGGCTAGCGGCCACGCGCGAGGCGCGCGAGACGGTGTTCACCGCCATCGAGCGCCAGCGCGATGACACGATCGCGCTGCTGCGGGCGATGGTGCGTATCCCCAGTGTCAACCCCAGCGAGGGGTTCGAGCAGGAGATGGCCGCCTTCACCGCCCGCGCGCTGCGTGCGCTCGGGCTGGCGACGACCGAGATCGAAACGGCGCCGCGGCGGGGCAACGTGCTCGGCCGCTGGCGCGTCAGCGACGGCCCCTCGCTGCTGTTCTACGCCCATCTGGACACCGTGCCCGTGGGCGACCCGGCGGAGTGGACCCACCCGCCGTTCGCGGCCACCGTCGCCGACGGGCGGATCTGGGGCCGCGGGGCCAAGGACTGCAAGCTCGGGCTGGCGGCGGCGCTGATGGCCCTGTGCGCCCTGCGCGAGACGGGCGTGCCGCTCCGGGGCGAGGCCCAGCTCGTCGCCGTGGCCGACGAGGAGATGGGCGGCCACCTCGGCATCGCGCAGCTCGTCGACCGCGGCCTGATCCGCGCCGACTATGCCATCTACGGCGAGGGAGTTCCGACACGCGTGACCATCGGCCACAAGGGCTGGGTCAATCTGCGGCTCACCACGCGCGGCCAGACCGCGCACACCGGCTACAAGCAGGCCGGCGACAACGCCATCCTCAAGATGTGCCGGCTCGCGCCGCTGATCGAGACGCTCGATTTTCCCGATTTCTCGCCGCACCCCGTCGTGCCCGGCCGCCCGCTGGCCAGCGTCAACATCATTCAAGGCGGCTTCAAGGCCAATGTGGTGCCCGATCGCTGCTCGATCACGGTGGACCTGCGCTACCCGCCGGGGCTCACGCTCGAGGCCATCCTCGCCCGCGTGCAGCAGGTGTTAGCCGAGGCACAGGCCCGCGACCCGGCGCTCGGAGAGGTCGACATCGAGCTGACGAACCTAGCGCGGCCCTCGTTCATGCTCCCCGAGGAGCCACTGGTGGAGTACATGACCGCGGCGGTCGAGACGGTCACTGGCTGTCGTCCGACTGCCGCGGGGATGCAGGCCACCAGCGACTCGCGCTGGATCCTGCTCGACGCAGGCGTCCCCATCGTCAACTTCTCCATGGGCAACGACTCGGGCCACCGCCCCAACGAGTGGTGCGGCATCGAGGACCTCATCGCCACCACCAAGATCTACGCGCTGATGTGCCTGCTGCTCCTGCGCTAGGCAGCGAGGCGGTAGGCTCGCCAACTCCGCGGGAAAGGAGCCGGCTCCATGGCGCGCGACGACCGGTTGGCCCCCGACCTCGTTCTGCTGAACGGCCGCCTGCTCACGATGGATCCGCGACAGCCAGCAGCAGAGGCCCTGGCGATCCGCGACGGCCAGATCGTGGCCGTGGGCGCGACCGCCGAGATCGCGCCGCTGGCGGGCGCCCCCACGCGGGTGATCGACCTCGACGGCCGCACGGCGCTGCCCGGCCTGGCCGATTGCCACGTGCACCTGGCGTCGGACGCCGGGCGCTCGGTAGCCGCCGTGGAGTGCCGCGACTTCTTCGACCCGGCGGTGCAGTCGGTCGCGGACATCGTGGCACGCATCCGGGAGTGGGCCAGCGCCACGCCGCCCGGCCAGTGGATCGCCGCGCGCGGCAGCCCGCTGCAGGACACGCGCCTGCGCGAGCGGCGCCTGCCCACCCGCGAGGAGCTCGACGCCGCCGCGCCGCACAACCCCGTCTGGATCTCGTTCGGCGCGCACATCGTCGTCGCCAACAGCCTGGCCCTGCGCGAGCGGGGGATCACGCGCGACACGCCCAGTCCCCAGGGCGGCACGGTGGTCAAGGACCCACGCACGGGCGAGCCGACCGGCGTGTTCCGCGAGCGCGCGCAGTACCTGATCCGCGGCAAGGAGTCGGGTCACGGGCCGGACGTGCTGGCCGAGCGCATCGCCCTCGAGCTGGACAAGTGCCTGGCGCGCGGCGTGACTACCATCCACGACATCATCATCGACAAGGAAGAGACGCTCGCCTACCAGAAGCTGGCGCGCGAGGGGCGCCTACCCGTCCGCGTGCACCTGATCATCCGCGTGATCGAGTCCAACTTCGCGAAGTGGAGCTTGCTCGACCTCGGGCTGCTGCAGGGCCTGGGCTCGGAGTGGCTGCGCCTCGGGGGGATCAAGATGAGCATCGACGGTGGGTTCACGGGGCGCAATGCCGCGTTCAGCCGCCCGCTCAGCGACGACCCGCACGGCGAGCACCCCGGCCTGATCCGCATCTCGCAGGACGAGCTGGACGAGACGGTGCGGCGCTACCACCAGCAGGGCATGCGCATCTGCACGCACGCGATCGGCGACGTGGCGCTGGACATGATCCTCGATGCCTACGAGAAGGCGCTCGCGGCCTACCCCCGCGCCGACCACCGCCACCGCGTCGAGCACATGGGCAACTGGATGATGACCCCGGAGCGGATCGCGCGGGCCAGGCGGCTGGGCATCGTGCCGGTGCCCAACCCCCCGTTCCTGTACTTCCTCGGCGACCCGCTGGTGGACATGCTGGCCGAGCGCTGGACGGTGGACGGCTTCCCGTCGCGCACGCTGTGGGACGCCGGCCTACCGCTGGTGTTCGGCTCGGACGCCCCCGGCTACTATCCAGTGGATGCGCTGCGCGATCTGGGCACTGCCGTCGCGCACCAGACGCTGAGCGGTGCGCGTATCACCCCCCACGAGACACTCCGTATCCACGAGGCGCTGCGGGCCCAGACGGCCAACGCGGCCTGGGTGGGCTTCGAGGAGCACCGGCTCGGCACCCTCTCGGTGGGCAAGCTGGCCGACGTGGTCGTGCTGGGCGACGACCCACTCCACTTCGATCCCGCGCGGTTCCACCACCTGCCCGTGGACCTGACGATCAGCGGGGGCCGCGTGGTGTTCGAGCGCCAGGCGGCCGCCCCGGCACAGTCGGTCGCGGCGGCCCGCCCGATGGCGGGCGGCTGCGGCTGCCTGCATTGAGTCAGCGGCCGCCGGGGTACCGCCAGAGTGGAGGGGAGTCGCCCAGCGGTTCGCGCGCGACTCACGCCCCGGGTAGTTGGTCAGGAGCAGGAAGATCATGAGCCAGACGCGCGGAGGGTTGACCGTCCTAGCCGCGGCCCTGCTGTTGCTGGCCTGCGCCCCGCAGCAGACGGAGCCAACGCGACAGGCCAACCGGCAGCAGGCGGGCGCGCCTGCCACGAGCAGCTCGGCGTCGCAGGCCACGGCGGCCCAGGCACCGCGCGCGGGCGCGAAGGTACGCGCCACGATCGTGCTGGGTAGCGAGCCCGTCTCCATCAACCCCTATGGCGACAGCGCGAGCTTCGTGTACGGCATGTGGATGCACCTCATGGAGCCGCTGGTCATGTGGAACCCCGCGAAAGGGGAGAACGAGCCCGTACTGGCGGTAGCGTGGCACAATCCGGATCCCTACACTTGGGAGTTCAAGCTGCGCCAGGGCGTGAAGTTCCACGACGGCAGCGACTTCACCGCCGCTGACGTGATCCACTCCTATACGCGCATCCGCGAGGACCCGGGCAGTGTCCAGAAGTCGACCCTCGAGCACGTCGTGGCCATGGAGGCGCCCGACCCCTACACGGTGCGTATCCACACGCGGGAGCCCGATGCCGCGTTCTTGTTCCGCATCAACAACCGCGTGATCAGCAGCAAGAGCGTGTGGGACCGGCTGGGGCCCGAGCTGGCCGACCGCCAGCCCATCGGCACCGGGCCGTACGTGTTCAAGGAGTGGGTGCAGGGCCAGCGCTGGGTGATGGAGAAGAACCCGCACTACTGGAACCCCGAGCGCCAGCTGGTCGTGGACGAGCTAGTCGTCCGGTTCGTAAAAGAGCCGCAGGCACTGGTCACGGGCCTGCTCAACGGCGAGCTCGACGTCATCCCGAATGTCCAGCCGCAATTCATCCCGCAGATCGAGAACTCCGGCGTGGCCCACGTGGCGGGTGCGCGCGGGGCCGGCATCATGTTCGTGGGCATGAACGCCGCCCATAAGCCCTGGGACAACCTGAAGCTGCGCCAGGCCGTGGCCTATGCGATCGACCGCGAGGCGATCGTGCAGGGCATCTTGAACGGGCGCGGCTACGTGCTCACGGGCCCGGTGGGTGAGGGGCAGTACGCCTACGACCCGCACCTCAAGGCCGGCCAGACGTACGACCCGGCCCGCGCGCGCCAGCTCGTGCGCGAGGCGGGCTACCCCAACGGCGTGGATGTGGAGCTGTATACCCCGACGGGCCGCTACCTGAAGGACAAGGAGATCGCCGAGGCGATCGTGGCTATGCTTGGCCAGGTCGGCATCCGCGCGCGCTTGCAGACGCCCGAGTGGGGCAAGCTGTGGCCGGACATCCAGCAGGGCAAGGTCCCGTTCTACTACTTCGGCCGCGGCTCCGTGGTCGACCCCAGCGAGTACCTGCACCAGTACTTCCGCACGGGCGTGACGCCGCGCTTGAACCACAGCGACCCGGAGCTGGACGCTCTGCTGCTGGCCGAGGCGCGGGAGTTCGACCCGCGGCAACGGGTGGAGCTGCTGCGCAAGGCGATGGCCCGGCTCAACGAGACCGCGCCGGCGGCGTTCCTCCTCCAGTACGAGAACACCTACGGGGTGAGCAACCGCTTCACCTTCAAGGCGCGCGGCGACGAGTACATCTTCGCCTG
>DATGKN010000170.1:0-23768 GCA_035294645.1 Chloroflexota bacterium
TGGTCTCGATCGGCGCCTGCCACTGGAGGTGGCTCTTGAATGTGTCCTCGACGACGACATCGGAGTTGCGGAACGCCTCGTCGACGTTGCCGCGTTCGACATCGATCACCAGCGCGATATTGTGCGGCTTGTCCTCGTGGATGAGCACGGCGCCCTCGGCCAGCGCCTCCTCGGGGTCGAAGTAGGCGGGCAACGGCTCGTACTCCACCTCGATCAGGCTCAGCGCCTCCTCGGCCGCCTCCTCGCTCATCGCCGCGACGGCCGCCACCTCCTCGCCGACGTAGCGCACCTTGTCGATGGCCAGCACCGGCTGGTCCTTGATGAACGCGCCCCAGTAGCGCTTGGGCGTGTCCTCGGCGGTAATCACCGCCCGCACGCCCGGCACCTTGCGCGCGCGGCTGGTGTCGATCCGCAGGATGCGCGCGTGCGGGTGCGGGCTGCGCAGCACCTTGCCCACCAGCATGCCCGGCAGGTAGATATCGGCGACGTACTTGCCCGTGCCCGTGACCTTCTCGAAGCCGTCCACGCGCCGCACGCGCTGGCCGACGACTGCGAACTCGCGCCGCTGCGCGACCTCGTGCTGGAGCGGGATCACCTGCGTCATACCGTCGCCTCCTGCGCGCGGCCCACCTTCCCCTCGACCACGGCCATGATGGAGTCGATGATCTTGTAGTAGCCGGTGCAGCGGCACAAGTTGCCCGTCATCCACTCCACCACCTCCTCGCGGGTGGGCTGCGGGTGGTGGTCGAGCAGCGCCTTCGCCGCCATGATCTGGCCCGGGGTGCAGATCCCGCACTGGAACCCGCCGTACTCGATGAACGCCTCCTGCAGCGGGTGCAGCCGGTCGCCCTGGGCCAGCCCCTCGATGGTCACGATGTCGGCCCCGTGCGCGGCCACCGCCAGCATCAGGCAGGAGCTGACCATCTCGCCGTTGACGGTCACGGTGCAGGCGCCGCACACCCCGATGCTGCACCCCTCCTTCGTGCCCGTGAGCCCGAGGTCGTCGCGCAATACGTCGATCAAGCGACGATTGGGCTCGAGGTCGAGCCGATAGACATCGCCATTGACGGTGAACTCGATCGTTCGTTTCATCTCCCCGCCTCGTCTGCTAGCTGGCCTGCTGGCCCCCCGCGCGCGGGCCGCTGATTATACGCCGCGCGGTCCGGCCGCCGCCCCGCCGGCCAGCTGGCACACCAGGGCGGGCAGGTCGGCGACCAGCCGCGCGTTGGCGATCGCCCGATCGGCACCCGCGGCCCGCGCCGCCGCCAACCGCTCGGCCTCGCGATGCGGCCCGAAGGCGACTACCGGCACGGCGGCCACCGCGCGGTGGTTCTTGAGCGCCGCGATTGCCGCCAGCGGGTCCGTTCCCCGCGCGGCCAGATCGACCAGCACCAGCACCGGCCGCACCGCGCGAGCGCGCTCGAGCAGGGCCGCGGCGTCACCGACGCGCTCGACGGTGTAGCCGAGCGGCGCCAGCGCTTGCTCGATGCGGCTGGCGAACAGCAGGTCGGGCACCAGCGCAAGCACCGTCGCCGCGGCTGCCGGGTGCTCCACCACGTCGGCCGCCTCCCACGGTGGGTGTTCACAATGCGGCAGTGCGGTTTTGGGTATTCAAACACGCGGCCCCGCGGGTGTCAACCGCGACCGCTCAGGGGAACTGGAGCGTCTGCGACATCCGCGCCGCCGTGCGGATCACCGCTGCACGCACTTGGTCCAGGCTTGGGGCGGGCGGCTCGTCCTCGGCCGCGCCGGCGACCACCACCACCGCCGCGTCGGCCGCGCCCAGCGCGTTCACCACCGGCGCCGCCACGGCCCAGGAGATCAGGCGGTGCTCGCCGGTGTACACCGCGCAGCCGTCGCGGCGGATACGCGCCAGCTCCGCCTGGAGCGCCGCCCGCTCGGTCGCGCGGCCCAGCGCGTCCACCAGCGGCCCGGCCAGCACGCGCTCCTGGATGCGGGGTGGCGCGAATGCCAACAGCACCTTGCCCACCGCGCCCACGTGCAGCGCGATGCGCCGGCCGATGCGGCCGACCACGCGGTAGTCGCGCGGGCTCTCCACCTGGTCCACGCACAGCGCCTCCAGGCCGGCGCGCACCCACAGCTGGGCGGTGTACTCCGTCTCGGCGGCCAACTCGTCGAGCAGGGGGCGCAGCCGCTCGATGGACAGCTGCTCGTGCAGCGCCTGCGCGCCCCACACGAACAGCTGGATCCCCAGCCGGTAGGCGCCGGTGGCCTCGTCGCGCTGCGCCAGTCCGCGCCGCTCCAGGTTCACCAGGATGCGGAACACCGTGGAGCGGTTCAGCGCCAGGTGGGTGCTGATCTCGGTGAGCGTGGCGGGGCGCGCGGCGAGGTAGTCGAGCACGTCGCACACGCGGTCGAGCACCTGGAGGGCGTAGGCGCGGCCGTTGGCCGCCGCGGGGCCCTGTCGCCGTCGTGCTGCCGGGGGGCGTGTCGCGCGCTGCTCCATGCCGCTCGTCCTTGGGCGCGGGGCCCGGGCCTCCCCTGGCGCCCCGCTCGGTTGCCTTTCAGTGTAATCTACGCGAGAGCGCCGCAGCGGTCGGCGGCGCGAGGAGGAAGCCGTGAGCCCGGGGCCAACGGTGGTGTGGGTCGGGCGGCTGCGGCCGGGCGGCGAGGCCGAGCACGAGCGCCTGCTGGCCGAGCTGCGCCGCCCCGAGACGATCCGGCGCCTGCGCGAGAACTACCACCTGGCCACCTACCGCATCGAGCGCGCGGGCGACGAGATCCGCGTCACCATGGCGGGCAGCGCGCCCCCGGCCATCCCGGCGTTCCTGAAAGCCCACCGCTTCTGGCCGCGCGCCTGGGAGTACGTGGGGCCGGCCGCCCCCGAGCCGCCCGGCGCGGCGGGGCGCACGGTCCTGTTCGATCTCGACGCCTATCCCTGATCGGCACGCGGGCTGTGCCAGGGATGCCGCGCCGGCCGCGCCCCGTGTACTATGAGAGCTGGCGCCACGCGCCGCCGAACCGATCGCCCGCGGGCCGGCGCGAGGCCCGCGCACGGGGGGACTCGATGAAACCGCTCGCCCAGCGCGCCAATATCATGCGCCGCTCGGGGATCCGCACGCTGATGGAGCTGGCGCTCCAGATCCCGGACTGCATCCACCTGGAGATCGGCGATCCCGACTTCATCACGCCCGCGCACATCATCGAGGCGGCGTTCGCGGCCGCGCGCGCGGGGGCCACGCGCTACTCGCCCACCCCCGGCCTGCCCAGCACGCGCGCGGCGCTGGCGCGCAAGCTGCGCGAGCGCAACGGGCTGCCGGCGACCCCGGAGCAGATCCTGGTCACCCCGGGCGCCGCGTTCGGCATCGCCGCCGCGCTGTTCGCCACGGTCGATCCGGGCGACGAGGTGCTGATCCCCGATCCGGGCTGGCCGAACTACGACGGCGCGATCAAGGCCGCGGGCGGCGTGCCGGTACCGTACCCCCTCGTGCGCGAGCGCGGCTTCGAGCCCGACCTGGCCGCGCTGCGCGCGCTGGTCACCCCGCGCACCAAGGTGCTGCTGATCAACTCGCCCTCCAACCCCACCGGCGGCGTGTTCGCGGCGGAGACGGTGGAGGCGCTGGTGGCGTTCGCCGCCGCGCACGACCTGTACCTGATCTCCGACGAGGTGTACGAGGAGATCGTGTTCGAGGGCGAGCACGTGCCGGCGGGCCGCTTCGACCGCGACGGCCGCGTGATCGGCGTGTACGCCTTCTCCAAGACCTACGCCATGACCGGCTGGCGGCTGGGCTACACCTGGGCGAGCCCCGAGGTGGCCGCCACCATGATCAAGCTGGCCGAGCCGTTCGTCTCCTGCGCGGGCACGTTCATCCAGAAGGGCGGCGAGGCGGCGCTGGCCGGCCCGCAGGACGCGGTGGCCACCATGCGCGCGGCGTACCAGGCCCGGCGCGACGCCGCGGCGGCGATCCTCGGCCCGGCGGGCCTGATGGCCTCGCTGCCGCGCGGCGCGTTCTACATGATGGTCGACGTCTCCGCGGTGAGCACCGACTCCGACGCCGTGGCCCGCCAGCTGCTGGAGGAGCAGCACGTGGCCACCGCCCCGGGCACGACCTTCGGCGCGCGGGGGGCGGGGCTGCTGCGCATCTCGCTGGCCGCCGACCAGGCCGCTATCGAGGAGGGCTGCCGCCGCATCGTGGCCTTCGTGCGCCAGCACGGTGGCGTGCGCCAGCCCTCGGCGGTGAGCTAACCATGCAGGCCTCGACCTCGCCGTTCGCCGCGCGCTTCGCGCCGGCGCGGGTGCAGCAGTACATCGACGAGCTGGGCGCCATCGGCGCGCAGCCCGACGGCGGACTGTATCGCGGGCTGTACACGCCCGCCTGGGCGGCGGCGATGGACCGCATGGAGGCCTGGCTGCGCGAGCTGGGCCTGGAGACGCGGCGCGACGCGGTGGGCAACCTGTTCGGCCGCCTGGCGGGCACCGCGTCGGCGCGCGTGGTGCTCAGCGGCTCGCACATCGACACGGTGAAGCAGGGCGGCAAGTACGATGGCGCACTGGGCGCGATCGCCGCCATGCTGGCCATCAGCGCGCTGCGCGACACCTACGGGCCGCCGCGCAAGACGCTCGAGGTGTACGTCATCTGCGAGGAGGAAGGCAGCCGCTTCCCGGCCAACTTCTGGGGCTCGCGAGCGCTCACCGGCCAGATCCGCCCCGACGAGCCCGAGCGCCTGCGCGACGCCGACGGCATCACGCTGGCGGAGGCGATGCGGGCGCAGGGGCTCGACCCGGCGGCGATCCCCACCGCCCGCCGCGACGACCTCGACGCCTTCGTGGAGCTGCACATCGAGCAGGGCCGGCTGCTGGAGGAGGGCGGCTACGACCTGGGCGTGGTGGAGACGATCACCGGCCAGCGCCAGCTCCGCGTGCGGGTGACGGGCCGGCAAGACCACGCGGGCACCACGCCGATGGACCTGCGGCGCGACGCACTAGCCGGCGCCGCCGAGATGATCGCCCGGCTGACCGACGCCGCGGCGGCCATGGGCCGGCCGGCAGTGGCCACCAGCGGGATGATCGCCGTGCAGCCGGGCGCGATCAACATCGTGCCGCGCGTCGCGCAGTTCACCGTCGACACGCGGCACCCCGATCCCGAGCGGCGCCGCGCGCTGATCGCGCAGATCGAGACGATCCTGCAGGAGGTCGCGGCGCGGCGCGGGCTGGGGCTGGAGGTCGAGCGGCTCACCGACCACGAGCCGACCCCCATGGCGCCCGCGCTGCGCGACCTGATCGCCGAGGCAGCGAGCGCCGAGGGGCTGCGCTGGCTGGCGATGCCCAGCGGCGCGGGCCACGACAGCCAGATCCTCGCGCGCCACGTGCCCACGGCGATGCTGTTCGTCCCCAGCCGCGACGGCCGCAGCCACTGCCCGGAGGAGTTCACCCCGGTCGAGCAGATCGTGCCGGGCCTGCGCGTGCTGGCCCGCGTGCTGCACCGCCTGGCGTACTGAGCGCCGTGGCCGCCCGGCCGCGCGGGGCCGTATCATGCGGGCGAGGCGCCGACACCAGCGAGCGGAGAGGCAGCACCATGGCGCAAGTGATCCACCCCCGCGATCCCCGCACGATCGGGATGTCTATCGAGGAGATCGCCGCCCGCTACACCGCCCGCTTTCTCGACCGCCAGGCCGACTGGGACGCGTTCGCCGACGCGCGCATCGAGGGCTACCGCCGCGCGCAGCACCGCTTCATCGGCGGGGGCGGCTCGGGCAAGCACGACGACCCGAACACGATCCCGGCCGGCGCGTTTACCCTGAGCATCATGTACGTCGAGCCGGGCCAGGGCAACGCGCCCCACACGCACGAGGCGGAGGAAGTGTTCTTCGTCCTCAAGGGCTACCTCACGGTGTTCTTCGAGGACGAGACGGGCCGGCGCGTGAACGTGAGGCTTGGACCATGGGACTGCGTGTCCTGCCCGGCGGGGGTGATCCACGGCTACCAGAACGAGAGCCTGGAGCCGGTGTACTTCCAGGTGATGATCGGTCGCGGGCGGCCGGACCTGATGGGCTACACGGACCCCAGCCTGCTGGCCCAGCGCGACGTGCACCTGCGCGAGCCAAAGGCATAGAGCAACTCTGGGAACGGTTGGGCCGCTCGCCGCCAGCGCGGCCGGCCCGCCCTTCCGGATGGCGGCTCGACCAAGCCTGCAAAGGGCGGTAGGGCCGCCGCACCCGCCCGGCGCGCCGAGACGCTCAGTCGGGCTCGATGGTCACACGCAGCCCGCGCGCCTTGAGTTGCGCCTCATACAGCTCGGCGCGCTCTTTGGGCGCGCGTGCCACCACCGACGCGCCCGTGGTGTGGATCTCCCAGGCGTGCTGGTGCGCCTTGGGCCATGTCATGCCCGGGATGATGCGGCAGAGCGCCACCTCGACATCGTCGAACGTGTGGCACTGGCAGTCGAGCACCACTACCTTGAACGGCGGCAGGGCGCGCAGCCGCGCGATGACCTCCTCGTCCAGGTCGGGCCGGACTGTCGCCGGGCCAGCGTTGCGGACCATACCGTCCTCTCTCCCGCAGGTGGCCAGGGCTGGGCGCCACACTACGCCCTGCTCACCTTATCGCACAGGCCGCGCCCGCGACTCAATAGGCACCCCGCTAGGCTCCCCGCATGGGGTTCCAGGCGGTGAGGCCCGTGACGTCGTGCTCCCGCAGCGCGCGGAGGTAGGGCGGAATCTGCCCGCTGACCACGCTGCCGTGGTGGCAGGCGAGCGTGCGCGGCGCCAGCGCCTCGATCTTGTCCAGCGCCGCGTTCAAGTGCGCCCGCGAGGGGAAGATCCCGATGGTGCGGTACACCAGCAGCATCTCGTCGGTCAGGTCGCGATCGGTCGTCGGCGGCTGCGGCCCCGGCTGGATGAACAGGTCCGAGCTGAACAGGGTGCCGGTCGTCTCGTCGAACGCCAGCAGGCTGTCCCACTGGTGGACGTACGGGGTGAGCAGGAAGCGCAGCCGATGCTGGCCCAGATCGAGCACGCTCGTCTCGTCGACGGCCAGCGGCTCCCGCAGCGCGAAATCCGCGAGGTTGGTGTACGCCCCGATGGGGCTGCACACGGCCTGGGCGTGGGGCGCCAGCGCCAGGAACCGATTGAGCGCCCCGCACTCGTCGCCCTCGAAGTGCGGCACCACGATATAGCGGAGCCGCGCCGGGTCGATCACCCGCCGCACCGCCTCCACGCTCTCGTCGAAGAAGCGCCCGAAGCCGGTTTGCACCAGCGCGGGCACCTCGTCGTCGATGACGAAGAAGCTGAACGTGACCGGCACATCTGGGACGACATGATTCACCCGGTAGATCGCGGGAGCCACCTCGGCCACTGTCGCCATGGTCCTGCCCCTTTCTGCTGGACTGTCCTGCTCACGGAAACAGGGTATGCTACCCGGCGCGCCACCAGGAACACAAATTTCGGGGCCGAGGTGTAGGAACTCCCAGGGTTAGGGTTTATAGGCACCCCATGGGCGTCTCAGCAATGAGGGGAATCCCGTCGAGCGTGCCCGGGCGCTCAGTCGGGCTCGATCGTCACGCGCAGCCCATGGGCCTTGAGCTGCGCCTCGTACAGCTCGGCACGCTCCTTGGGCGCGCGCGCCACCACCGACGCGCCCGTGGTATGGATCTCCCACGCGTGCTGGTGGGCCTTGGGCCGCGTCATGCCGGGGATGATGCGGCAGAGAGCCCGCTCGACATCGTCGAACGTGTGGCACTGGCAGTCGAGCACCACGACCTTGTAGGGTGGCAGGGCGCGCAGCCGCGCGATGACCTCCTCGTCCAGGTCGGGCCGGACTGTCGTGGGGCCAGCGTTACGGACCATACCGTCCTCTCTCCCGCAGGTGGCCAGGGCTGGGCGCCACACTACGCCCTGCTCACCTTATCGCACAGGCTGGCCCCCCGACTCAATAGTCCGAGGCCGCTCGGTCGTCGCGCATCGCTTTTCGGGCGGCGAGCCCCGTGATGCCGTGCTCGCGCAGGGGGCGGAGGCTGGCGGGAATCTGCCGTTGGGGCGCTGCCGTGGTAGCAGGCGAGCGTGCGTGGCGCCAGCGCCGCGATTTTGTCCAGTACCGCGTTCAGATGGGTCCGCGAGAAGAGAATGTCGATCGTGAGGGCTACCAGCAGCATCGCGTCGGGCCGGTTGCCATCGGTCATCGGCAGCCACGTTGCTAGCGGGATGAAGCCGAGATTGGGGCGATCGCAGGCCTGAGTTCGTCTCCTTTTTTGCCAATGGGCCAGGGGCCGCGGCGAATGCAGCATGCGGCCCCGCGCTGGCCCGATGCAGCAGAATACGCGGGCATTCTTGAAGCAGCGCCCCAGTGTACCGAGCCGCTTGTCCCGGCCGCGATATCATGTGTGCCGCACGGGCCCGATACGATGCCCAGGAGTGCGGGGCGAGTCCCAGCAAACCGTGTTGCCGGCGCCATGGTCGCTGGATTGGTGCGCTTGCCTACCACCGCCCCTTCATGCTGCCAGTGTAGCAGGGTAGCGACCGGCGGCTCGTGCGAGCGCCCGCCCACATTCTGCTACCCACCCACGACCAGCGCGCTGGGGACGCGACGCTTCGCGCGCGGGCGGGCGGGATAGAATGCAAGGGACGTGAGCGGGCGGGGCGCCCGCGCGCAACGCCCCTGGGATACGCCCCCGTCACCTCGAATACCCACCAGCGGCGCGCCGTGCCGCTATGGCAGCGCGCACGCTTCGCGTCGCTCGCAGTCAATACGGCGGTGGGGATGCGCTCTACTTGCCAGAACCCCCGAGAGGCTGTACGCTAAATAACGTGCGTATGCGATCTCCGAATGCTCTCGCCCCATGACAGTCGAGGGAGGTGCGAATGGCCACGTTCTCTACCGTCTCCATCAAGGAAGCGCGTGAGTCCGTGCTTCCTCCACGCCGCGCCACCCAGGAGCGGTACCGCGAATACGTCCGGCAGTTGACGCCAGAGACTGCAGGGCGCCTCGATCTCGACCCGAACGACCGCCCGATCACCGAGCGCGCGCGCCTAAAGGCCGCCGCGAAGGCCGAAGGCGTGTCGCTGCACATCCAGCGGCGGGGCAACACGATCGTGTTCTGGCTGTCCGAGGAGCCGTCCAAGCCCCGCGGGGGCCCGCGCGGGCGACGCCGCCAGCAGTAGCCCACCGCGAGTAGACAGCGCGCGAACAGTAGGGCCGGGCCGACGGGGGCCGCGAGAAGCGTGCAGCTCCCGTCGGCCCGGCCCTTGACCGCGATCCTTAGAGGCGCTAGCGCCGCTAGCCCGCTCAGGCGTGGGAGTCGCGCTCAGCTACTGCCTGGCCATCGGCCGCAACGGCTTGCGCCCGTAGGGCACGCCACACTTTCTCGGCCGTAATCGGTAGATCATGGATCCGGACCCCACAGGCGTCGGCGATGGCGTTGCCGATCGCGGGTGCCACGGGGTCCATACCAAGTTCGCCGAGGCCTTTGGCCCCAAAGGGACCAGTGGGCTCGTAGGAGTCGGCGAACGCGTGCTGCAGCGGCGGCATGTCAGCGACAGTGGGGAGCCGGTAGTCGCTGAAGTTGGGGTTGAGGATCCGGCCCTGCTCGATGACGAACCCTTCGCTGAGCGTGTAGCCGATCCCCTGGGCGATCGCGCCCTCGACCTGCCCCTCTGCCCCGATGGGGTTCAGCACCGTGCCGCAGTCCGACACCGTCGTGTAGTTGAGCACGCGCACCTGCCCCGTCTCGGGATCGACCGCCACCTCGGCGATGTGGCAGCCGAAGTTGTAGGCGCCGGACTCGTTGCCGTAGCGCTCCTTGGGATCGTGGGACTCCGTGTCACTGTCGAATTCGCCGCGGCCCACGATCATCGTGCCGCCGCGCCGGAACAGCGCCTTGCGGGCCACAGCGGCCACCGTGGTGCTCTTGCCCTCCGGCGCGCCCCGCACGAAGATCCGCCCGTTGGCGATCTCCAGGTCGCTGGCGCTGGCCTCCAGCTCCTCGGCGGCCAGGGCGAGCAGCTGGTTGCGCGCGTCGGCGGCAGCACGCACGATCGCGTTGCCGGCCACGTAGGCCAGCCGGCTGGCGTAGGCGCCCTGGGCGAACAGCGTGGTGTCGGTGTCCGCCTGGGCCACCCGCACATCGGCCAGCGGCACGCCGAGCGTCTCGGCCGCGAGCTGGGCGAACACAGTGCTCGCGCCCTGCCCGATCTCGCCCTCGCCGGTCAAGACGGTGACCTGGCCCGACTCGTCGATCTTGACCTGCGCTAGCGAGCCGTCCCAGTCGCCGAAGTGGCGCTTGCCGCTGACGTGCGCCGAGGCCGCCACGCCCAGGCCGATGAACGGCCGGCGCCGCGCGCGCTTCTCGCGATAGCCGCTCAGCTCCGCCGCGCGATCGATGCACTGGATCAGCTCGCAGGAGGTCACGCGGTTGCCATGCGGCGAGACATACCCCGGCGTGCAGGCGTTCCTGCGCAGCAGGTCGAGCGGGTCCATGCCCAGGCGTTCGGCGGCGATGTCCAGCGCCTGCTCGACCGCCCAGCTAGCGGAGGGATTACCGAAGCCGCGGAAGGCGCCCGTGGGCACCTTGTTGGTGTACACCAGCAGCGCTTGGCTTTTGACGTTCTGCCACTTCAGGGTGGTGTCGTGGCGCAGAGCCGCCACGCCGGTCACGGCGCCGGCTTTGGCGCTGTATGCCCCATTGTCGGCGATGGTGTACAGGTGCTTGGCCAGCAGGTCGCCCTCGCGCGACAGCCCGATCTTCACACGGATGCGCATGGGCACGCGGGGACGCGGGCCAGCCTGGAAATCTTCCTCGCGGGTGTTGATCACGCGCACGGGGCGGCCCGTGTGGCGCGCGAGCAGCCCCGCGACGATCGCGTTGTTGTCGTCGTTGGACTTGCCGCCGAACCCACCGCCCACGTAGGTCTGGATGATGCGCAGGTCTTGGGGCCGCACCCCGATCGCGGGCGCGATGCGGTCGCGGGCCATGAACGGCGTCTGGGTATTGGTGTACAGCGTGAGGCGTCCGTCGGGGTGGGGCTCCGCTACCGTGCCGATGGGCTCGATCGGCGCGGGCCACTGCAGCGCGCTCTGGAACGTCTCCTCCACGATCAGGTAGGAGCGGGCGAAGGCGGCCTCCACATCCCCCCGCTCGACATCGATCACGAGCGCGATGTTGTCGGGATGCTCGTCGTGGATCACCGGCGCGCCCGGCTGCATCGCCTCCAGCGGGTCGAACACGGCCGGCAGCTCCTCGTACTCCACGACGATCAGCGCCAGCGCCTCCTCGGCCGTGGCCTCGTCGATCGCGGCGACAGCCGCCACCTCCTCGCCCACATAGCGTACCTTGCCTGTCGCTAGCGGATACTGGTCTTTGGTCCACGCGCCCCAGCGCACCGCTGGCGCGTCGGCAGCGGTGATCACCGCGCGCACGCCGGGCAGGCGCTTGGCCCGGCTGGTATCGATGCGCACGATGCGGGCATGGGGCAGGGGCGAGCGTAAGATCCGGCCCACGAGCATGCCCGGCCGCTTGATATCGGCCACATACAGCGCGGCACCGGTGACCTTCTCGCCGGCATCGATGCGCCGCACGCGCTGGCCGATGACCGCGGGCGGCTTGCGGACTACCACCATGGCTCGGCTCCTTCCCGAGGCGCATCCCAGGCGATGCAGGGGATAACCGCGGGATTCTACCACGCGTTCCTGGCGGGCGGCGGGCCGGGCGCCGCGGGCGGCCGAGCGCCCGAGGCGGTGGGCGCCCGGCCCCAGGGCGGCCTCAGCGGCAGACGTAGTAGTTGCTGGCCGTGTAGGTGGGCGAACAGCCGAGGAAGAACGCGTAGGGCTGGTAGTAGCCGAAAGGCGCGGCCGTAGCGAAGTTGCCGGCCAGAGCCAGGTAGGGGAACACCCCGAAGGTCGGCGCGCCCGTGGCATTGTACGCGCCGCTCAGGATCGGCGCCGCATAGGGCCACACGGCGCCATAGCCCCCGTAGGGCAGCGCGTAGCCGCCATATGGCGCCCAGTATGAGTAGCCGAGGCCGGGGTAGCCGTAGTACGGGTAGCCACCGTAGGGGAGGTACTGCGCCGACACGGCTGGCACCCCCGCCCCCAGTGCCAGGACGGCCCCCAGGGCCAGCGCTACGATCGATCGCCGCATGCGCTCTTACTCCTTACCACACCGTCGTCGCGCGGCTAGCGGCAGTCGTATACCGCGCTGCCGACGCGGACCGGCGAGCAGGCGCCCCCGTAGCCGTAGGGGTAGTAACCGCAGTAGGCGTTGTAGGGGAACCCGCCATACGCCGGATACCCGCCGTAGAACGTGCTGTAGTACGGGTACAGCCCGCCGTACTGGCCCGTCCAGAACGGTACGTTGCCGAACAGATCCGAGTAGTAGGGGTTCACGTAGTTGCCGAGCGTGGCCACGTCGTAGAACG
This sequence comes from Chloroflexota bacterium, assembly GCA_035294645.1. GTDB lineage: Bacteria > Chloroflexota > UBA6077 > UBA6077 > JAJPHF01 > JADGHJ01. Next base: position 12,370 of record DATGKN010000170.1, read on the forward strand.
TGGGGTCGACATAGCCCGCGCCGAAGTACGGCTGGCTGCCCCCCCCGGCCACGCCGCCCGCGGCGGGGTAGCCCCCGTACACGCCCTGGCCGACCGGGTATTGGCCGTACGGGTAGCCGTTGGTGTATGCGGCGTACCAGCTTGGGTAGCCGCCGTACCACGCCTGGTAGAACGGGTAGTAGGCGTACCCTGCGTAGCCGCCGCTATACAGCGGGTTGATGTTGAACCCAGAGCGCACACCGACGATACCGGACGCCACGCCCAGCGAGCAATACTGGGCCGAGGCGTCGGGCGCGGCCCACAGCAGCCCGCCGAGCAACGCCAGTCCCACGAGCAGACGCTTCATTCGCCGCCACTCCTTCGTCGACTAACAGTAGAGTACCGAGAAGGGCCAGCCGCCCGTGAACGTCGTCGGCAGGTACAACGCCGAGGAGTAAGGAGCATAGCCGCCGGCCAGCGCGGGCAGCCCGCCATACAGCGCTGGGCTGAGGCCGTAGTTGCTCACCGCGACCGGGTACGGCTGGTACGCCTGGAGCGGCGTGTTGCCCGCGCCACCGTAGTCCAGCAGGCCGCCGTAGTAGTACCCCGTCACGTACGGCCGGCCCCGGTACCCGTAGTCGAGCTGCGGGTAGTTCCAATACACATCGCCGAAGAACGGGTAGAACGCCCCATAGCCCATGAACGGGTAGTAGCCCCCGGCCCCCAGGAACGAGTAGCCGCCCAGGAAGTTGCCGCTGTACGGATAGTAGCCCCCGTAGGCCGGATACGGGTAGACGCCCCCGTAGTACGGGTAGCCGTAGAAGCCGCCGTAGGTGTTGGGATAGGTGGGGTACTGCCCACTGGTGTACGCGCTCGCGTAGTAGCGCGTAATCCCCCCCGCGAAGCCACAGTACTGGGCGTGGGCCGCGGGCGGGAGCAGCCACAGCCCACCGGCCAGGATCAGAACGCTCAACAACCGTCGCACGAAGCTACCCCCTTGCGCTAGCAGGCGTACCCGCCGTACCCGACGGTACTGAAGCTGGCTGGATACCCGCCGATCCCGAAGCCGACGCCGCCGAAGCCCACTGGCAGGCCGGCGCCGAGATAGCCGCCGACCCCGCGCACGGACGTGAGCGGCAGCGCCGTGCCGTAGCCGACCCCTGCCGGGTACGGATAGTAGCCCGCGCCGGTGAACGGGGCGAACGGGTACACCCCCGGGCCGCCGTAGGCGAACTGGCCACTCCCCCCGATCCCGTTGAAGCCGGTGGTCAGTGGGGCGCCGTAGTACGGGTAGTACGAGCCGTAGCTATTGATGGGGTAGTACGGATAGTACGCGTAAGGCAGGTCGCCGAACACCGGCGTGCCGAACACCCCGCTGTAGAACCCCGCGCCGGGCCCGAAGCTGCAATACTGCGCCGACGCATTGGGCACGGCCACCAGAGCGCTCGCGCCGCCGAGCAGCAGCGCGCCGATGACCCCGAGTAGTCGTCGCACCCCTCTCACCTCTTTTCTTTGGCGGGCCCCGCCGTGCTGTCGGGGCCCCAATCTCCCGCAGGTACGCGCTCGCACGGCGCACACAAGGGAGCGTTCCGCACGGGCGCCACGAGCCGGCCGCGGGGCTCGCGCGGCGCCGGCGCCGCTGTGGACCACCTCCCTCGCCGGCCTTGGGCCTGCCCCAGGTGGCGCGCCCGGCGCCGGCAGCGCCTGCACGCCCACGCCGACGCTACCGTATTAAACGGGGCTGTGGGACAAACGTTACAGGCGCCGCGCACCAACAAGCGGGCGGCCGCCACGCGCGGAGACTCTTGCGCCCTGCGGCCGATTCGCGTAAATTAACAGCCACATGCAGTCGACAGAAACCCGCGCGGCGGCGAGGGCCACGGGCCAGGCGCGCGTGCAGATACCTTTGCAGGGGGGCAAGGCGGAGCGATGGCAACGACGGATGAGCAGCTTCAGGCGGCGCAGGCCAGCGGCGCGGGCGGCCCCGACGACAAGATCATCGTGCGCAATCTGTACAAGACCTTCACCGTCCGCGGCAGCGTGGTACGCGCGCTGGTGAACATCAACCTCACCGTGGCCGATGGCGAGTTCCTGGCCATCGTCGGGCCGTCGGGCTGCGGCAAGACGACGCTGCTGCGCATCATGGCCGGACTGGAGAAGCACAGCGCGGGCTCGCTAGAGATCCGGCACCGCGACCGTCGCAAGCCGTTGAACAACATGGTCTTCCAGGAACACTCCGTCTTCCCCTGGATGACTGTGCGCGACAACGTCGCCTATGGCCTGATGCTCCGCGGGGTGCCCAAGAAGCAGCGCGACGAGATCGTCAGCTACTATATCGAGAAGGTCGGCCTCAGCAAGTTCTACAAGGCCTATCCCTTCCAGCTCTCGGGCGGGATGAAGCAGCGCGTCTCGCTCGCGCGCGCCTTCGCCAACGACCCCGAGGTGCTGCTGATGGACGAGCCGTTCGGCGCGCTGGATGAGCAGAACAAGCTCCTGCTGCAAGAGGAGTTGTTGCGTATCTGGGGCGAGCACCGCAAGACGGTCTGCTTCATCACCCACAGTATCGACGAATCGATCGTGCTCGCCGACCGGATCATGGTCATGACTGCGCATCCCGGCCAGATCAAGGCGTTCGTCAAAGTGCCCTTCGAACGCCCGCGCGAGGTGTACAAGGTTCGCGCTACCCCCCAGTACGGCCAGCTCATGTACAGCATCTGGGAGCTGCTCCGCGATGAGGTACTCCGCGCCAAGCGAGAGGAGGGAGGGCAATGAGCCAGGAGCGCATCAGCGTCAGCACCGCTGATGTCCAGGCGCTGATCACGCGCACACGCCTGGCAGACGTCGCGACCGACACCACGGCCGCCGAGGCCGAGCGTCCGCTGTTCGGGCTGAGCCAGCAGAACAAAGAGCGCTTGCTGTCCTTCACCTCCCCGCTCCTGCTGCTGGTGGCCTGGGAGCTGCTGGTGCAGTTCGGGCTGCTGGACAAGCGCTTCTTCCCGGCGCCCACCTCGATCGTGGGCACGTTCACCAATCTGGTGACCTCGGGCGAGCTGTTCCGCCATCTCCAGGCCAGCGTCAGCCGCATCATCATCGGCTTCCTGATGGGCGCGATCCCCGCCTTGATCCTGGGCATCATCATGGGCCTGTCGCGCTGGATTCGCGCCTTCTTCAACCCCTGGCTGGCGGCCCTCTACCCGATCCCCAAGCTCGCTATCTTGCCGCTCGTGATGCTCATCTTCGGCCTGGGCGAGATGAGCAAGTACGTCATCATTGCCATCGCCGTGTTCTTCCTGGTCATCTACAACACGATGGCCGGCGTGATGAACATCCCGAGCATCTACCTCGACGTCGGGCGCAACTTCGGCGCCAACCGCGTGCAGTTCTGGCTGACCGTGGCGCTGCCGGGCGCGCTGCCGCTGATCTTCACGGGCATCAAGCTGGCGGCGGGCGTAGCCCTGCTGGTGATCGTGGCCGCCGAGTTCGTCGGCGCCAAGACCGGCATCGGCTATCTCATCTGGCAGTCGTGGCAGACTTTCTCCGTCGAGGCGATGTACGTCGGGCTGGTGGTCATCTCGGTCTTGGGCTTTTTGATCTCCACCGGCCTCGATGAGCTGGAGCACATCTTGATCCCCTGGCGCCTGTAAGGGCGCTATCCGCTCGGGAGCGGGGGCCAGCTGCTCGGCTGGCCCTTCGCTTTTCTTATCGCCCAAGTGAACGTGGGACCACGGGGGGGCTACGCGGGAATGGCACGGCCTCCACGCCGGAGTGCGTCAGAAGGTGCGGCCCAGCGCCTGATCCCACGGCTGCGGCGCGGCCACGCGGATCACCAGGTCCTCGCGGTCGCGCACATAGAGATACAGGTGGGCGAAGAACTCTTCCTCGGGCAGGGGATAGGTCGGGTTGATACAGAGGTACGGCTGCCGCCAGGGCGGGCGGACGCCAGGAGCACAGCGCACCTCGATCCGCCGGCCCACGCGCAGCCGGTAGGTGACCCCGGGAAAGCGGCGCGAGGGGACGTCGAGATAGCCCTGCCGCTGCAGTTCGGCCCAGCGCGCCTCGCCGAGCGTGGCCCGGGCGACCTCACGCGCCCGCGCCCGCGCTTCCGCGTAGTCCTGCGGCGTGAAATCGGGGCCGGCACTACGCTTAGGCAGGTGGTCCCAGCGGTGGCGCCAGGGGCACTCCACGCCGAGGCCCGCGAGCGGATCCACCGCTGGCCCACCCCGCAGCCAGCGCCACAGCCGGGTGAAGAACTCCATGGATCGCCAGCGGGCCTCCCGCGCGGAGCGGTCCGGCGGGAGGCCCTATAGCCGCTCAGCCCCCCGCGATCGGGGCGATGATCTGGTACTCCTCGGCCTGCGGATCGAACGGCCCGTCGTCGAGCACGTGCTGCCCGCCGACCTTACGCGACACCACACAGCCCTGCGCACGCGCCTCGGCGAGGATCCGCTCCGCGATGGCGATCTGGGCGCGCGCCTCCTCGGTGTCGGTCGTCTCCCACTCGATGACCTGGTGGCCGCGACGGTTGGCGATGATAATGCGAGGCATGCCGTGTCCTCTCGCCGCTACGTCTCCCACGCCACCGCGCGGCAACGGGGCAGCCGCGTCGGGACGAGGAGGCTTCCTGCCGTTGCCTGATGCTACTCCGCCCGGCAGCCGCCGTGCAACCGCCCGGCAGGGCGCCTCGCCCACCGGCAGCGCGAATCCCCTACACTGACCGCGACGACTCGCCACTCGGCAGATCGTGAATCGCGTGAGCAGAGGATAGGACGCCCATGACCAGTGATCTCCCCCTGCTGCCGACCAGCACCACTGGCGCTTACTGTGTGCCGAGTTGGTTGCAGGCCAGCCGCGAGCCGATGCGCGCGGGCGCCTTTGGCACGTTCGACATCCAAGAGACGTTCGACGACGCCGTGCTCGTGGCGCTCGACGACCAACTGCGCGCCGGGATCGACGTCGTCACCGACGGCGAGCTGCGGCGGCTGGACTTCATCATGGGCTTCTACGAGCGGCTGGAGAACGTGCGCCCCGTAGAGCCGGTACGCAAGATCGGCTTCCCGCTGTACGACCAGGTAACGCTCTACGAGACGACCGGCAAGATCAGCGCACCGCGGGGGCTCGGCTGCGTGGAGGAGGTGCAGTTCCTGCGCCGCCTGACCGACCGGCCGATCAAAGTCGCGGTGCCGGGCCCGCTGACGCTGCTCACCCCGCTGGTGGTGCGCGCGGGGTACGCGCGGGCCGACGACCTGGTGGACGACCTGGCGGCGATCGTGCGCCAGGAGCTGGAGCGCCTACAAGACTGCGGCTGCGCTGTCGTGCAGGTCGATGAGCCCGCCTTCCACGACTACTTCGCCCGCGATCTCGAACGCGTCACCCGGTTGTTCAACGCCCTGGTGGCCGGGCTACGCCTGAAAATCGCGTTGCACGTGTGCTTCGGCAACTACGCCGGCCGTCCACGCAGCCGCCGCAGCTATCGGCCCCTGCTGCCGTTCCTGCGCGAGGCTCGCGCCGACCAACTCGTGCTGGAGTTCGCCAACCGCGAGATGGCGGAGCTCGACCTGTGGCCCGAGTACGGCGGCGACCGCGAGCTGGGCTGCGGGGTGGTCGACCAGAAGTCGTTCTACCGCGAGTCGCCGGAGGAGGTGGCCGAGCGGGTCCGGCTCGCACTGCGCTACGTGGCTCCCACCAAGCTGTGGCTGAACCCCGACTGCGGGCTGCAGTTCACCCCCCGCTGGATCGGGCGCGCCAAGCTGCGGGCGCTGGTGGAAGGGGCCCGGCTGGTGCGCCGCGAGCTGGTGGGCCAAGCGTAACGGCTCCCACGCCAACCGGGCCCCCCGCCCAGCTGTAGGGCGCGTGGCCGCGAGGAACGCGGCAATGGCGTATAGTTAGCCCAGACGGCTCCAGGAAGGTCGGGGCCGCGATCGGGAAACGGGCTGCATGAGCGAGACCACCCTGCCGCGCGTCACGCTGCCAGGTCCCCCGCCGCTGCACGCCGAGTACGCCAACCTGCTCCAGTGCATCCGCTGCGGGCTATGCCTGTCCGTCTGCCCGACCTACCAGCTCACGCTGCTGGAGCAGGAGTCGCCGCGCGGGCGGATCGCCATGGCGCGCGCGGTCGCCGAGGGCCACCTGGCTGTCACGCCGGACTTCGTGGCGCACGAGGAGAGCTGCCTGCTATGCGAGGCGTGTACGGCCGTGTGCCCCGCGGGCGTCCGCATGGAGGAGCTGGGCGTGGCGGTGCGCGCGGCCATCGCCCAACAGGCCCCGCCTCGCCCGCGACTCGCGCGGCTGCTCCAGTGGCTGGCCTTCCGCGTGGTATTTCCCGACCTGCGGCGCTTTCGGCGGCAAGCACGGCTGCTCCGCTGGTACCAGCGCAGCGGGCTGCAGGCGCTCGCGCGCCGCAGCGGGCTGCTGAAGCTGCTGGGGCTCGCCACCATCGAGGCGTACCTGCCCCCGATCGACGCCGCATTCGTGGTGCCCCGCGGGCAGGTGTGGCCAGCGCGGGGACCGGAGCGCCACCACACGGCGCTGTTCGCTGGCTGCGTGATGTCCACGGCGTTCGCTGAGACCGACCGGGCCACGGCGCGCGTGCTGGCGGCCAACGGCTGCCGGGTGGAGCTGCCGGCAAGCCAGGGCTGTTGTGGAGCACTACACGCTCACGGCGGCGATGTGGCGATGGCCCGCGAGCTGGCGCGCCGCAACATCGCGGCCTTCGAGGCCAGCGCGGCCGAGACGATCGTCGTCAATGCCGCCGGCTGCGGCGCCATGCTGAAAGAGTACGCGCACCTGCTGGCCGACGACCCGCCGTGGGCCGACCGTGCCCGCGCCTTCGTGCGCCGCGTGCGCGACTTCACCGAGCTGCTGGCCGCCCTCGGGCCGCGGGAGCCGCCGCGCCGGCTGACCGGCAAGGTGACCTACCAGGATCCCTGCCACCTGGCCCACGCCCAGCGCGTGCGGGCCCAGCCGCGGCAACTGCTCCGCGCCGTCGGCCTGGAGCTGGTCGAGATGAAAGAATCCGACCTCTGCTGCGGCAGCGCCGGGATCTACAACCTCACCCACCCCACGACCGCGGACCAGCTCCAGGCGCGCAAGCTGGCCCACGCCCTGGCTACCGGGGCCGAGGTCATCGTGACCGCCAACCCCGGCTGCTTGATCCAGCTCCAGGCCGGTGCCGCGCGGCGTGGCCTGCCGCTGCAAGTGCGCCACATCGCCGACGTGTTGGACGACGCGTATCGTGAGGAGGCGCGCGATGGTGCCTGAACCGGTGCGCCGCGAGCTGCGGGCGATCGTCGGGCCGGCATACGTTCACGACGGCCCGGCGGAGCTGATCGCCTACTCCTACGACGGCACCTTCCAACAGCAGCGCCCGGACGTGGCGGTGTCGCCGCGGACCACGGAGGAGGTGGCGCAGATCCTGGCGCTGGCCCACGCGCATGCGATTCCAGTCGTCCCGCGCGGCGCGGCCTCGGGCCTGGCCGGCGGGGTGATCCCCCTGGCGGGCGGCATCGTGCTCAACCTCGCGCGTATGAACCGCATCCTCGACCTCTCGCCGGAGGACGGGGTGGCCGTGGTCGAGGCGGGGGTGATCACCGCCCAGCTCCAGGCAGCGGCCGAGGCGCGCGGGCTGTTCTACCCGCCTGACCCGGCGAGCCTCAACCAGTCGTCGCTGGGCGGCAACGTGGCCACCAACGCCGGCGGGCCGCGCTGTCTGAAGTACGGCGCCACGCGCGACTACGTGCGAGGGCTCACCGTCGTGCTGGCCGATGGACGCGTGTTGCGGCCCGGCGGGCGCGTGCTGAAGCAGTCCACCGGCTACCAGCTCACGCAGCTGTTTGTCGGCTCCGAGGGCACGCTGGGGGTCGTCACCGAGATCATCCTGCGGCTGCTGCCGCTGCCGCGCGAGCGCGCCACTGCGCGGCTGGCGTTCGCCTCGCTCGACGCTGCTGCGGAGACCGTCACTACCCTGCTCACCGCGGGGCTGCTGCCCACCGCGATCGAGCTGCTCGACCGCACGACCATCAGCCTGGTCGCCGACTACCTGCCCGACCGCCCGCCTCCGCCGACCGACGCGCTGCTGATCGTAGAGTGCGATGGCACCGAGCGCGCCGCCGTGGCGGCGGAGATCGGGCGCGTGGCCGAGCTGGCCCGCCACAGCGGCGCGCTGGAGGTACGGGTCGCCACCGCGCCCGCCGAGCGCGCGGCGCTGTGGGAGGCACGGCGGGCGATCTCGCCCGCGCTCGGCCGCCTGCGTCCCAACAAGCTGGGCGAGGACATCGTGGTGCCGCGCAGCCAGATCCCCGCCATGGTGCGCCGCATCACCGCCATCAGCGCCGAGGTCGGCCTACCCATCCCCGTGTTTGGCCACGCGGGCGATGGCAACCTGCACCCCAACATCCTGTTCGACCGCCGGGTGCCGGGCGAGCTGGAGCGGGTGGAGCGGGCGGCCGGCGCGATCTTCGAGGCAGCGATCGCGCTGGGCGGCACGCTGTCGGGCGAGCACGGCATCGGCTCTCTCAAGCGCGAGTTCATGGCCGCACGGCTGGCGCCCGAGGAGCTGTGGGCCATGCGCGCTCTCAAGCAGGCGCTCGACCCCAAGGGCATCCTGAACCCCGGCAAGCTGTTCCCGACCCGGCCGGACGACCGCACGGGCTGGCTCGCCGCCCTGCCTACCCTGGACGGCGTCGTGCCGTGCAGCACGCCGGCCTGATCTACCAGGGCCTCCCATGACCACTCCCACACCGAGCGAGCGGCGGCTCGGGCCAGGCGCAGGGTACCTGCTGCCGGGGCTAGAGCTACGCCACGCCGACGGGGCGCCCGCGCCGCTGTGGAGCTTTCGCGGGCGCGGCCCGCTGGTGGTGTTCCTGCACGACGCGCGGGTGCCGGGCAGCCAGGCCTACCTAGCCCGGCTCGAGGCGGCGCGGGCGCTACTCGAAGATCTTGGCGCGCGCGTACTGGTGGTCGCCCCCACGGCAGCGGCCGGCGGGCCGTTCTCGCACCTGCTCGATCCCGCGGAGCGGCTGGCTGCGCGGCTGGCGCGGGACGGCGTCCTACCGGCGCCCACCGCGCCAGCCGTGCTGGTAGTCGGGCGCAGCGGCGAGGTGTGGGCCGCCTGGGCGGGCGCGCTGCTGCCCGACGCGGCGGAGCTGCGGGACTGGTTGGAGTACGCGCTGGGCGAGTGCCGCGAATGCTTCTGCTGCGAGCAGGTGTGGCCGGCCGAATGGCTGTCCGCACCGCGCGAGCAGCACTAACCCGAGCAGGGCTCCGGCCGCTCGGGCGCCTCACCAGCCCGCGGCTCCACCTGCTCCAGCCGCAGCAGCCACGTGCGCACGCGGGCACGGAGCTGCGCGGGGCTGAACGGCCGCGTGATATAGTCCACGGCGCCCGCCGCGAACCCCTCTCGGATCTGCTCCGGGCGCGCCAGGTTCGTCAGGAAGATCACCTCGGGCGCGCGTGCGAGCGGCCGCGCGTGCAGCGCCTCGACCACCGCGTAGCCGCCCCCGCCCGGTAGTTCCAGGTCGAGCAGGAGCAGGTCAGGGTGGTGGGTGGCCGCGAGGTCGACCGCCTCGGCAGCGTCGCGGGCTACCAGCACCCGGTAGCCGTCCGGCTCTAGCCACGCCAGCAGCTCGTTCAACCGCTCGGGATCGCCCTCCGCGAGCAGCACCCGGGGCCGCGCGTCGTGCATCCCTGCCTCCTACACCGCCAGGGCGAGGCCTTCGGCCGCCGCGAGGACCTCTAGCGCGCTCCCCTGGCGGGCCGCGCGTCCCCGGGCGCGCGCGACCACCGCGTCGAGCGCCGCATCGCTGCGGGTAGGATCGTGGTGGAACAGCACCAGGCGTCGCACCCCCGCTGCCACTGCGAAGTCCACCGCGTGCTCGACGGTCGAGTGCCCCCAGCCGATCCGCTGGGGGAACTCCTCGGCCAGGTACTGCGCGTCGGTGATCAGCAGGTCGGCGCCACGGATGAACTCGACGAACCGCCGGTCGCCCCCGTGCACCGGCCACGGGGGCGTGGCCCGACCGAGCGTGTCGAGCGGGCGCAGCGTGCGGTCGTGCGGCTCGTTGTCGGTGGCGTACACCAGCACGCGGTCGTCGGCGTGGACGCGGTAGCCCATCGTCAGGCTGGTGTGGTTCAAGTACTGGACCCGCACCCGTGCGCTGCCCAGGCAGTATTCGCCCTCGTCGAGGTCGCGAAAGTGCACGGTGGCCGCCAGCTCGGCCAGCCGGACGGGAAAGTAGGCGTACTCCATCTGGCCCGCCAGCACGCTCTCCAGGTCGCGGTCCAGGTCGCGACCGGCGCAGATCGTGAACTCGTTGCCGGCCACGAAGGCGGGGGCGAAGAAGGGAAAGCCCTGGATGTGGTCCCAATGGGTGTGGCTGAGCAGGATATAGCCGCGCACGGGGCCCCCCGCGGCCATCAGGGCCAGCCCCAGCTCGCGGATGCCCGTGCCGCTATCGAAGATGAACAGCTCGCCGGCAGCCGTGCGCAACTCGACGCACGCGGTGTTGCCCCCGTAGCGCACGGTGGCGGGCCCCGGGGCGGCGATCGACCCCCGCGTGCCCCAGAAGCGCACCTGCACAGCCGGCTCTCCTCCCCCGAACAGGGCGCCGCTTACTCCACGATCCAGGGGTCGGTGGCGCGCTCGTAGCGCACTAGCTCAGCGTCGCGGAAGAACAGCGCGATCTCGCGCTCGGCGGTGGCGGGCCCATCGGAGGCGTGGACCAGGTTGCGGCCGATCTCCAGGGCCAGGTCGCCGCGGATGGTACCCGGCGCGGCCTTGACCGGGTTGGTGGCGCCAACCGTGGCGCGCACCGCCTCGATGGCGTTGGGCCCCTCCAGCACCCCCACCACCACCGGCGAGGAAGTGATGTAGCGCACCAGGCCCGCGAAGAACGGCTTGCCCTCGTGCTCGGCGTAGTGCCGGCGCGCCAGCGCCTCATCGATCTGCATCAGCTTGAGGCCGACCAGCTTCAGCCCGCGCGCCTCCAGCCGGCTGAGCACGGCGCCGATCAGCCCGCGCTGTACCGCGTCCGGCTTGACGATGATGAGCGTGCGCTCCATGGACCCCCCGTGCGGCCAGTATAGCGGTTGGCGAATAACCGCACCATTTTGCCTGGTCGCGCGGCGCTCCCGCTAGTCCACGCGGCGCGCTGGTCCCCCGGGCGCTGTGCTAGAATGCAGCCGTTAGGAAGGAGGTGGCGCCATTATCCCCGACAATCCCAACTGGCGTCGCTTCCGGCACGCCTGCCCGCAGTACCGCGAGCACTGGGCGGTAGAGGATCTGGCCGACGCCGAAGGGCGCCCGCTGCTGTACCAGATCATCTGCCTGCAGAACACGCCGCCGCTATCGGCCGCCGAGCAGCAACTCTGCCTCCAGTCGCGCAAGAAGTGCTGGCGCCTGCGCCGCAAGCGGGGCGGCGCGAGCA
>DATGKN010000171.1:0-19529 GCA_035294645.1 Chloroflexota bacterium
CCGCGCCCTGGTAGCTCGCCACGAGACCGAGGTGCAGCTCGCCGAACTGTTGTACGGCGCCGACCGCCTCCAGACTCGGGTCACCGAGCAGGTCAACGCCTACACCGACTTCCTGCGCGCGCCCGCCCCCATCCGCTTGCAGCTGTACCGTGCCGCGCACCAGGCAGTGCTCGATCAGATGGCCCGGGTCCGCGAGGCCGCCCGCCAGCGGCCCGAGCTGCAGCCAGCGGCCGCGCGCCTGGAGGCCGTGACCGCACGGTGGGAAGCCGAGCTCCACGAGCCGACCCGGCAAGCCGTCGAGCGCCGCGACGGCACCTCCCTGCTCACCCCCGAGCTGGCCGCCGCCGTCGACGAGCTCGCGCTCGCCTACGCCGACGCCATCCGCGACTACGCCGAGGTACTCGAAGACCTGCGCGCCGACAACCGGCAGACCGGCCAGGCGCTCGCCGACCAGTTCCAGGCGGTGGTGCGCCTCGGCGGCGGCATCGGCGCGCTGCTAGTGCTGGGCGTGGGACTGATCAGCACGCTCACGATCCGCCGGTCGCTGCGCGAGCTGGCCCTATCCCGCCGCGCCATCGTGCAAGCCCAGGAGAGTATCCGGCGCGACGTGGCCGAGCGCTTGCACGGCGAGGTGCAGGGCAAGCTGCTCGCGCTGGAGCTGCAGCTCCGCCAAGCCCTCGCCCAGCTCGACCACGACGCGGCAGCCGCCCGCCAGACGATCGCGGCGGTGGCCGAGCGGCTGGGGCTGGTGCGCGACACGGCGCGCGCGGTGAGCCACCAGCTGCACCCCGCCATCCTGCGCATGGGATTGCCCGCCGCGCTCCGCTCGCTCCGCGACGGGCTGGAGCCGTCGGTGAGCGTGGTGCTCGATGTGGCGCCGGAGATCGAGCAGCGCGAGCTGCGCCGCTCGTTCGGGGTGGCCGAGGGCCCCCCGCCACTGCCCGATGAGGTGCGCCTCACCCTTTACCGCCTGGTACAGGAGGGCGTGAACAACGCGGTGCGCCACGGGGGCGTGCGCGAGGTGAGCGTGCGGGTCTGGGCCCCGCGGCCCGACCAAGTCGCGGTAAGCGTCGAGGACCACGGGCGAGGGGTGCCGCGGGGCGCGGGCGCGGGCCTGGGCCTGACCAGCCTACGCGGCGCGGTCGAGGCGCTGGGCGGCTATCTGCGGGTGAGCAGCGCGCCCGGCCGCGGTACGCGCCTGGTCGGCGTGGTACCCGTACCGCCCAACAGCTCGCCCAACGGGCGGAGCGCACGCGAGGCGCCGGCCCCCACGCCCTGACGACCGCGCCGCCCCCGCCACGCAACAGGCCGGGTACAATTCGCTATCCACCAGGGCGAGCACGCGGGCGCGTGCCGCAGGGGGATGGAGCGTCCGCCAGCGAGTCAGCGCGATGTGGCGACAGCACGGATGGTGGGTGGCAGGGGCGGCGGCCGCGGTGCTGGTGCTGGTCGTCGGCCCCGCGAGCGGCGACGCGCAGGCCCCCAGCCACGGGCCGGGGCAGGGCAGCAGCCCAGCACCGCTAGTCCCGCGCTATGGGCCCGGCTGGGCGCCGCCGTCTCCCGCTCCCGCGGCCACTCCGGTTCCGCGCCCGGCTTGGCCCGGGCCCTATACTCGGCCAGGGCCTAGCCCCCCCGCTGGCCCCCCAGCCCCGCAGCGCTGGCGCGTGCCCCGGCAGGACGGCGGCGAGCCCCCTAGCAGCCCGCCGCCAGCCCCGCCCTGCGACTGGTACCTGGCGGGCACCTGGGAAGCGGACACCGCCCCGCCGGACGCCGGCGACGCCCCCCAGCTCATCCCCCCGGCCCGCCTCACCTTCCGCCAGCTCGGCAGCTACCTCGTCGGCACCGGGCCTGACGAGCGCGTCGTCTACTACGGCTACTGTAGCCGCGACTTCGTAGAGCTGGAAGTGTGGGTCGGGTGGGAGGTCGTTGGGCACCAAGCCGGGCGCGTGGCGCCCGACGGGCAATCGATCACCCTCACCTGGGTCTCGTGGAGCCCCGACCGGGGTGAGGGGCGCGCGACGCTCAGCGGCCATGCCCGCCGGCTGCGCTGAGCGCGAGCCCGCGGGCGACGAGCCGGGTGGCCGTTAGGTGCCCTGGGTGCCCTCCAGGAACGCCAGCACGGCCTTCACGCGGGGGTGGATCGCCTCCTCGCGGTCGATGTTCAGCGCCTGGAAGATGCTGCCCACGTAGTTCTCCACCGTCTTTTCGGTGAGCACCAGCTCCTGGGCGATGCCGCCGTTGGAGTAGCCCTTGGCCATCAGCGCCAGCACCTGGCGCTGCCGCTCGCTCAGGTTGTCGATGGGCGAGCGGGGCCGCGGCCGCAGCGCATCGACCAAGCTGGGGTCGAGCACCACCAGCCCCGAGGCAGCCCCCTCGATAGCGCGCACCAGGGTGGCGGTGTCGGTCACCGACGACTTGAGCAGGTACGACCAGCCCCGCGCCTCGCCAGCCGGCAAGCTGGCGATGTACTGCTTGTCGCGGTGGGCCGAGAGCAGCACCACGCCGACGTTCGGGTGCTTGGCGCGAATCCGCGAGGCCGCCTCGATACCGTTGAGGCCCGGCCCTAGCTCGATGTCGGCCAGCACTACGTCGGGCACCACACGGTCCGCCTCGCGGATCGCCGCCTCGCCCGTCGCCACCGCAGCGACGACCTCGACCGCCGGCTGCATGGCCAGCGCGGTCTGCAACATATCGCGGAATAGCCCCTCGTCTTCGATCACCAGAACCCGTACCGGGGTACGGCGCTCGCTCACAGGCGCCTCCGCTCCTCCCGCTGCCTGCTTTGGCCGGAGTATAGCGCGGAGCCCGGGGCCTTGCGACGGATTCGCGCCGCGCGGCGCTAATGCCCCCCCGGCCGTCGCGCGTGGTTACACTCCAGTGGAACGCTACCAGGAGGCGGCTCATGCCCATGCGCGAGGACTCGCGGCGCCTGTGGCCGATCAGCCTGCCCATCGAGATCAAAGGGTACGACATCGACGCTTGGGGGATCGTCAGCAACATCGTATACGTGCGCTGGTTGGAAGATCTGCGCACTGCCCTGCTGTGGTCGCTAGTCGACTGGCAGCAATGCTATCGCGAGGGCCACGGGCCGGTGCTGGCGCGTACCGAGATCGACTACCGCCGCCCGCTGCGCTTGGGGGACCCGCTGGTAGGCCACATGTGGGTCGCGGGCGCCGGGCGCTCGCGCTGGCAGGTCGGCGCGGAATTCGTGGTCGACGGCCGCGTGGCAGCGGCGGCGCGCCAAGAGGGCTATTGGGTCGATCTGCGCACGGTGCGGCCGGTGCCGCTGCCGGCGGCACTGCGGGCACGACTGGCGGCCGAGGGGGTCACCGTGGGCGGCGCTACCGCAGGGTGAGCGCCCAGCTATAGAAGCGCAGGTAGTCGGGAATGTGCTCTTGCCAGTACTCGCCGAGGTGGTCGCCCGGCCAAACGTTGAACTGGTGCTCGATGCCCCGCTCGGCCAGCACCTGATGGAGCTGCTCCACGCGGAACACCCAGGGGTCGGCCTCGCCGATATCGAGCCAGATCTGCAGCTGGCCAAGGTCCGGCGCGGTGGCCGCCAGGTAGATCGGGTCGCGCGCGTTGAACTCGTCGCCCGTGCCCAGAAAGCTGAGCACGCTGTTGTCCTCCCGCAGCGAGGGGCTGTGCGCGCCCACGATGCCGAACACGTCCGGATGGGTGAACGCCTGCACCAGCGCGCCGGTGCCCCCCATGGAGAGCCCACCGATCGCCCGCCGGTACGGCCGGCGCAGCGTCCGGTACGTCCCATCGATGTGCGCGACCAGGTCGAGCGTCACGTAGTCGCCCCAGCGGGGGCCATCGTCGGCGTGGTTCAACCAGTAGCCGAAGTCGCCCTGGGGCATCACCACGATGAACGGCTCGACCTCGTGGAACACGATCGCGCGGTCGAGCTGGTCCACGAAGCCGATCGCCGGCCACTCGGCGAAATCGCCGCTCGCCCCGTGCAGCAGGTAGAGCACCGGGTAGGCCCGGTTGGAGTCATCATAGTCGGGCGGCAGGTACAGGTAGTACGGCATCTCGCGCGCCAGCGCCCGGCTGAAGAACGTCATCTCCAAGAACCGCCCACGCAGCGGGCCAACGTACTCCGGCAGCGGGTTGCCAAGCGCGAAGCGGCCCCCGGGTGCGCGCCGCGGCTCGGGCAGGGGCTGGGGCGTCGGAAAGCCAGCCGGCACCGCCACGCCGCGCGCATCCCGCGGGATCGGCGTGCCGAAGGCATTGGCGCGGTACCGCGTGCTGCCCAGCGCCTCCGCCGCGGCGGAGGCCGGCGGCTGGGCGTCACGTGGCAGGACGAGCAGCGCGACGCTGGCCGCCACCACGGGCACTAGCGCCCAACGCCACTGCTCCCCCCGCGCGGGAAACGCGATCCGCCGTTGGATCAGCCACCACACCAGCAGCAGCCCGGCCACCTGTAGCAGGGTGTTCCCCCCGCGCCCGAGCGTCCCGTACCAGCCCAGCACCTGCAGGACCACGCCAATGACCACCACCAGCACGATATGGGCGGTGTAGGCGTACAGCGCGTTCTGCCCAAGCGGCATCAGCAGCCAGCCCAGCGCGCGGTACAGCGGTCGCCACGCCTTGGTCACCACCAGGAACAGGAACAGGAACACGATCGCCGAGGCGAGCACGCGCCCGGGCCGGACATCGCCCTTGCCGAATAGCAGCACCACCAGGTTGGCGGGGTCATCCAGCACCGGCTGCTTGAGCGACAGCCACTGCCACGGCCGGTCGCCGAGCCGGTACAGCACCAGCAGGCCGAGGAAGCCGATCCCGCTAGCTACCAACAGGTACGCCTGTGCCCGCGGCCCGACCCACCGCGCGAGGCGCTCGCGATGGTAGCCGATCACCATGGCCGTGAAGAACAGCACCTGCCACGCCGAGAAGTGGAACAGGTAGTTGCCCGCGATCTGCCAGGGCACCTCGGCATAGTCGGGTGCGAGTTGGAACGCGAGCCACAAGCCCCAGGACAGCAGCAGCAACACCCGCGTCTGGCCAGCCACCAGCAGGTACAGCGCTACCGGCGCCACGGCCAGCAGCAGCGTGTACAACACCATCACGTCGATCAGGTAGTACGTGCGGTGCAGGGTCAGCACCGACACGATCAGCCCCACGGGGTCGGCCAACGACACCCCCGTGGCCCATGGCAGCGCCAGCGCCTCCGAGACCACGATGAGCGGGAGGGTGACGCTCACGGTGAGCAGGTACAGCGTGCCCGCCCGCGCCAGCGCCTTCTGCATGGCGACCGCGAAGCCATCGCGCCGCGCGAGGCGGCCATACACCACGCCCACCAGGAGCCCGGACAGGAAGATGAACCCCTCGGCGGCCGAGGTGTAGAAGCGATTGCCGCCGGTGAGCGCGTACAGCCACGAGGGCCCCCCGATGTGGTCCACGATCATGGCCACTACCGCGAAGCCGCGCAGGAAGTCCAGGCGCAGGTCGCGGCTCCCCTCCGGCCGATAGCCGCCCCAGATCGAGGCGAACAGGGGGGCCGGGGGCGCTGGCGCGACTAGCCTGACCATGCTCACCACCGTCGAACCTGCTTCGCCGAATGCTCGTGCCGGAAGGATAGCAAGAACCCGGCGCGCTTACGCACGAGGGCCCCGGCCAGGCTGGGGCCTGGCGCTCCTGCCATTCGCCCTCCAGGAGCCGCGGCCGGGGAACGCCGCCGAGCGGCTGGGCCCGCGCCGTGTGCCACCGGGCTCGCGGGTGGCCGCCCCAACACTACCCGGAGGTATAATTCCGCCAGGTCGCAGGAAGGTGGATGGCCGCTGCGGCGCAAGCCGTAGAGGAAAGTCCAGACAGCACAGAGCAGGGTGCCCGGCGCAAGCCGGGGTCGGGTAACCGACGGTTAGAGCCACAGAGACGACCGCCGGCCCGCTCTAGGCGAGGCCGGAGTGAAAAGGGCAATCCCCCCCGCTGCAACCCGAAGCATGGCCGATGACGCTGCTCGCCGAGGCCAGGGTACGGGGCAGCCGCCGTTGGGCGGCCGGTCGCGCAAGCGGCCGAGATAGATGGCCATCACGAACAGAATCTGGCTTACGACCTTCCTGCGACTTTGCCTTTTTCGGCCTCACGGAGCGTGCTGGGATCCGCGCGGGATCGGTGTGAGGGGGGGGCGCCCCTCCAGCACGGCCACAATGTTCTCCGCCGCCAGGGTCGCCATGCGCGTGCGGGTGGCGACACTGGCGCTGCCGATGTGCGGCACGACCAGACAGTTGGGCAAGCTGAGCAGCGGGCTGCTGGCGGGCAACGGCTCCGGATCGGTCACGTCCAGCGCCGCGCCCGCGATCCAGCCCTCGCGCAGCGCGGTGTACAGCGCGGCGCTGTCCACCAGCGGGCCACGCGCCGTGTTCACCAGGTAGGCGGTCGGCCGCATGCGGCGCAGGGCCGCGGCATCGTAGCGATGGCGCGTCTCGGGCGTGAGCGGCAGGTGGAGGCTGATGAAGTCGCTGGCGGCCAGCAGCTCGTCGAACGCCACCTGGCGCGCGCCCACCTCGCGCTCGAGCTCCGGCCGCGGCGTCCGCGCCGTGTACAACACCTGCATGCCGAAGCCCCGCGCGCGGCGCGCCACCGCGGTGCCGATGCGCCCCGCACCGTCGATGCCGAGCGTAGCCCCGTGCACGTCGCGCCCCACTAGCAGCAGCGGCGCCCAGGTAGTCCACCGGCCCTCGCGCACGAACCGCTCGGCCTCCGGCAGCCGCCGCGCGATGGCCAGCAGCAGAGCAAACGCCAAGTCAGCGGTGGTCTCCGTGAGCACCCCGGGAGTGTGGGTGGCCACGACGCCGCGCGCCGCGAGCGCCGCCAGGTCGAGGTTGTCGTAGCCCACCGCCATGTTGGCCACCACCCGCAGCCGCGGCGCGGCGGCCAGCAGCTCCGCATCGATGTGCTCGGTGAGCAGACAGAGCAGAGCGTCGGCGGTGGCAACCTGGGCCAGTAGCTCCGCGCGCGGCATCGCCTCGTCGCTGTCCCATAGCCGCACCTCGGCCACGCGCTCCAACAGGGCGAGCGCCTCGCCGGGAAGGCGCCGGGTGACCACCACCCGCGGCCGCTGCACGGCTGACGCCGCCTCGCGCATCGTTCCCGCTCCCGCCTCAGCGCAACTCCATGCGCCGCGCCGATAGGTCGATCTGCAGCTTATCGCCCTCGCGCAGGAAGCCCAACTTGTAGTACACGCGGCCGCTGGTGGTCCCCTGGCGCGAGTGCACCCGGGCCACGACCTCGGCCCACTCGGTGGCCGGATCCGCATCCAGGTAGCCCGCCTCGCCCCAGGTCATCGGGCGCACGGTGAGATCTTCTAGGACCAGCTCGCTCTCGTCCTTGCGCAGCAAGTCGGTATAGCCGTTGCGATACTGCGCCGCGGTCGCATCATCGCCGGTGTACAGCGCGGTGACGTACTCGCGCGCCGCCTCGACCACATCGCTACTCGCGACGCGCTCGCGCACCTCGGGCGCAGGGGTAGGGCGCGGGGGGCGCGCCGCGGGGGCCCCGGCAGCGCCCGGCCCCGGCGCCACCGGGGGGGCGGGCACCCGCGGCTGTGGCCAACAACCCAGGCCCGCGACGACCAGGCCGACCCCCAGCACGGGCGCCAGCACGCGTGGTAGCCGACCCGCGAGTGGAGAGAGACGCAGCGGCGCTCGGCGCATCGGCGACCTAACACCCCGACGACGGCGAGAGGTTCGTGGTGCCGCCCGGATCGAGGCTCACCGGCTGCTGGATCAGAACGCCCGGCTGACCGCCCTGGACAGGGATGTTGTAGCCCGTCAGCAGCCGCGGCAGCGCGCCGACGTTGTACGGCGTGATCTGCGACTGCAGCGTGTACGGCACGCTCTGGGTCACTCCCGGCCCGTACATATAGGTGCCCAGCGTGTAACTCTGGCCGGCCCCGCTGGTGTTGCCCTGGCCGAGGTTGCTGAGCAGGGTGCTGAGGTCCACCCCCCCGAGGCATAGCCGCGACGGCGCCGGCTGCGCACCCGGCGCGCTCGCCGGCGCGGTGGCCGGCGCCGCGGCAGAGTAGGGCGGCGCAACGCTAGACGACGACGCATTCGGCGACGGGGCACCGGGCGGCAGTGTGCCAGCCGCCAGCGCCCCGTACGGCGGCGCCGCCCCGGCCGCGGCGGCAACCGCGGGCGGGCTCGGCACGGCCGCGGCGTCGGACGCAGGTGGGGCGTAGCCGGCCCAACCGTAGGCGGGCGGCGGATAGGGGGCCGCGTACGGCGCCGCGCGCGGTGGCGGCGGTCCATAGGCTGGGGGGGGCGAATACACCGTCGCGCTCTCGGGCGGCGGGCTGGGCTGCTGCGCCTGCTGATACTGCTGAAGGTAGTCAGGGTCCGCTTGGTAGGTGAACTGACCGTAGGGGACGGCCGCGTCGCTCGACATAGAGCTATCGGCCGCCGGCGGCCCTGCCGGCGGGGCCCCGTAGCCCGGCGACCCGCCGTACGGCGGGTAGGGATACGCAGGGCCATACGGCGGCGGAAGCGGCGGCGGGCCGTAGCCGGGTCCCTGCGCGACCGCGTAGGGCGCGGCGACGGTGCTACAGAGCAGGCCCAGCACTAGCCCGATGGCCCAACGTCGCATGCGCACCTCCCGACGTCTACGTCCCGTGCGCGCCATTATACTGGCCCCTCCGCCCGCCCACCAGCAGCTCGCGCGGCCCGCGCCCCACCCGGTGCAGAGCGCGCGCCGCAAAAACAGTGCGCCCCCGCCTACCAAAGCGGGGGCGCACAGCGGGCTCGAGGGGATTCGAACCCCCGATCTCGGCCTTGACAGGGCCGCATGTTAGGCCACTACACCACGAGCCCAGGAGAGTGCCCACGAGATGGTACCACAGCGCAGGCCAGGGCGCAAAGCCGCACCGCGGCGGGTCAGGGCCGCCGGCCCTCCAGCGCGGCCGTCAGCTCGGCCAGGTCGCGGAACACGTAGTCGGGGCGCACCGGTGCGTCGGCCAGGTCCTCGGGGCGGGTGACGCCGGTCAGGACCAGCGCGGTGGGCACCCCGGCGGCCCGCCCGCCCGCCACATCCGTCAGCAAGCTGTCGCCCACCATCAGCGCCTCGACCGGGGCAACGCCGAGCTGGCGCAGCGCCTGCTGGAGCATCGTCGGCTGTGGTTTGCCGATCACGCGCGGCTGCACGCCCGTGCAAGCCGTGAGCAGCGCTTGGATAGCGCCCGCGCCTGGCCACAGCCCCTCTTCCGTGGGGAAGGCCGGGTCCGGGTTGGTACCGATGAACGTGGCGCCCGCCGCGATCGCCAGGCAGGCCGCGGCGAGCCGCGGGTAGCACACCGTGCGGTCCAGCCCTACGACCACGTAGTCCGCCTGCCGCTCGACCAGCACACACCCCGCCGCCCGCAGGGCGTGCCGCAGGCCGCGCTCGCCGATCACTAGCACCCGCGCACCGGGGCCAGCGGTCTCGCGCAGGTGAGCGGCCGTAGCCACCGCGCTGGTGAGCACGCTGGCTGCCGGCACGTGGATGCCCAACGCGCGCAGCTTGGCCTGGTACTGCCGCGGCGTCAGAGTGGCGTTATTGGTCAGCAGACGATAGGGAAGCCGCCGCGCCTGCAGCAAGGCGAACAAGTCCTGTGCCCCGGGCAGCACGCGCTGGCCCCGGTAGATCACGCCATCCAGGTCCAGCAGCAGGGCGCGCGGTGCCAGTCGGTGGTCGGGCATCACTCCTTCCCTGAGCCCTCTGTGCTAGCCTACCAGAGAAGCGCGGCCACAGGAGAGAGGGCCAGCGGGATGGCAGCGTCCGATACGGGCACACCAGGCCGCACGCCCCTAACGCTCGCCGGGCTCGTGGCGGCGGCGCTGGCCGGGTTCGCGCTAGCGCCCGGCCCCTGGCCCGACAAGCTGGCGCTGCTGGCCGCGGGCGTGTGCCGCCAGCGGCCCGACCACTCCTATTTCCTGGGCGGCAGCCAGCTCCCGCTGGAAGCGCGCATGGGCGGGCTCTTCGCAGGCTTTCTGGTCGGTGTCTTCTGGCTGTGGTGCAGCGGGCGCGAGCGTGCCGGGCTGCTGCCGCCGCGAGGGCTCCAGGCAGTGCTCGCCGGCGGCGTCGCGCTCCTGGCCCTGGACGGCACCAACGCGCTGCTGTACGACCTAGGCCTGCCCGCGCTGTACCCGCCCCACAACGCGCTGCGCCTGGCCACCGGGCTGCTGTGCGGGCTGGCGCTCGCCCTGCTCGCCGCGCCCGTGTGGGCGGCCGCGCTGTGGCGCGACTGGGACCTAGAGCCCAGCGTAGCCCACCCGCGGGAGCTGCTGGCCCCCCTGGCCCTGCTGGGGCTGATCTACGCGGCGACCGTGTCCGGGCAGGGCCGACTGTACTACCCCGTGGCCAGCGTCCTGCTGCTCGGTGTGCTGGCCGCGTTCACCCTGGCCAACAGCTACGCGCTGGCCCTGCTGCTGGGCCGCCAGGGCCAGGCGCGCACCTGGGGCCAGGCCCTCACACCCCTGTTGGGGGGCCTGCTGGTCAGCCTGGGGGAGCTGGCGGCGCTTGCCGCTCTCCGCTACGGGCTGGCCGCCGCCCTCGGCCTCGAATGGCCCGTCTGAGCACCACTCACGAGCGCAGCCGCCCCATCACCTGCTGCGCGTACCGCACGAACGTCTCGTCGACCATCCGCTCGTAGGGCACCGGCTGGGCGATCTGCAACAGCCCGTTCCGCATGTGGGTGAGCTGCTGGTCCATCAGGCTGTCCTTCTGGATCACCAAGTCCACGTCCCAAGTGTAGGGCACCTGGTTGCGGAGCACCTGGGCGGGAGCGCCCGTGTACTTCTCGAAGATCGCCAAGTGTTCGGGGGTGTAGAACCGCTCCGGATCGAAGGTGCCGAGCTGGGGCGGCTGGATGTCGCGAATGGCGTGCATGTAGGCGAGCACGAAGCGTTTGGCCGTGTCCGGCCGCTCGCGCAGGAACTTGCCCGAGGCAATAATACACGTGGTCATCTGCCCGGGGATCACCGCCGTGACCAGCTTGTGGCCGACGCCGAGGTCGACCGCGCGCGTGGCGAACGGCTCGGCGGGAATGGCAGCATCGAGCGAGCCGTTGGCCAGCGCAGCGGGCATATCGGGAAACGCGATCGGTACCTGGTCCACATCTTGGATAGTCAGGCCCACGCTGGTCAGGATCTTGTCCAGCACATACTCGACGCTGCCGCCACGGGTGTTCACGCCGACGCGGTGGCCGCGCAAGTCGCTGGGCGTGCGAATCTCCCCGCTGTCGTACAGGTCCTTGCGCACCACGAGCGGCAGGGGGCTGTCCTCCAGGGTCATAATGCCCGCCGGGGCGATGATCCGGATGTCCAGCCCGCGGTCGAAGGCGTTGAACAGGCCGACGGCGATCGCGCCGACCGCCAGGTCCAGATCACCAGTCGCCAGGAACGGGACGACGTCGGCAGCGCCGGCCATCGTCTCGAACTGCAGCTCGATGCCCTGCTCGCGCAAGTACCCCTTCTCGACCGCCAGGTAGATCGGCCCGCCGGCCAGCACTCGCGTGTCGGCCATGCGCACCACCTCGACCGTGCTCGGCGTCGGAACGGCGGGCGCGGCCGTGGGTGCGCTGCTCGCGGTGGCGCCCGCCGGCTGGGGCTTGGAGGCCGCGGGCGCGGGCGCCTGGCAGGCGAGCAAAGGCACCAGGAGGAGCAGGCCGAGACCGAGCCGCACTGGGGAGCCGATGAAACACGGGCGCATGCTATCTCCTCCGCGCGCGTCGTGCCGGCGGCCGCCCGCCGCCGGGGTGGTGGGCGCAATGGTACCGAATCTGCCGCGCTCCGTCACGGGTTCAGCGCCGGGGCCCCAGGCGGCCGGTGGCCCGTGCGCCGCGTTCCTGGTAGACTTTCTGACTCGGCAGCAGTCCAGCCCTACGTGCGCAGTGCTCCCGGCCCGGCCGGCGCGCCTGCCGGTGCTCCGAACGCTCGACTGATCGCGCGGGCGGTGCACGCGTCGTCGCTCCCGCGCGCAACGCTGGTGGAGGCAAAGACGGTGCAAGTCGAAGGGCAGTACACGATCAACGCGCCCGTACAACGCGTCTGGGACTATCTCATGGACCCCATGGGCCTTCAGGCCTGTATTCCCGGCTGCGAGCGGCTCGTGCCGGCGGGAGAGGATACCTACGAGGCGACCCTCAAGGTCGGGGTGGCCGCCGTGAAGGGCACCTACCAGGGCAAGGTGGCCATCAGCGACAAGGAGCCCCCGCACCGCTACAAGATGCTCGTCGAAGGCAGCGGCGGGCCGGGCTTCGTGCGCGGCGAGGCCGTGATCGAACTGATGCCGAAAGACGCGCAGGCGACGATCGTCAAGGTCAAGGGCGACGGACAGGTCGGCGGTACGGTGGCCGGGGTGGGCCAGCGCATGCTCGGCGGGATCGCCAAGATGCTCATGAACCAGATGTTCGACTGCGTGAAGAAGCGGATCGAGAGCGGGGCGTAACGACGCCGCGCCCGGCGGGAACCACGCCGTGACCAACGACACGCCCTGCGTCGGCTGCGGGGGGCGCAACCCGCCCGAGGTGGCGGAGTGCTTGTGGTGCGGCCGACCGCGACACGCGGTCGTGCAGGCACCGGGGGGGCCGCGGTGGATCGGCCTAGCTGCGGTGCTGGTGGCCATGCTCGGCGCGGGCCTGGTGGTGGCCTGGGGCGTGCTGGCCAGCCAGCTGCTCACCGCCGGGGCCACCCCGGCGACACGGCTCCCCACGCCCGCGCCCACGAGCGCCCCACCCTCCCCCTCCCCGCCAGCGACCGAGCTGCCGGCCGCGGAAGCGGCGCCCCCCCCGCCTCCCGTCGAGTTCGTGCGCGTGGCCAACACAGGCGGCCTGGGGATCTCGCTGCGCCGCGAGCCGCGTGCCGACGCCCCACGCGTCACCGCGCGGCCCGAGAACACCGTCCTGCAGGTCGTCGGCCCCGAGACCGTATCCGAGGGACGCGTCTGGCGCGAGGTGCAAGACGCCCAGGGCAACCGCGGCTGGGCACCGGCCGACTTCCTGGTGCCCGTGCCACCGCCATCGTGACTAGCCCGAGTGGTTTATAATCGCTGCGAGTCCTCCCCAAACGACGCGGGCGGTTGGGGGCGGGGAGTCGCGGCCGGGCATGGCGGAGAAGCGTTACGAGCGCGAGATCGATGAGCTGCTGCGGCGGCTGGAAGTCGAGTATCGCGACCCAATCCCATTTCGCCCGCGGCGGCGCCCGCGGCCCTGGACCGTCGCTCGGCAACGGCTGGGCGCGGCGCTGGCGCGCGCCTCGCTCGTCGAGCAGCTGCTGCTGGCGGCGATAGCGCTCCTGGGCGCGGGGCTGCTCGTGCGGCTCGCCGGGGGAGCCCAGGCCTGGGTGCTGGGCCTGCTAGCGGTCGTCTGCTTCTTCGGAGGGCTGGCGCTCGCGGTGTGGCAGGGCGCCCAGCGGCCATACAGCCTCCGCGGCGGGTACCCCGCCCCGCCGCGGCTCGACCTCGACCGGCTGCTGTACCGGCTGCGGCGCTGGCTGCGTGGCCGGGGCTGGTAGCCACTGCGTGAAACCCCTCGGGCCGGGACGACACGCTAGCGGCGTGCCCCGGCCAACCGCTCTAGGCGCGCCGGCTGGCCACGTACTCGGCGAGATCGATCAGGGCGTCACGCGCGGGGCTGGGCGCTAGCCGCTCGATCTCCTGCCGCGCGTTGTCGATAAGCTGCCGCACGGTCGCGTAGCAGCGATCTAGGGCGGGGCTGCGCTGAATAGCCTGGAGCAGCGCCTGCACCGACTCCTCCGGCGGAGCGGCCCCGTCGCCCTCGTACACCTCGCGCAGCAGCACCGCGGGCACCACGTCGCGGGCGTAGATCACCGGCAGGGTCACGATGCGCTGGCGCAGGTCGCCCCCGACCGCCTTGCCGAGCGCCTGCTCGTCGCCCGCGATGTCCAGCACGTCGTCCACGATCTGGAAAGCGAGCCCCAGCTGCTCGCCGTAGCGGTGCAGGGCGGCCGCATCGCTCGGGCTCGCGCCGCTCAGCTCGGCGGCCGCGTCGCAGGCCAAGACGAACAGCGCAGCCGTCTTGCTGCGGATGGTGCGGAAGTACGTCTCGGCGGTACGATCAGCGTAGGTCTCGTCGCGGCGCGTGCCCTCCTCGATCTGCCCCTGGCACATTACCATCACGCAGTCGGCGAACAACTGCATGACGCGCAGGCTGCCGGTCGCCGTGGCGAAGTACGCGGATTTGCCGTACATATAATCGCCAACCAGCACCGCCGCCTTGTTGCCCACCTGGGTGTGCAAGGCAGGGCGCCCGCGCCGCCGCGCGGCCTGATCTACCACATCATCGTGAAGCAGCGTGGCGGTGTGGAGCAGCTCGATCGCCACAGCCAGGTGAATCAGGCGCTCGACGGCATACTGATTCAGACGCCCTACCAACAGGACCAACGCCGGCCGCAGGCGCTTGCCCCCCGCGCGCAGCACCTCGCTGAGCATGGCACGGAGCAGCGGGTCGTCGACGTTGGCCACCTCGGCCAGGACCTGCTCGATCCGTTCGAGATCGGCCTGGATCGGGGCGAACAGCGTTCCCGCGACACTCACGCTGCTGCCTCACCGAGGCGGTGGAACAGGCGATAGGCGTTGCGCGTGGTCAGCCCGGCCAGCTCGGCCAGCGATAGCCCATGTAGCGCCGCCAGCCGCTCGGCCGTGTGGCACACGCGCGCCGGCTCGTTGCGCTGGCCACGGAACGGCGCCGGGCTCAGGTAGGGGGCGTCGGTCTCCACCAACAGCCGGTCGTGCGGCACGCACGCGGCGACAGCGCGGAGCGGCTCGGCACTCTTGAACGTCAGCGGGCCGGCGAAGGAGATGTAGTAGCCGGCGGCCACGGCCGCGTGCATCGTCGCCTCCGCTCCCGAGAAGCAGTGCCACACGCCCGCGCCCCCCGCCGGCCGCGCATACGCTTGCAAGAGGGCGACCACCTCGGGCTCCGCCTCGCGACAATGGACGATCACGGGCAGGCCGAGCGCTGCCGCGAGCGCCAGGTGGTCTTCGAACCCCTGGCGTTGGACCGCTGCGGGCGTGTAGTTGCGATAGTAATCCAAGCCGGTCTCGCCGATGGCCACCACGCGCGGCGCACGAGCCAAATCCATCAGCTCGGCGCGCCAAGTCGGTGGCGCTGCGCCCAAGTAATTGGGATGGATACCCACCGTTGCCCAAAGCTGGGGCCACTGGGCAGCGAGTGCCACCGCCGCCCGGCTGCTGGGCAGATCGTAGCCCACGCAGATGATCGTTGTCACCCCCGCGGCGACCGCGCGCGCCATGACCGCCGGGAGGTCTGCCGCAAAGGCCGGGTCCATCAGATGGGCGTGTGTGTCAACGAGCTTCACGGCAGATTCTAGCACAGGCCTCCACGGGCTCCGCTGCCGCGCACGGCTCAGTCCACCCCGCGTGACACAGCCTAGCCGGTCGTGCGCCCGTATGGCCGCGACACCGCCTGCCTCGGTACCGCGGCGATGCCTCCCAAAAGCCCCGTGTCCGAGCTCAGTCGGCTCGGGGCGACGTGACGGTAGCGGCCGCCCCGCCGACCAGCACGGTACACTCGCCACGCGGGGCCTGGGTTTCGAAATGCGCGCGGACCTCGGCGACCGTGCCTCGCACCACCTCCTCGAACCGCTTGGTCAGCTCGCGGGCTACTGCCGCCGGGCGGTCCGGGCCGAGCGTGGCCTCGATATCGCGCAGCGCGGCCACGAGGCGGTGCGGTGACTCGTACATCACCAACGTATCGGGCTCGTGGACCAGCCGCGCCAGCAGCCGGCGCCGTGGGCCGGGCTTGCGCGGCAAGAAGCCCAGATAGTGAAACGCGTGGGTCGGTAGCCCCGACAGCAGCAGCGCCGCGACGAACGCCGTGGGCCCCGGCACCGTGGTGACCGGCACGCCCGCGGCCAGCGCCGCGCGCACTAGAGGATACCCCGGGTCAGACAGCCCCGGCATGCCGGCGTCGCACACCAAGGCCACATCCCCCACCTCCAGCTGGGCCAGCAGCCGCCGCAGCTTGCCCGGCCCGCTGTAGTCATGGAAGCTCGTCAACGGCGTGTGGATCTCGTAGTGGTTCAGCAGCTTCCGCGTCACCCGGGTGTCCTCCGCAGCGATCAGACTCACTTCGCGCAGGACCCGCAGCGCGCGCAGCGTGATGTCCTCGAGGTTCCCGATCGGGGTGCCCACCAGGTACAGCGTGCCCATACCTCACCCCATCCGCGCCGGGCGGTCGCCCGGCGCGGCCGCCCGGCGCGCGCGGTAACGCTGCTGCGCCCCCCACAGCGCGAGCACCGCGCACAGCGCGGCACCCACGCCCGCCAGCACTAGCCCCAGCCGCCACGTCCCCGGATCGTAGACGAACTCCAGCTCGTAGTCGCCCGCAGGCAGTGGCACGGCCATAAACGCGAGATCGGCAGGGAATAGCGCCCGCGGCTGGCCGTTCACCACCACGCGCCAGCCCGGGTGCCACGCCTCCAACAGCACCACCACCCCGTCCGTGGCGAGGTGCGCGGCTAGCCGTACCGCGCCCGGCCGGTAGGCACGCACCTCGACGGTGCCCACCGCAGCATCCGCAGCGCCTGCGCCTTGCACTGGGGCAGGCGCCTCGATCACCACCGTGGTACGCGGGTCGAAGCTCGGCGCGCGCAGTGCGGCCAGCGCCGCCGCCTCGTCCGCCACGCTGACCACACGCCCGACAGCGAAGGCGCGGGGCAGGGCACGCGGGTCCTCGCGCAGGCGATAGCGCAACAGGGCCTCCCCCGGGGAGAGCGTCTCAGGCTCCAGGATGTAGCGGGCGTTGAGCAGCGGCCATAGCGGCGAACGCGAGTCGGTGAAGTACAGCGCGACATGCTCGAAGCTAGCCACGGGGCTTCCATTGATCAACGCCGCCAGCTCCGCGTAGCGCCGGGGCAGCAGCGGGTCGAGCCCGATGGCCAGTGGGATCCCTAGCAGGTAGCCGGCGTTGCCCGCCACAACGCTCTCGCGTCCCAGCGGCGCAAGCCGCCACAGGCCGGGCTCCGCCGCGAGGAGCGCGATCGTCTCGTGGCCCAGCAACGCGGCGAACTGCTCGGCGGGCGGGCCGAACGGCCCCTCGGCGACCGACAGCGGCGCGTGCAGATAGCGCATGCTGAACAGCGCCAGGTCGACGAATAGGGCCGCCGCGAGCAGTCGCGCCGCCGCCTCGCGCCGCAACCGCCGGCTGAGCACCACCGCCACGAAGCCCAGCGCGGCGGCAAGCGTGGCGCTGGCACAGGCACGCGCGGCCAGCGCCACCACGACGGCGCCCGCGGCCTCGGGCGCGAGCAGCTCCGCCTGCGCGGACCATAGGCCATGGGCCGCTAGCCAGGGCACCACCGCAGGGGCCAACGCCTGCGTCCCGAGCGGGAGCGCTAGCGCCAGCGCGGCGGTACCCAGCAGGACGGCCGCCAGCACGCCCAGCACCCCGCGGTATCCCTCGCCCGTGCACAGCCGCTCCGCCCCGCGGCCCGCCAGCGGCGCGAGAGCGAGGCTCACGAGCAGCAAGTGGCGCGCGGGGTCGCGGAAACTCGCGTAGCCCGGTACGCCCTCGTAGAACAGCCAGTACAGCGGGGTGAAGCGCCCAAGGGCCAACACCAACGCGACTCCCACCGTGCCAGCGCAGAACCACACCCAGGCCGGCCGCGGCGACCGGAAGCCTAGCGGCACCAAGGCCAGGGCGAGCAGCCCCGGGTACGCCGTGCGCTCGTGCCAGTACCACCAGGGCCCGGGCCAGTAGGTCCCCGCGCCGCTACCGAACAGCTCGGGCGCTACCAGCGTGACGAGATGCCACGGCGGGAGTGACGCGGCTGTAGCGAACTGCCAGTCGAGCCGTCCCACACGGGTCGTCCAGCCGATCAGTTCCGCCGCGGGCAGAAGCTGCGGCGCCGCCAGCAGCCCGGCCAGCACCAACGCTGCCACCAACACCGCCAGGCGCTGTGCCCGGACCCGCGGCGCCCCAGGCATGAGCACCAGGAAACTGCCGACCAGCAGGACGCCCCAGTACCAGGGCTGGTAGAAACCAACCAGCAGGCTGAGCGTGAGGGTCGCCGCGAGCAACCCGCCGGAGCGCCAGCCCGGGCGCTCGCGCACCCGCTCCGCGGCCAGCAGCAGCACCGGTAGCCAGGCGGCCGCCTGCGCCAGGCTCAGCCCACCCGCCCACAGCCGCGCGGCGAACAGGCCGTTGCCCGCGAAGCTGAACGCAGCGACCATGGCCCCGCCTGCGCCCAGCCCCCAGCGGCGAGCCAGGAGATACATACCGCCCGCGGCCAGCGCCACGTGGAGCACGGCCGAGTAGTTGAGCGCGGCCCCCACCGGCAGGAGCAGGAGCAACGGCCAGTTCACAGGGTAAAGCAGCCCCAGCTGCGGGTTGGCCAACAGCGGGGTCCCGGCCATGGTCACCGTCGCCCACAGCGGCAGCGCGCCCTGGCGGAGTGCGGCGATGGCGTAGGCTAAGCGTGGATAGAACTCGATGGTGACATCGCCGCCCATCTGCGGGGTGGCGGCAGTCAACCACGGCCCGTACAGCCCCAACAACGCGGCCACCAGCGCCAACCAGGGCCACCACGCCGACGCCACGCCACGGTCCCCCGAGCCGCGCGCGGCGGCCGCTGACGAACAGGTGCCGATGTCAGACAGCAGCGGTTGCCTCCCCTGCCCCTAGCCAGCTCAGCCGAGCCACCTGAGCGGCTCCACGGCCGCCCCTGGCGAAGTGCTCACCGCGCGCGCCAGGTGGTAGACTCCCCTGACAGTGGATAAGCCCACTGTGCGCGCCCGCGGTTCGCCCCTAACCTTACACGTGTACAGGGCAAGGGTAGAAGGAGAGGGACGTATGCTGGCTGGCCTCGCGCGTCTACTCCTGCGCGCCACCCTGCTCGGCTTGGTGCTCGGCGCCATCACGGCGGCACTGGGACTGGGCGCTATCGCCGTATCCGAGCTACTCAGCCGGCGCAGCGGCGACCGCCTGGAGGACGAATCACTGGCGGACGCCCCCGAGAGCACGGCCGCCGCGCAGGCGCTGGACGAGGAGTTTCTGGCCCTGCTGGCCTGCCCCGTTTGCAAGACACACGTGCGCCGGGACGCCGACTGGCTCGTGTGCGACAGCTGTGGGCGGCGCTACCCGATCCGCGACGGGATCCCAGTGATGCTCGTCGAGGAGGCGGTGCTGCCGGGTGGTACGCCGGGTGAAGCGCCGGCCTGAAACCCAGTGGCCAGCCAGGTCTTCTCCCGGCTGGCCACTGGCACCGTGCCCCCACGGGAATTCGAATCCCGGTTTTGGCCTTGAAAGGGCCACGTCCTAGTCCACTAGACGATGGGGGCGGGTCCGCACGCTAGAGCGTACCGTCGCAAAGTATACCAAAACAGCGCGTAGCCCTCTGAGGCGTGCCTCAGAGGGCTGCGCTGCGTAGCGGGGGTGGGATTCGAACCCACGACCTCCGGGTTATGAGCCCGACGAGCTGCCACTGCTCTACCCCGCGGCGAGGCGGGCGGCAGCGCCCTATTGTCCCACCCCTCGGGGGGGCAGTATCGTCGGCGCTGGGGCGTTT
>DATGKN010000172.1:0-26598 GCA_035294645.1 Chloroflexota bacterium
GCAGCGAGGAAGTGGTGGAGCGCCTGCCAGTAGGCCAGCCCGCCGCTGAGATAGGTGTCGTAGTGGGCCGCCGCCTCGATGGTGTGGAAGTACTTGGGTGCGGCCGCGGCGGCGTACAGTGCCTGGCCTTGGGCGTATGGCACCAGAGGGTCGTGCCGGCTGTGCACGAGGAGCACGGGTACCCCGATGTGAGCGATCTTGCTCAGCGAGTCGTAGCGCGTGCGCGGCAGCGAGGCGAGGGGCAGGAACGGGTAGAGGTGGCGGGCCATGGCGGGAATCGAGGCGAAGGCGCTCTCCAAGATCAGCCCGCGCACGCGAGCGCGCAGGGCCAGCTCGACCGCGACAGCGGCGCCCAGGGAGCGCCCGAAGACGACGACCTCTGTCGAGTTGCAGCGCGCCAGGGTGGCGAGCTGGGCGAGCGCGGCCTCGGCGTCGCGGTACAGGCCGTCTTCCGAGGGGACCCCCTCGCTCTGGCCGTAGCCCCGGTAGTCGAAGATGAACACGCTCACGCCGAGGCGGTCGTGCACCGCGGCGAGGTTGTCGAGCCGGTGCATGAGGTTGCCCGCGTTGCCGTGTAGCCAGAGCCAGGGTTGGCGATAGCGGCCCGGCAGCCACCAGCCATGCAGGCGAACACCGTCGCTGGCGGTGAACCAGACGTCGGTGTAGGGGAGGCCGAGCACGGCGGGGGTGCGGGTGAGCGTGCGGCTGGGGAGGTAGATCAGGCGGTGCTCGATGGCCCCGAGCACGGTGTCGCGCAGGGCGGCAAGGCCCGCGATCCCCGCGAGCACCGCAGCGGTCCAGTAGCGCCAGCGCGGCAGTTGGTTGGCCAATGGGGCTGCCTCGCGGGCCGGTCAGGACGGCGTGGAAGGCGCGGGATGGTGCGCCGCGGCCGAGCGCGGTCGCAGATAGGTCCGCAGGCCTTCTTCCAGGGAACGGAACTGGAGGGCGAAGGTCTGCTGGGCTGGGCCCGGGTCGACCAGCTCCTCCATCAGGAGGAAGTCGATGGCGCTGGGCGTCAGCGGGGGGTCGGGCAGCAGGGCCAGCAGGCGGGCGGCGAGCTTGACGAGCCCGACGGGGTGGTGCAGCAGGGGTTGCCGGCGGCCAAGCACGCGCTGGATGGTGCGGATGACCTCGTCCATGGTCAAGATCTGCGGGCCGCCCAGCTCGAAGACCTGGTTGGTGGCGGCGACCTCGTCGACGGCGCGCGCCCCCACCATGCCGACATCCTCGACGAAGATGGGCTGCACCCGGTTCTGTCCGTTACCGATGACGGGTACCACGGGCAGGTAGCGGACGAAGGCGACGAAGCGGTTGAGGCTGCGGTCGCGCGGGCCGTAGATCCAGGAAGGACGCAGGATGACGTATTCGAGGCCGCTAGTGCGGATGGCCTCCTCCGCGCGCCACTTGGCCCGGAACCAGGGCTCGGCGCGCCCGGCCCGAACGCCCGCCCCGCTGAGGTAGATGACTCGCCGCACGCCGGCGTCGCGGCACGCCGCCACTAGATTGACGGTGCCTTGGCCGTCGATGGCCTCGTAGGTGAGGCCCTTGCGTGGGTTCTCGACGGGGTGGTTGGGGAACTGCACGCAGTGGATGACGCAGTCGGTGTCGGCGAGCGCGCGCCGCAGGGAAGCGGGGTCGCGCACATCGCCGCCGACGAGCGGAACGGCAGCCCCCCACGGACTGGGGCGCTCGGGCCGGCGGGTGAGGCAGCGCACGTGGTGGCCGCGGTTGGCGCGGAGCAGCTGGTCGATGATGGCAGCGCCGACAAGTCCGGTGCCGCCCGAGACGAGGACCCGCATGATAGCCCCCTACTAGAAACGCGCGGCGGCAGCGACGCGGCCGCCGCCGGCCAGCAGTACCCGGAATGGTGCGGCATAGGGTGCGAGCACGGCACGGGTTGCCGCGCGCTCAGGCCGCCCCGCGGGAGGGGGTGTGGGGCGCCATGGCCGCGGGGCCGAATTGAGGGAGCGAGCGGCGCTCCAGCGGCTCGCGGTACAGGTCGCCCCCGCAGCGGCCACAGCGGAGCCGCCCACGTGGGCCGAGCGCGGGGCGTGGCCCGTGCGCCGGTGGGACGAGCCGGGTAACGCGGCCGGTGGGTAGACACTGGGAGAGGAGCTCGCCGCAGCTCTGGCCGCAGTGGAGGCAGCGCAGCTCGTCGACCTCGGTCGGGACGAAGGTGGGCAGCAGGCGGCGGGCGACGGGCTGCGCCGGGGGCGGGGCGAGCAGCTCGCGCGCGGCGATCTCGGCGCGCACGCCCTCGGCAGTGCGGGCGCGCATGGCGCGCAACAGCTCGATGTCCTGCTCGGAATACAGGCGGCGACCGCCCTCGCCGCGCTTGGGGCGCGGGATGCCGTAACGGCGCTCCCAGGCCAGGATGGTGGTGACGGGGATGCCGGTGACGCGGGCGACCCGCTGGGTGGTGTAGAAGCCGGCCGGGTCCGGGGCGGCGATGGTGGACATCGAGCGCCTCCTTCACTGTAGCAGGCGGCGACCGCAGCCGCCGCGTGTTGCCCTAGCCTAGCACGGTGCATAGTGTTCGTCAATCCTCTGCCCATTAGGGTAGGCATGTACTATGCAAACGATTTGCACTGCCCGGCTCGGGCCGGGCGGGGCGCCTCGCCGCGCCGGCGGCCGGGCCGCGCTGCCAATCAGGCTATGCAATCGCTTTGCAGAGGCTGTGCCATAGAGCTACAGTGCTGAGGGCGCGGGGGCGGCGAGGGGCTCGGCCGCTGGTCCCGGGCGGCGCGGCTGGTGGGGGCAGACAGAAAGGAGTTCGCGATGTGGCCGATCCGGTGGATGATGCTCGGGCTGGCGGGGCTGTTCGCTGGCTTCCTGGGTGTGGGCGGCGGGGGTGAGCGCGTAGCTACCGCGCAGGCGTCGATGGCTATGGTGCGCGTAGTTCACGCTTCGCCCGACGCGCCCGCCGTGGATGTGCTCGTGGACGGCAACCGTGCGATTACCGATCTGGGTTTCGGCCAGGCGACGAGCTACGTTGACCTCCCGGCGGGCGGCCACCAGGTGGTCGTCGTGCCGGCGGGGGCAGGGGCGGATGCGGCGGTGATCCAGGCCGGGCTGGAGTTGGCGGCGGGGCGCGCCTACACCGTGCTAGCGGTGGGCCCGCTCGCCCAGATCGAGCCACTGGTACTCCACGACGACCGTACGCCGCCGATGGGCCGCCTGGCGAAGGTGCGGTTCGTGCACACGGCGCCCGACGCGCCGGCGGTAGATATCGCGGTGGTCGGGGGGCCGGTGCTATTCGGCAATGTGTCGTTCAAGGAGGCTAGCGCATATCTCGAGGCGCCAGCAGGCACGCTGGACCTCGAGGTGCGTCTGGCGGGCACGGAGGCGGTGGTGCTGACGGTGCCGGGCGTCACGTTAGAGGCGGGCAAGGTGTACACGATCGCGGCGATCGGCCTGGCCGCCGGGACGCCGCCGCTACAGGCGCTACCGCTGAGCGACGCCTAGCGCGCACGGTCGGCGGCAGACACGGCCCGGGGCACCCGCCATGCCCCGGGCCGTCATGTGTGGCGGGCAGTGGCGCCGCCACGGGGGGCGGCCTATGATGGGGGCACAAGGTAGGGACGGGAGGCGCGGATGGTCACGGCGATCGTGCTCATCCAGGCGGCGGTGGGGAGCGTGCCGGAGGTGGCCGAGGCGCTGCTGGGCGTGCCGGGGGTGACGGAGGTGTACTCCGTGGCCGGGGAGTACGACCTCGTGGCGCTCGTGCGGGTGCGCGAGTACGAGCAGATGGCGCAGGTAGTCCCTGGGGCGCTGGGGCGGATCGCGGGCGTGCAGCGGACTCGGACGCTGATGGCGTTTCGGGCGTACTCTCGGCATGACCTGGAGCGGCTGTGGAGCGTGGGGCTGGACGAGGAGGCGGCGCGGGGCGAGGAGCGGTGAGACGCCCGCGTCGGGGCGCGGGCGCTCGGCAGCTGGGAGCTAATGGGGGCGGCGGCGCGCCTCCGCTTCTTTCGCGCGCTGGCAGTCGATGCAGGTGGCGGCCTCGGGGCGCACGCGCAGCCGCTCCGGGTCGATGGGGCGACCGCAGACGGTACAGAGGCCGTAGGTGCCTTCGCGCTGGCGCGCGCGGGCCGCGGCGATCTCTGCGAGCTGCTGCTCGGCCATCTGGCGCACGGTGAGGTCGATCTCGCGCTGGAAGGTGATGTCGGCGGTGTCTGCCGGGTGCTGGTCCGCGGTGGTGATCTCGCCGGCGGCGTTCTCCTCGTCGCCCGCGAAGCTGGTGCGGTCGACGAACTGGACGATCTCGGCGGCTTGTTCCTCGCGCTGGCGCAGCGCGTCGGCGATGTCTGGTGGGCTCGCCGGTTGCTCGGATGGGGGCATGGCAGGCGGCATGGCCAGTCTCCTCTCTCGGTAAAGTGTAGCGCGGGGCGCCAGGGGCGCCCGGATCGGGCCTCTGGTATGCAAGAACGAGGCCACCGCCAGCGCCCGCGGGTGCTGGCGAGGCGGGGTGGCCGAGAGGAGGCGAGGGTGAGCGAGGAGCAGCCGTTGGTGGTGGTGCGCGAGGGCGAGCGCGCGACGATCGTGATCAACCGGCCGGAGAGCCGCAACGCGATCACGCAGGCGATGTGGCAGGAGCTCCAGGAGCGGTTGCGCGAGCTGGCAGCCGAGCCGAGGGTGCGGGTCGTGCTGTTTCGCGGGGCGGGCGAGCGGGCGCTCGCCTCGGGGGCGGACATCACCGAGTTCGCCCAGACGCGGGGCAGCCGCCAGGCGGCGATTGCGGCGTACCACCTGGTGACCGACACGATGAATCTGATCGAGCGGTTGCCCCAGGCGACCATCGCGCTGATCCATGGCTACGCGGTCGGGGCGGGGTGTGAGCTGGCGATCGCGTGCGACTTGCGAGTGGCGGCGCCCGAGGCGCGGCTCGGCATTCCGGCCGGCAAGCTGAACATCACCATCGGGCAGCGGCACATCCGGCGGCTGGTGGCGCTGGTCGGCCCGGCGCGTGCGAAGGACTTGCTGATGACCGGGCGGCTGGTGGAGGGCGAGGAGGCACTGCGGATCGGGCTAGTGGATTACCTGGTGCCGAAAGAGGAGGTCGAGCGCTGTGCGTACGAGCTGGCTGCGCGGATCTGCGCGAGCGCTCCGCTGGCGGTGCGGTGGGCGAAGGAGGTGGTGAACCGGTGCCTCGACGACCCGGGGCTGGCGACGGCCAGCGACGATGCCGAGGTGTCGACCCGCTACGTGCTGACAGAGGACTTTGCCGAGGGCGTGCGGGCGTTTCGGGAGAAGCGGGCGCCGCGGTTCACCGGCCGGTGAGGCCGGGGGGCCCGCCAGGCGGCAGCGGCTCAGGCTATTCGGCGATGGCCTCCAGGCTGTGGCCGCGCGTCTCGGGGCCGAAGAAGAACATCACGAGGCCGCCGAAGACCATGATGGCGGTAAAGGCCAGGAAGACGGTCTGGTCACCGCCGAACAGGGCGATCTGGACCGCGATCGACAGCGGGGCGAGGAAGGCGAACACGCGGCCACAGGCGGCGGCCCAGCCGGCGCCGGTGGCGCGCAGGCGCGTGGGGTACAGCTCAGGCGTGTAGGTGTACACGACCCCCCAGGCGCCGAGGTTGAAGAAGCTGATGACGCTGCCCCACCATAGGATGGCCGGCACGTCCTGCGCGACGAGGGCGACCTGGCCGAAGAAGTAGGCGCCGATGGCGGCGGCGAGCAGGAAGATGACGAGGGTGACGCGGCGTCCCCAACGCTCCACGAGGTAGGCGGCCGTGAAGTAGCCCGGGACCTGGGCGAGCGCGATGATGAGGTTGAACAGCAGGGCGTCGTTCAGGGAGAACCCTTTGCGGACGAA
This sequence comes from Chloroflexota bacterium, assembly GCA_035294645.1. Lineage (GTDB taxonomy): Bacteria > Chloroflexota > UBA6077 > UBA6077 > JAJPHF01 > JADGHJ01. The sequence continues at coordinate 5,819 of DATGKN010000172.1, forward strand.
CTGCAGCGGCAGCCACAGGAAGATGCCGTAGTAGCTGAAGTTCATGGTGGCCCAGAGCACCCAGAGCACGAGCGTGCGACGCAGGTAGCGCGGGGCGAACAGCTCGGCGACGTTGACGCGGGCGGCAGGCACGGCGGAGAGGGCGGGGGCCGCCGCGGAGGACGGCGAGGAGACTCCTGCCGCACGCTCGACCTCGCGCACCACGGCGTCGGCCTCGGCGGTACGTCCATGGGCGAGCAGGTAGCGCGGCGACTCGGGGAGCGAGCGCCGGACGATGAACGTGTACAGCGCGGGCAGCGCGCCCATCAGCAGCGCTACGCGCCAGCCGAGCGTGGGCACGACCAGGAAGCCGATGAGGGCGGCCAGCACGCTGCCGTAGGCCCAGAAGCTCTCGAGCAGGACGACGAGGCGGCCGCGATGTCGGGCCGGGGCGAATTCGGAGACGAGGGTGCTAGCCACGGGCAGCTCGCCCCCGAGGCCGAGGCCAGCGAGGAACCGCAGGAGCATGAGCAGCGCCACGCTCGTGGCGGCGGCCGAGAGCCCCGTGAAGATGCTGTAGATGAGCAGGGTGGCCTGGAAGATCGCCTTGCGGCCGAACCGATCGGCCAGCCAGCCTGAGGCGAGCGCGCCGAAGAACAAGCCAGCGACATTGGCGGTGTTGATCCACTGGCTCTGAGTGGCGTCGAGGTTCCACTCGCGTGAGACCGCGGCGACCACGCTGCCGACGACCAGGATGTCCATGGCGTCGAACATCCAGCCGAGCCCGCTGACCAGGAGCAGCTTCCAGTGGAAGCGCGAGAGCGGGACGGCGTCGAGCCGTTGGTGGAGGGGAACGGCAGCGGGTGTTTCGAGCATAGCACGCCTCCGCCAGGAACGCTGGCCGGCTCCAGGCTGCCGACCGGCTCACTTGGGCAGAGTATAGGCCGGATCGCGCGCCAGGTGTACCGGTCCGGAGCGGCTGGCCGCCCGGGGGCGCTGACGGGCGCGGGGCGGTCGGCGTATAGTGGGGCCGTGTGGCGTGGCGCCTCTGGCGCGGGAGGAAGCGCGATGGAGAAGCAACTCGTCAACCCCCCGACGCTATTCGACCCGGGGCCGACGCGGGCGTACTCGCACGGGGTGCGGGTGGGCTCCCTGCTGTTCCTAGCAGGCCAGATGGGAATCGGGCCCAACCGGCGCCTGGCGGGCGATTTCGCGGCGCAGGTGCGGCAGGCGTTCGCGAACCTGGAGGCGGTGCTGCGGGCGGCGGGCGGCTCGCTGGCCAATCTGGTGACGATGACGGTGTTCCTGACCGACATGCGCTACGCGGACGAGTTCGTGCGGCTGCGGGGGGAGATCTTGCAGCGCGACTTTCCGGCCAGCGCGCTGATCGGGGTGAGCCAGCTGGCGGTACCGGGCGGGTTAGTGGAGATCCAGGCGATCGCAGCGCTGGATTGAGTACTGGAGCCATCGGAGCGAGCTGGATGGCTGGGGAGGTGAGGCGATGCGCGCGGTGGTGGTCACGGCGTTCGGCGGGACCGAGGTGCTGCGGGTACAGGAGATGGAGCCGCCGCGGCCCGGCCCGGGCCAGGTGCTGATCCAGGTGGCGGCCACGGGGGTCAACTTCGCGGACATCCTGGCGCGCCAGGGGCGCTACCACGGTGGGGCGCAGCCGCCGTTCATCCCCGGGTTGGACGCGGCTGGCACGATCGTCGCGCTCGGCGAGGGCGTGACGGGGCTGCGCGTGGGGCAGCGGGTGGCGGCGCTGCCGGAGGGCGGGTCGTATGCCGAGCAGGTGGTGGCCGACCAGGTGCTGGTGTACCCGCTACCGGACAACGTGGACTGGGATACCGCCGCGGCGTTTCCCACGGTGGGGATCACGGCGTACAACGTGTTGGCGTTGGCAGGGCGGCTCACTCCAGGCGAAACGGTGCTGGTGCACGCGGCAGCCGGCGGGGTGGGCACGACGGCGGTGCAGGTGGCGCGGTTGCTGGGCGCGGGGCGCGTGCTGGGCACGGTGGGTGATGACGCGAAGGAGGCGCTGGTGCGCGAGCTGGGCGCCGACGCGGTGATCAACTACCGGCGCGAGGAGGTGGCGGCGCGCGTGCTGGAGCTGACCGACGGCAAGGGCGCCGACGTGATCCTAGACTCGGTGGCGGGCGATGTGTTCCAGCAGAGCCTGCGCTGTCTGGCGCCGTTCGGGCGGCTGGTAGTGTTTGGGCAAGCGAGCGGGCAGCCCGGCACGGCGCTGTCGGGCGAGTTCTACCCGCGCAACCAGGCGCTGGTAGGGTATAGCACGGGCGGCTACCGGCGGCTGCGCCCGACGGGGCTGCGGCCGGCGGCGGAGAAGATGCTCAACTGGCTGGCCGAGGGGCGCCTACGGCTAGTGGTGAGCCGGCGCTACCCCTTGGTGGAGGCCGCGGCCGCGCAGCGCTGGGTGGAGCAGCGGCACAGCACGGGCAAGGTGCTGTTGGTCCCCTAGCGGCGCGGGCGTTCAGGCGTCCTGGGCCGGAAGGCCGGCGGCGTGGCGCAGGGCGTCGCCGCTGAGGCGCATGGGGCGCCAGTCGGTGAGCGGCTCGGCGTCGAAGCGCGCGTAGAAGCGCAGCGCCAGCTCGTTCCAGGCGAGCACCTGCCATTCGAGCCGGCCGCAACCGCGCTCGACGGCGAGGCGGGCGCAGGCGCGGAAGAGCGCGGCGCCCACGCCGCGCCCGCGCGCCTCGGGCAGTACGAATAGGTCCTCGAGGTACAGGGTGGGGCGCGCCAGGAAGGTGGAGTAGGTCTCGAACCAGATGGCGTACCCTACCAGGCGGCCGTCGAGGTCGGCGACTAGCGCGTGGAAGCGCGGTGGGGTGGCTAACGCGTCGCGAGCGAGCCGCTCGCGAGCGGCGGCATCGGGCCCCGGCAGGCGCTCGTAGTCGGCGAGCGCCTGGATGAGGGTCAGCAGGCCGGGGATGTCGGCGGGCGCGAGCGGGCGCACGCGGCACGTGGTCATCCCGTGAGCTTCCTCCTCAGCCCACGCGCGGTGGGGTGTTGTCGATAAGCGTCTGGCAGGGCGCGCTACCCCTCATCGCCCAGGGAGCGCGGGCACTGGGTCTGGCCCCCGGTACGGCGGGTAGTGTCCCCCGTTGAGCGAGTCCCCTCGATTGTACTGGCGGTGCGCTGACGGCGCGTCGGCACTGCACTCCGGACGACGCGCGGCGGATGACTGTCCCCTTGGATAGAACATAGGTTCGAAAGGCAAGGGGCATGGCGATCGTGCTGCTGCCCGCGTGGGGCATGGGCGTGCCGCGCGGGATGTGGCGGGCGCGCGTGCGGGCGGAGCTGGGCGACGAGACGGCGCCATACTTGTGGGCCGATGCGCTGCTGGACACCTGGCTAGCGGAGGCGCTGGCTGCGCTGTCGCTGCGGCTGCCGCGCGAGGCGCGGTGGGAGACGGCGAGCGTGGCGGGGCAGGCGGTGTACCCGCTGCCGCTGGGCGTGCTGACGGTGCTAGCGGTCGAGCACCCGGCGGGGCCGCCCTGGTTGCCCAGCGCCTCGGGCGGCGCGGAGCGCGCGGGAGCGGGCACGTTTCGGGTTTGGCAGGGACAGCTCTGGCTGCGGCCGGCGCCAACGGTGGACGGCGCGCCGATTCGAGTGTGGTACCTGGCGCGGCGGCCGGCACCGTCGGCGGACAGCGACCCGCTGCCGGTGGAGGCGGGCGACGAGGAGTTGTTGCTGCTGTATGTGTGTGCACGGGCGCTGGCGTGGGTGAGCGGGCAGGAGGCGAAGCGGCAAGTGGTGGAGCGCCAGCGGGGCGCGGATGCCCTGGCGCTGGCGGCGTACTACGAGCGGCAGTATCGAGAGGGGCTAGCGGCGCGGGCGCAGCTGAGCGGGCGACCGCGCCGGGTGCTGGTGTCGTAAGGAGGCGGTGGTGGAGCAGGAGCGCACGGGCGAGGCGGAGTCGGGCCAGGCAGTGCTGGCGGCGTTGCAGGAGGAGGTGGCTGCGCTGCGCGAGCGGCTGGTAGCGGCGCACCGGCGGGCGCTGCTGGCCGAGCACCGGGGGGAGGTGATCGAGGAGCTGGTGCAGGGCGACTCGGTGGAGGCGCTGGATGCGAGCGTGGCGCGGGCACGCGAGGCGTACGCGCGGGTGGCGGCACGGCTGCGGGCGGGGCGGGCCCTCGCGCCGGTGCCGGCCAGCAATGGGGCGCGCACAGGGCCGCGGGTGGAGGGGCTGAGCCCGCAGGCGAAGATCGCGGCGGCGCTGCGCGAGCGAGAGCGGTATTAGCGGGTTCGAGGGGGTACTGGAGGGGCGATGGCGCTGACGCTGGTGGACGCGGCGCGGTTGACGACCGATCTGCTGGTGCAAGGAGTGATCGAGACGCTGATCGAGGACTCGCCGGTCTTGCAGCTGCTGCCGTTCGAGACAGTGCAGGGCAGCTCGCTGCGCTATGCGGTGGAGGTGTCGCCGGGCACGGCGGCGTTCTACCCGGTGAACGGCACGTGGAGCGAGGGGACGGCCACGTTCGCCACGCGCACGGCGACGCTCGCGATCCTAGGCGGCGATGCGGACGTGGATAACTTCCTGCAGCGTACGATGAGCGACCAGGCCGACCAGCGGGCCACGCAGATCGCCATGAAGGTCAAGGCGATTCGGCGCGCGTTCGAGCAGGCGTTCGTTACGGGTGACTCGGCGGTGGACCCGCACAGCTTCGACGGCCTCCGCAAGCTGATCCCGCCGGGTCAGGTGCTGGACGCGGGGCCGAACGGTGGGCCGCTGACGCTGAGCCTACTGGACCAGCTCATCGACCTGGTGCGCGGCGGCAAGCCGGACCTGCTGCTGATGTCGCGGCGGACGCGGCGCGCGCTGAAGGCGCTGCTGCAAGCCTCGACGCACTACGTCGAGAGCGGCGACCAGTTCGGCCGGCGCGTGCTGCTGTACGACGGCATTCCGGTGGTGCACTCGGACTTCGTGCCCGACAACGAGACGCTGGGCAGCGGTACGGGGCTGAGCAGCATCTATGCGCTGACGTTCGGGTTCGGCGACGGGCTGGGCGGGCTGCAGAACGGGGGGATCGAGGTGATCGACGTGGGGCAGCTGGAGGCGAAGGACGCGGTGCGCACGCGCATCCGCTGGTACGTGGGCCTGGCGCTGTTCCGCGACAACGCCTGCGCGCGGCTGCGCGGGGTCAGCGCGAGCTGAGTGGGAGAGATCAATGCCGGGGCCGTGGGATGCGCGGCTGGTGCTGCTGGACGGCCAGACGCTGACCGGCAGCACTGCCAGCGGTGGGGTGTATGTGGGCGAGGGCGCGGAGCTGCGCGTGCAGCTGGAGGTGGCAGGTACGGTGAGCGGCACGGCGCCGACCTTGGACGTGCGGGTGCAGGACTCGGCGGACGGCGCGAGCTGGGCGGACACGGGCGTGGCGTTTGCCACGGTGACGGCGACCGTCAGCCGGCAGCAGCGCGAGCTGCGCGTGCGCCGGGGGCGGCCGTACGTGCGGGTGGCGGCGACGGTCGGTGGCAGCGGGGCGAGCTTCGGTGGGGTGTCGGTGCGGCTGGGGCACTGGAGTGGGCCGCCGACGACCGTCGCGGCGCCGTAGGGGGAGCGGGCGGAGCCGGCGCGCTGCGGACGCGGGGGTGGGGATGAGGCCGTACCACGTCGAGCTGGGCGGGCAGGGGTACCTGGTGGACTTGGCGAGCTATCGCAAGGAGGCAGGCGAGCAGTTCGCGCCCAAGCAGGCGGTGTCCACGCGGTACTACGCGGATCTGAAGGATGTAGGGGCGTGGGCGCAGGTGGACTGGCAGGGGGGGCGTGGGGCGACGCGCTGGCAGGAGGTAGAGGCAGCCCGGTTCGCGGCGGGCGCCGGGCTGGACACTTTGAGGGCCGGGGAGGTGCGCTGCGGGCCGCGCGCGGTGCCGGTGGCCGCCTGGGCGCCCCAGCCGCCGACGCGCCAGGTGGTGGGGTTCGTGACCTATCGTGGCGGGCTGTTCTGGGCCACGGTTGCCGGGGGCACCCTCGCCCTGTGGCGCGCGGAGAGCGAGGCGGGGCTCCCAGCGCGCTGGACGGTGGCGGACGGGGCGGTGGGCGGGCTCGCGAGCTGGGGCAACGCGGTGTGGGTGGGGTCGGGGACGGGCGGCCAGGTGTACCGCTGGGAGGCGGGGAGTGGCACGTTCGGGCCGGGGTTCGCAGTGCCGGACGCGCAGGGGGTGCCGGTGCTCGCGGGATACGTGCTCGAGGGCACCGCGTCGCGGCTGTATCTGGGGGTGCGGCGGGAGGCAGGCGGGCAGGTGTACGCCTGGGATGGTACCGCGGCGACGCTGCTGTTGACGCTGGAGGGCGCCGAGCCGACGCATTTGTTTGGTTTCGACGGGCGGCTGTACGTGGCGGCTGCGGACGCGGGCGGCCAGGGGCGGCTGTACCGCTACGATGGCACCGCCTGGACGCTGGTGGCCCAGCTCGCCGAGAACTGGGCGCAGTGCGGCGCGGCGTTCGGGGGGTACTACTGGCTGGGCAGTGGGCGCGACAACCGGGTGTGGCGGTTCGATGGGCGGGCGCTAGTGGAGACTTTCGCGGGGCTCGCGCCGAGCGGCGCGCGCATCGGTGGGATGGCCGCGGCGCAGGGGCGGCTGTACGTGGGCGCGGCGGCCGAGGCCGGGGCGCGGTCGCTGTTGGCCAGCGCGACGGGGATGGATTGGCACGACCTGGGCCCGCAGGGGCTCGTGCCGGCGGAGGCGAACGGGTTGGGGGTGTGCGGCATCGGAGCGCTGAACGGGGCGGTGTATCTGGCGGAGGAGCTGAGCGCGGGCACGGGCGCGGGAGTGTACCGCCTGGCGCTGGGCAGCGCGTGGAACACAGCGGGCGAGCTGGTGACGGCGCGGTTCGACGCGGGGCTGCCAAGCGTGGACAAGGCGTGGCGGCGCTGCACGGTGACCCACGCGCCGCTGGCCAGCGGGGAAGGCGTGGAGGTGGCATACCGCCTGGATGGTGCGACGGCCTGGCAGCTATTGGTGATGGGCGCGGTGCCGGGCAGTGTGCGCAGTGTGGGGATGTTTGCCCCGGGCGTGGCGGGGCGGGAGATCGAGCTGCGCCTGCGCCTGACGAGCGGGGGGATTAGCACGCCGCGGGTGAAGAGTGTGCTGGTGGAGTATGGGCTGGTGCCGGATGTGCGCCGGGTGTGGGAGTTCGCGGTGCTGCTGGAAGGGACGCCCGGCGCGCCGCTGCGGCGGTTGGACGGAGCGCCGGAGCCGCGGACCGGGGCGGAGTTGAGCGCAGCACTGTGGGAGGCACGGGCGGTGAAAGGGACGGTTCCGTTTCGAGACCTGGACGGGGTGGAATATCAGGTGTATTTCGCGGGATTGCGAGAGGCGGTCGCGCCGCTGCCGCAACGCGGCGGCTGGCAGACGCGGGCGGTGGTGCGGCTCGTGGAGGCGTAGGGGGCAGGTCTTCCCCAGACGGGGGGGCTCGCCGCGGCCGTGGTGAGGCGAGAGGCGGGGGCGTGTGGCGATGGAAGAGATCGCGGGAGTGGCGGTGGTACCCTTGATCGTGGGGCTGGTGGAGGTGGCGAAAGGCGCCGGTTTGGCGTCGCGCTGGGCCCCGCTGCTGGCGGTGGGCCTGGGCGTGGCGATCAGTGTCGGGTACGGAGTCGCAGCCCCAGGGCGCCTGGCGCCGGAGGCCATAGCGGCGCTGGGGCTGCGCGGGCTGGCGCTGGGGCTGGCAGCAGCCGGGCTGTACAGCGGCACGCGGGCGCTGGCGCACCCGGGCGCACCGGCCCCGGGAGAGGAGCGGCCGCTGGGCCCCCGAGCCTCCTGATCGTGGCCGGCGCGGCCCGACTTGCGCTACCTGAGCAGGGCGTGGGCACGCGCCGAGGTAAGCGGCCGTGTGTGCTATACCTAAGAGGCAGAGCTGCTCTCGCGGGCCGGCCCGTGAGGCAGCATTCCCGCGAGGAGACCGGAGCATGGCCGCCCGCAAGCGGGCCAAGAGCGATCTGAAGATCCAGCAGGGCAAGCAGCGCGATGCCTTCTTCGCCCGCATCCGCCGCGCGGAGGCCGCCCGCGCCCAACGACTTGCTCGTGCTCGCGCGGCTGCCAGCGCCTGAGCGCCCCGCGCGACGGGGCCCCGGGGACCGACCCGATGGTCAAGTATTGCCTCCACTGTGGGGCGCCCCTCGCCGCCCGGGAGATCGAGGGCTACCGGCGGCCGGCCTGCACGGCCTGCGGTTGGGTATACTACCCCGACCCGAAGGTCGCCGTGGCCGTGTTGGTCGGGCGCGACGGCCGCATCCTGCTCAACCGGCGCGCGATCGAGCCCGGCCGCGGCCGCTGGTCGTTCCCATCGGGCTACGTCAATCGGGGTGAGGTCCTCGAGGAGGCCGCGCGGCGTGAGGTGCGCGAGGAGACCGCGCTCGACGTGGAGATCGAAGACCTGTTCGGGGTGTACTCGGAGCGCGGCAACCCGGTCGTGCTGGTAGTGTACACGGCGCGGGCGGCCGAGGGGGAACCGCGCGCCGGCTCGGAGGTGTGGGAGGTCGGCTGGTTTGCCCCCGATGCGCTGCCACCCATGGCCTTCCCGCACGACCACGAGATCGTAGCCCGCTGGGCGGCCACGCGCGCGGGGCGCCGCTGAGCCGCGCTACACCGGCTCGACGTACACCTCCATGATGCCGCCGCACACGTCGCCGCTCTCCCCCGCCTCGTCGGCCGTGAGATCCACCTGCACGATGCGCGGCTGGCCGTCCTCGATCACCCGCATGGCCTCGTGGAACACGTCCGACTCGCCGCAGCCACCACCGATGGTGCCCAGGAAGCGGCCGTCAGGGAACACCAGCATCTTGGCGCCTACCTTGCGGGGCGTCGAGCCGCGAGTCTTGATGATGGTAGCCAGCGCGCGGCGCCCCTCGGGCGAGGGCTTGGCGATCTCCTCGTAGATCTGCCTCATCTGGTTGGTAGCGATCATCCCGGCCTCCCGCGCGTCAGGAGCTGCCGGGCGCGGTGCCCGGCAGTGGTCTGAATAGATCGTACAACGCCGCGGGGCAGTGCGCGCGCACCAGGTGGAACACGGCCTCCAGCGCGCCGCCGCCCACGGCCAGCGACTTGTCGGATACGGTGAAGCAGTGGTCGCGCTCGCAGCGCGGATCTACATCTCCTACCTTCATCCCGGCGCTGACCCACACGCCCTCGCGTACGAGTCCGCGCAGGGTGCCCGCGATGGCGCTGCGCACCGGCGCGCCCTCGACCCAGGCCACGATGTCGCCGGGTGCGACGCGGGTCCCGATCGCCGCTGGGCGTTCGAGCCGCCCTGCCCGGGGCGCGCGCAGCACCCGCTCGCGCGTGTAGCCACCGATGTTGCCAGGCACGCCGGTGTCGGGCAGCGCGGCGCCCGCGTACAGCACGCGGCCCAGATGGTGCCCGCGCTGCGTCTCCACCACGGCGTGGCAATCGACGCCCGCCGTGAAGCCGGGCCCGAGGGCGATCACGACGGGCGCGTCGTCGAGGCGCGTGCCCAGGTTGCGCTTGGCCATAATGGCGTCGATCACCACCGTGGGCCGCAGCGCCCGGACCACCGCCGCCTCGGGGTCCACGAGCACAGGGATCGCCTCGGCCGCGACGATGGCCTCCGCCTCGGCGACCGCGGCCGCCCGTCGCGCGGCGATCCCCTCCACGCGCGTCTCGCCGGCGAACACCGCCTCGGCGAACGCCACGGTGCGGCGCACGACCGTCGGCTCGGGAATCTCGGTCATCAGCAGGCGCAGGCCGGCGCGCCACAGCCGCACGGCCACGCCGCTGGCGAGGTCGCCGGCCCCCTTGACGACGATCCAGCCGCTGGAGCTCATCGGGCTACCCGCAGCGCCCGGTTGCGCGCCACTTCCGACATCGGCAGGCCGCGCCCGCCGCGCCGCACGGCGATGATCTCGGCGATGATGCTGACCGCGATCTCCTCTGGGGTCTGCGCGCCGATCTCCAGGCCGATCGGCGCCCGCACGCGCTCGAACAGGGCGCGGTCGATGCCGTAGCCGGCGAGGTTGTCCGCCACCGCGCGCACGCGCCGGCGACTGCCGATCATGCCGATGTACGCCGCCGGCGAGTCGATGACCTGCTGCAGCGCCTCCTCATCGTACTGGTGGCCGCGGGTGACGATCACGATGTAGGTGCCGCGGGTGATCTTGAGGCTCGCCAGCGTGGGGCCGAAATCGGCGGCGATGACCCGATCAGCGTCGGGGAAGCGCTCGCGGTTGGCGAACTTCTCGCGGTCGTCGAGCACCGTGACCGCGAAACCGAGCATCTTGCCCATCTGTGCTAGAGGCACGGCGATGTGCCCCGCGCCAACGATGACGAGCTCAGGCTGCGGCTCGACGACCTCCAAGAACACGCCGATCTCGCCGGCCAGCTGGGGGAGCTCGTCGCCCGGTTTATAGCTCACCACATGGGACTTGCGCTCCTGCATGGCGGCCAGTGCATCGCGCACCACCCGGGCGTCGAGCGCCGGCTCGCCCAGGGTGCCCGTCACGCGCTGGTCCTCGTCTACAAGCAGCTTGGCGCCCACCGGCACGCCCGCTCGTGGCTCGGCGCGCACCACCGTGGCCAGCACGAGCATGCGCTTGTCGTCGATGGCGTCGAGCAGCGCGCGGACGACGGTCTCCTGGTCGGACATGGCTACCTCCCCGGCCCGCTGCTGCTCGCCTGGCCAGCGAGCAGCGCCGCGTAGGCCTCCCACGTGTCGATGTCCACCACGACGCCGGGCTCCGCCACGGACAGCAGGTGGGTCCGCGCGGCGTGGCGCCGCAGGACAGCACGCCCCCCCTCGTCGCCCTCCACCGCCGCGAGTTCTCCGAGCAGGTGCCCATCGAATAGCACGGGGTTGCCCGGCTGCCCCGCGTGCTGCGGCCGCACGATCGGGGCGCCGGTCGCCCGCCAGGCGTCGATCAGCGCGCGGATCACCGCCGGGGTGACCCCCGGCATGTCGACCAGCAACATCACGACGGCCGGGGTCGTCGGGGGCAACGCCGCCACCCCGGCGCGAACCGAGGTGCTCTGCCCCTCGGCGTAGCGCGGGTTCTCGACGACCTGCACGGGCAGGCCTGTCAGCGCCGCCCGCATCGCCTCGGGCTGTGGCCCGAGGACCACGACCAGCGGGGCGAGCCCAGCCAGTAGCCCCGTCTCGGCCACGTGGCGCAGCAGGGGCCGACCGCCGTAGGGCAGCAGCTGCTTCGGCCGGCCGAGGCGGGTGGACAGTCCCGCGGCGAGCAGCACCCCCGCCACGGGCCGCAGCGGCTGCTCTCGCGTCCAGCATTCCACAACTGGCGGCTGGCGCGCCAGCGCGGCCAGCACCACGCGCTCGGCCCCCTGTGCCAGCAGCGCCTCGGCCACCGCCTGCGCGGGCGCCAGCCGCTCGGAGATATCGACCTTGTTCACCAGCGGCACGAGGCGTGCACCTGGAGGGGCGCCGCGGACGTTGCCGTTCGGCGCTAGTAGCACACGCGCGATTAATGACGGGCTCAGCACCGTGCCGGGCGCCACGCCGAGCAACGCGCACAGCTCCTCGACGCGGTGGACGTGCGCGGCATCGAGCGGCGCCCCGACAGCATCGGCGCCCGCGATGGGGACCACCAGCTCGGTCGCCGGCGGGATGACAGGCTCGTAGCTGCGGGGCGCAGTGAGCGGCTTGCCCGCGGCGCCGTCGGCCTCCACCAGCAGGTAGTCGGCGACCGCCCGCAGCGTGGCGACCCACTCGGGGGGGATCCCCACTAGCTTGCCCTCGGGCGAGATGCTCGTGCCCAGCACGCGGATGCCGGCGGACCAGTCAGCCAGCTGGCCGAGGGCGTGCTCGACGGTATCGGCGAGCTGCACGGGCGTGTCCGGCGCGTGGGGCCGCCAGATGCGGGTAGTGGTGGTGACCAGCACACGGGCCGGCGCGAGTTCGCGGGCCAGGCGGAACAGCGCCGAGGTCTTGCCGCCGCCGCCGGTGAAGGCTACCACGCGGGCCGCGTCCAGCGCTAGCGCCGCCCGCAGCGTGGAAGCGCCGCTCCGCATGGGCGCCGCCTAACTGGCTTTGAGGTGCTGCTCGAGTTCGAGCAGGCTGGCCAGGTTGTGCGCCGAGGCGAACACGTCGACATACGGCAGCGCGGTGCTCATCCCCTTGCACAACGGCTGGTAGCCCGGGCTGGCCTTGAGCGGGTTGAGCCAGATGACCATGGCCGCGCGCCGGCTCAGCTCGTCCATCTGCTCGTCCAGCAGCTGCGCGTCGCCCGTGTCCCAGCCGTCGCTGAGGATCAGCACGACGGTGTGCTGGTCGACCATGCTGCGCGCGTACAGGTCGTTGAACGTTTTCAGGCTCTGCCCGATGCGGGTGCCGCCCGACCAGTCGAGCACCTCGCGCTGGATGGTGCGCAGGGCATCGGTGATGTCCTCTTGCTCGAAGTAGTCGGTCACGCGCGTGAGCTGGGTGCTGAACACGAACGACTCGACGTTGGCGAAGGTGTGCTGCACGGCGTAGATGAACTGGAGCAGGAAGCGGCTGTACACGTCCATCGAGCCGCTGACATCGCACAGCAGCACGAGCTTCGTCTTCTGGATCTTGCGCCGCTTGCGCGCCAGTTCCAGGGGGTCGCCGCCGTATTTGATGTTGCGGCGCATGCTGCGGCGCAGATCGATGATCTCGCCGCGGCGCGCCTGCTTGTGGCGCCGGCTCAGCCGGGTGGCCATGCGGCGCGCCAGCTTGGTGGTGAGCCGGATGATCTCGTCCAGCTCGTCGGCCCGGAAGGCACTGAAGTCCTTGGTGCGCAGCAGCTCCTCGGCGCTGTAGCCCGGGACCTCCTCCTCCTCGTCGGCCGACTCGGCCTCGTTCCACTCTTCGATGGAGATCTCGGTGGCGCCCTCCTGGCTGGCCTCGGGGGGCTGAGGGACTTTCGAGTCGTCCTCCTCGTCGCAGTCCATGTCGGCGCGGTCCGACGGGCCGGGGTGCAGACGCCAGAACTCGCGGAACACCCGATCGAAGACCGGCAGGTCTTCGAGCCGCGAGGTGAACACGGCGCGCAGCGCGAGATAGAATTCGCTGCGGTCGGTGAGGTCGACCTGGTCGAGGGCGCGCAGGGCGTCGACCGCCTCATCGGGGGTGACCAGCACCCCCGCCGCTTGGAGGCGGCGGCCGAACGCCACCAAGTTACGCAGCAGGTCGCCGTGCTGGCCGGGGCCGGGGGCTAAAGTTCGGCGGGCGAGAGTTCCTTCTGGAGGCGCTGGGCGATCGCTGTACTGCATGTGGCTAGTTGTTCCTCCGGGAGGCGGCGGATCTCGTTCACGATCAGCGACGCCGCCCCGCCGCGTAGCTTTAGAATGTCACGATTGTCCTTGAACACGCAGCCGAGGGTCTGATCGACCGTGTCCGGATCGAGTTCGTCGCGGTGCAAGGCCATCAGGGCCATGCCCCAGTCGAGCGTCTCGGCCACCCCCGGCGTCTTCATCAGGCGGATCTGCCGCACGACCTCCATGAACACGCAGATCTGCTTGGCGAGCCGCTCGTTGATGCCAGGTACCCGGCTGGTGACGATGCGCACCTCTTTTTCAAAGGAGGGGTAGTCGATCCAGAGGTACAGGCAGCGGCGTCGCAGCGCGTCGCTCAGCTCGCGCGTGCGGTTGGAGGTGAGCACCACATACGGCCGGTGGCTGGCGCGGATGGTCCCCAGCTCGGGTACCGTCACCTGAAAGTCGGACAGCACCTCGAGCAGAAACGCTTCGAACTCCTCGTCCGCGCGGTCGATCTCATCGATCAGCAGCACGGGCGCCTTGTCGGGATAGGTGATCGCCTGCAGCAGCGGGCGCTTGAGCAGGAACGCCTCGCTGAAGATCACCTGCTCCGTCTCCTCGACCGAGTGCGCTTGCCCCTCGCCCATCTTGATGCGCAGCATCTGCTTGGGGTAGTTCCACTCGTACAGCGCCGTGTTGGCGTCGAGGCCCTCGTAGCATTGCAGCCGGATCAGGTCGGTCTCCAGCATCCGGCTGAGCACCTTGGCGATCTCGGTCTTGCCTACCCCGGCCTGGCCCTCGATGAGCACCGGCTTGCGCAAGGCCATTGCCAAGTATACCGTGGTCGCGATTGCCTGATCGGTGATGTACCCCTGGCTCTCCATCTGCTCCTGGAGGGTGCGCACGGCTTGGATCATGTGAACCTTCCGCCATCCTAATGTGAGACTGCGGCGCAGGGAGCACAGGGACTCACGAGGGTGGCGCCTGTACAGTCAGTACTGAGTATACCGCATCCGTGCCGCGCCGCCCGGGTCGTCCGGTGCCGCCGACCCGGTATAATGCGCCGCTCGGCCCGCCCCCAGTGTGGCAGGCAGGGGCCGGGCGGCCAGCTCATCGCCAAGGAGGCCGATAGTGCGGCACAGGCCCGGGCGCGCCCCGTGGTGGGGTGCTCGCTGGGGATTGGCAGCCACGCTCGTTGTGGTGGCCGCGGGCTGCGCTGCCCCCCCACGGGCCAGCGACGGGAGCCCGCAGAGCCTGCGTGAGCTGGAGGCCCGTGTCGGCGCCGCCTGGGCGGCGGTCCAGCGCTACCGGACGGTCGAGCGCCTGGAACGCCTGACCGCCGAGGGCCGCTGGGAGCCGCTTGCGCCGCCACTAGCCACCGACTACGTGCTGCCCGACCGCAAGTACCAACGCCCGGCCGAGCCCACCGATGCAGCGCTGCCCGCTTTCCTGGTCATTGGTCCCACAGTGTACCAGCGCGAGGGCGACCGGTGGGCGCTGATCGACCCGGCGCGGCTGCCCGCTGACAGCCCGCTGGTGCACAGCTTCCAGCGGTTGCGCACCGCCGGCCTGGACGGCTCGCCGTTCCGCGTCCCCCCGGGGGTAGACGGCACGCTCACCCCGGGCAGCAGCGAGGTGTTAGACGGGCGGCCCTGCCGCTGGTTCTACGGGACCGCCCGGGGGCCCGACGGTCCCGTGCGGCTACGGATAGCGCTCGAAGAGGACCGCGACCTGCCCTGTGGCAGCGAGGCCGAGTTCAACGCGCCCTATGGCCCCGCGCGCCAAGCGATCCGTTACTTCGATTACAACGCCGCCATCGAGCTACCCGCGCCGCCCAGCTGAGCACGGGGCGAATATTGCCCCCCTCTCGACCCTATGCTAGCCTACGGCTGCAACGCCCGGCGGAGGAGGCTCATGGCGCCAAGCAACACGCCCGGCCCAGTGCGCTACGAACTCGTCGTCGAGGCGGGGCCGCGCCGCGGGGACGTGATCTCCATCGACAAGCCGACGCTCTCGCTAGGACGCCAACTAGCCAACGACGTGGTGTTGCCCGACGAGCGCGTCTCGCGGCAGCACGCGCGGCTCGACCAGACCGCCGACGGGCTGTACATCACCGATGTCGGCTCCAGCAACGGCACCTTCGTCAACAATGCGCTCATCCAGGCGCCCACACGCCTCCAGGCCGGCGACGTGGTAGAGGTCGGCAGCTCGCGGCTGGTGGTGCGCGTGCTGACCGCCGAGGGGCCAGCAACTCTGCCGCCCGGCGCGCCGATGGGCGCCGACTGGGCCCCGTCCCCTCCGAGCGCCTGGCCCGCGCCGGCGCCCGCGGCGGCCGAGCCGTCTTGCCCCGCGCCCTCCGCGCCGGCCGCCGAGTGGCCGGGCGCGGCCGCTCCCGCCTGGGTGGCGCCCGCGGCCGAGCCCTGGCCGAGCGCGCCCGCGGCCGCCTGGGGTCCGGCTGTCGCGGGCCCCCCGCCCGTCGCGGTGCGCGCCGGCTTCGGGCGCCGCACCGCCGCCTACCTCATCGATGCGCTGATCCTGTTCATCCCGGGCTGGATCGTGAACCAGCTGACTCTCCAGCCCGCTGTACAGCGGCTGGAGCAGCTCAGCACGATGGCGAACCCCAGCGAGGCGGAGATCGGTGCGGCGATGGGCCAGGTCTTCGGCGCCCTGTTTATCTCCACGCTGATCGTCTGGATCGGCGCCGCGCTGTACTATGCCCTGGGCTGGGCGAAGGTCGGCTACACGCCCGGCCAGAAGCTCATGGATCTCAAGGTCGTCGCCGCGGATGGGCGCCCCCCGAGGTTCGGCCGAGCGTTCCTGCGCTACGTGATCCTGTACGGGCTGCCGTGGCCGGTAGCCATGCTCACGCTCTGGGTTTCCCTCGTCAGCATCTTGATGGTGCTGGGCGGTGAGAAGCGCGGGCTGCACGACCGCCTGGCGGGTACGTATGTCGTCAAGCGGCGCGCGTTCGAGGCCGGGCCGTACTAGGGCGCCGGCTCGTACCGCACGGTCGGACGGTCCGGGTTCCAGCGCGCGCAGATCGCGCGCAGCGGGCAGAAGAGGCAGATGGGCCGGCGGGCGGTGCATACCTGCGCACCAAAGTCCATCAGCGCCTGGTTGAACACCTGCCCCTGCCCGGGTGGGATGACCGCCTCCGCCAGCGCCCACAGGCGCCGCAGCAGCGCCGCGCCGCCCCCTGCTGGCGGTGGGGCGAACACGCGGACCAGCAGGCGCAACACGTTGGTGTCCAGAATCGGCGCGTCCTCGCCAAAGGCGAAGCTGCGGATGGCGCCCGCCGTGTAGCGGCCGATCCCGGGCAGGGCTAGCAGCGCCGCCTCATCGCGTGGCAATGTGCCGCCGTAGCGTTCCACCGCGGTCTCGGCGATGCGCTTGAGCCGCTCACCGCGCACCTTGTAGCCGAGCGGATCGGTGATGGCTTTGATCTCCGCCAGCGGGGCAGCGGCCAGGTCGGCCAGCGTGGGGAAGCGCCGCAGGAACCGCTCATAGTACGGCACCACCGTTCGCACCTGGGTCTGCTGGAGCATGATCTCCGACACCAGGATGGCGTAGGGGTCGGTGGTGCGGCGCCACGGCAGGTCGCGCCCCTCGGCCGCATACCAGGTGCGTAGCTCCTGCTGGAACGTGGCGAGGATGGCCGGCTCGATCACGGCTCGGATGCGCTGTGCCATACACTTCGGAGTGTAACCAGCGGGGCGGTGGGCCGCGCGGTCGCGCGGCCACGGTCGCGTCACAGAGCGAGTCCCGAGGAGAGGTGGAGTGATGGCCGGGGTGGCACGCCGCCCCTTGACCGACGCACTAGTGCCCGAGCTCGCCGCAGGCCTCGCGGCGCGCTGGGAACTGGCGCCGTTCCAGGTGCACGGCGCTCCCGTGTATTACCTGACGCTCACCCCAGACGGCGGCGCGCCCGTGCGCCTGACCCTGTGGCCGTCGCTGGCGCGGGCTGATGTGCTCGCTGGGGCCTGCGTGGTAGTGTTCAAGGGCATCGATGGGGTGTTGCTGTTCCCCTTGCAAGAGGTGGTGTTCCAGCGCGACCAGCCGCGCGGGTTCCTGCTGGTGAGCCGCACGGGGCGCGTGGCGACAGCCAGCTAGCACGGCGGCCGGCCGCGCCGTCTTACGCCGCGCCGGCGCGCGGCAGCGGTGGCCGCGCGCGGCTGCGCCGGCCGACCCGCTCCCGCAGCGCACGCTCCTCCTCGGGGGTCAGCGTACGGCCGCACTGCAGGCACGAGATCAGCGTGCCGTGCACGTCCGATTCATCCAACAGGTCGCCGCCACACTGGGGGCACTGCTTGAGCCAGAACATCGCACTCTCCCTCCAGACGTGTGTCACGAGACCCGCGGGGGCCTCGCTACTAGGATCGCACATCCCACGCTGCGGCAGGTTGACATCCGGCTAACGGACTTCTAGAATCGAACCAGAACAGCCGTTCTGGGCGCGCGCGGCCAGCAGGCGGTGCGGCGCCGAGCGCAGGGAGGGAGCGAGCACGATGGCCAGGCCCGCGCTAAGTGCCCGCCAGCAGCAGATGCTGGAGTTCATCCGCGAGTTCATCCGCGAGCATGGCTATCCCCCGACGGTTCGCGACATCGCGCAGGGGCTCGGCATCTCCTCGACCTCGGTGGTCGACTACAACCTGAAGGTGTTGCAGCGTGCCGGGTGCATCCAGCGGGAGCGCGAGGTTTCCCGCGGCGTGCGCCTGGTGGATACGGTCGCGGAGCGGCGAGCAGTGCGGCTGGTCGAGGTGCCGGTGATCGGGCGCATCGCCGCGGGCGAGCCGCTAGAGGCCGTGGCCGACACGACCGAGACGCTGCCGCTACCCGTAGAGCTGGCCACGGAGGGCTGCTACGCCCTGCGGGTGAAGGGCAAGTCGATGATCGAGGACCTCATCGACGATGGCGACCTCGTCGTGGTGCGCCCGCAGCAGACGGCCAACAACGGCGACATCGTCGTGGCGCTGCTGCTCGAATCGCCCGGGGTAGAGGGTGTGGCCACGCTCAAGCGGCTGTACCGCGAGCGCGACCGCGTGCGGCTCCAGCCCGCGAACGCCAGCATGGAGCCGATCTACGTCCAGCCGGAGCAGCTGCGCGTGCAGGGCAAGGTGGTGGCGGTGATCCGCCAGCTCGGCTAGCACTGGGCGGCTCGCACAACCGCTGGCGCCTGCCACCCGCCAGCCCCCCGCGTGCGCCGCGTGCCTGTCGGCCCTTCCGCCCGAACCGGCTTGTGCAGCCAGTCCAAACGCGGGCGGTGATCTTCGGTCACTCCCCACAATGACTCGCCTTGTAGCCCGCTGCTACTATCGGGCTAGAGTTCCAGCGGACAGGAGGAGGCGAGAGTGCTCACGGAGCAGCGCGCGGACGTGGCTGCGCAGGCGCAGGAGGTCATCGCGATGGCCCGCGAGCAGGGCATCGTGATGGTCGACCTGAAGTTCGTCGATCTGCCGGGGACCTGGCAACATTTCTCGATCCCTGCCAAAGATCTGACCGTCGAGCTGTTCCAGGAAGGCATCGGCTTCGACGGCTCCAGCATTCGCGGTTTCCAGAAGATTCACGAGAGCGATATGCTCCTCGTGCCAGATCCCGCCACGGCGTTCGTCGATCCTATCACCAAGGCGCCGACGCTCAGTTTGATCTGCAACGTGGTCGAGCCGGGCACGTTGGCGCCATACACCCGCGACCCCCGCTACATCGCGCGGAAGGCCGAGGCGTATCTGAAGAGCACCGGCATCGCGACCACCAGCTACTGGGGGCCCGAGGTCGAGTTCTATATCTTCAACAGCATTCGCTTCGATCAGACCAGCCACAGTGGCTACTACTTCATCGACTCCGATGAGGGCATCTGGAACAGCGGGCAGGATAGCGGCCGGCCGAACCTGGGCTACCGCCCACGCTACAAGGAGGGCTACTTCCCCGTCCCGCCGACCGACAAGCTCCAGGACCTACGCACGGAGATCGTGTTGGAGCTGATGCGCGCCGGGGTCGAGGTGGAGGTGCATCACCACGAGGTCGGCACGGCGGGCCAGGCCGAGATCGACATGCGGTTCAAGACGCTGACCCGCATGGCTGATCAGGTGATGATCTACAAGTACATCGTCAAGAACGTCTGCTATCGCAATGGCTACACGGCGACGTTCATGCCGAAGCCCCTGTTCGGCGACAACGGCTCCGGCATGCACACGCACCAGAGCCTCTGGAAAGACGACCAGCCGCTGTTCTACGACCCGAACGGCTACGCGCTGCTATCCGACCTTTGCCGCTGGTACATCGGCGGGTTGCTCAAGCACGCGCCGGCGCTCCTCGCCCTGGCGGCGCCGACCACCAACTCGTACCGCCGCCTGGTGCCGGGCTACGAGGCGCCGATCAACCTGGTGTACTCGCAGCGCAACCGCTCGGCCTGCATCCGCATCCCCACCTACTCCAACAGCCCCAAGGCACGGCGTATCGAGTTCCGAGCGCCCGACCCGTCGTGCAACCCCTACCTGGCGTTCGCGGCGATGCTGATGGCTGGGCTGGACGGCATCCAGAACAAGATCGAGCCGCCGCCGCCGGTGGACGAGGACCTGTACGAGCTGGAGCCGGAGGAGGCCGCCAAGATCCAGTCGGCGCCTGGCTCGCTCGGCGAGGTGCTCGACGCGCTGGAGCGCGACCACGCGTTCCTGCTCAAGGGCGACGTGTTCACCAAGGACGTGATCGAGACGTGGATCTCGTACAAGCGGGAGCGCGAGCTGGACGCGGTAGCCCTGCGCCCGCACCCGTACGAGTTCCACCTGTACTACGACATCTAACGGCGGCACCGTCCAAACTGGCGGTATTACGCCAACTGTGCCCCGCGGCGCGACCGGACTGGGAGGTTATTGGGAGGTTCACGGTCCGCGCCGCGGGGCGTGCCGTCTGGGTCGAGGCGGGGGGCGAAGCGGTCCACTGCCTCGCGCGCCTCGTCGCCTACCAGGTTGCGGTAGACGTGCAGCGTCATCGCCGGCGTGGCGTGGCCGGCGAGCCGCTGCACTACTTTCAGGTCCTCGCCGGCGCGTAGGTACAGTGAGATCGCGGTCTTGCGCAGATCGTGCAGGCACATGCGCACGTCGAGGCCGGCGCGGCGCAGGATGCGCGGCAGCACGTACAGCCGCAGCACGCCGCTGTTCACGGGCGCCCCAGGATGGTACTGGCTCGTGAACACTAGGTCCGGCCGCACCCAGGTGGCGGCCTGCGCCCGCTCGGCGGCCTGGCGCGCCTGGTGCGCGCGCAGCCAGGCCACTACCCACGGGGCCAGGTCGATGGTGCGGCGACTGGCGGCCGTCTTGCCCTCGGTCTCCAGCCAGCGGCCGCCGAGGCGGCTCAGCGTGCGGGTCACGCGCACCCGGCGGCGCTCCAGGTCGAGATCCTCCCACCGCAGCGCGAGAATCTCGCCGATGCGCATCGTGGTGGTGAGCGCCAGGGCGAACACGGCGCCGAGGCGCTCCGCCCGCGCGGCGCGCAGCAGCGCCACTGCCTGCACCTCATCGAGCACGACCGCCGGCCGAACAGGCCGCTGCGGCGGCCGCTCCACATACTCCATGGGGTTGCGGGCCAGGTACCCCCAG
>DATGKN010000173.1:0-37122 GCA_035294645.1 Chloroflexota bacterium
GGGCCGAGCGGCGGCCCGACGCTGTGGGGCATCGGCGTGGGCCCGGGCGATCCGGAGCTGCTCACCGTCAAGGGCCTGCGGCTGCTCCAGGCGGCCGACGTGGTGTTCCTGCCGGTGCGGCGCGCGGGCGGACGCAGCTACGCCGGCGAGATCGTGGCCGAGTACCTGGCGCCCGCGCGGCAGGAGATCGTGCCGCTCGTGTACCCCGCGCGCCGCGACACGGCCGCGCCCGAGCGCCAGTGGGCGCGCAACGCCGACCTGATCGCCGACGCGCTGGCGCCGGACCGCCTGGGGGTGTTCCTCACCGAGGGCGATCCCCTGCTGTACAGCACGTTCGTGCACGCCCTGTTGCCGCTGCGCGCGCGCCACCCGCACGTGCGGGTCGGCGTGGTGCCGGGCGTGTGGTCGGGCAGTGCCGCGGCGGCCGCGCTGGCGGAGCCGCTGGTCGACGGCCAGGAGCGGCTAGCGGTGCTGCCGGGGCTGTACAGCCTCGCGGACCTGCGCGCGGTGCTAGAGCAGTTCGACACGGTGGTGCTGCTGAAGCCCGGCCGCGACCTGGCGGCGCTCCAGGCCGCGATCGCGGCCGGGGGGGCTTCGGCGGTGTGGGTGCGCCGGGTGGGTCGGCCCGAGCAGGCGATCGTGCGCGACCTGGCGGCGCTGCCCGCCGCGCGGCCCGATTATTTCTCGCTGTTGATCGTCCGCCGTCAGCCGACCCAGCGAACGGCCCCCAGCCCCGAGCCGCACGCCCACCCGGGTAGGCTGGGCCCTGGGGAGAACCAGGAGGGAGACGAGCCGTCGTGACGGGCAAAGTGTACTTCATCGGCGCGGGCCCCGGCGATCCGGAGCTGCTCACGCTCAAGGGCCGCCGCCTGCTCGGCGAGGCCGACCTCATCATCTACGCCGACTCGCTGGTGCACCCGGGCCTACAGACGTTCGCCCGCCCCGACGCGGAGGTCCTCGGCAGCAGCGCCCTCACGCTCGAAGAGGTGTGGGAGCGCATGCACGCCGCCTGCCTCGCCGGGAAGACAGTAGCGCGCGTGCACAGCGGCGATCCCTCGCTGTACGGCGCGCTGCACGAGCAGCTCGTGCGCCTGGAGGCGGCGGGCATCCCCTACGAGATCGTGCCGGGCGTCAGCTCGGCGTTCGCCGCCGCCGCCGCGCTGCGCGCCGAGCTGACCGTACCGGGGCTAGTGCAAACGGTGATCTTCACGCGGCGCCCGCAGCGCACGGTGCGCCCCGCCAACGAGGACTTGCGCGCCCTGGCCGCCCACCGGGCCACGCTGGTGATCTTCCTGAGCATCACTGGCCTGCGCGCCGTGGTCGCCGACCTGCTGGCCGGGGGCTACCCATCCGACACGCCGGTCGCGGTGGTGTACCGCGCGACCTGGGAGGACGAGCAGGTGCTGCGGGGCACGCTAGCGGATATCGCCGAGCGGGTGCGCGCCGCCGGGTTCACCCGCCAAGCGCTGATCCTGGTGGGCGAGGCGCTCGACCCGCTGCTGCGCCAGCGCCACGGCGCCCTGCGCTCGCACCTCTACGCCGCGGGATTCAGCCACCGTTTCCGCCCCCACGCCCGCTCGCGGGGCGGGGAGCGAGGGGAGGCGAGCCACGCATGAGGGGCCAGCCGGGCACGCTACCCGATCCCACGCGGCCGGCCACCGTGGCGGCTATGTTCGGCCGCATCGCCCCGCGCTACGACCTCCTGAACACGCTGATCAGCTTCGGCCTGGACGCGGCCTGGCGGCGGCGCGCGGTAGCCGCGGCGGCCCTGCCGGCGGGCGGGCGCGCGCTGGATGTCGGGACAGGCACCGGCGCACTGGCCCGCGCGCTGGTTCGCGCGGCGCCGGACGCCGAGGTGGTGGGCGTGGACTTCACCGCCCCCATGCTCGCCCTGGCCAGGCGACGGCAGCCCGCTGGCGCGCGGCTGCACTTCCTGTTGGCCGACGCGCAGGCGCTGCCGTTTCCAGCTGGTAGCTTCGACTGCGTGACCTCGGCGTTCGTCATTCGCAATGTGGCCGATCGGCTGGCGGCGCTGCGGGAGCAAGCGCGGGTGCTGCGGCCCGGCGGGCGCGTGGTGTGTCTGGAGGCGACCTGGCCCCGCGCGCCGCTGTTCCGCCCGCTGTTCCGCGCGTACTTCCGTTACTGGGTGCCCGTGCTGGGAGGCCTGCTGGCGGGCAGCGCGCAGGCGTACACGTACCTGCCCGAGTCGGTCGCGCAGTTCCCCAGCCCCGAGGCGTTCGCCGCGCTGCTGCGCGAGGCGGGGTTCACCGCCGTGCGCTACGAGCTGCTGGGCCTGGGCACCGTGGCGCTCCACGTGGGCGTGCGGCCCTGAGCGGCCGCCGGTGCGCGCACCACGGCGGGCGAGTAGGCATGGGGGATGAACACGGTCGGGGGGCCGCCGTCCAGCGGCAGCCGCCAGATGCTCGCCTCGGGGCCGCGCGGGGGACCGCTGGGGGCCAGCGCGTACAGCAGGTGGCCCTCGTCGAGCCACTCCACCTGGTCGTCCACGCTGCGCGTCTCGGCGGTCAGCGCGGTATCCGTGCCGGTGGCCAGGTCGAGCACGTGCAATGTCCAGTGGGGGCGGCCAGCGCTCCCTACCTGGTACTTGTAGGCGAGTCGCGTACCGTCGGGCGATAGCGACGGACACTCCACCCCGGGGCGCAGGACGCGCAGCTCGCGCGCCGCAAGATCGCCCGCGACCAGATACGTCTGCCCGCCCGTGCCCATGGTAGCGTAGAAGCGCTGGCTGTCGGGCGTGAAAGTCACGCCCCAGAAGTTGCGATCGACCGGCTCGAAACGCGCGCCGTCGCGCCAGACCGCGAACTGCTCCAGGTCGCCCGCTAGCTCGCCCGTGGTCAGGTCGCGCAGCGCCGTGTAGGTGGAGAAGCCGGCGTCGTCGTAGCCGTGCCCGGCCACGAACACCGTGCTGGCCGCCCAGCGCCCATCGGGGCTGACCCGCACCCGGCTGGGAATGCCCGCCTCGTGGAAGGTGAACTGGGGCGTATAGTCGCGGCCGAACGAGTAGGCGCTGTAGCTGGAGAGAAACCCGCCCACCACGTTGTTGCCCAGGCAGAAGCCCCGCCCGCCGGCGAAGTACACGCGGTCGCACTGGAGCCCTGTGGGCACCCGCTCGCCGGCGGGCGCGTCGAGGGGCACCAGCGCCACCTTGCCGTAGCTCGGCCCCACCGCGGTACTCAAGAACACCACGTGGGGCTGGTCACTCAACGCGGCTAGCGCCGCCGTGTCCACCGGCGCGGATGCAGCAATAGGGGGGGCCGCGGCCCGACGGGCGGCCAGCGCCACGTAGCCGCCGCCTACCCCCAAGCACAGCAGACACAGGGCCGCGAAGCCCCACCAGCGGCCCCGCCGCCCGCGCGCTGGGGAGCGCAGCCCAGCCCCCGGCCGGGTAGCACGGTCAGCCGTGCGGCGCGACGGCATAGCCCCCCGCTCTGGCCTGGCGCAGGAGCAGCAGCGCTAGCAGGATAGCGCCCGTGAGCCCCCCCAGATACAGCAGCACGCTGGTCTCCAACCCCCACCAGGTCCACAACGCGCCGAAGCCGACCGAGCCAGCGAGGCGGGCCAGGCCGGTGGCGGTGGCCAGCGTCGCCAGCCCGCTGCCCCGCAGGGCCGCCGGTAACTGGGCGCTGGCGATGGCCGCTAGCACGCCGTCGGTCGCCGCATAGTACGCGCCCAGCAGCGCCAAGCAGCTGATGGCGTGCGGCCAGGCCAGACCGGGACTGAGGACCACCAGGTAGGCCAACGCCAACAGCACGTAGCCCACGAGGAATACGCGCGACCGCCCCACGCGATCGGCCAGACGGCCGAGAGGGATGTTGAGCGCCAACGTCACCAGGGCCGTGCCTACGTACAGCAGCGGCAGGACAGCCACTGCCACGGCACCGCGCCGCTGCAGCGCCAGGTAGAGGAACGGGTCGCTGATAGTCAGCAGGGCCAACAAGCTCGCCACGACGATCAGGCGCCCGAAGCCGCTGTGCAGCACCGCCCGCTCGAGGTGACGCAGGGGCCGGGGCTGGCCGGCAGCCGTCGGAGCCCCGGCGCGGTTCTCCGCGAACAGCAGGAGCACGCCCAGCCCCAGCAGCGCGAAGCAGAAGCTGGCCACGAACACCGCGTCGAACGCGTTCGGTGCCAGCGCCAGGATCCCGAAGGTCACGAACGGCCCGAGCAAGGCCCCCACTGTGTCCAGCGCGCGATGGACCCCGAAGGCAGTGGCCAGCGCGGCGCGCGGGGCACTGAGCGAGATCAGCGCGTCGCGCGGGGCCGTGCGTAGGCCTTTGCCCAACCGGTCGCCCAATACCGCCCCGGCGATCCCGGTCCAGACGCCGCCCACGGCGAGCAAGACCAGCTTGCAGATGGCCGATATCGCATAGCCCGCGGCCGCCACCTCCTTGTAGCGGTGCGTCCGGTCGGCGAGAGCGCCCCCGGCCACGCGCACCAACGCCGCCACACCCTGGTAGAGGCCATCGACGACGCCGAACTCTAACGGACTCAGGCGCAGGAAATACACCAGGTACAGCGGCAGTGCGGTGGTGATCATCTCGGCGGAGATATCGGTGAGCAGGCTGGTCCCCCCCAGCGCCAGGACGTTGCGGCTGACCGGCAGCCACCCGCGCTTCATGGCGCTACGCGCTCCCCACCGGCAGCAAGCTGTCCTGGAACACGTCGAGGTGCTCCAGCGCGCGGCCGGCGCCGACGGCGACGCAGGTCAGCGGGTCCTCGGCCAGCACGACGGGAAGGCCGATCTCGCGGGTCAACAGCTGGTCGAGGTTGCGCAGCAGCGCGCCGCCGCCGGTCAGTAGGATGCCCTTGTCGGCGATATCCGACGCTAGCTCGGGCGGCGTCTGCTCTAGCACGGTCCGCACGGTGTCCACAATGGCTTGCAAGCCCTCCCGCAGGGCATCCGTGATCTCCCACGAGCTGAGCTGGATGGTGCGCGGCAGGGCAGTGGTCGCATCGAGCCCCTTGACCTCGAGCGTGACGTCTTCGGGCAGGCGCACAGCGCTGGCCAGGCGCACTTTGATCTCCTCGGCGGTGGAGCGCCCGATAAGCAGGCGATGCTCTCGTTTGACATGCGCGGCGATCAGCGCGTCGAGCCGCTCGCCGCCCTGGCGCAGCGTCCGGCTAATCACGATGTCGTTCAACGAGAGGACCGCCGCCTGCGTGGTGCCGGCTCCCAGATCGAGCAGCAGGTGGCCGCTGGCGCTGGCGAGCGGTACGTTGGCGCCGATCGCGGCGGCCAGCGGTGCGGGCAACAGATACACCTCGCGCGCGCCGGCCTGGAACGCCGCATCGACCAGGGCACGGCTCTCCACACTCGTCACACCCGCCGGCACGGCCAGCATCACCGCGGGCCGTCCCAGCGGGAGCCGGCGGCTCGCATGGCGGAGTAGCACCCGCAACAACACGGTTGCAATACGATAGTCGGCGACTACCCCGCCGCGGATAGGCCGCGTGACGACGATGCGGGGGGGTACCCGCTCCGCCATCGCGCGCGCGTCATGGCCGACCGCGTAGAGCCGGTCATCATCGGCCCCGTGAGCGACCACGCTCGGCTCGTGGAGCACCACCCCGCGGCCGCGCACATAGAGGCGCAGGTTTGCCGAGCCGAGGTCGAGGCCGAGATCGCGCCTGAACATCGCGCCGCCTTGCAGCTTCACCCCGTAGCCGCGGGGGGCGCCCACCGCCAGGGAAGGCGGCGCCAGGGCGATGGCGTCAGCGGACCCATTCCGGCACGACGCGACGGATGCGCGCCCCCAGGCGGGCGAGCGTGCCGACCAGGTCCTCGTAGCCACGGTCCAGGTGGTAGGCGTCGCGGATCACGGTCTGGCCCTCGGCGGCCAGCGCCGCTAGCACCACGGCCGCCCCGCCGCGGATGTCACGGGCCGACACGACCGCGCCGCCCCGCAGGCGCACCGGCCCGTCGATCCGGGCCCGTTGCCCGCTCGCGTCCACAGCGATGCGAGCGCCCATGGCGCGCAGCTCGGCCGCGTATTCCAGGCGGTTTTCGAACACGCGCTCGTGGACGATGCTCGTCCCACAGGCCTGGGTGAGCAACGCGGCGAACGCGGCTTGTAGGTCGGTGGGGAACCCGGGGTAGTGGATCGCCTGCACGTCGACGCTGCGCAGCCCCCCCGGCGGCGCCGCCGCCAGTACCCAGTCTGGCCCCTCCTCCACCCGAGCGCCTGCCTCGCGCAGCTTGTAGGTCACCGGCTCCAGATGCTCGGGCACCACGTCCACCACCCGCACCTCGCCGCCCGAGATCACCCCGGCGATCAGGAAGGTGCCGGCGGCGAGGCGATCGGGCATCACCCGGTAGGTGGCCCCATGCAGCGGCCGGCCGCCAACCACGACCAGCGTGCTGCTGCCCACGCCGGCGATGTGCGCCCCCATGCGCTGCAGGAACGTCGCCAGATCCGCGACCTCCGGCTCGATCGAGGCGTGGCGAATGGTCGTCACTCCCTCGGCGCCGCAGGCGGCCATGAGCAGGTTCTCGGTGCCGGTATGGCTCGGGTAGTCGAGATAGACCCGCTCGCCGTGCAGGCGTTCGGCACTAGCGTGGTAGAAGTCGTCCTCCTGCACCACCCGCGCGCCCATGCGGCGAAAGCCGTGCACATCCACGTTCACCGGCCGCATGCCCAGCGCGCAACCGCCCGGATGCGGGGCCTCGGCGCGCCCCACCCGCGCCAGCAGCGGGCCGACGACCAGGAACGAGGCGCGCATCCGCTTGCCGAGGCTGCGCGGCACGCGCGTGTTCGTGATGGTCCCGGCGCGGACCCGGACGGTGTGGCGATCGAGGCGCTCCACCTCGGTGCCCAGGGTGCGGAGCACCTCGAGCATGGTGTGGATATCTTCGATGTCCGGCAGGTTGGTAATCGTGCACGGCTCGGGGGTCAACAAGCAAGCCGCTAGGATCGGTAGGGCCGCATTTTTCGAGCCGCCGATGACCACCGTGCCGTGCAGGGGCACACCGCCCTCGACCACGATGCAGCGGTGATCGAGCGCGGCCGGCCCGTCGGTAGTCGGGGGGTGCACACCGGGCGAGGCGCTCACGAACTCGTCCTCCGCGCGCGGCGGCGGGCGACTTCGAGGCGCACCAGCGAGCGGCGCAGGGCCGCGCGCGCGGCTTCCGCCTCCGCGGGCGGCGCGTTCTGTAAGGCGGCGAGTGCGCGCTGGCGGGCGGCCTCGGCCCGGCTCTCCTCGATCTCCTCGGCGCGCTCGGCCGTGTCGGCCAGCACCAACACGCGGTCATTGAACACTTGGAGGAACCCGCCGCTGACCGCCATCAGCGTCTCCTCCCCATCCTTGCGCAGCCGCATAATACCTGGCTGCAGCATGGTGATCAACGGTGCGTGGCGGGGCAGGATTCCCAGCTCGCCCTCCACCCCGGGCGCCACCACGACCTCGACCTCGTCCGAGAAGACTTCCCGTTCGGCTGTCACCACATCCAGGCGTAGTCGCGCCATGACCCCTTGTGCCCCCTCCTGTCGTGGCCCCGCACCTCCCGGGTGCGCGCCGCCCCAGTATAAGCCTTTCGCGGGGGCGGCGACAGCCACTCGCCCCATGCCACGCTACTGCCGCGCGGGCGGCCGCTCGCTGGCCCAGCCATCGCGCGTCAGCTGCCAGACCTGCTCGCAGCAGCGGGCGAGCTGCCACGGCTCGCACCGCCAGGTGCCCGCCTCGCGCCCCGCCATGCAGTAGCGCTGCTCGAACACGATCACCACATCGGCCTTGAACTGGACGCCCACCTCGTGCTCGCGGGCGGATACGGGCAGGCTGACCACGTCGGCGCGCGGGTGGCGCACCTGCCAGACGCGCTCCGGCCCCCCCGCCTCGTCGACGACCAGGCCGTACACATCGGGCCCCAGGGCCGTCAGCGCGCCGGCCGGCAGCGGCGGGTCGCGCCGCGTGACCAGAAACGCGGCCAGAGCCGTTTCCGCCAGATCCGTGCCCCAGCGCTCCACCGGTGCCCCCGGGGCGAGCGGTCCGCATCCCCCGAGCAGCCCGACCAGCAGCGCCAGTACCACGCCGCCGGGCACCCTCAGTATACTCACGGCCGCTGGCCGCGTGGCCTCTCGCTCACCCACTGCCCTTCCTCGGCTGCCCGTGCTGGTCCCACCACCCTGTTACAATCCCGTGGAGGGAGTCGCGGTGTGTGCGTCGCCGCCGACCTGGCCCCTGCCCGACGGCCGCGTGGCGGCCCCGGCTTACCAGGCTGCTCTGGACTACCTACTAGGCCTGTCAAGGCGCCCACACGACCCGGCTACCCAGCGCGCGCACAAGGTCGCGCGCACGCGGCACTTGCTCGCCTTGCTCGGCGATCCGCAAGACCGCTTCGAAACGATACTGGTGGCGGGCACCAAGGGCAAAGGCTCCACCACCGCGCTGCTCGCCGCCAT
The DNA here is from genome assembly GCA_035294645.1 of Chloroflexota bacterium. Taxonomy (GTDB): domain Bacteria; phylum Chloroflexota; class UBA6077; order UBA6077; family JAJPHF01; genus JADGHJ01. Next base: position 8,415 of record DATGKN010000173.1, read on the forward strand.
CCTGCAGGCCACCGGCCGGCGCGTGGGGCGTTTCACCAGCCCGCATCTGCTGAGCTTCCGCGAGCGCATCTGGGCCACGGGCGCGTTCATCTCCCCCGCCGACCTCGCGGCCGGCGCCGCGCGCCTGGCCCCGTGCATCGCCGCGCTCGAGCAGCGGTGGCCGGCCCTGGGCCCGGTCACGACCTTCGAGGCCGCGCTGGCCCTCGCCTGCGACTATTTCGCCCGGCAGGGCTGCGAGGTGGCCGCCGTAGAGGTTGGCATCGGCGGCGCGCACGACGCCACCAACGCCCTGGAGCCCCGCGTGAGCCTCGTCACGGCCATCAGCGAGGACCACCGCGACGTGCTCGGCCCGACGCTGGTCGACATCGCTGCGGCGAAAGCGGGCATCTTGCGCGCGCGCCGGCCCGCCGTCAGCGCACCCCAGGTGCCCGCCGCGGCCGCGGTGCTCGCCGCCCGCGCGCGAGCGCTGGACGTCCCGCTCGCGTGGGTGGGCCGCGAGTGGCGCTGGCAGCCGCTCGGCAGCCCAGCCGGACGCGCGCCGTTCGCCGTGCGCGGGCCGGCCCTGGCCCTCGATCACCTGACGCTCCCACTGCTGGGCCGCCACCAGCGCGATAACGCCACCCTGGCCATCGCGGGGGCCCGCGCGCTGCTCGGCGCCGCCCTGGAGCCCTCGGCCGTCGCGCACGGGCTGCGCACGGTGGTCTGGCCCGGACGCGCCCAGCTCGTGCCCGGTGCGCCACCACTGCTGCTCGATGGCGCCCACAACACGGCCTCGGCGGCGGTGCTGCGCGAGACACTTCGCGAGTGCTTCCCCGAGCGCTCCTGCGTGCTCGTGCTCGCCTGCAGCGCGGACAAGGATGCCGCGGGGATCGTGCAGGCGCTAGCCCCTGCGGCGCGCGCGGCGGTCGCCACCGCCACGGCGCACGAGCGCGCGCTGCCCGCGGCGACGCTGGCCGGCCTGCTGCGTGCCGCGGGGCTACCGACCATCACGGCGGCCGCTCCACCGACAGCGCTGGCAACGGCTGCCAGCCTCGCGGGCCCCGAGGGCTTGGTCGTGGTCACGGGCTCGCTGTTCCTCGTGGGCGCCGCGCTCGCGCACCTCGCGCTTTCCCAAGCGCACGATGGGGACTGCGCCTAGCTGTCGACTATACTGAAGCGCGATGGCATCGCGTCGGAGCGAGTGGCACAGACCTTGTAATCACGCGGCGCGGGCAAGTTGTTCGGGCGGGGGGAGGGGAGGCGCGTGGCCACGCCGAATTATGAGGCGCTGAGCCTCAGCGAGCTGGGCCGCCGGCTCGTCGACAACGTCAGCGCGCTGGTCGAGAAGCAGATCGCGCTGGCCAAGCAAGAGCTGCGCGAGGACATCCGCTCCAATCTCCGCGCCATCATCCTGTTCGTTGCCGGGGGACTGCTGCTGCTGTTCGCCGCGATGTGCTTGCTGGTGGCGCTGATCGACGCGACGATGCTCCTGCTGCGCTGGCCCCTGTGGGGCGCCGCGCTGTTGTGGGGGGTGCTGTTCGCGATCGTTGGGGCAGCGTGCCTGCTGCTCGGCCGCCAGCGCCTGCGGGTTCCGCCGTTGCAGCGATCGCGAGCGATTGTCCGGGAGGAGCTGGAGTGGGCGAGACAGCGGCTGACACCGCCCGCGAGATAGCCGCCCTGCGCCGGGAGACCGAGCAGCTGCTGGACGCGCTGGAGCAACGCGCGCGCCAGGGGCTGGATCTACGCCACGTGGCGATGGCGCACCCGGCCTTCCGCCTGGCTCGCGGGGCAGCGGTCGCGGGCGGCGTCCTGGTGGTGCTCGCCCTGTGGTACCGCTCCTACCGGCGCGCGCAGGCTGCCCGCCGGCCCCTGGCGCGGCTGCGCCGCGAGGCGGCGGCGCTCGGCGCGGAGGCGCTTACGCGCGCGCGCCTGGCCGGCCAGGCGTTGCGAGGCGCGGAGCCCATCCGCGAGCCGCCCGCTGCCTCCGCGGCGCCGGCTCCGCGTGTGCTGCGCGCCCTGGCCGCCAGCGCCACGCTCGCCGGCGCGGCCTACCTGGCCCGCAAGCTCGCCGAGCCCCAGTGGCGCCCCGAGCCGCCGCGGCCACCTCCAGACGCGTCCGCGTGCTGAGCGCGACGGCTACGCCAGGCCGACCAGCGCCGCCACCAGGTCGTGGCCCGCCAGCACCGAGGCGATGGCTACTACGGCGATGACAGCCGAGACGGCCAGCAGCGCCCAGCTCCCGCCCGTGAGCGGGGCGAACTCGGGCGTGAAGCGCCGCCGCGAGAAGCCGCGGATCTCCAGCACCTTGCCCACGGTGTCCGCCCGGTCGATCGCGTTGAGCGTGAGCGGCACGAAGATCGGGATCAGCCCGCGGATGCGGCCCCAGAAGCCTTGCTCGACCACGGCGTGGGCCCGCGCGCGTTGGGCGTCGCCGATGCGCTGGAATTCGGCCAGGTACAGCGGCACGAAGTTCAGCGCCAGCACGATCATCAGCGCGTACTCCAGCGGCAACCGCGCCACCATCAGCGCCTGGATCAAGTCGCTGTTGTTGGTCGTCATCACCGTGACGAGCAGCGGCGTGGCGAACACGAACATGCGCAGCACCGAGATCAAGCCGAGGTACAGCCCGTCCTGGCTGATCACCAGATCGAAGCCCACCAGCGGCACCCGCACCAGCGGGGTGCCCGGCACGATGATGGCGAAGATGAGCCCGATGGTGATGATCAGCACCCCGAAGCTGCGCAGACGCTGTAGCGTGGCGCCTAGCACGCGCCCCAGGGCCGCGACGCCAAGGATGCTCAGCAGGAGCAGGCTCAGCGTGAGCGGCTGGACGAAGATCAGGCCGGCGAGCAGCGTGGCTAGCACCCACAGGAGTTTGACGCGAGCGTCCACCTGCCCCAGGGGGCCGCGCTCGTCGAGTGTCATGGCCGTACCCGAGCGCGCAGCCAGGCGCGGGTCTGCTGCTCCATGGCCTCGACGCTCAGGGCCAGCGGTAGCCCCAAATCGGCCAGGCCCAGCGACAGCCGCACGATCTGCGGCGGCACGAGGCTGCACGCCTCTAGCAGCGCCACGTCGGACATCACCGCGGCGGTCGGCCCATCGGCCACCACTACCCCATCGCGCAGAACCACCACGCGGCGCGTGTAGGCGGCGACGTTGTTGAGGTCGTGGGTGACCAGCAGGATCGTGATGCCTTGCTGGTTCAGCGCGGTGGCTAGCTCCATAATCGCCCGCGAGTCGCGGTGGTCTTGGCCGGTGGTCGGCTCGTCGAGCAGCAGGACCCGCGGCTGCATGGCCACCACGCTGGCGATGCACACCTTCTGCTTGTCGCCGCGCGAGAGAAAACGCGGGAACAGGTCGCGCACGGCCGTCAGCTCGAACTGCGCCAGCGTGGCCTCCAGGCGGGCCTCGACCTCCGCGGGCGGCAGGCCCAGGTTGCGCAGGCCGAAGCGGATCTCCTCCGCCACCGTGTTGGCGAACAGCTGGTCGTTGGGGTTCTGGAAGATGAAGCCCACGCGCCGCGCGAGCTGCGACACGCGGGCGGTGCGCGTGTCCACCCCGTCCACGATCACGCGGCCCACCGTTGGCTTGAGCAGCCCGACCAGCAACTTCATCAGCGTCGACTTGCCGGAGCCGTTGTTGCCGATGATCGCCGTGAACTCGCCGGCGGCGAAGTGGAGATCCACGTCGCGCAGCGCCCATCCGTCGGGCCGGTAGCGGAAGCTGACCCGCTCCACGCGCAGTAGCGCAGGCTCGCCACTCACTCGGGCGTCTCCAGCGCCGCGCGCAGCAGCCGCTCGGCCTCCTGCTCGCTCAGCGGCAGCTCGGGCCAGGGTAGGCAGTCGGCGGTACGGGCGGCGAACTCGGCCACCTGCGGCAGGCGCACCCCGGCGCGACGGAACACCTCCAGCTCGCGCAGCACCGCCCGCGGCGGCCCGTCGAGCAGGATCCGCCCCTCGCTCAGCAGCAGCAGGCGGTGGGCGTACCGCGCCAGCAGCTCCATCTCGTGCGAGACCAGCAGGATCGTGGTGCCGTGCTCGCGGTTCAATCGTGCGCACAGGGCGAACAGGCGGTGAACGCTGAGCGCGTCTAGCTCGGAGGTGGCCTCGTCGAGCACCAGCAGGCGCGGCTGGGCCGTCATCACCGCGGCGATGGCCGCGCGCTGCTTCTGGCCACCAGACAGCGTCTGCGGCGCGCGGTGGGCGAGGTCGGTGGCGTTCAGCTCCGCCAGCACCTGCGCCGCCCGCGCGCGCGCCTCGGCGCGGCTAAGGCCCTGGCTCAGCGGGGCAAGCAGGCACTCCTCTTCGACCGTGGACATGATGAGCTGCGCATCGGCGTCCTGGAACACGAGCCCCACCTGCGCGCTGAGGTCGGCCACGGTCTGCTCGCGCGTGGAGCGGCCGGCTACCTCGATGTGCCCTTCGCAGACGCCGCCCATGTAGTGGGGGATCAGCCCATTGAACGTCAGGCACAGCGTGGACTTGCCGGCGCCGGTGGTGCCCACCAGCCCGACGAACTCGCCCTCGTAGAGGGTGAGATCTACCCCGCGCAGCACCCAGTCGCGGCTGGTAGGGTAGCGATAGCGCACACCCTCCAGGCGAACGAGCGGCTGGCCCGGCATACTACGACGCGATGTGCGGCGCCACCTGCCCCTCGCGGGCGGGTAGCATCCCGTAGCGTACCAGGGCGGGCGCCACGGCCTTGTACAGCAGCGGCAGCAGGATCAACCCGATGATGAAGCTCGGGATGGCCACTCCCACGAACCCGAACAGCCACCAGGCCAGCAGCCCCGTGCCGAACTCCACCCCGAACCGCTCGAACGAGCGCGCCATCGGCCCGCTGCCCGCCAGCCCGAACCACGTGGCCGTGGCGAACAGCGTCCAGGACACCACCAGGGTGATGGCGAGGATGCCGATCATGGTCGGGACGCTGTAGTCGCGGTCCCGCCGCCAGGTGGCCTTGGCCAGCGCGCAGGCCAGCAGGAACGCCAGCCCGTGGCCGGGGATGTTGGCCGGCGGGAAGGGGCTGGAGGTTGCGAGCATGGTCAGGATCCCCACCGCCAGGCCGATGCCCACCAGCGGCCCCCAGCCGAGCTGCGGCCCGAGCAACAGGGCCATCAGCGTGTAGATCCCGATGCTGGGCGCGAACTGCGCGCCGCCGATCTGGAACAGGCGCCCCGAGGCATGCGCGAGGAACACCAACGTCAACAGCGCCCCAGCCAGCGCCACCTGCCGCATGTTCATCGTGGGCCTCCCTCTCGCCACGACAGGGCATCACCCCGCCCTGTGCCGCTGTGGCGCCATTCTAGCACCGCGGGGCCACGATGCAATGGGGCTATACACGCCCCAGGAACGACACAGGCCACGGGCCTGTGAAGGCGGCAGCGCCTGGTGGTGGGCGCCCACCACAGAATGCGGCGCGGGGGCGCCTAATCCGACTTGGTGGCCTGGGGCTGGTTGCCGTCGAGCGGCTCGCCCTCGCTGATCTCGCCGTCGCGCACCCGCCCGCGCAACACCAGCAGGCGGGCATACTGCCACGGCGTGAAGGGGAAGGGGCGGTCGGCCGTGGGCCGCACGCTGGGCGCCTCCTCCGCGGCGACCGGTGCGCTGGCTCGCCGCGCCTCGCGCGCCGGTCCCCCCCGGTGCCGCGCCAGCCGCCGGCGACGACGCGGGGGCGCGAGGCGCTGTGGAGGGAGCTGGAGCCGCAGCCGTGTCCCGCAGAGACAGGCCAGGTCATACGTCTCCTGCCGCGTGCCCTCGCGCGCCGAAGTGGTGACCGTCGTCGCCTCCTCGATCAACAACTCGCCGCAGTGCGGGCAGTGCAGGTGCAACGACATCGCAGCATCCTCTCCCTACCAGCCACGCTAGCCCGCGCCCTGCGGGGCTGCGTGCCAACTTCCATAGAAATTATAGGCGGAAGTGGCGGGCGGCGGCCTAGCCGCGCCCCAGCGGAGTGGCGGTCGGCACGACCAGCGTGCCGAGCGGAAGCGTGGCGGTGGGCCCTGGCAACGGCGTGGCGACCGTGAGCGTCGTCGAGCGCGCCACTTCCGCCCCATTGGCATCGTACGCGCGCACCACGAAGCGGTAGGTCTGGCCGGGCACCAGGTTGGTGGCCACCAGGCGAGTGTCGGCCAACCCGTTCTGCAGCGGCGAGAACACCCCGGCACCCTCAGCCACCAGGACGTCGTAGCTGGCGGCGTTGGGGACCGCATTCCACGCCAGCGCCACGCTGTTCGGTGTCGTCCCCGCTGCGGTGAGGGGGAACGAGGCGCCGGCCGGGCGAACCGCGGGCGTCGGCGCACCGGGCAGGGTCGGCTCGGGCAGGGGCAACGCGGGGGTGGCCCCACGCGGCCCGGCGCCCTCGGGGGTCACTTCCAGAGCCAGCGAGCGGGCCACGGCGCCCGCCGGCCCCCGGGCGTAGAACGTCAGCAGGTGGCGCCCCGGCGTGAGGCCCGTGGGGTTCCACAACACGCTCCAGCCGCTGCGGCTGAAGCGGGCCGCCTGCTCCTGGCCGCCGAGCGCCGCGCCGACATCGGGCCGGCTCTCCCCGTAGCTCACCTCGCCCAGCGGGATGCCGCGCGTGGTGATCTGGCCATCGAGGTACATATCGACCCGCTCCACCCCCGTGCCCACCGGGGCGGCGGGGTCGGCGGCCCAGCCCTCGATGCGCACCGGCGCGCTGACCGGCACGCCCTGCGCGGGCCGGTCGATCTGGAGCAGGATCGTGGGGCCGTCCACCTGAACGGTCTGCGTCAGGCTACTCCAGCCGCACCGCGTGCGGTACAGCACCACGAGCGTGTGCTCGCCCGCCCCCGCGGTGGACGCATCCCACGACAGGCTGAACGCCGAGCGGGCAAAGCGCGCGTCGTTGAATCGTTCGGCCACATCCGTGCGCACCCCGCCGTACTCCGCCCGGCCGATGTACGTTTGCCCGGGATCGTTGCCGTAACCATCGAGATACACTTCCACCTCGGCCACCCCAGTGCCAGCCGGACTGGCCGGGTCCACCGCCCAGCCCCCCACCGTGACGATCCCACGCAGCACCAGGTCGGGCAGCGGCGCGTCCAGCCGCGCCTCGGGCCGGCAGTCGGTGGCCTCGGGCGTCGGGGTGAGCACAGGCGTCTGAGGCAGAGGGCCGGCCTGCACCCCCTGCAGTCCCAGGCCGATCAGCGCGAGAACACCCAGCAGCCACGCAGCCCTTGCCGCCGAGAGTGTGCTTCGCACATCCTGCTCCACACGGGACACCTGGCTCTGGGATACCAGGTGGTGTCCCTCCCGCGGTACCGGGGGCTCCGCCGGCGCTCGCGCCCGCGGGCTCGGCTATCCATTCGCGCGGGCCGGCTCTGCCGGCCAGAATTATAGGCTGGTACCGCCCCGGTGGGCGGCGAATTCGCGCCCCCAGCGCGCTGCCAGCGTAGCACCCCGAGGAAGGCCGATGTACGACCGAGTGATCCGCGGCGGGCTGGTCATCGACGGCACGGGCCGCGCCGGCTACGTCGCCGACGTAGCGATCGCGGACGGGCGGCTCGCGGCCATCGGACGCTGCGCCGATCACGATTGTGACGAAATCGAAGCAGTGGGGCTGGTCGTCGCCCCCGGCTTCATCGACGATCAGGGCGGCCACGCCGAGCTGGCTCAAACAGCGCCCGAGGCGCTGCTGGCCGAGCTGCCCGGGGTCACCACCCTGCTGCTCAACGCCTGGGACGCGACCACCCTCCAGCCGCCCGCCCAGCGCCCCGCGCCCCCGGAACCGCCCGCCGCTGGGCCCCAGGGCGCCCCGGGTCACTGGCCCATCAACCTGGCCTGGCGACGCGAGCCGCCCGTGCAGTGGGTCCACGGCCCGCCCCTGCCGGCCACGGTCGCCGCCGTGGCCCAGGTCGCGCAGGAGATCGACGCCCCTATCGTGTGGCGCCCGGAGACCAGCGCGCCGCCGCCGAGCTGGCCCGCGCTGTGGGAGGCGCTGGAACACGCCAACGCCGAGGCGATGCGCGTGTACTGGCACATGACCGACTGGCCAGCGGCCGACCACGCCGATACGCTGGTCGAGCTCCTGCAGCGGCCGTACATTCTGCTCGGCGGCTTTCCACCCGATCCCCGCGACGCGGCAGGCCCGTTCGTTCGCAGTCGCCTCGCCCCCTGCCGCCGCTGGCCCGGGCGCGTGCCCCTGGAGCGGCTGGTACACAAGCTCGCCGCCTGGCCGGCCCACGTGTACGGACTGCGCGAGCGCGGGCGCCTCGCTGTCGGGTGCGTCGCCGACTTAGTCCTGTTCAACGCCGACACGGGCGAGCTGGCGTACACGTTGGTGGCCGGGGAGCCCGTGGTCGCCGAGGGGCTGCCTACTGGCGCCCGCCCGGGGGCGCCGCTGCTGGCCGGCGCGCGCTGAGCCCTACCGTGGCGTGGCGGTGGGGACCTGGGCGGGCGGCGTTGCCGGCACGTTGGCCGAGGAGAGGAGCCGCTGGCGCAGCATGGTGTACCAGTCGGCCTCGGCCTGCCGTGCCTGGGCATAGGCGTCCATGCCGCGGTTGATCCAGAACGGATCGTTCGCCTCGAGCCCCTCCAACCAGGCGCGGGCGGTGCGCTGCAACGCCTCGCGCCGTAGCTGCCCCACCTGGTGCAAGGCCTGCAGGGAGGGGGGCGGCGGCACGTCGAGCGCGGCCGGATCGAGCTGCGTCACCGCGCGCAGCTGGTCCATCAATACCTGGCGCACCTGCGGATCGTTGACCATATCTACCGCGAGGTCGGCGGTGATGACGGCGTTGACGAAGCGCTCGGTGAGCCGCTCGTCCGCGTCCAGGTACGCGGCCTCCTCGGGCGTGAGCGAGTAGCCCGCGTTGCGAATGACCTGGCTGATGGTCTGCGCGGGCATGGGGGGCGGAATCACTTCGTCCGTCGTCGGGCCCTGCCCAGCCGTGGGGGGCGGGGTGGGGGTTGCCTGCTGTGCCGTCGCGGGGGCCGCGACAGCGCCGAGCGCAAGCCAGAGAGCGAGGCCGAGAAGCCACCGTGCCAAGAAGTCCTGCTCCTAGTCCCTGAATCCGCGGCCACCAGGCCACCGCTCGGTCGCCATGACCGCTGCCGGTACCGCGCCGGGGGATGATACCGCCCCGCCGCGGCCTGGGCAAATACCCGCCACGGCGTACAGCCGCACCGCGGTGGGCCGCCGGCGCGGTGCTACGATGGAAACGGTGGCCGTCCTTGCGGGAGCAACGAGGCTTCCCGCCGGGCGTGTCGGGGTCGGCGGCCACTGGGGGAGGAGCTGTGCGAGTCGGAGTACCGCGCGAGATCAAGACAGGAGAGCAGCGGGTGGCGCTCACCCCGGGCGGCGCCGCGCTGCTGCGAGCCCAGGGCGTGCCGGTGCTCGTCGAGCATGGCGCGGGCGCGGGTAGCGGCTTCCCCGATGACGCCTACGCCGCCGCGGGCGCCCGCCTGGTCGACCGCACGACGCTGTTCGCCGAGAGCGAGCTGATCGTCAAGGTCAAAGAGCCGGTCGGCGACGAGCCGGAGCTGCTCCGCGAGGGCCAGGTGCTATTCGGCTACCTGCACCTGGCCGCCGCGCCGGAGCTGACCCGGCGCCTGCTCGCCCGCGGCATCGTGGCCATCGCCTACGAGCTGGTGCAGCTCGACGACGGCTCGCTGCCCCTGCTGGCCCCCATGAGTGCCATCGCCGGCCGGCTGGCCGTGCAGATCGGCGCCAGTCTGCTGCAGAGCGACCACGGCGGCCGGGGCATCCTGCTGGGCGGCGTGCCCGGGGTGGCTCCCGGCACCGTGGCAGTGCTCGGCGCAGGGACGGTCGGGACACACGCCGTGCAGATGGCCGTGGGGCTGGGTGCGCGCGTACGGGTCGCCAACCGCAGCGAGCGGCCCTTGGCCGCCTTGGACCAGCGCTACACGGGCCGGGTCGAGACGCTGGTCGCCAACCCCGAGACGATCGCCGATCTGGTGGCCCACGCCGACCTGCTCATCGGCGCGCTGCACGTGCCCGGCGCCCGCACGCCGACCCTCGTCTCGCGGGCCATGGTGCGCGCGATGGCGCCGGGCAGCGTGATCGTCGATGTGGCCATCGACCAGGGAGGCTGCGTGGAGACGATTCGTCCGACCAGCCACGCCGCGCCGACCTACATCGAAGAAGGCGTGATCCACTACGCCGTGCCCAACATGCCGGCGCTGGTGCCGCGCACCGCCACCCAGGCGCTGACCAACGCCACCCAGCGCTACGTGCTGGCGCTGGCCACGCTGGGCATCCCCGCCGCGCTGCAAGCCGAGCCGGCGCTGGCCCGCGGCGTCGCTATCTGGCGCGACCAGCTCACCTGCGCGCCCACCGCCGCCGCGCTCGGGCTGCCCGCCGCGCCGCTCGACCGCCTCCTGGCGAGCGCCGCCGGCCGCTGAGGCCCTTCGGCGCGCACCGCGCTAGCCGGCGCCCGCGGCCGCCTCCAGCGCCCGCAGGTAGCGCCGCTGCCACCACACAAGCCCGCCGACGCCTGCCAGCGGCGACAGGCCCAGCAGCCAGCCGAGCCACACCGGCATGGCGTGCGGCGCCGCGGCAGTCACGGCCAGCGTGGCCTGGCCGGGCCCCGCCGGCCCATCGACCAGCAGGTCTAGCAGCCAGGCGCCCGCCACGGGCAGGCGCACGCCGCCCGCGAAGCCGCCGGGCGCGTCGGGGTCCGGGGCGAGCACCGCGCGCGTGGGGGTGGCATCCGTGCCCAGCCCGGGCCGCGCGACGACCCACACCGCAGTGGGCGCCACCGGCGCATCGGGCGCGGGACTCACCAGCAGCGGCAGCTCGGCGCCCGAGCGCGGCGGCTCGGCGTACCGCGCCACGACCAGCGAATACGGCCCCGCGCGCACCGTGGTCAAGGTCGCGGGCGGGATGTCATGGGCCAGGGCCACGCGAGCGGCCGCGAGCAGCCCTGCCACCACGACCGCGCAGGTGCGAGCGCGCCACCCCTTGCCCATGGCGCTTCCGGCCCCTAGCGCGGGTTGAGGCGCAGCACGCCGCCCAGGCCGCTGCCCAGCGCTGCCCCGAGCGCCCCCGCCGCTAGCGCCAGCGGCAGCGCCAGCTCCACCGCCTCGGGCGCCGGCGGGCCGGGCAGGACGATCTCCGGCGGCACCTGGAGCACCGACACCGCACGGTACAGCAGGAAGGTGGTCGCGGTGGCCAACGCGAACAGCGGCACGCCCGCGAGCAGCCCGGCGCCGAGCGCCACGCGCGGCCGCCGCAGGTCATCGGCGGCCCGCCAGGCCACCAGGTCCAGCACCAGCGCCGGCCCCAGCAGCGCGAGGGCCACCAGGACCTCGTGGAGCGGAAAACGAGGGGCACCGTCGGGCAGGCGATAGCTCAGCCCCTGGGCAGCCACCGCCGCCCGGATGGCCCCCGGCACGAGCAGGGCTAGGAGCAGCTGGCGCGCCAGGTACAGGGCCAGCACCGCGGTGGCCGCGCCGGGGCGGCCGGTAGCGCGCACGGCCGCCGCCCCCACGAAGGTGGTGGCCAGGGCCAGCAGCACCGGATAGGTGCTGAACTGCACCGGGCCCAGCTCGGTGGTGGGGAACTGCACCGCGCCCGGCTGCGCGATGACCGCCAGCTCGGCGTACAGCGCGGCCAACGCGAACAGCAACAGCCACTGCCAGCCATCGAGCCCCAGTGGTCCTGGCCGCGCCCCGCCCTGCCGCCGCGCCTGCACGGCCTGGGCCGCCACGAGGTACACGGCACCTAGCCCGGCCCACGCCCCGCCGATGAGCCCCATGAGGTGGAACGGCGCCCACAGCGCCACGTCGATGCCGTACAGCTCGTGCCACAGGTTGTCGAACGGCGCGGCCAGCAGCACCACCGCGAGGCCCGTGCCCGCGATCACCACTCCCAACGGGGCGTGGACCCTCCCCAGCAGCCGCACGCCGTGCGCCACCATGGGGCCGTCGCGCCACGCCCGGTAGGTCGCGACCAGCCCGGCGGTGAGACAGACCAGGCCCGAGGCCGCCACGCCCCCGTAGATCAGCAGGTGCGGCGGCGACCAGAAATCGTCGCGCCCCACCACCAGGTGCCAGCGGATGTCCCAGGCCAGCCCCACCCCGGCTAGGAACAGACACCACACCAGCAGCACCGCCGCGCCCCCACGCCAGCGGTAGGCGCAGCGGGTGGCCTGCTCCTGCCCCACGGGCGACGGGGCGACCGCAACGGCCAACGTCCCGCCCACAGGCTGCATACTATCTCCCCTCGGCCACACGGTGCCTACGAGATTGTAGTCGCGCGGAAGCCTCGCGCCCGGTGCAGGTGGTCCCCGCCCGGCTGGAGGCCCTAGTCGGCGGACGGGGCGCCCGGCTCCACGGGCGACGGGCTGGGCAGCGCCGGGACGGGGAGCGCGGGAGTCGGGGGCGGGAGAAGCTCGGCGCGCTGCAAGCTGATGGTACGGATGTTGGCGATGCCGCGCGTCGCCTGCCGGTCGAACGGCACTACCAGCCGCGCCATGCCCATCTGCGGCGGCAGCGGCTGGCCGTCGCGCTCGTAGGCCACTAGCACCGGCTTCTCCTCGAACCAGGGGTGGATCTCCCCCCAGGCGATCACGGCGCTGCGCCCCTCGCCCGCGCTGACCAGTACGTACCAGCTCAGCGGGTCGGTCGGCCGCGCCGGGTCGAACTGCGGCTCGGCGTCCAGCAGCAGGTCGTACAGCGTCACCCCGCGGTACACGCGCGGCGTCAGCTCGTTCACTGCCTGGAACCACACCTCGGTGGCGGGTAGGGCGCGCAGGGCCTCCAGGGTATACGTGCGCGGGGCGGCGACCAACCCCTCGACAGTCAGCTCGGGGCTGTAGTCGTCGAGCGTCTGCGCGCCCGCCGGGGCCAGCAGCGCCCCCGCGGCCACGAGCGCGCAGAGCAGTAGTGGCAGCAGTCGGCGTCGAGCCATGTGGCACCTCCTCCTGCGCGCGAGCGGCGCCGCTCGCCACCTCAGCGGCGCACCCCAGCGGCGAAGCGGACCGGCGGGTAGCCGTCGACCAGCGGCAGTAGCGCCACGCCCGCTCCCGGTGGCGTGCGGGCGGCCGCGACCAGCGTATATGCCGTGTCCACGGCTAGCGTGGCGTCGGGGATGCCCGCCATCTCGGCGCCGTCCGCGGTGTACACGACTATCCCGTGGGTACCCGCTGGCGCGTCGTAGTAGGGGCTGGCCGCGCCGAACGCCAGACCGCGCACCAGCGGCGTAGCGCCCACCGCCAGGTCCAGGGGCGGCACCCCGTCCGCAGCATGGACCAGTCGCAGCCGCGGCGGTCCGCCCATCGGCGCCAGGCTCTCGTCGACCAGCACCAGCGGCGGCGTGTCCGCGGGCAAGAGGACCACGGTGTAGCAGATACCTGGCTGCAGGTCGAGCGCCACGGTGATCGGCGCGGCGGCGCTATCCCCCTCCGGGGCGGTCGCCACGAGCGTGTGCGCGCCCGCGGGCAACACCAGGTAGTCGCTGGCCTGGCCGTAGGCCAGCCGCGCGAGCTGGCGCTCGCCGTCGAGCAGCAGCGTGAACATGGGGGATCCGACCGCCAGGTGGGCCACGCGCAGCTGCGCGTTGCCCGCCGGCGCCGGCGCCCCGCGTGGCCCACCCCCCCCCAAGGCCACCACGAGCACCAGCAGGCCCAGCAGGCCCTCAGGACCCCGGGGGCGGCTCGCCCACATAGCGCTTCCACAGAGCACGGTACCACTCCGCCCGAGCAGCCTCCGCCGCCCCGTACTCGGCGGCGCCCCACTGCAGCCAGTCGGGCGCGCCGGCCTCGAGGCCCGCGAGCCAGGCTTCCGCGGCGGCTCGCAGATGCTGGCGATAGGCCACGGCCTGCGCGTGCACCGCCTGGAGCGCGGGGGGCGGGATGACCGGCGTTTGGAGCGGATCGCGCCGCAGCAGCTGGCGCAGCAGCTCGGTCGCTGTAGCGTGCCAGTCGGCGAGGCGCTGGGGGGCGTCGGCAAACGCCAGCACGACCGTGAGTGGCTGCACGAAGCCCTCGGTCACCTGTTCGTCGGCGTCGAGGTAGGCCGCCTCCGCCGGGTCCACCGCGTGTCCCTGCGCGCGCAGCCGCTCGCTAAGCGGCACGGGCGCCGTCACCGGCGGCACCGCTTCCCCCTGGGCGGCCGCCGGCCACGGGGGCGCGCCCCCGCCGAACAGGCCGGCGAGCAGCGCGATCGCCAGCAGCGCCCGCCCGCCCGCTCGCCACCGCGAGCGCGATAGACCACGGGCCGACATCGATTCCCCTCCGGGCCGTGTGACACGGCGCGACGGCCTTCATTCTACGGCCGTCGGGGGGGCAGCAGCGAGCATGCCCGCCAGGGTGGGAGAATCGTCGCGGCCTGGCGAGCGCGGCTGGTAGACTCCAAACACTGGGCGCGTGGTCTGGCGCGTCCCCGCGGGGGCGTGGCGCTGGGGCGGACTACGCACCGTTCACGCCCGCGCTGCTGGCAGTAGTAGTTGTGGTGAGCACGCGAACACCCCCGAGCGCGTGGTGGGCGGGCCGCAGGGCCTGGCTCGCGGGCTGGTGGGGCCCGTATCAGCCCGCAGGATCGCGCGACCTGCGGATCGACTTCCTGCGCGGCTTCGCGGTCCTGGCGATGGTCGTGGACCATGTCGGGGGCCGCTCCTGGCTGCACGCGATCACCGGCGGCAATCGCTTCTACACCTCGGCCGCCGAGGCGTTTATCTTCATCTCCGGCCTGCTGGTCGGCATCGTATATGGGCGCCTCGTGCAGCGCGACGGCTTCGCGGCCGGCATGCGCCGCGCGCTGGAGCGCGCCGCGGTGCTGTACCTGCTCACCATCGGGGTCACGCTGCCGCTGATCGTCGTCTCCGAGCTGCTGGAGCTGCCGTGGGCCACGGGGGTCAGTCTGACCGAGCCGTTCCGCCTGCTGATCGACGTGCTGTCGCTGCACCGCACGTACTACCTGATCGATGTGATGGTGCTGTACACGCTGCTGCTGGCCATCGCGCCCGGCGCGCTATGGCTGCTGGCCCATGGGCGCACGTGGCTGCTGCTGATAGCCACCTGGGGCCTGTGGCTCACCTACCAGTTGATTCCCGACCAGGCCGAGCTCCCCTGGACGATCGACGGCAACTACCTGTTCCACTTCGCGGCCTGGCAGGTGTTCTTCTTCACCGCCATGGCCATCGGCTACCACCGCGACCGCGTCGCCACCTGGTTCCCGCCGCCCGTGCAGCGCCGGCTGCTGGCGCTCACCGCCGTGGGCTTCGCGGGCCTGATCGTCCTGTACCGCATGGGCAACACGGTGTGGCAGTGGCTGTCGATCACCAACCCGGCGCTGCTCGACCCGGACCACCTGCTGGCCCTGGTGTTCGGCAAGGGCGACGTGCGGCCCGGGCGCGTGCTCGCCTCGGCGATCGTGTTCGGCTTCTTCTGGCTGCTCACCACTTGGGCCTGGCGGCCGCTGTACCGCGCGCTGGGCTGGCTGCTGCTCCCGCTGGGGCAGCATGCGCTGTACGCCTACACGGCCCACATCGTGCTCGTCGTGCTGTTGGGCATCGCCCTGAAACCGCTCCCGCCGATCCCGCGCGAGGCGCGCTGGACCAATACGCTGTTGCAGCTCGGCAGCCTCCTGGTGATCTGGTGGCTGATCCGCCGCCGCCTGTTCTTCCCGCGGCCGGAGGCGCGGCTACGCTGGGCGCTGACGCCGCTGCTGGTCGCGCTGGCCGTGCTGCTGGTCGTGCCGCCGCCGCCGGCGCCCGAGGCGACCGCCGCGCCCTCGGCCGCCGTGGTCAGCCCGCGCCAGCGCGCCAACGTGTTCGGCACGCCCGTGCCGCGGGGCCAGCGCGTGGGCGCGGCGCCGCCACAGCTGCAGAACGCGCCGCCGCTCCCGGAGCCGCGCCGGCCCGGCGGCGCGCGGCTGGCGGGCACCAACGACCTGCCCGAGTACGTGGGGCCGATCCAGGGCCGATTCCTGGAGCAGTACTTCTATAGCCGCTCGCTCGGCCAGGACATGATGTACTACGTCTACCTGCCGCCCGACTACGAGCAGGCGCGGCGGGCGTACCCGGTGCTGTACCTGCTGCACGGGGCCAGCGGCGCGCCCGAGGAGTGGGCCGCCGTGGGGTTCATCGACCAGCTCGACCGGGCGATCGCCGCGCGCGAGGTGGAGCCGTTCATCGTCGTCATGCCCGACGGCTACTACGGCCTGTGGGTCAACCACGCCTGGGACGGCCCGCGCTGGGGCGACTACGTGACCTTCGACCTGGTCAGCCATGTCGACAGCACCTACCGCACCTTGCGCCGGCCCTACCGGCGGGCTATCGGCGGGCTGTCGGTCGGCGCCACCGGCGCGCTGGTGCAGGCGTTCACCTACCCCGACGTGTTCGGCATCGTCGGCGCGCACATGCCCACGCCGCGCGAGGACGACGGGGAGATCCCCTTCCTGGGCACCGGCGAGGAGTTCAACGCGCGCGACCCGATCTACCTCGCGCGCACCCAACCGGACCTCGACCAACTCCTCATTTGGATCGACGTGCCGGAGGATGACGGCTGGTACCCACGCGCGCTGGTGCTGCACGCGGCGCTGGTGGAGCGGGGCCTCCCGCACGACTGGCACGTGTGGCCGGGCGAGCACAGCCTGGAGTACATCACCGCGCACGTGCCAGAGTACTTGCAGTTCTACGCGCACGCGCTCAACCGCCGCTGAGCGGACCGGGCATGGAGGACAGGAACCATGTACGCGCAGCTGCCGGACAGCGTCCGCCTGTACTACCAGAGCCGTGGTAACGGGCCGGCAGTAATGCTCGTGCATGGCCTGAGCGGCAACCACCAGCTGTGGGACCGCACCGTGCCCGCCCTGGTCGACCGCTATCGCGCGATCGCCGTCGATCTACGCGGTCATGGCCAGTCGGACAAGCCGCCCGGCCCCTACTCCGTGCCGGGCTTCGCCGCCGATCTGGCCGTGCTGCTCGACCAGCTCGCCATCGAGCGCGCGGTGCTGGTCGGCTTGTCCATGGGTGGCGGCGTGGTGCAGACTTTCGCCCTGAGCTACCCCGAGCGGGTACGCGCCCTGGTGCTCGTCTCCACCAGCAGCGACTTCCCCCCCGAGACGCGCGCGCGGTTCCATGAGTGGGCCGCGCGGGCCGAGCGCGAGGGCATGGCCGCCCTGGCGGAGGTGCTGGTGGCCTCATGGGTGGCCCCCGCCTTCCGCGCGCGCGACCCGGCGGAGTTCGCCCGCCAGGTGCGGATCACCGCCGCCAATGCGCCGCACGCCTTCGCGGCCGCCGCCCGCGCCAACGCCCAGCGCGACTGGACGGCGCAACTGCCGCGCATCACCTGCCCGGTCCTGTTCGTCGGCGGCGAGCTCGACGGCGCGACCCCCCAGCGCGCCGCCGCCATCTACCGCCAGTACTTGCCCGACGTCGAGATCCACCTGCTGCCGGACGTGGGCCACTACGTCCCCCTGGAGGCGCCCGAGGCATTCAACCGGCTGCTGCTGGCTTTCCTCGCCCGCGTGGCCGCCCGCTGAGCGGAAGCCGGCCACCAACCGCACGAAGCTGCCCCGCGTTAAGGAACAGTGAAGACCCGTCCGGCAACTTCCCATCCCTCTGGGCGGAAAACCGCGCGCCCCATACCGTAGAGATGGAGCACACGCCTCCGAAATACCTCGGCCTGGGGGGAAAGGATGTCCAGCAAGCTCGGGCGCCTGGCATGGGCAAGCGCGTTCGGGGCCGCGCTACTCACCCTGCCGCTGGTCGTGGCGCCTAGTCCGGCAGTCGAGGCGCAGGGGCCGGCGCCCACGCCAACCTTGATCGGGGGGCACCGCATCGGCATCTGCCACGCCACCGGCTCGGCCACCAATCCGTATGTGTTCATCGTGGTGGACGTGCACGCCGTGCCGGCGCACCAGCAGCACCAGCAGGGGCGCGATGTGATCGGGGTGTCGTCGGCGGCGGAGTGCCCGCGCGGCGGCGGCGGCGAGTAGGCTCCAGGGCGCGGCGGTCGTGGCCGCTCAGCCCGGCTGCCGCGCCGGCAGCGCGAACACCTGGTCGGCCTGGTCGGCGATCAACCGTGCGATGGCCAGCGAGGAGGTGGCAGCGGGCGACGGCGCGTTGCGCACGTGGATGACTTGCCCCTCCTGCACGTTCACCACGAAGTCGTCCACGAGGTTCCCGGCAGCGTCCAGCGCCTGCGCGCGCACGCCGGACGGTCCGGGCAACAGGTCGGCCATCACCAGCTCCGGCACGTAGCGTTGGAGCGACTCCAGGAACAGTCGCTTGCTGTAGTCGCGCAGCATCTCCTCCAGGCCCGTGCGCCAGTAGCGCGCGGCCAGCCGCAGGAAGCCGCGGTACGCCAGCGCCTCGGCCAGCTCGCGGGGGCGGAGGTCGGTGCGGCGGTAGCCCTCGCGGGCGAAGGCCAATACGGCGTTGGGCCCTAGCCACACCGCCCCGTCGGTGAGCCGGCGGGTGAAGTGGACCCCCAGGAACGGGAAGGCCGGGTCGGGCACCGGGTAGATCAGGTTGCGCACCAGGTACCGCCGCGGCGGGCGCAGCACCCAGTAGTCGCCGCGGAACGGCACGATGCGCGGCTCGCGCGGCGCGCCGGTCAGCGCCGCCAGCCGGTCGGCGTACAGCCCGGCGCACACCAGCAGGTGCCGCCCGCGCACGGCGCCCACGCTCG
The DNA here is from genome assembly GCA_035294645.1 of Chloroflexota bacterium. Lineage (GTDB taxonomy): Bacteria > Chloroflexota > UBA6077 > UBA6077 > JAJPHF01 > JADGHJ01. The sequence continues at coordinate 27,010 of DATGKN010000173.1, forward strand.
TCTCCAGCGTCACCTCGTCCGCCCGGCGGTGGATGCGCAGCACGGCGTGGCGCAGGTGGATCTCGCCGCCGGCCGCCTGCACGTCGTCGGCGTAGGCGCGCGCCACCTGGCTGAAGTCGACGATGCCCGTGTTCGGCGAGAAGATGGCGCGCACGCCCACGCAGTGCGGCTCCAGCTCGCGCAGCCGCTCGGGACCGATCAGCTCCAGGCCCTCGACGCCGTTGGCCTGGCCGCGCTCGTACAGCGCCTGCAGGCGTGGCAGCTCCGCCTCGTCGGTGGCCACGATCACCTTGCCGCAGCGCTCGGTAGGGATACCCTTCTCGGCGCAGTAGGCGTACAGCTCGCGGGCACCCTGCACGCACAGGCGGGCCTTGAGCGAGCCCGGCGCGTAGTAGATGCCCGAGTGGATGACCCCGCTGTTGTGGCTCGTCTGGTGGCGGCCGATCTCCGGCTCCTTGTCCAGCACCGCGAGCCGCAGCCCCGGGTGGCGCCGCAGCAGCTCGCGGGCGCTGGCTAGCCCCACGATGCCGGCGCCCACCACGACCACATCGTACGTCGCCATTCACGCTCCTCCTCGGCCAGCGGTCTGGAGCCATGGTAGCGCCTAGGCGAGACGCGCTACTACAGGCGCGCCGGCCCCAGTTCGCCCGGCTGCCCGATCGGCGCGACGCGGATAGCGCCACAGACGCGGCGTCGAACTATGGCCAAGACGCAGAAATGGTGCCAATCACGCGATCACCCAGTCTAGTGTATCACACCAGCGCCACATGCCGCCGACTTGATTGCGCTCACGCACGTCTCGCTGCACCTGTGATAGCATTGATGGGACGTACACGACGGTCGTTGGGGCTACATGCAGCACAATGGTCACCGATGACTAGTACATTCCGGCGAGATAGATGGCACGCGAGATAGTACGGCCGCCGCATCGTGCAGTCACGATGCAAACAGGCAACATACCGCACGGTACGTTGCGTAGATAGGCTAGACATGGGCTCTAGCACACCGGATGGCATAGGCCAGATGGGACAGGAGGTGAATCATGAGGAGCCCTGTAGTCATCGTAGTCCTCGGTCTGCTCGGCACGGCACTGCTCACGGCGTGCGCGGGCGGCTCGCAGGCGGCGGGCGGCTCGCAGGCGGCGGCCAGCAAGCCGGCCACCAACGCCGTGACTGTCAAAAGCGCCGACACCATGCGGTTCGACCCCGCGACCATCACCGTGCGCGCGGGCCAACCCGTGCGCCTGACGCTAGACAACCGCGGGTCGGCGCTGGTGCACGACTGGACCATCGACAACCTGGACGGCAAGAAAGTGCAGGCCAAGGCGAACCCGAACCAGCAGGCGACGGTCGAGTTCACGCCGACCCAGCCGGGCACCTACGAGTTCTACTGCAGCGAGCCGGGCCACAAGGAGGCGGGCATGGTGGGCCGCCTGGTGGTCCAGTAGCCAGCGTCGCGCGCGCCGCCTGTCAGCCCGCCGCTGGCAGGCGGTTTACTGCGTCGGCTCGGCAGGCGGCGGGCGCCGCTTGAGCAGCAGCACCTGCTCGGCTTCCAGCACCACCTCGTCGCGCTGGTTCAGCACCCACAGCGCGCGGCGCACGATCCCGCGGTCGGGCCGCGACGTCTCGCGCCGCTCGAGGACGCGCACGCGCGCCCGCAGCGTGTCGCCGATCTTCACCGGCCGGGTGAAGCGCAGGTGGTCGAGGCCGAGCAAGGCGATCAGCGTGTCGTCGTACAGGTGCAGCTGGTACAGCAAGCCCGCGGCGAAGGCGTAGGTCAGCGGGCCGTGCGCGATGCGCGTGCCGAACGCTGTGCGGCGCGCGAACTCCTCGTCGGTATGCAGCGGGTTGTAGTCGCCCGACAGGCCCGCGTACGTCTCGATCGCCGCCTCGGTCATCGTGCGGCCGCGCGTGGTCCACTCGCGCCCCACCTCCCAGTCCTCCCAGTACAAGCCGACGATCTCGCTCACGGCGCCTCCTACAGGCCCAGCTGCTTGGCGATGATGTTGCGCTGGATCTCGCTGGTGCCGCCGCCGATGGTGCCGAACTTGCTGTCGCGGTAGTGGCGCTGCATGTCGCTCTCCATGGTGTAGCCGTAGCCGCCGAGGATCTGCACGCCCCAGTCGGCGATCGTCTTGTACGCCTCGGCGGTGTACAGCTTGAGCATGGCCGCCTCCTTGACCCGCGGCCGGTCGTGCTTGAGCAGCCAGGCGAAGCGGTACACCAGCAGGCGCGAGATGTCCACCATCAGCGCCATATCCGCGAGCTTGTGCGAGATCGCCTGGAACTTTCCGATCGGCTGGCCGAACTGCTCGCGCAGCTTGGCGTAGGCCAGCGCCTCCTCGAACGCCGCCGCGGCCGCCCCGGTGCGCGCCGCCGACAGGCACAGCCGCTCGGTCTCCAGATAGTGCATCAGCCCTCGCCAGCCCTGGTCCACCGGCCCCAGCACGTTGCGGGCCGGCACGCGCACGGCGTCGTAGCGCACCACGTAGGTGCCCAGCGCCCAGGTGCCCAGTGTCTCGAGGCGGCGCGCGGTGATACCGGGGCTGCGCGTGTCCACCAGGAAGTTGGTCAGGCCCTCGTGCTTGGCGCCGCCCCGGCGCGTGCGCGCGGTGAGCAGGCAGTAGTCGGAGATAGCGAACCCGGAGGTGAACCACTTCTCGCCGGTAATCACGTAGTCGTCGCCGTCGCGCACGGCGGTGGTCTGGATAGCGGCGGCATCGGAGCCGGCCTGCGCCTCGGTGAGGCCGAACGACAGGCTGATCTCGCCGCGGGCGATGCGCGGCAGGAACCAGCGCTTCTGCTCCTCGGTGCCGTCGCGCATGATCGCCATGCCGCCGTGCGACAGCGAGCGGAACACCCACAGCGCCAGGTCGAGATGCACGCGCCCGCACTCCTCCAGCACGATGGCCACGTCGATGGGATCCCCGCCGCTGCCGCCGTACTCCTCGGGCCAGCCGACGCCCAGCCAGCCGTGCGCGGCCAACGCCTGGAACGCCTCGCGCGGCGGGCGGTGCTCGGCGTCGCAGCGGCGCACGTACTCGCGCGGCGCCACGCGCGCCAGCAGCTCGCGCAGCGCCTGTCGCGCCAGCTCCTGCTCGGGCGTGAAATCGAAGTCCAGCATGGCCGCCCCCGGCTAGCGCTGGCCGTCGGGCCGTGCCACGGGCTGGGGCCCGAGCTGGGCCGGGGTGGGGCCCGTGTAGCGGAGCCCGAGCCGCTCGGGCAGGAAAAAGCCCAGCGCTTGCTCCTCGTACGGCCCCAGGCCGTCCAGGCGGCGCACCAGGATCTCGCGCTTCCAGCCCGGCGGCTTCTTGCCGTGCAGCGCGTCGCGCAGCCAGTCGGCCAGGCAGCCGTAGAACTCGGTCCCCCCGAAGTTCTCGGTGCCGCGCGGGATGTGGAAGTCGTCCTCCACCACCCACAGCTCCTTGGGGCCGGCCACCTTCTCGTACACGGCCAGCACCTCCTCCAGCGGCGCCAGCGGGTCGTACTCGCCCACCACCTGCAAGGTGGGGCAGGTGATGCGCGGCGCCAGTTCGTCGAGCGTCATCTGCTCCGCCAGCCGGTCGAACTCCTGCTCGTCGTGGATACCCGTCATATACATGAACACCTGCTTGAAGCGGGGCGACTCCTCCTCGAACAGCCCGCGCTTCGAGCCGTAGCAGGCCGCGGCGGTGGCCACCGCGCGCACCCGCGAATCGGTGGCGGCGAGGCGCATGCCCCAGTAGGAACCCATGGACCAGCCCGACACGACGATGCGGTCGCGGTCCACCTCCGGCCGCGTGCACAGATAGTCGATCGCCGCGCTGCCCGCCCGCTCGTAGTTGTCCAGCGTGACGCGGAGCTTGCGGATGTTGCTCGTCCCCTGGCCGGGACCGTCGATGTGCAGGCAGTGGAACCCGCGCTCCACGAACGGGTGATGGAACGGGTTGAGGAACGACTCCTTGGTCATGTCCATACCTGGGCAGAACAGCACGGTCGGCGCCGGGCCGGCCCCGGGCACGCGGTGGAACACCGCCTGGATGTACTGGCCCTCGAAGGGGATCTCCACCCGCTCGATCGGGTGGCTGGCGTACTGCATCACCTTCTCGTAGCAGGCGAGCAGCTTGCCGTGCAGGTAGATCTTCTCGGGGTTGTCGTCCTGGAAGATGGCGTGCTGGGCCTCGCCATACAGCTCGCAGGCGCGCCAGTACAGCTCGCGCGCCGTCTCGTAGTGGCCGGCCGCCTCGGCCGCCTGGGCGATGCGCTCGCGGTGGCGCGCGTAGCGCTCCAGCACGCGGGGGATCATGCGGTACGACTTCACCTCGGGCGGCACGATGCGCTGGTCGTAGGCGAAGTTCTGCACGCGTCCGGTGGTCTTGACCAGCCAGTCCAGCAGCCATTGTTGGTTGTCACGGCGCCGCTCCCCTCTCATCGGCTCCTCCCTCTGGCACGCGCTCCGCCACGTGGGATCGGTGGGCGGAAATTAGCACAGCGCCCCTGGACGGGCAACTGGCCGCGGCGCGGGGATCAGGGCGCGGGAGCGGGCTCGCCGGCGGGGAGGGACGTCGCGGGGGCCGGGGCCAGCACGGCGGCCAGCGCGTCGAGCAGCAGCGGGTCCTCCTCGGGCAGGATCGTGCGCGGGTCGAGCAGCAGCCGGTCGCGCTCGATGCGCGTCACTACCGGCGGCTCGCCGGCGCGCAGCCGCGCGGCCAGCGCCATCGGGTCGGCCACCGCCAGCGCCACCAGCCAGGTGGGCAGCGTCTCCTCGGGTAGCGAGCCGCCGCCCACGGGCGACTGGCCGGGCTCGACGCGGGCCGGCACGCCCCACGCGTGCAGCGCCGCCGCCCAGCGCTCGGCCCGCGCCGCGAGGGCGTCGCCAGGCGCCGCGATCATGCGCCAGACGGGGATCGCCTGCTCCGCCTCGCCGCGCAGGTAGTGGTCGAGCGTGGCGGCCAGCGCGGCGAGGGTCAGCTTGTCCGGCCGCACGGCGCGCAGCAGCGGGTGGCGCTTCAGCCGCGCGATCAGCGGCGCCTCGCCCACGATGATGCCCGCCTGCGGGCCGCCGAGCAGCTTGTCGCCGCTGAAGCAGACCAGCCCCGCGCCCGCGCGCACGCTCTCCTGCACCATCGGCTCGTGCGCCAGGCCGTAGGCCGCCGTGTCCAGCACGGCGCCGCTGCCCAGATCGTCGACCACTGGCAGGCCGTGCTGCCGCCCGAGCGCCACCAGCTCGGCCAGCGTGGCGCTGTGCACGAACCCGCGCAGCTGGAAGTTGGAAGGGTGCACGCGCAGCAACAGGGCCGTGTCGGGCGTGATCGCCGCGGCGTAGTCCTCGATGTACGTGCGGTTGGTGGTGCCGACCTCGACCAGCCGCGCGCCGCTCTGGCGCAGCACCTCGGGCACCCGGAAGCCGCCGCCGATCTCCACCAGCTGGCCGCGCGAGACGATCACCTCGCGGCCGGCGGCCAGCGCGGCCAGGGCCAGCAGCACCGCGCTCGCGTTGTTGTTCACCACCAGCGCGGCCGGCGCGCCCGTGAGCCGCTGGAGGCGCTCGGCGACGTGCTCGTGGCGCGAGCCGCGGGCGCCCGCCGCGAGGTCGTACTCCAGGTTGCTGTAGCCGCCGGCGATCGCGGCGAGCGCCTCTAGCGCACTGGCGCTGAGCGGCGCGCGGCCGAGGTTGGTGTGCAGCACCACGCCGGTGGCGTTGAGCACGCGCCGCAGCGGCGGCCGCACCAGCGCTCCCACGTGCGCCGCGACGGCGGCCGCCAGCGCGGGCAGGTCGCGCGGCACGGCGCCAGCGCGGATGGCCGCCCGCTCGGCGTCGAGCGTGGCACGCACCGCGGCGAGCACGACGGGCCGCGTGTGGGCCAGCACGAGCGCCTGGAGGGCCGGCTCCTGGAGCAGGCGCTCGACGCTGGGTAGCTGGCGCAGGAGATTGCCGTCCGCCATTCGGCTGCCCCTTCGCCGGATTGTACGGTGTGGGGCCGTGCCCCGGGGCAAGGTGCACGGGCGTGATAGCTGCCGGGGCCCCCGAACCGCTCAGTGCGCGGCCAGGCGCCGCACCGCCTCCTCGCGGAAACGGTCGTCCACGAAGCGGCGCACGTCGACACGCTCGGGGATCTGCCCGCTCTGCCAGAAGAAGTCCTGCAGCTCCTCGATGCTGGCCACGTTCATGCTGCCGTCGGCGGCCAGCTCGGGCAGCACCATGCCGTCGTACACGCGCGGGTCGATGCCCGTCCACTCGGCCATGATCGGGTCGAGCTGGGCGCGCAGCGCGGCATCCCGCTCCAGATAGGCGCGGCGGTAGTCGCGCACGCCCTGGAGATACGCCATCATGAACCGCGTGGCCGCCTCCGTTTGCGCGGCGAACTGGGGCGAGTAGAACACCGCCGCGATCGTCTGGCGCGGGTGGTAGTCGGCGGTGGTGCGCCAGCGCACGGCTACCCCCTGGGCCACCGCCTGCGCGCACACGGGCTCCAGCGTCGAGGCCACGTCGATGCGGCCGGTAGCGAGCGCGCTGTGCATGTCCTGGTAGCTCATGTTCACGAACGTCACGTCGCCCTCGCTGAGCCCGCCGGCCGCCAGCAGCCGGTGCGTGGCCAGCTCGACGGAGTTGCCCGGCGCGGCGGCGGCGATGGTCAGCCCGCGCAGGTCGGCCTCACTGTGTACACGGCCGCTGTCGACCAGGGCCGTGCGCACCAGGAAGCAGAAGTAGCTGTCCTTGTCGCTGGCGCTGCCCTTGTCGGCCACGATGCGCACGTCCACGCCGCGGGCCAGCGCCTGGAACAGGCCCGCGCTCGGCCCGCCGCCCGCCACGTCGAGCTGGCCCGTGCTCACGAAGGGGATCATACGCGCCGCCGAGTCGAGCCGCTCGACCACGACGTCGAGGCCCTGCTGGGCGTAGTAGCCGCGGGCGATGCCGATCGCGAAACCGGCGTCGGTGAACGAGCCGACAGTGCCGACCTTCACGGTCTGCCGCGGCCCGGGCGTGTCGGGCCCGCTGGTCGGGGCGGAGGTCGCGGCCGACGCCTCCGGGCCGCGCCGCGCGGCCGCCGAGGCCGGCGTGGCGGCACCGCGGGGCCCGCCCGCGGCGGGTCCTCCCGTCGGCTGGCAGGCGCTCAGCGCGCCCAGCAGCGCCACCAACACCGCCGCCACGATTCGGCCGTGCCGCATCGCCCCCACCTCGCCGGCCAGCGTCCCCCACGCAGTTGGCCCTACTCTGGCACAGGCGCCGAACGGCCGCAAGGGTAGGTTGACACGCCCCGACCGCTGGCCCACACTGGAGGCACGCCGCGACCCATATCGGCGGCACACGGGGGGAGATCGCCATGGCGCAGCCGGTCATCGACGCCGACGGCCACGTCATCGAACGCGAGGCGGAGATCCGCGAGTTCCTGGGCGGCCGCTACCGCGACCTGCACTGGGCGCCCGCCTACGCCGCCTTCCCGTCGCTCGACGGCTGGTGCCGCGGCTTCACCTCGCCAGGCCAGCGCGACTATCCGGACGCCGCGGCCTGGGTGCGGTTCCTCGACGAGTGCGGGATCGAGCGCACGGTGCTGTACCCCACAGCGGGGCTGGCCAGCGGGCTGATCCAGGACCGCGACTGGGCCGTGGCGCTGGCGCGCGCCTACAACGACTGGCTGCACGCGCGCTACCTGCAGTACAGCCCGCGGCTGATCGGCATGGCCATCGTGCCGGTGCAGGTGCCCGCCGCGGCGGCCGAGGAGCTGCGGCGCGCGGTGACCGAGCTGGGCATGCCGGGCGCCGTGCTGCCAGCGGTGACCATCACCGACCGGCCGTACGGGCACCCCGACTACGCGCCGCTGCTCGAGGAGGCGAACCGGCTGGGCTGCGCGCTGGGCATCCACGGCGCGGTCAGCCTGCGGCTGGGCATCGACCAGTTCGACACGTTCATCAAGAGCCACACCCTGGAGCACCCGTTCGGCCAGATGATCCAGCTCACCAGCCTGCTGTTCGATGGCTGCTTCGACCGCTACCCGAACATCCGCTGGGCGTTCCTCGAGGCGGGCGTGGGCTGGGTGCCGTACATGATGGACCGCCTGGACGAGGAGTGGGAGCGCCGCGGCCAGCGCTGGGCGCCGCACCTGACGCGCAAGCCGAGCGAGATCCTTCGCGGCGGCAACCTATACTTCTCGTGCGAGATCGAGGAGCGGACACTGCCCTACGCGATCGAGATGCTGGGCGCCGACCAGATCCTCTGGGCGTCGGACTACCCGCACGAGCGCGAGCACAGCCAGTACCTCGGCGACCTGCCGGCGTTCACGGCGCGCGCGGATATCAGCGCCGAGGCGAAGCACAAGATCCTGTACGACAACGCCGCGCGCCTCTATCGGCTGGACCGCGCCCCCGCCGCCCGCACGCAGGCGACGACCGCTGCTGGCCGCTAGGCGCGCCTAGGCTGGCCCAGTCGCGGCGGGCAGGCAGCGCCCAGAGCCCCCGGACCGCGCGGGCGGCGCGGTGGGGTGCTGCCGGCGCCCCGAGGCGGGAGGCCAGCCATGCTATCGACCGAGCAGATCGTGCTGCGACTGACCGTCGCCACCGTGCTGGGGGCTATCGTGGGCCTCGAGCGCGAGCGGCTGGAGCGTGCGGCGGGCCTGCGTACCCATGCCCTGGTCGGCGTCGGCGCCGCGCTGTTCATGGTCGTCTCGGCGTTCGGCTTCGGCGACGCGCTGGTGGAGGCGAATGTCACGCTCGACCCCTCACGCGTGGCGGCGCAGGTGGTGAGCGGCATCGGCTTTCTCGGCGCGGGCACGATCATCTTCCAGCGGGAGATCGTGCGCGGGCTGACCACGGCCGCGAGCATCTGGGCCGTGGCGGCCATCGGCCTGGCAGCCGGTAGCGGGCTGTTCATGGCCGCGGTAGCGGCGACCGCGCTGGTGCTGCTCGTGCTGGCCGGGCTCAAGCCGATCGAGAACCGCTTCTTTCTGCACCGCCGCTTGCGCCTGCTAACCTTGGCTATCGACCGCCGCACGGCCTCGCTGTACGCTATCGAGTCGGCGATCGAGGCAGCGGGGCTGCGGCTGGAGCGGCTGCTCATCGAGCAGGGGCCAACCGAGGACGAGGACCGGCTCGACCTGGTGCTCAGCCGGCCGCGCGCGGAGGCGCTGGATGCGCTGATCGATCAGCTGCGGCGCCTGCCCGGCGTGCGGCGCATCAGCTCGGTGCGCCAGCCCGCTGGCCTTGCCGCGCCCAGCGTTCCCACGGCCCCACTGGGCAGCACCGAGGAGGATACCGCTTAAGCGCAGGCCGCCACCTCGGTGTGCTTCGATGGCGGCCCAGGGGCACGGCGCCCTGTTTCAACGCATCCCCCGGCCGCCCGTACGAGCACCAGTACCGTGGCCCCACGGGCGGCGCGCCGCGCGGACAGCCAGCGGGGGATGACCGGAATCCGGGATGCCCTCCAGCCCTGCCTACGGGGAGACGCCGGCTGGGCGGGCCGGCGGGATGTCGCCGCTCACCCCCCAGGTCACTACCGTCACGGCTCCAGTCGCCGCGCTGCGGATCCACCACTCCCCGGTCGACGGCCGCCAGATCGCGTAGTCCGTCCTGCCGTCCCCGTCGTAGTCGCCCGGCACCGGCACGTCGCCGCTCACCCCCCAGGTCACTACCGTCACGGCCCCAGTCGCCGCGCTGCGCACCCACCACTCCCCGGTCGACGGCCGCCAGATCGCGTAGTCCGTCCTGCCATCCCCGTCGTAGTCGCCCGGCACCGGCCGGTCGCCGTTCACCCCCCAGAGCACGCGGCTCTGCGTCAAGTTGGCCGAGTTGAGGACCCACCACTCCCCGGTCGACGGCCGCCAGACCGCGTAGTCCGCCCGCCCGTCGCCCGTGTAGTCGCCCGGCACCGGCCGGTCGCCATTCGTGCCCCATGGGAGGCGCGTAACGGCACCGTTCGCGGCGTCGCGGACCCACCATTCGCCAGTGCTCGGCCGCCAGACCGCGTAGTCGCTGCGCCCATCGCCGGTGTAATCGGTGGGCGGTCGGCGGCTGGGCGGCGCGGAGCTACTGATCGTCAGGCTGGTGCTAGCCGCGGCAGAGGTATGCCCGAAGTTGTTGGTGGCACGGGTGGCGAAGGTGTGCACGCCGTTGCCCACCGGCGCCTGCGGCCCGAACGTGT
>DATGKN010000174.1:0-35440 GCA_035294645.1 Chloroflexota bacterium
AAGGGTTCGTCTTGCCCGACGGCGGCCCGGGCTTTTGGCCGCTGCTCAGCATGGGGGCGATCCTCGGCGGAACGATGCGCTCGCCGTTCACCGGCATGCTCTTCATCATCGAGCTGACCCACGATCTGAACCTCTTGCTGCCCCTGCTGATCGCCGTGACCGCGGCCCATGGATTCACGGTGCTGGTGCTGCGGCGCTCCATCTTGACGGAGAAGGTCAGTCGGCGCGGCTACCACCTGACGCGCGAGTACGCTATCGATCCGCTGGAGATCCTGTTCGTGCGGGAGGCGATGCGCACCAACATCCTGGCGTTGCCTGGGGATATCACCCCCGCCGAGCTGGCGCAGCGCCTACGGGCTGAAGCGCCCCAGCGTGGGCAGCGCTTGTTCCCGGTCGTCGGCGCGGAGGGCCACTTGCTGGGGGTGGTGACCGCGCAAGACCTCCGTATCCTGCAGCGCGCCGCGGTCAATGGCCCGGCCGGGCGGCCGCTGGCCGACCTCGTGCGGACCGACCCCGTGGTGGCCTATCCGGATGAGCCGCTGCGGGCGGTGGTGTACCGCATGGCGGAGACCGGCCTGACCCGGTTTCCGGTGGTCGAGCGTGGCGACCGGCGGAAGCTGGTGGGGATGATCTCGCTGAACGACTTGCTGAAGGCGCGGCGCCAGAACCTCGAGGCAGAGCGCCGCCGCGAGCGGGTGCTACGGCTCCGCTTGCGGTTGCCGCGCCGCGAGCGCGCCCTGGACCAGCAGGTGGTCGTCGAGCGCCCCGACGAGGCCGCCATGTCCGAGCGGCGCTGAAGGCGCGGCGGCGCCTCAGACGCTGTCGGCCAGCGTGCTGTAGCGCACGCCGAACAGCGCGCTCTCGGGGGCGCGGAGGATGGCGTCGGGCTCCAGCGGCAGCTGCGCGCGGGGGTGCAGCTCGGCGCGCTGCCAGCCGTGCTGGAACCGCACGGCGGCCCCGGCCTCGAGGTGTAGCCGGCCGCTGCCCACCGTCGCCCCGCTCACGGCCATCAGCGCGTCGGCCAGCCGCGTGGGTGCCACCGTGATGCGCAGCGCGGGGTCTTTGGCAGGGATCGTCCAGCTGACCAGGATGTGCGTGAGCAGGCGCGCCGCCAGGGCGGCCTCTACGCACGGCTCGCCCAGGAAGTGCACGGCCTCCAGGTACAGCTCGGCGGCGATCCGGTCCGGCGGGTCGTCGCGCGGCAGCGTCTCGTAGTAGGTGCGCGCGGCGAAGATGGCGTCCCAGCCGGGCGAGTAGCGCTTGAGGTCGAGCACCGGCGTGCCGTCCACGAAGTCGAGCCGGTCGAGGTGTACCTGCCGGCCCTCCACGCGCAGCAGCCGCGCGGCCATCAGGCCGATGGGGTTGGGCCGGCTGGCGTGGCGCAGCCCGAACACGCCGCGCTGCGCGCCGCCGGGCCGCGCGTGCCGGCCGCGGGTCTGGAGGGTGCCGCGGTCGGCATGGTGCAGCCAGGCGAGCACCCACAGGTGGGTGTTGCTCTCGATGTCCGCGAGGGCCGGGGCGAACTCGGGGTAGATCTCCACCACCGCCGGCACGCCGCCCACCGGCATCGCAGGCGGGTCGGCGACCGGCGAGCGCACGACGCCTATCGGCCGTAGCTCCCAGCGGGGCTCCATCGCGCTCACGCTCCCTCGCGTCGCACCGCGCTAGCTGTCCCCATGCTACTACGCGCCCGCGCGCGGCCTCAACGTGCGCCCCCGCCCGGGCGGCGCTCAGAGCATCAGCCGGCCGCCGTTGACATCGAGGGTGACGCCCGTGATGAACGCGGCATCCGGCGAGACGAGGAAAGCGACCGCGCCGGCGATGTCCTCGGGGGTGGCCGTGCGGCCGAGCGGGATGTTGGCGCGCAGGCGCTCGACCGACTCGGGCGGGATATTGGCCGTGAGCGGCGTGGGCACGAAGCCGGGCGCCACGCCGTTCACGCGCACGCCGTGCGGCGCCAGCTCGCCGGCCAACGCCTTGGTCAGGCCGATCAACCCCGCCTTGGAGGCCACGTAGTGCGCCCCGGAGGTATTGTGCCCGGCGGGCATGCGGCCCTGTCCGGAGGCGAGATACACCACGCAGCCGCGCCGCTGCACCAGCGCGTCGGCCGCGGCCTTGGTCAGCAGGAACGCCCCCGTGAGGTTGACGGCGAGCACCCGCTCCCACTCGGCACGATCGGTGTCGTTCAGGCGCGGTGCGCCCCAGGGCCGGCGTGGGGAGATGCCCACCGCGTACACCAGTGCGTCGAGGCCGCCCCAGCGCGCCAGCACCGCCTCGACCAGCGCCGCCACGCTCGCCTCATCGGTCACCTCGACCGCGTGCGCCGACGCCCGCCCGCCGGTCGCCAGGATCTCGGCGCTTACGGCCTCGGCCGCCGCGGGGCGGAGGTCCGCGCAGGCGACGGTGAAGCCATCGCGCGCCAGCCGCTGGGCGATGGCGCGGCCCAACCCGCCCACGCCGACTACCAATGCCACGCGCCCGGCCCCGTTTGCCGCCATCGCCGCCACCTCCTTGGGGCCGAGTTATAACATGGGACCGGCGCTTTGGCGACGGAGGAGGAGCGATGCATCACCCTGCGGTCGATGAGATCGTCGTGCCCGCCGGCCACGGCTACGCGCTCACGCTGCTACAGGGGGCGCGGCTGACCATCCGCCAGACCACCGGCCACCAGGTGGTCGACCTGATCGCCTTCCGCGAGGACGACGCGACCGAGTTCGTCAGCCCCAGCCACACCATCGCCTCGACCGGGCGCCTGTGGCCGCGCGTGGGCGACCACCTGCTGTCCAACTGCCGCCGGCCGCTGCTGACCCTGGTGGCGGACACGGTGGGGCGCCACGACCTGATCATCGCCGCGTGCGACCCGTGGCGCTACCGCTACGATTTCGGGGTGCGCGACCACCGCTCCTGCTCGGACAACTTCCTGGAGGTACTGGCGCCGTGGCGGTTCGCGCGCCACCAGCTGCCGCCGCCCGTGAACCTGTTCCAGTACATGCGCTACCACGACGACGGGCGCGTGGAGTTCTGCACCTCGCCAGCGCGCGCGGGCGACTATGTGACGCTGGAGGCGCGGCGGCCGGTGCTGGTAGCGGTCAGCGCCTGCCCGATGGACCTCACCCCGATCTGCGGCGGGCGGCCGAGCGATATCACGCTGATCGTGAACCAGGCGGGCGGCGACGCCACGCCCCCGCCCGCCAACGGGCAATCGCGGTGAGCCGGCGGTTAGCCGCCGGCCATGGCGCCCACGATGAGGAACGGCTCGGCGCCGCTGGCCACCGCCGCGGGCAACGGGGCGTCCGGGCACTCGTGCGAGAGGTCCTCGCCCGCGGCGTAGAAGCGGACGAGGGCGCGCCGGCGCTGCGTGTCGGGGGCGCGAAGCGTCCCGCGCAGGGCCGGGTAGCGGGCCTCGAGAGCATCGAGTAGCGCGCGCTGCGTGGCTGGGCCGTCGAGAGCGAGAAGCACCTCGCCCTCGACGGCCGCCAGAGCCCGGAGTGGGGCAGGCAACACGACGCGGATCATGGTAGCGTCTGCACTGTGACGGAAAGGACCGCCGGCAGGTCGCGGACGATTGGCATCCAGCGCTCGCCAGCATCGGCGGAGACGTACACCTGTCCTCCCGTGGTGCCGAAGTACACGCCGCACGGATCGAGCGCGTCGACCGCCATGCCGGCGCGCAGCACGTTCACGTAGCAGTCGCGCTGGGGCAAGCCATGGGTGAGCGGCTCCCACTCGTGGCCGCCCGTCCGGCTGCGATAGACAGCCAACCTGCCGTCGAGGGGGAATCGCTCGGCATCGCTCCGAAGGGGGACGACGTAGACCGTCTCGGGCTCATGAGCGTGGACGACGATCGGAAACCCGAAATCGGTGGGCAAGTTGCCGCTGATCTCGTACCACGACGCGCCCCCATCGTCGCTGCGCATCACATCCCAGTGCTTCTGCATGAACAGGACGTTCGGTCGCGACGGGTGCATCGCGAGGCGATGCACGCAGTGCCCGACCTCCGCGGTGGGATCGGGGATCCCTGCGGACCGCAAGCCGCGGTTGATCGCGCGCCAGTGCTGCCCTCCATCATCGCTCCGGAACGCGCCGGCGGCCGAGATGGCGACGATGAGGCGCTGGGGATCGGTCGGGTCCAGCAGGATCGTGTGCAGGCATAGCCCGCCAGCGCCCGGCTGCCAGAACGGCCCCGAGCCGTGCCGCCGCAGGCCGGGCAGCTCGTGCCAGCTCTGCCCGCCATCGGTGGAGCGGAACAGGGCCGCATCCTCCACCCCGGCATAGACGGTGTCGGGATCGGTCGGCGACGGCTCGAGGTGCCACACGCGCGCGAACTCCCAGGGGTGCGGCGTGCCGTCGTACCACTGGTGGGGCCCCGTCTCGCCTTCGTACACGAACCGGTTGCCCACCGGCCGCCAGGTCGCCCCCCCGTCGTCGGAGCGCTGGATCAGCTGACCGAACCAACCGCTGGACTGCGAGGCATACAGGCGGTTCGGGTCGGCGGCGGAGCCGGCCAGGTGGTAGATCGCCCAGCCCGCGAACAGGGGGCCGGTCACTTGCCAGTGCTGGCGGGTGCCGTCCGCCGTGAGGATGAAGGCGCCCTTGCGCGTGCCGACCAGGACGCGGACACGGCTCATCGGTCGACTCCAGCCTGCCGCCGGTAGGTGATGCTCACGATCTGGTGCCACTGCCCATCGTCGCCCAGTATGTAGGAGGTCAGGGTCCGTCGGTCGGCGCTCTGGATCTCGATCACGTCGCGGAACCGGGCCAGCTGGCCGTCGGTCATCCGCGGGCCCTCCGCCTCCAGGGTCAGCACGCGTTGTGCGGCGTCCAGCGCGCCAGCGTAGACCCACAGATGCGTCTCCATCGATCCGAGCCAAGTACCAACGTAGCGCTGCTGCTGGATGTTGTAGCCGAGCGTCATCAGCCACTGGACCGGGGTATCGCCGGCCGGCATCTCGCCCTCGATCAGCACCCACAGGCCGCCCAGCGCGCGCACGCGCTCGGTCCCCTGGAACGGGGCGGGCGCCTCTCCCGGCGCAGCCGCCGCCTGCCCAGCGAAGGTCCACTCGCCCACGAGCTGCTGGAGCCATTGGTGCTGTGGCTGCGGCTGCACCGGCGGGTGCGGAGTGTGCTCGGTCGCGTCGGTCATCGCGGGGCTCCCTTCTCTGGGGCGCGCGAGCTGCAGTCGCCCGCGCGGTGATGCGTGCGCGCTGGGTCTAGGTGCGGAGCCAAGAGCAAGCAGGGGCTCAGCCGGCTGGGTGGGAGCAGGACTGACGCGCGGCCGGGCGCAACGGTGCCAGCTGCCAGCGACCGTAGGCGACGAAGGACGCCAGCAGCCCTACCACTAGCGGGAACAGCGCGGGCACCAGGCCAATGGTGGCTACCGTGGTCACCACCGCGCCGACCATGATGATCACCAGGCCAGCGGCGGCCAGCGGCGTCAGCACCGGCCACCTGCGCAGGAGCCCGGGCAGCACCAGGCCCAGCGCGCCCAGCACCTCCGCGGCGCCGATGAAGCGCAAGAACCAGCCCGGCAACGGTGCCTGGGCGGCCAGCTCGTCGATCGGCAGCACCAGCTTCACCCCGCCCGCAAACAAGAAGACGAGCGCGAGCAACAGCTGGGCGGTCCACAACGCGTACGTCATGATCTGTATCTCCACGCGCCCCACGCGCCGGCTGGGCCACGCGAGTAGCGCATTTGTTCGACTCTTACAGTCTAGCGGTTGGGGGGGGGCCGTTCCCAAGGCACGGAGCGTTACAGGGGTGTTACGTTAGAACACTAGTGCTATTAGCGACAGCCGTCGCGCGGGATAACGGGGCGCTAGCTAGGGGGCGCCTGTGGCTAGCAGCACGGTGCACGGCGGCCCCCTTCTCCCAATGGGGCGCTGTGCGGGCAGCTGCGCGGTCGCGCGCTTTAGAAGCCGCGCGGCAGGTTGCTCAGGGGGCCGCTCTGGCCGCGACCGAGGATGCCTGTCTGGCGCAACACCCACTCGCGGCGGTCGCCGGTCAGCTCGCGGCGGACGGCCGGGTCCTCGCGCGCCTGGCGCAGCCACTGCTCCATCCGTCGCAGGCTGAGCCGGTCGAGCTGGTCAGGTGACACCGGCCGCGTTTCCTTGCCCAGCAGCTCCAGGATCTCGAACCCCTGCGGCGTGACCACCGGCTCGCTGATCTCGCCGATTTGCAGGCGGAAGGCGGCGTCGTCGAACTGGGTCGACTCGATGCCGCGCGGCAGCCAGCCGAGGTCGCCGCCCGCGTTGCGGCTGGTCAGATCGAGCGACTTCTCGCGCGCCAGCTCCTCCAGCGTCTTCTCGCCGGTGCGGATCTGCGCTAGGGCCGCCGTGGCCTCCTCTTGCGTTCCCACCGTCAAGCGCCGTACGTGGACTTGTTCCTGCACGGTAGGGATATCGGCGGCCAGCGCCGCGCGGAGCTTCTCCTTCTGGAGGATCGCCTCGGTGTAGGCGCGATACTGCGCATCGGTGAAGTTGATGCGCTGGAGCAGGTCCTGGTACGCCGTTTCGAACTCGCTCGCGGTCAGCGTCGGGGGCACGGTAGGCGAGGGGAACGTGCCGGGGGCGGGCGTCGGCGGCGGGGTGGTGGGCGTCGGCTGCTCGGGCGGCCGCCGGGCGCGCGCCAAGTCGACGTTGATGCGCTCGGTGATCTCCTCGGGCGTGACACGCAGCCCGCGCCGCTCCAGCTCCAGCCGCACCAGCTCCTCGTCGATCATGTCGGTGAGCACCTGGTCGGCGGCGGTGAGCCGTTGGTTCTGCAGCGTCTGGATCTGCTGCTGGATCGACTGCGGGGAGGTGGACCCGGAGGGGTTGACCGAGCTCGGATCGGTGGCCAGCCGTGCCAGCTCGGCGTCGATCGCCGCGATCTGCGGCTTCATCCGCTGCACCAGGGCGCCCAGCGGGATCTTCTCATCGTAGACCCAGGCGGCCGGCTCGTTGGGCCGCCAGACCAGCTCGCGTACGGCGCCGAAGGCGACGACCAGCACCACCACGACCAGCAGGGCGCCCGCCGCGCTGACGAGCAGCCGGCGCTGCCGGCGCTCGCGCTCCCACTTGGAGAGTTGCCGCCGCGAGGGGTTGGCCAACGCCGCGCGCACCGCCGCACTTTTCGACTCGCGGGGACGGTTGGCAACCGGGGTTCGTGGGCTCATCGCCAGACTGCCTCGGAGCTAGCCCGTCGGGGCCAGCGCGGTTTGCGCTCAAGCATAGCCCGCGGCGCGCCTCTTGAGCAATGTCGGTCGCACCGCGGGCTTCCAGCGCGCCTGAGCCTTACACGACCGCTAGCGCGGGACCATGCCGGTGAGGCGCATATGCTCAGCGGTAAACGGGAGCAGCGCGACGTGGCGCGCCCGCTTGATCGCCGTGGCGAGCGCGCGCTGGTGGGCCGCGCAGGTACCCGTCTTGCGCCGCGGCTCGATCTTGGCGCGCTCGGACAGGTAGCGGCGCAGGCGCGCGGCATCCTTGTAGTCGATCACCGTGATCTTCTCGGCGCAGAACGCGCATACCTTGCGCCGGGGAGCGTAACGGCCGCGATACTCGCGCTTGGCGCGCGGGCGCGCGTTGCTAGCGGGCCGGTCGGCCGGCCGGCGGGCCGGTGCGGTGCTGGGCGCCGCAGGGGCCTCGGCCGCCGGCTCCGCGCTCTCCGGCGCGGCCGGGGTCGGTTGCAGCTCGGTCTCGGTCAACGATCCTCCTCACCACGCACAGACAAGCTTGACTACAGTTTACACCAGTGGGAGCCCCTCGCCGCCCGAGCGGCGCCCTGTGGCGAGAGGACGGCAAGCAGGACCTGTGGGGCCGGCTCGCGGGCCGGGGGCTAGAACGGCACGTCGTCGAGGTTCTCGCTCTCGGCGTCGGGGTCGGGCACCGGGCGCAGCGACGGGCTACCCAGCGCCGCGCCCACTGGGGCCTCCACACTCGGCTCCTCGGCCCGGGCGCTCGGCGACAGCACCTGGACCTCGTTGGCGATGACGTCGAGCGCGAAGCCCGGGGTACCATCCGCGCGCTGGTAGCGGCGAATCTGGAAGCGGCCCTCGACGTAGATGCGGGTTCCCTTGCTGACCCGCGACTGCAACCGCTCGGCCAGGGGGCCGAAGCAGGTGACGTTGAACCACTCGGTGATGCGCTCGGGCTCGCTGCCGTCCGCCGGTCGCGGCCCTAGCCGGTTGCAGGCGACCGAGAAGTTGAGCACCGCCTTGCCACTCTGCGTGTACCGCGGCGTTTCGGGATCGCGCCCCACGTTCCCAATCAACGTGATCTTGCACAGGTCCATACGGACACCTACTCCTTCGGGGGCTCACCCTCTCGTACACGGCGAATCGTGCGGGGCGGGGGCACATCCACGGCATGCACGATCAGATGACGCAATACCTGCTCGTTCAGACGCAGATTGCGGTCGAGCTCCTCGGTGCGCTGCGCGTCGAGCTTGAACCGCACGACGGTGTAGTAGCCGTCCAGATGCTTGCGGATGGGATACGCCAAGCGGCGCCGCCCCCAGTAGTCGACCTGGGTGATCTCCCCCCCTCGATTGGTGATCAGGGCGCCGACGCGCTCCTGCGCCGCCGTTACCGCCTCCTCCGGTAGGTCGGGCGCGAGCACGTACATCAACTCGTACTCCCGCACGGGCATGCTCCTCTCTCCGGGTATGCCCTCGTTGGCCGCCACGCGCACCGCGGCGCACCACGAGAGCAGAAAGGATCGCTGGCCGACATGGGCCGGCTCGGGCCGCCAGGCAGCGGCAGCGCGCATTATACCGCGGGTTGCTCCCAGCCCACAACGCCCGCCGCCCGCCCCCACCGCGCGGGCGCCGCGCGTGCCGCACCCACCACCAGGAGTATACGACACTCGAATATCTGTTCGGTATAGGGGCGCCGGCTCACAGCCGTGCCACGCTTACCGCCCGTCCAGCAGCTGGCTTGCGGCCTCGGCGAAGCGGAGGTCGACCAGCGCTCCCAAGTCGGCCCGCTCGCGCACCATGCCCTCGCGCAGCCAGAACTCCTGCTGGCGCTGGAGATCCTCGACATCCACCTGCCCCCCGGGATCGAAGTACGGCGCGCCGGTCTGGCGGAGGGTCTCGACGGGCACGGTGGTCCACTTGCTGATCGCCGCCAGCATGTCCTCGGCCGCGCGCCCGGCGTCGGCGGCGAGATACTCGCGGATGGCGCGCACGTACGCGGTCAGGAAGGCCCGCATTACCTCTGGCTGGCCTACGACCCGCTCGGACGCGAACAGCGCGCTGATCTGCATGCCGGGCACCACGTCGCCGTCGTCGAGCCAGCGGGCGGCTAGGCCGCTCGCCACCGCCTGGGTGGGGAACGGCTCCGAGGCGGTGGCCACATCGAGCGCGCGGTTCTGGAACCCTACCGCTACGTCCGACGAGGTCAACCGCAGCACCTCCAGGTCGTCCATGGTCAGGCCATGCTGCTGGATCCAGTTGCGCATCATGTAGTCGATAGGGCTGCCCTCGGTAGCGAAGCTGACTCGCCGGCCGCGCAGGTCGGTCGGGCTGCGTACCGCGCCGCTGTCCCACAGGTCCTTGCGTACCAGCACCACGCTCGTGCCCCAGCCCGGCCGCGAGCGGGAGCCATCGGCCACGATGCGGATGCGGATGTCGCGGCTAAGCGCGTTGTACAGGCCTGCGTTGAGCCCGCCGCCGCCGAAATCCAGCTCGCCGGTGCTCAGCGGGGCGACCATCAGCGCGCCGGAGTTGAAGCGGATCATCTCCAGGTGCAGGTTCAGCGCATCGAAGTAGCCACGCTCCAGCGCGATGAACAGGGGCGCCATGGAGATGAACGGCGTGTAGCCAACCTTGACGGGCGTCGGGGCGGCGAGGCGCGCGGCGGCAAACCCGGCTGTAGCAGCCATCGCCGGCCGGGCCGCGGTGGGGCTGGCTGCCGCCGCGCCCTGCGGGGCCCGGGGCGCGGGGGCCGCACAGGCGGCGAGTAGCGCGCTCGCGGCCAGGACGCCGAGCAGCCCGCGGCGCGCGGCGCTCTGCTTCATGCCTTACCCCCTTGGCGGAACCACTGGCGCTCGGTCGCTATGTACTGGCGGCCGCCGCGTCGCGGGCCGTGGCGGGTACTGTCGTGATGCCGTATAGCCGCGCGGGGGTGTCCCAAAGGATCTTGCGCTTGACCTCGGCCGGCAGCGCCGCATTGCGGGTCAGGTCGCCCACCGTGCGCTCGGGGAACTTGCCCACGGCGTCGGGGTGCGGGTAATCGGTGGCCAGGACCACGCGATCGTCGCCCACGTGCTCGACTACTGTCTCGATGAGCTCCTCGCCGGCCTCGGTGCTGACCACGCATTGCCGCTTGAAGTAGTAGCTCGGGGGCTGCGGTGTGGTGCGCGCGCGGCCCAGCGAGTAGTGCTCCCAGTGCTCGTCGGCGCGCTCCAGCCAGAACGGCACCCAGCCGCAGCCCGATTCCAGAAAGGCGACCTGCAGCCGCGGGAACTGCTCTAGCACGCCATCGGCGCAGAACTGCAAGCAGGCGAGCATCTGCTCGAACGGGTGGCAGACGATGTGGCGCGTGAACTCGCTGTAGCGGTCGCGGCCGGCCTGGGGCAGCACCGTGCGCGCGCCCTCGTGCACGCAGATCGGCACGCCGAGCTCGCTGGCCGCCTCGTAGATGGGGAAGTAGTCGGGCGAGGTGAAGGTGCGGCCGTCGAGCGGGTTGGGCCGCCAGAAGATGCCGCACAGCCCCAGCTCCTCCTTGGCGCGGCGCAGCTCGGCCACGGCCAGCTTGGAGTCCTGCAGTGGGATCAGCATCACGCCTTTCAGCCGCGCGGGGTCGTGGCTGCAGTACTCAGCCAGCCAGTTGTTGTAGGCGCGGCAGATCGCCGCCGCGAGCTGGGGGTCGATGCCGTCGCGCCAGATGATGTACAGCCCGATGGTGGGGAAGTGGACTCCCACGTCCACGCCCTCGCGGTCCATGTCGGCGAGATTGGCGGCGGGGCTGAAGCCGGCGGCCACCGTGTGGCCGAAGGTGGCCAGGTACTGCCGGTCCTCGGAGAAGATCGCTAGCTTCTCCTCCGGATCATCGAGCGCGTCGGCGGCGCGGGGGAGCCGGTCGGCGTCGGACACCGGCACGCCGTCCACCAGGCGGCGTGTCTGCATGCGCCCGCCGATCTGGACACGCCCGCGGAATGGGGCGTCGAGGTAGCGGTCGAACAGGTCCGAGGGCTCGATGATGTGGCGGTCGGCGTCGATGACCCGGAAGCCGTCCTTCATGGGCGTTCTCCTCTCGCGAGCCCCCGGCGAGGCCGGGGCGAACTGGTGCCGCGTGGGCCGCTCGCGGGATTATAGGCCAGGGCGCGGCGATCCGCCGCCGGATGTGGTTCGCCGCGCCGATCATACTTAAGCAGTACGGCCACGGCTCGTGGCGCGCTGCCGGTCTGGCGAGAGGGATATGGGTGGAATCCGACGCTGGTGGTGGGGGCTATCGCCAGGCGACCGCCGCCTCACGGTGCTGTTCCTCGCCATCATCGTCGCCACGCTGCCAGGCTACCTCGCCGGGGCTGTGCTGCTCGCCACGCGCTCGGCGCCGCCCGCGCCGCCCGCGCGGGCCGCCGCCACCACCCCGACCCCCACTGTGTCGCCGACGCCGCTCCCGTCGCGCACCCCGACGCCTGCTGGCTCGCCGTCGCCCACCCCGACCATCGAGCCGCAGAGCCTCGCCGAGGTCGTCCGTCGTGGCCTGCCTAGCACGGTGGCGATCGTGGTCTTGATCCCGCCGCGGACGGTGAGCAGCGGCACCGGGGTGGCCGTGGCGCCCAACCAAGTGGTGACCAATGCCCATGTGGTGGCCGGGGCGGCGCAGGTGCGGATCGGCGCACCGGGCGGCGGCGTGTGGGACGCTACGGTACGCGGGCTCGATCCCCGGCGCGACCTGGCGCTGCTCGACGTGCCCGGGGCCAACCTCGTGCCCGCCACGCTGGGCGACTCGTCGGCCCTCCAGGTGCTCGAAGAGGTCGTGGCGCTCGGCTACCCGTTCCTCGACCGCTTCGAGGACAACGCGCCCACCGCCACGCGCGGGGTGATCAGCAAGCTGTTCGCGCGGATCAACGGCCAGGACTATATCCAGATGGACGCGTCGCTGAACCCGGGCAACAGCGGCGGCCCGCTGTTCAACCGCCGCGGCGAGGTAGTAGGGATCAACGTGGCGCGGCTGGAGGGCGACGCCGGCCGGCCCGCCGCAGGGATCGCCTTCGCCATCCCCATCAACGAGGTCAAGCTGCGGCTGCCCGCGCTGGCCAGTAGCCCCGCCCCATCCCCGAGCGCGCGCCCGACCGCGCGCCCGCAGGGCCAGCCCCAAAGCGCCGTGCGGCGCTACTACCAGGCGCTGGCCGACGGCGACCTGCAGGGCGCCTACGCCGTGCTCAGCGACGACTTCCGCCAGCACCTGCCCTACGCCGAGTTCGCCCGCACCCTGGCGGACAAGCGCGGCTGGCAGCTGCAGGCAGTGCGCGGCGGCACCGAGCCACGCCAGCCCAGCGCCGTAGAGGCCGACGTGTTGGTCCAGACGAACGGCGCGGCGACAGCGACGCTGTATCGCGAGCGCTGGCGTGTCGTGTGGGAGAACGACGCCTGGGTGCTCGACGAGCGGCTCAGTTCGGCCCCCGTGGCCCCGCCGGCCAGCCCGACGCCGGTCCCCTCGCCGACCCGCCCGCCGCCCACGCCCACCGTCGCTCGATCGCCGACGCGCCCGCCGGCCGCCGCCACGCCGCGGCCGAGCCCACCGCCTAGCGGGGCGGCCGGGGCAGCGAGCTGCCGCTCGGCGCCCGGCAGCCTGGTGCCGGGCCGCGAGTTCGATATCGTGCAGGCCACCTCGCGTCCGCTGCCGAGTGGCGACCTCCAGGTGGAGGGCGTGGTGCGCAACAACTGCGATCTGCCGCAGGCGGGCGTGCTGCACGTGCAGGCGCTGGATCCGCGCGGCCAGGCGGTGGCGCGCGCCGAGCTGCCGTTCGGCCCCTTGGCGCCCGAGACGAGCACGCCGTTCCAGGTCGTGCTGCCCAATGCGCGCGGCGTCTCACGTGTGCAGGTCACGGCCACGCCGCCATAGCGCGGGCCGCCGCTGTGGATACGCATCGGGTATCATAACGCTGCGCAGTCGAGGTGTTGGACTCCCCATCCCCGCACCCCGTACCCTATGTGGCGTAGCGGCCCGTGGCGGGGCGCGCAGTGCGGAGCGCAACGAGGGACGAGATGGCCGGAAAGCTGCTGTTCGAGAAGATCTGGGACGCGCACGTCGTCCGCGAGGAGCCGGGCCAGCCGGCGCTGCTGTACATCGACCTGCACCTGATCCACGAGATCACCACCGCGCAGGCGTTCGAGGGCCTACGGCTCGCCGGCCGCCGCGTGCGCCGGCCCGACCTCACGCTAGCCACCGCCGACCACAACGTGCCCACCTGGGACCGCTCACTGCCCATTACCGACGAGATCGCCCGCAAGCAGATCGAGGCGCTAGCGCGCAACTGCCGCGAGTTCGGCATCAAGTTCGAGGGGTTGGAGAGCCCCGAGCAGGGCATCGTGCACGTCATCGGGCCCGAGCTGGGCCTGAGCCTGCCGGGCATGACCATCGTGTGCGGCGACTCGCACACCTCCACCCACGGCGCGCTCGGCGCGCTCGCCTTCGGCATCGGCACCAGCGAGGTCGAGCACGTGCTGGCCACGCAGACCCTGCCGCAGGTGAAGCCGAAGACGATGGAGGTGCGCGTGACGGGGCGCCTGCCGCGCGGGGTGACGCCCAAGGACGTGATCCTGGGCATCATCCAGCACATCGGCGTGGCGGGCGGCGTAGGTCACGTGATCGAGTACACCGGCGAGGTCATCCGCGACATGTCGGTCGAGGGCCGGATGACCGTGTGCAACATGTCGATCGAGGCGGGCGCCCGCGCGGGCCTGGTGGCCCCCGACGACAAGACGTTCGCCTACTGCGAGGGCCGCAAGTACGCGCCGAAGGGCGCGGAGTGGGAGCGCGCGCTCGACTACTGGCGTACGCTGCCCTCCGACCCCGACGCGCGCTATGATCGCGTGGTGGTGCTGCGCGGCGAGGACATGGTGCCGTTCGTCACCTGGGGCACCAACCCCGGCATGGTGGTGCCCGTGACGGGCCGCGTGCCCGACCCGGCCACCCTGAGCGGCGACGACCAGAAGGCGGCCCTGCGGGCGCTGGAGTACATGGGCCTCCAGCCCGGCATGGCGATCGAGGACATCGCGATCGATCGTGTGTTCATCGGCTCGTGCACCAATTCGCGCCTGGAGGACCTGCGCGAGGCGGCGAAGGTCGTGAAGGGCAAGAAAGTATCGCCGCGCGTGTACGCGATGGTGGTGCCGGGCTCGGTGCAGGTCAAGCGCGCGGCGGAGGCCGAGGGGCTGGACCAGATCTTCAAGGCGGCGGGGTTCGACTGGCGCGAGCCGGGCTGCTCGATGTGCCTGGGCATGAACCCCGACGTGCTCCAGCCCGGCGAGCGGTGCGCCTCGACCTCGAACCGCAACTTCGAGGGCCGGCAGGGCAAGGGCGGTCGCACCCACCTGGTCAGCCCGGCCATGGCCGCCGCCGCCGCGATCGCCGGCCACTTCGTGGACATCCGCCAGTGGGACTACGAGGACTAGCGGGGGCGCCGCCCGCCGCCGCGAGGGATAAGCAGCGATGGAGCCGTTCGTTCGCCACGAGGGCATCCTGGCGGTGCTCGACCGCGTGGATGTCGATACCGACCAGATCATCCCCAAGCAGTTCCTCAAGCGCCTGGAGCGCACGGGCTACGAGGACGCGCTGTTCTATGACTGGCGCTACCTGCCCGACGGCTCGCCCAACCCGGACTTCGAGCTGAACCGGCCGGAGTACCAGGGCGCCACGGTGCTGATCGCCGGGCGCAACTTCGGCTGCGGGTCGTCGCGCGAGCACGCGCCCTGGGCGCTGCACGACTACGGCTTCCGGGCGATCATCGCGCCGAGCTTCGGCGACATCTTCCGCAACAACTGCTACCAGAACGGTATGCTGCCGATCGTGCTGCCCGAGCCGGTCGTGCGCGAGCTCATGGAGCGGGCCAAGGCGCGGCCCGGCTGCCGCATCACGGTGGACCTGCCCAGCCAGACGGTGACGCTCGACGACGGCTACAGCGCCACGTTCGAGATCGACCCGTTCCGCAAGCGCTGCCTGTTGGAGGGGCTCGACGACATCGGCCTGACGCTCCAGCACGAGGCGGCGATCGCGGCGTTCGAGGCGCGCCGCCCCTCCTGGCTACCGCGCGTCCGCTAGCCGCATCGTCTTGCTCTGCTCGACGCGGGTAGCGCCTGGAACACCGGCGAAGCGCTCGTGCCCGAGCTGCACCGCAATCCCAGGATCCGGGTGCGAGTGCGCTTGCACTAGCGAGGCGGCTGGTACGTGCCGAGGTATTCGATGGCGAAGCGCCGGTACTTGTCTTCAAATACGCGGCTGATGTCGATCCTGTCCATGAGCCCCAGCTCATGGAAGAGGTCGATATCCGCCTGTAGCGCCTCGCGAGCCACGACACCATCGGGATCGTGCCACGGATACTTGATCTGCCGATAGACTGCGGGATCTTTGATAGTCGTCTCGCGAGTGAGGAGGTCGATGACGGCATCCTGGTCGATACCGTACTCCATCGCATTGAGGAAGTCGCGACCGCCGCGCAAGTAGGCGATCATGAATCGCTCGCCCACCATGGGCCCTAGCTGGTCGAGGCCAGTCCAGTACATGAGATAGACGGTCTGGATCGTGGGGTACATCTCCTCCTGGGTCGCGAGGACATGGTGTACCCCTCGGGTCACGCCGGCGGTCACGAACGGCTCGGATTGGAAACCGACCTCGGCCCCCCGATTCTGCATCGACGCGAACAAGTCGGGAAATGTGAGCATGGGCCACTCGACGCTCCGCGGATCGAGCCCATAGCGTATCAACCACCGCGCACCCATCGCCTGCTGCCCGCTGCCAGGCCCGGCCTGGGTATAGACCGAGCGCCCAAGCAGGTCGTGGGGGGTGCGGATGGTGCCGTCCTCCCACAGATCTCGCCGCACGACCAGCGCGGAGGCCCCCATGGATTTCTCGGTCTTTCCTGCCGACTGGATATCCGCAACGATCTGTACATCGATCTGGCGGCCGAACGCGTTGAAGCAGACTACCGCGTTCGCACAGCCGGCTACCTGGAGCCGGCCCTGGGCGATGAGTGGCAATTGTTCGGCATAGTTGGAAAAGTTGAACACCTCGACTTCGAGGCCGACCTCTTTCAAGTAGCCCCGCTCCCGCGCGATGAACAGTGGCCCCCAACTCGCCACGGGCAAGACACCGACCTGCAGCGTGACGAGCGGCGTCGCCGGCAACACGGGGCGGCCCGTGCGGGCTGTTGGCGCAGCAGTGGGCATCGCAGCTGCCGGGACCGCGGGTGGGGCTGCGGGCTGAGCCGGCGCGGGCGCCACTCCTGAAGTGCAGGCGGTGGCGAGCCCTACGACGGCAAGCCAACGCGCTACACCGGACAAGAGGAACCACCTTCCTAGCTGCATGCCTCACCCCCCGGGAGCCTCGGCGGTTTTGGCCGGCGTTGATCCCCTCTTCCTCCGCTATCGGCGCTCGCGCCTCAGCTGTCTGGTGCAAGTGTTAACGGTGGTAAAGAGTGTGAGCGAAGCGGGTGACGGCAGCTAGAAATTCTCAAGGGCGCCTTGTTGCGGCCTGGGCTTGCCGATTGAGCGAGCGCGCTCACGGCGCCGAGTAGCGGGTCTTCCAGGGCGGCGCCCGCTCGTACGCTGCGGCGATGCACAGCGCCAGCGCCTCGTCCCAACCGCGCGTGGCGATCTGCAAGCCGATGGGGAGCCTCGCGGCGCTGCCCCCCCCCCACGGTATCGAGCGCGCTGGCGTGCCCTCGGTGGACGCTCGGCCGATGGACGGCACCCCGGCGCGCATCGTGGAGCGCCCGCAAAGGACACGGCCCGCCCACCGCGTACACTAGGGTAAGCGGGACGGTGGACCAGGTGCGGACGGCACGCTCGACGAGGAGGGAGCACATGGCGATGGCGAGGGAGGTCCACGGCGAGCCAGCCGACGAGTTCTGGCTCGACACACCACTACTGCGCGCCTTTGTGGCCGACGTGCGCGCCACCCTCGAATGCCACGCGGACGATATCGCCCGTGGGCTGGAGGCGCTGCGCCCGCGGTTCGCTGCGCTGCTGGCCGATCCCCACTGGCTTCCCGACGCGTACGCCGCGGTCAACCCCAGTAGCGGCATGGGCGGTGGCATCGGCCAATGGCTGCTATACCGCGCGGCCGACCGCTCGCTCAGCCTGTTCAGCCTGGTGGTCCCGCCGGGCGCCTCGACGCCCGTGCACGACCATCTAGCCTGGGGGCTGGTGGGGCTGTACCGCGGGGTGCAAGAGGAAGTCGTCTACCGGCGTCTCGACTCGGGCGGGGAGGACACCGACCGCGCCGACTTGCAGCGCGTGGCGGTACGCCGCCTGGAGCCGGGCGATTTCTACACCCTGCTGCCGCCCGAGGGCGACATCCACGCCGTGACGACGCAGTCCGACATCCCCTCCGTGTCGATCCACCTGCTGGGCAATGACGTGGGGTGCATCTGGCGGCATGCCTACGACCCAGCCGCCGGGCGTGTGCGCCGGTTCCGCTCGGGGTACAGCAACGCTCCTTGCCCGGAGACGGGCTAGCGGCAGCGCACACCGCCGGGGCCACGAGGCAGCGGGGCGCGGGCCGCCGCGCCAAGGGGGTGGTGGCCGGGCCGCCTCAGGCCGCCTGCGCCGCTGCCGACATGGTGCTCGTCGCCTCCAGCCGTGGCAGCGGTGGCCCGGGCAGCAGCCCCCGGTCGCGCCGCTCCCAGTAGCACGTCTGATGCACCGGGCTGCGCGGGTCGGTCCCGCCCTGCAAGTCGACTAGCGCCCACGCCTGATCGGCCCGGATCGCTCGCTGGCACAGCACGCACGTCCGCATCTCTGGCCTCCTCGCTGGGACGGAAGCGTTCGCGCGCCAGACGGCTGGCGCCTCTTGCTTCATTGCCCACTATGCGGCGGCGGGTGCTGGATCGTCGCTAGAGCGGCCTAAGATCCGCGCATGAACAGGGAGGGCTACTGCCGCCTCGACCAGTTTCTAACGGTTCGCCGGCTGTTCGTGGGCTACCATCCCGGTAGGAGCCGCGCGTACGGCCGCGCGAGCAGCAGCGCGGGGCGCGCGTGGCTCCCAGCCGACGCAGGGAGGTGGGAGCGTGGCCGAACGGCCAGAGCGCAGCGTCACGGTCGAGCCAGCACCGCCAGCGCCCGACGAGGCGGCCTGGCCCAACGAGGCCTGGGACGACGTGCTCGAAGCATCGGCCGAGTCGTTCCCCGCCAGCGACCCGCCCGCCTGGACGCCCGCGCACATCTGAGCCGGCGCGGGGTCAGCGGTCGTGCCCACGCCGATCGCCCGGGGCGGGCGCGGCAGGCCGGGGGGTGGGCGGGCGCGGCCCGTAGGGCAGCGGGATGTACTCCACCGAGGGGCGCCGCTGCATGGCCTGCGGGTACAGCTCCATCAGCTCGAACACCTCGGCCGGCATGTCGGTGGACACCGGTAAGCCTAGCTCGCGCGCCTCGTCTACCGTGATGGGGTAGTCGTGGGTCCAAGTGCCCGTGGCGAGCGTGCGGGCCAGCGCTGCGGCCTGCTCCGGCGCCATGCGCTCGCTGACCAGGCGTTGCACCGCCCGCTCGACCTGGCTGATCGCCTTGGTGGCGATGTCCGCTAGGATCACCGTCTCGTCGTCCACTTCAGCGATCGGCTTGCGCTCCAGCACCTTCAGCACCGATGCCGCCGGGTACTGGCCGATCTGGGGGTCTACCGGCCCGAGCACGGCGTGCTGGCCCATCACGATCTCGTCCGCCGCCAGCGCGATCAACGTGCCGCCGCTCATGGCGTAGTGGGGCACGAACACGGTGACCTTCGCCGGATGCCGCGCCAGGGCCAGGGCGATCTGCTCGGCGGCCAGCACCAGCCCGCCTGGCGTGTGCAGGATCAGATCGATCGGCACCGAGGAGTCGGTGAGCTGGATCGCGCGCAGCACTTGTTCCGAATCGTCGATGTCGATGTAGCGCGCGATGGGGAAGCCCAGCAGGCTCATCGTCTCCTGGCGGTGGATCAGCCCGATCACGCGGCTCTGCCGCCGCTGCTCCAGCCGTCGGAAGGCGCGCAAGCGCTGCATCTCCAGCCAGCGCTGGCGCAGCAGGGGCTGGATAGCGGACAGAATGAAGAAGATCCAGAAGAGATCGAAGATCGACATCGGCTTCCCCCGCTCGCCCCGCGTCGGGTTAGTCGCTGCCGATGCTACCACACCTGCTCGGCCCGCGGCGGGCTCAGCCGCCGAGCAGGCGGTCGGCCACCAGGGCGGTGAACACCAGAGCGAGGTACAGGAGGGAGTACTTGTACAGAGCCAGCGCTGCCGCGCGGGTCGCCTCGCGGCACAAGCGCACTGCATAGCGCACCAGCAGCCCGCCTAGGCCGCCGGCTGCCACGAGGTAGCCCAGCCCTGCCAAGCCGAAGGCGAACGGCAGCAGGCTGACCGCTAGCAGCAACACGGAGTACCAGAGGATCTGCCGCCGCGTCTCAGCGTCGCCGGCCACCAGCGGCAGCATCGGCACGCGCGCCTTGGCGTACTCCTCGCGGATCAGCAGCGCCAGCGCCCAGAAGTGGGGGGGGGTCCAGTAGAAGACGATGGCGAAGAGGCACCAGGCCAGTAGGCTCAGCTCGCCCGTCACCGCCGCCCAGCCCACCAGCGGTGGCACCGCGCCCGCTGCCCCGCCGATGACGATGTTGCTGGGCGTCGTGCGCTTCAACCAGCGGGTGTACACCAGCACGTAGAACCACAGTCCGGCTTGCGCCAGCACCGCGGCCAGCAGGTTGACCCAGAGCCCCAGCACCAGGAACGACAGCGCCGCTAGCGCCAGGCCAAACGCGAGTGCCTGCCCTGGCGCCAGCGCCCCCGAGGGCAGCGGCCGCCACACCGTGCGGCCCATCAGCGCGTCGATATCGCGGTCGAGGTAGCAGTTCAGCGCGTTGCCGGCGCCCGAGGCGAGCGCGCCGCCCAGTAGGGTCGCCGCCACCAGCGGCCAGCTCGGCCAGCCGCCCGCGGCCACGACCATCGCGCCCAGCGTGGTCACCAGCAGCAGGACGATGATGCGCGGCTTGGTCAGGCTCAAGTAGTCGGCGAGGGCTCCCCACCGCGGGGGGGCCACTGGCCGCGCCGGACTCAGCAGGCTCGGCTGCTCCAGGGGGGCGTTGTCGCTCTGCATGCTCTCGCTTTCCGGCGCCTCCACCTGGACTGCGTCGCTGGCGGCCGCGCCTGGGGATCGGCGTCTAGTATCCCTGAACTGGCGCCCGGTGGGCAATCTCGCCGCGGGGGGCCTGGGCCGCCGGCTGCGCGGCGCCATCCGCGGCGGCCGTGGCGCGGCTCACTAGCCCCGCCAGCAGGACCGCCACCGCCCACACCGCGGCCGCGCCCGCGAGGTGCAAGCCGCGCGCCAGGGGCGTCAGGCCGTGGCTTACCCCGAACGCCCCAATGGCGATCTGCGCCCCGATGAGCAGCACGAGCCCCAGGGCGGCCCACCGCACCGTCGGCAGCGCGTGGCCCACCCGCCAGCTCTGCACGGCGGCCACCGCCACGAGCGCCGCCACCGCATAGGCCAACAGGCGATGGGTCAAGTGTAAGTCCACCAGGGGGCTAGTGCCGAACGGCAGCGCCTGCCCGTTGCAGTCGGGAAAGCCCACGCAGGCAAAGCCGGCGCCGGTGGCACGTGTGAGCCCGCCCACCAGCACCAGCCCGAATGTGGCGACCACGACGGCGCGCACCAGCGGCCGCAGCCGGCGGGCAGCGGTCGTGGCGGCGGGCGCGGGCACCGGCCTCGGCCCCGCGGCTACGGCGACCCAAACGAGCAGGCCCAGGATCAGCAGGGCGAAGGTGAGGTGGACGAACACCGCCGAGGGCAGCACTTCAAGATACACGACCAAGCCGCCGAGCGGGATCTGAACGGCGAGCAGCACGGGCACCAGCGTGGCGGGTACCAGCACCCGCGGCTCGCGGCGCCGCCACAGCCACGCGCCCACGGTGGTGGCGAGGATCAACGGCGAGGTGAGACCGCCCAACAGCCGATGCGACCATTCGATCAGCGCGGGCGGGTCCAGCGGCGGCAGCCAGCTGCCATGGCACGTGGGCCAGTCGGGGCAGCCCAGCCCCGAGCCGGTAACGCGCACCACGCCGCCCACCACGATCAGCAGGTAGGTGGCGATGGCCGTGGCGATCGCTAGCGCTCGATAGCCTTGCATCTCCCGCTCCGCGCGCGGCGCCTCCCCGCAGCCGTGCTGCTCCAGTCTATCAGGCCATGCGGTTAGCGCGGCGCCGGCCAGCGCGCGAGGCGCGCCGCGAGGGCGAGCGGGGGGCGGGGTAGTGCCCGGTCGGCCAGCGCCTCGGCGCTCGCCACGGTAGGGCTGTGCACGAGCAGGGTGCAGTCGCCTCGCTGCTCCAGCAGCAGCGCGCCCTCGGGCGTTTTCCAGATCAGCCGCCCGGCCGCGGCCCAAACGAGCGTCGCGTCTCCGCGCGCCGTCACCCAGCGCTGGTACGTCGCGACCCACTGGTCGGCGGCCGCGGCGTCGTCCCACACCGTCGCGCTTACGCTAGCGGTCTCGCCCGCCCTGTTGGCCAGCGCCACCAGCCGGTTGCCCGCCCAGCCCGCCGCGCCCTGCTCGGCTTCCTCCTGAGCGAGGTAGCGGCCCAGCAGGCGCCGGTGTTCCAGTTCGCCCATTACCTGACGTCGCACCACCTGCCAATCGTCGCCCAGGACGCTGGCCAGCTCGGGTAGCTCCACGGGCCGTGGCGTGATGTTCGCCAGATACTTCTCGGGGTGCAAGATCTGGCTGGTCGCCTGCGGTGGTTGCAGGAACAGCGCGTTCACCGCCGGCCCGTAGGCGCCGAAGGTGGTCAGGGGGCCGTCGCCGAGCACGGCGTGGATCCAGCGCGGGCCGTCGAGATACGGGAAGTACAGCTGCTGTACCACGCCCGTGGGAATGGTGTCCCAATGGATGCGCTGGGCGATCTCTCCGTACACGGCGGCGAGCGCCTCCTGCAGGGCCGCGGCCTCCTCGGCCTGCTCCTCCTCCGTGGAAGGCTGGGTGGTCAGCCGATACATCTCCTGCACCAGCAGCGCGTCGCCCTCGATCAGCGCGCCGACCGCCGCATCGCGATCGGCGTTGGGGGGCGGCGGATACAGCCGGCGCAAGCCGAAGTGCTGGTCCTGCAGCGCGTGGGTGTACTCGTGAGCCAGCGCCAGCCGCTCCAGGGCGCCGTGCTGGTCCGTCCCGCGCACGTACAGCACGCCGCTGGTCGGATCGTAGAAGCCAATCGGCAGCGCGCTGTACAGGTCGAGCAGCGCCGTAACCAGATCGTCGTCGGGGGCGAGCACGCCGAGCTGGACCAGTACCTGCCGCGTGCGGTCCAGGTCGCCGGGGTCGAGGTAGCCGCGGTAGATCGCCGCCTGGCGCTCGCGGAACGCTGCAGGGCTGAGCAGCACGCGGGGCACGGGGCGCAAGCGTGGCAGGCCGCGTAGGGCGGAGACCCAGTCCTGCAAGGCGAGCCAATCGGGGTCATCCTCCAGGACGGTAGCGTCGGATGCGGGCGCCTGGCCCGGCGGAGCAGCATGCGTGTCGCGCGCTAGCGTGCCGGCTAGCAGCGTCCCCGCCAGGCCGAGCGCGAGCACCACGCGCCCCAGCGCGCCCTGCCCTCCAAGCGCCGGCGGGCGGCTGGCGGGCGGCCGCGTATCCCCGGCGGTCACGCCGGCTCTCCTCCCCACGGGTGGGGCGCGCCATCCGCGGTCAGCCGGCGCAGGATAAACGCGGCCGCGTCGGTCATGTCGGTCGCTTCATAGTCGGGCGGCACCCAGGTCGCCTCACGCCACGGGTGCCGCAGCCAGATGGTAGTGCACCCCGCGGCGCGGCCGGCACCAATGTCGCGCCAGCGGTCGCCC
This sequence comes from Chloroflexota bacterium, assembly GCA_035294645.1. Classification (GTDB taxonomy): domain Bacteria; phylum Chloroflexota; class UBA6077; order UBA6077; family JAJPHF01; genus JADGHJ01. Next base: position 22,996 of record DATGKN010000174.1, read on the forward strand.
ACCAGGAAGCTGGCCGCCAGGTCGAGGTCCAGCCGCCGCGCGGCATCCAGCAGCATGCCGGGCTGCGGCTTGCGGCAGGCGCACTGATCGGCGTCGTCGTGGAAACAGGTCTCGATCGCATCGACCGGCAACTCGCGCAACACGCGGGCGTTGATCGCCTCCACGCTGGCCCGACTGACGCGCCCGCGCTTCACATCGGGTTGGTTGGTGATCACCACCAGCCACAGCCCGGCGCGCTTGAGCCGCGCGAGCGCCGCGGGCACGCCGGGCAGCCAGGTAAGCTGAGCGGCGTCGGCCGGCGGACGGGGAATGCCGTCGACGACCTCTGCCTGGTTCAGGGTGCCGTCGCGGTCGAGGAACACCGCCGCGCGGCGCGCGCGCCACACGGGGCCCGGGGGATCGAGCGGCGTCGTGGGGGGCTCGGGCACGCTCGCGCTCCTCTAGGGGCGCGCGGTCAGGACCCAGCGGGCACGACTGGCCGCGGGCCCGCGCGCAGCAGCCGGCTGGGCACCTCGTGGCCGACGAGGTCGCGCATCAGGCGCGCGGCGGCGAGCAGCGCCGGCAGGTCGATGCCGGTGACGATGTCCAGCTCATGCAGCAGGTAGACGAGGTCCTCGGTGGTGATGTTGCCCGTGGCGCCCGGGGCGAAGGGGCAGGCGCCTACGCCTGCCACCGAGGCGTCGTAGCGCGTGACCCCGTTCTGCAGCCCCGTGAGCACGTTGGCCAGGCCCAGGCCGCGCGTGTCGTGGAAGTGCAGGCCGAGCGGCACTTGCGGCCAGCGCGCCTGCACCGCCTGCACGAGCTGCTCGACCTGGCGCGGGTTGGCCACGCCGATAGTGTCGGCCAGCGTGATCTCCGCCACCCCACTGTCGAGCAGGCGGCCCACGATGTCCACCACGCGCTGCGGCGGCACGACGCCCTCGTACGGGCAGCCGAAGCAGGTGGTCACCGCGCAGGCCACCGGCACGCCCGCGCCCTCGGCGAGCCGCACCACGGCCGCGCAGGCGGCGATCGCCTCGGCCACGCTCATGCGCACGTTGGCCTGGCTCATCGCCTCGGTGCTGCTGACCACCATGTTCAGCTCGTCGGCGCGGGCGGCCAGGGCGCGCTCGGCCCCGCGCACGTTGGGCACCAGCGCCGTGTAGCGAGTGCCGGGCCGGCGGCGGATACCCGTCAGCACTGCCTCGGCGTCGGCCATCTGGGGCACGGCCCGTGGGTGGACGAAGCTGGTAGCTTCGATGCGCGGCACGCCCGCCGCGGCCAGCGCCTCGATCAGCGCGATCTTGCGGTCGGTGGGGATGAACGCGGGCTCGCTCTGCAGGCCGTCGCGCGGCCCGACGTCGGTCACCTGCACGCGGCTAGGCAGTTGCATGGGCGCCTCTCGCTTCAGTCCTGGGCCAGCGAGCGGTATTTGCCGCGGAAGTACAGCAGCGGCTCGCCCTCGCGCGCGCCGGCGGCCTCCACGCGGCCGACGAAGATCGTGTGGTCGCCGCCGGGATAGGCCGCCTCGAGGCGGCAGTCGAGGTAGCCGAGCGCCTCGTCCAGGATAGGGGCGCCGGTCACCTCGGCATGGTAGGGGATGCCCTCCAGCCGGCGCGACTCCTCGACCTTGCGGCTGGCGCAGGCGCGGGACACGTCCTCCTGATGGCGGGCGAGGATGTTGATGGCGAAGGCGTCGTTGCCCTCCAGGAAGCCGTGCATGATCGCGTTCTTGTCCACACACACCAGCACCAGCGGCGGGTCGAGCGACAGCGAGCAGAAAGCGCTGGCGGTCATCGCGCGGACCTCGTCGCCGCGCCGTGCCGTGACGACCGTCACCCCGCTGGCCCAGTTGGCGAGCGTGCCGCGAAACAGATCGGCATCGATGGGCACGAGCAGCCTCCCCCTTCAGATCCGCTGGCCTGCCCGCGCAACGGGCGGCTCGGCGGTAGTGTACCAGCCCGCTCGCGCGGCTGTCAGTGTGGCTACGTCCGGCGCGCGCCCAGCGGCGGCGCCGGCTCGGGCGGCTCGACGCGGATGCGGGCGTCCACGATCACCGCGCCCTGCCCCCGTGGCAGCACCAGCACCGGGTTGCAGTCCAGCTCGGCGACCGCCGGCAGGTCCTCCGCCAGCGCGCTCACCCGCAGCAGCACGTCCTCCAGCGCCTCCACATCGGCCGGCGGCGCGCCGCGGAACCCGGTCAGCAGCGGGTAGCTCTTCAGCTCGCGCACCTGGGCGGCGGCGTCCTCGCGCGTCAGCGGAGCCAGCCGCACGCTGACATCGCCGACCAGCTCCACCACCACGCCGCCCGCGCCGCAGGCCACCAGCGGGCCGAACTGCGGGTCGTGGACCACCCCGACGAGCATCTCCACCCCGCGCGGTACCATCTCCTGGACGAGGAACCCCTCGGGCGTATGGCCCGCGGCCGCCAGCTGCGCGGCCATCTCCTGCGCGGCCGCCGCGACCGCCTCCGGCGCGAGGTCGAGGCGCACCGCGCCCCGCTCGCTCTTGTGGACCAGCCCCGGCGCGATGGCCTTCAGCGCCACCGGGCCGCCGAGCGCCCGAGCGGCCGCCGCGGCCTCCGCCGGGGTGGCCACTGTCTGCTGGGCGGCCAGGCGCAGGCCGTAACAGCGCAGCACGGCGGCCACCTCGTCCGGCAGCAGCCAGCCCGGGCCGCGTCCCAGCGCTCGTGCCACGATCGCTGCCGCCTCGTCGCGGTCCAGCCCGCGCAGCACCGGCACGCTCGGCGCGGGCCGTGCCCGCCACTCGCCGTAGCGCGCCACGCGGGCCAGCGCGATGGCAGCAGGCTCGGGGAAAGCGAAGGCGGGAATGCGCAGTGTGTCGGTGCGCAGCTCGGCCGGCACGCCCAGCGACTGCATGAACACCGCCAGCAGCGGCTTCTCGCCGCGCAGCTCCTGGGCGGCCTCGACCATCGCCCGCGCCACGTCCTCGGCGCGCGTGGCCAGCGGCGGCAGGAAGATGGCGATCACGGCGTCGATGTTCGGGTCGCGCGCCACCAGCGGCAGCGCCTGGCGGTAGTGCGCGGCGGGGGCGGCGGCTAGCATGTCCACCGGGTTGGCTACCGCCGCCTCGGGCGGCAGGAACGCGCGCAGCGCCGCCTGCGTCTCGGCGGTAAGTTCGGGCACGCTCAGCCCCTCGGCCTCGCAGGTGTCGGCGCACATGATGGCCGGGCCGCCCACGTTGGTCACGATGCCCACGCGGCGGCCACGCGGCGGCGGCTGGCTAGTTAGCACCAGCGCCACATCGAACAACTGCTGCAGGGTATCCGTGCGGATCACTCCCGCCTGGCGGAACAGCGCGTCGACCGGCACATCCGACGCGGCGAGCAAGGCGCCGGTGTGCGACTGGCTGGCGCGCGCCCCCGCCCGCGAGCGCCCGCTCTTGACCACCACGATCGGCTTGCGGCGTCCTACCTCGCGCGCCAGCCGGCCGAACTTGCGCGGGTTGCCGAACGACTCCAGGTACAGCAGGATCACGTCGGTGGCCGGGTCCTCGGCCCAGTAGCCCAGTAGGTCGTTGCCCGAGATGTCGGCCTTGTTGCCCACCGAGACGAACGTGCTCAGTCCCAGCCCGCGCACGCCCGCGTAGTCGATGGCCGCCAGGCCTAGCGCGCCGCTCTGGGACATGAACCCCACCCGCCCCGCCGGCGGCTCCAGTGGCCCGAACTGGGCGTTGAGCCGCACGGCCGGCTCGGTGTTGGCCAGCCCGATGCAGTTCGGCCCGATCAGCCGCATGCCCGCCGCGCGGCACACCCGCAGCAGCGCTTGCTGCCGCTCGCGCCCCTCCGGCCCGACCTCGCTGAACCCGGCCGACACCACCACCAGCGCCCGCACGCCCTTGCGCGCGCACTGCTCGGCCACCGCGACCACCCGCGGCGCCGGCACGGCGATGATGGCCAGATCGACCTCGCCCGGCACCGCCTCGATGGTCGGATAGGCCGGCACGCACTGCACCACCGCCGCCGCGGGGTTCACCGGATACACCGGCCCGTTGAAACCGTAGCGCAGCAGGTTGTAGAACAGCTGGCCGCCCACTGTATCGCGCCGCCGCGAGGCGCCGATCACCGCCACCGCTCGCGGGCAGAAGAACCGCCGCAGCGCGGCCGCCGCCGCCCGCTGCTCGCGCTGCTCGAACCGCGCCAGTGCCTCCGGCGTCAGCGACGTGGGGAAGGTCACGCACAGCTCCTCGGGCCGCGCGTGGACCTCGATGGGGAACCCGGACGCCCGGAACACCTCGAGCATGCGGTGGTTCTGCGGCAGCACCACCGCCTCGAACTGTTCGATGCCGTGCGCGGCTGCCACCTCGGCCAGGTGGCCCAGCAGCAGCGTGCCCAAGCCCCGGCCCTGGTAGGCGTCGGCGATAGCGAACGCCACCTCGGCCACCTGGTCGTTCAGCGCGACGTACGAGGCGTAGCCGACCACCTGCTCGTCGTGCCCGACGGTGGCCACCACGCCGTAGGTGCGCACGTAGTCGACCTGCACGTCGCGCCGCGCCTGCGCCGCCAGGTCGATCGCCGAGGAGAAGAAGCGCAGCACCCGCGACTCGTCGGACAGCGCGCGGTACAGCGCCAGCAGCCGCTCGGCGTCGTCTGGCCGCACGGGGCGCACGTGGACGGTGGAGCCGTCACGCAGGACGACATCCGCCTCGCGGTGTGCCGGGTACACGCCCGCCATGCCGCCTCGCTCGCCCGCCCGCCGGAATTGCAGGGCCGTCGCCACGGCCCGCTGCTCAATGCTAGCCGGCTGCTAAGGCGGTGTGCAGGGTTGCGCCAGCGCGCATCACGGCTGGTGGTTGGCCAGGTTCGCCTCCACGAGCTTGGGGTGGAACACGAACACGTTGGGGTCGCTGTAGTCCACCACCACGCGCACCCAGTGCATGTACGGCGTGGCGAACGTCTCCACGCGTGTGAAGTTCTCGATCATGCGCCCGGTGGTCGAGCGCACCAGCGGCTTGTCGATGCGGAAGTAGTGCGAGTCGCCGTGGACCAGCACTACGGGCTTGCGGAAGGCGATCGTCTCGGCCTCCAGCGCGCCGAGGAAGTCGTTGAAGCCGGTGCGCTGGTCCGGCCGCCGCTCGAAGTACGGGTTCGCCTGGATGATCAGCATGATCGCGCGGCTGTCGCGCGCCCGCGCGTCGGCGAACGACTCGGCCAGCCAGGCCAGGTTCGCGGCGTTGCGCGCGGCGTACTCGGCGTCCATCTCGGGGGTGCGGCCGAGGTTGTTGTTGCTGCCGACCACGTGCAGCCCGACGAACGTCACCTCGCCGTAGTGCCAGCGCACGTTCTCGCGGTACGCGGCGTACGCCGGGGTGGCGCTCTGGCGCAGCAAGGGCAAGGTCCGCTGGCCGAGCGAGGCGTTGGTGGGGAAGAACAGGGCGCGCAGCGCGGCGAGCCGCTCCAACGGGTCGTAGCTGCCGTTGTTCTCGCGGTGGCAGTCGGTCCACTCGTTGTCGCCCGGCACGTAGATCAGCGGATGCCGGAACGTCTGGAACATGCCGTGGATGTACGCGAACTGCGCGTCGCTGCACTCGGTGTCGCCCGCCTTGATATCGCCGTCGTGGACCACGAACGCCAGGTTGGCGGCGTTGAGGTCGGCGATCAGGGCCGGAAACTGCGCCTCCTCCTCGGGCGTGTAAGGGATGTCGCCGATCAGGCCGAACTCGAACGCTGGCCCTGCCGCTTGGAACGGCAGCCCTGCAGGCAGCGCGCAGGCCGCCAGGGCCAGCAGGAGGGCAGGGAAAACCGCCAGAAGCCCCGAACGCTTGGTCATTCGTGTGCTCCGCCACCATCAGTTGCCGGCCGGTCGCGCCGCCGGAAGGGGGGCCGCCGGGGCAACGGTGCGACCGGCCGGTCCCGCAACCGACTGTAGGTGCGCGGCCGCGGACGGTGCCAGCCCGTATTCCCACCATCTGCGCCGCAGGCGGATCACGCGGGCGCATGGCAAGCTACAGCCAGGAGGGTGCCGATGGAGCCGGAAGCGGCCGCGCTGCCGCCGCTGCTGCGGGCCGGCATCGCCGAGTTCAACGCGGGCGAGTACTTCGCCTGTCACGAGACGCTGGAGGCGCTCTGGAAGGCGGAGCGCGGGCCGGTGCGCGCCCTGTACCAAGGGATCTTGCAGCTCGCCGTGGCGCTGTACCACCTCCAGCGCGGCAATTACCGTGGCACGCTCGTCCTGCTGGCCCGCGCGCGGGCGAACCTGGCGCCGTTCGCGCCGGCCTGGCAGGGGGTGGACGTGGCGGGGCTCTTGGTGGCGGCCGAGGCGATCGAGCGGGAAGTCCGCGCCCTGGGGCCGGAGCGGTTGGGCCAGTTCGACCGCGCGCTTATCCCGCGGGTGCGCCTGGTCGCCGTGCCGCGTTGAGGCTCAGGCGGTGGCCACCGCGTGCGCGCCCTCCTCGGCGTACCACGGCGCCAACAGCTCGCGCAGCACGGCGGCCGTGCGGTTCACCTGCGCGGGCTCGGCCGGGGTGACCGGCGCCTCGTCGAGCAGGCGCTCGATCAACGCGGGGTTGGTCTGGGCCAGTTCGGTCGCCAGCTCTTGCCAGCGCGCGGCTACCGCCGGGTCTGGGTGGTTGTGGAGCAGTACTGCCATGTGTGTCGGGTGCGTGTAGCCCGGGTTGCGGCCCGGCGAGATGCCCATCTGCTTGGCGGCGGTAGCGAAGTAGTACGACAGCATGACGTTGACCAGCTTGTACACCTGGTCCCACAGCGGCTCGCCCTCGCGCAGCAGGGCGAAGAACGCCAGATAGTACGGCACGGCCAGGAGGTAGCGGCCCTCGCTGAACGCCGCGCCCGCGCGCGTGGCCAGGAAGTTGGCGAAGTACCACCAGAAGTCCTCGCGGCTGGCGCCCGGTGCTCCGCGCCGAATGGCCTCCAGCTGGAGCCGTGCGGCGCGCAGGTAGCGCTCGGACGCCTGCGCGAAGTTCGTGCTGCGAACGGTGTTGCCTGCCTCGAACAGCGCGCGCGCCGCGCCCGGGGCGACCACATCGCTGACTAGCGCGCAGGCTTCCAGCTCGGCGACCGCGCTCGCCAGGGTGGGCAGGCGCAGCGCTGCGGCCCATTCCTCCGGCGGGCCGTGGCGGCCGCCCTCACGGTCGGTAAGCCGGCCGCTGGCGCGCAACTCGGCTAGCAGGCTCTCCAGGTAGCCGGCCTCGGTGGCGGTGTCGAACAACACCAGCGAGAGGTCGGTGAAGCTCAGCTCCAGCCCCGCTTCGGCGACCTTCTGGACGTAGACGCTCTCAGCCGCCCGGCGGAAGGCCTCGAGGCCATCGCGTGGCGCAGGGACCACCGGCGAGGCGAGCCCGGCGCGCGGGCGGCGCAGGATGGCTGCCCCCCCCAGCATCGCCAGCTTGCATACCTCCAGCACTGGCCCCTTAGCCCGCGGCACGCTGGTCGACTCGTCGCGCCCGCGCAGCACATCGGCCGCGGCATGCAACGAGAGCCTGCCGTCGGACTCGGCCAACAGCCCGTGGAGCTCGTCGAGCAACTGCCGGCGCAGGGGTGCCTCCACCACCAGTCGCTCGGCGCGTCGCAGCTGCTGGCGGTACTGCTCGCTGAGCGGCAGCGCGGTCTCGCGCGGCACGATCACCTGTGCCGAGTAGGCGGGCGCCGCTCCCTGCGCCTGCTCGGACAGCCCCACGTACAGCAGCTTGTTGCGCGTCTCCAAGGTCACCAGATCGCCGTGGGCCCGTAGGAACCCGGCGAACTGGTCGTGCCCTAGCAGCCCCTCGTTGAACGTCGGGTCCAGCGCGAGCATGGTCTGCTTGAGCTTGGAGGCGAACACCGGCAGCGCGCCCTGTTGCTGCAAGGCCCGCAGCGCGCGCAGCAGCAGCTCCCGCGCCTGCTCGTTGTCCAACGCGGCGCCCAGCTCGCGGCCCACCAGCGTCTCGTAGAAGATGAACTCGTCGCAGCTCTTCACCAGCAGGTCGCCGGTAGCGTGGCGCAGGCCGATGCCGATCGTGTACTTGCCATACTCGCGCAGTTTGTTCATCAGCGTTGAATAGTCGCTGTCGCCGGCCACGACCGCGAACGTATCCACGCGTTGGCGGGTGTACACGACCTCCATCGCGTCGATCGCGAGGCGAATATCTGCCCGGTTCTTCCCAGCCGAGCCGAAGCGATACAGCTGCACGAGGTCGATGGCGTGATCGAGGAGATCGGCCCGGAAGTGGCGATAGCGCGCCCAATCACCGTAGGCCCGCTTGATCACCAGGCGGCCGCGCGTCTTCAACAGCTCCATGATGGGGGTCAGATCGAACTCTTGCTCGACTTGCTCCGCGCTGACCGCCATGTTCTCGAAATCGATCAGGACACAGATGTTGGGGCGTTCATCCTGAGCCACGTTGCTCACAAGATGCTCCATATTTCCATGCGATATACGACCGCTGCAAAGAGGCTGACAAAACCGTGCTGCGCCGTGCGTAAGCGCCTGCACAGATCATTCAAGACTATACGACGGCCCCGGAGCGGCGTCAAACGGCGCCCCTCCCACCGCCTTGTGCCGGGGGCGCAGCCTGGGGTCAGCGCCACGAGGCACGCAGGCGTCGCGCATGCGGGCGGGCGCGGCGCAGCAGGCGTTGCCGCAGCGGGTGCAGCGGGTCGCCCATGGGCTGCGTCGCCTCTAGCACGAGCAGAGCCAGCCAGGCCAGGTCGCGCGGCGCGATGTACTCGGGGGCCAGGTGGCCCTGCTGGTCCACGTTGTGGTAGTTGCCCAAGGGCACGGCCAGCGCGCCAGTCTGGTAGCCGAAAGCGGTGAACACCGTGGCCTCGCAGGTGCCCCCTGTCATGAGCTGGCGCTGGTAGCGAAACCCCGGCGCGCGTTGCCCCAAGCGGGCCGCTGCCTCGGCCAGCAGCGCCTCGCCCGCCGGATGGAACGCTGCGCTGCGGTCACCCACGCGGATCACGGGGCCGTCGCCGATCCGCGCGCCGGGTAGCTCACGGCTCGCTTCTAGCGAGAGCACCAGCGCGTCGGCGGGCAGCGCGCTCGCCTGGGCCAACAGCGTGGCGCCCACCAGGCCCACCTCCTCGGCCCGCGTGAGCACGCCGAGCAGCGGCCGGCGCCGCCGCGGCGCGTGGGCCAGCGCCCAAAGGATCACCGCTACGCCCGCCAGGTCGTCGGCCGCGCGCAGCATCCAGCGGCCGTTGGCGGCCACGAAGTCGGGCAGGTCCCACACGCCGAAGCGCGTCCCGCGCGGGGCCGGCGGCTCGACGCGCGCGAAGCGGCGGGTCTGCTCGTCGTAGCCCTCCAACCAAGCGCGCTGCTCGCCCCGCGGCCCGATGAGGCGCACCGGCACGCGGCCCTGCAGTGCGCTGGCAGCTACCCCGCCTGCCAGCGTGGCGTGGCCGTCGGGCGTCAAGTGAACGCCGGGATGGTCGAGGTGGGCCACCAGGGCCAGCGGTGGCCCGCCGCGCCCGTCGACCCGCGCCAGCAGGTTGCCGAACTCGTCCGCCGCGACGGGAATGCCGCGGGCCAGCAGCCAGTCGCGCGCCCAGCCCGCCACCGCCTGTTCGTGGAACGCCACCGCCGGGCGGGCGGCCAGCGCGGCGAGGATCTCACCCAACTCGGCCTCGACTCGCTCGACTGGCGGCGGCGTGCCGCTCTCTCGCGTCATCCGGGTGTGCTCCACCTGGAGCGTCATGCCTGCACCGTAACTGTACGGGACCGGCCGCGCGGTGTGCAGGCGGCGGCTACAATCCCCGGATGGGGTGACCGTGCGGCCAACGAGCGGAGGGAGCCAGGAGAGCGGGGCGCGAACGGCCCGCGAGCCGGTGGCCCTGGTGGTCACTGTGCGCAACGAGGGCGCGACCATCGACGCGCTGCTGGCCTCGGTGGCCGCCCAGACACGCCGGCCCGACGAGTGCGTGCTGGTCGATGGCGGCTCCGCCGACGACACCGTGGCGCGGGCGCGGGCGTGGGCGGCGCGGGGCCTGCCGCTGCGCGTCGTCGAGGCGCCCGGGGCGAACATCGCGCGGGGGCGCAACCTAGCGATCGCCGCCACCACCGCGCCCCTCGTGGCGGTCACCGACGCGGGCGTGGTTCTCGCGCCCGACTGGCTGGAGCGGCTAGTCGCCCCGTTCGCCGACCCCGCGGTCGACGTCGTCGCGGGCTTCTTCCGCGGGGCGCCTCACACCCCGTTCGAGGCGGCGCTGGCCGCCACTATCCTGCCCGTCGAGCGGGACATCGTGCCGGCGCGCTTCCTGCCCTCCAGCCGCTCGGTGGCGTTTCGCCGCGCGGCGTGGCAGCGCGTGGGCGGCTACCCCGAATGGCTCGACTACTGCGAGGACGTGGTGTTCGACTTGGCCCTGCGCCACGCGGGCTGCCGGTTCGTCTGGGAGCCGCGCGCTATTGCCTACTTCCGCCCGCGGCCCAGCCTGCGCGCGTTCTTCCGGCAGTACTACCTGTACGCGCGCGGGGACGGCAAAGCCGACCTCTGGCGCGGGCGTCACCTGATCCGCTACAGCGTGTACCTCGGGCTGCTGCCGGCGGGCCTGGCGCTGCTGCGCCGGCGACCGCTCGTGGGCAGCGCCGTGCTGCTGCCGCCGGTGGCCGCGTACCTGCGGCGCCCTTACACCCGCCTGCTGCCGCTGTTGCGCGGGCGGCCGTGGGCCTGGTGGGCGCTGGCGTTGCCGCTGCCGCCGCTCATGCGGCTGGTGGGCGACGTGGCCAAGATGCTCGGCTATCCGGTCGGCGTGGCCTGGCGGCTGCGCCGTGCTAGGCGTACCGCAGCATAGATAGGGTCCCAGCCGCGCGATGGCTATAATGCGACCGGTGTGCCGCCGCGGCCCAGCCCGGCGCGCCACCGGGGAGGACGATGCCGGTCTCGCCCGACACCACCCAGGGCGCCGCGCGCCTGGCGCCCGCCGAGGAGGCTGCTAGCGCGGCGCCGCGTCCTGAGCCGCAGGCGGCTACCGCAGCTCGCCCCCCGAAGACACCGCGCACCGACGCGCCGGTGCGTGACGCTCTGCTGCGGCTGCTGTACGTGGCCGCGCTAGTGGCCAACGATGTGGTCGCGGTAGTGCTCGCCTTCGCGCTCGGCTACGCCTTGTTCCTGCTCCACAACCCGCGTGCCGCGCTCACCCAGCCGCCGCTGTGGGGCTACAGCGACTCGCTGGCCGTGCTGGTGGCGGCGGTGGTCGCCACCTTCGCGCTGCGGCGCCTGTACATCCCGCGCCGCGACGCCTCCGCGCTCGACCTGCTCGGCGCCCTGGCGCTCGGCGCAAGCATTGCCAGCGTGGTGGCGCTCGCCTTCAGCGCCTTCTGGACGCGCGGGATCGACGTGCCGCGCTCGATTCTGGTGTGGGCCTGGGCGGGCGGCATCGCGTTCATGTGGCTGGGGCGGCTGGCCCTGCGGGCCCTGCTTGGCCAGCTGCGCCGGCGCGGCTGGGACACCGTGCGGGTACTGATCGTCGGCGCCGGCCCGGAGGCGGAAGCGCTGCGCGACCGCATCGTGGCCGCCCCCGAGCTAGGCTACCGCGTCGTCGGCTGCCTCGCCGAGCCCGGGGCCGCGGCGCCCACTGGCCTGCCGGTGCTCGGCGACCCGAGCGCGCTGGTGGCGACCATCCGCGCGCACGGCGTGGGCGAGGTGCTGGTCGCGCAGCCGTCGCTCTCGCACCAGCAGCTCGTCGAGCTGGTCGGCCAGTGCACGCGTGAGCGCGTCAGCATCAAGGTGTTCCCGGACCTGTTCCAGATCATGGCCGCCGAGGTGACCACCAGCGAGCTGGGCGGCCTGCCCCTGCTGCGCGTGCGCGACGTCACGCTGCGCGGCTGGAACCGGGCGCTCAAGCGCGCGGTGGATCTCGTGGGCAGCGCGGTGCTGCTGGTGCTGCTCGCCCCGCTGCTGCTGGGCATCGCGCTGCTCGTCAAGCTCACCTCGCCCGGCGGGCCGGTGTTCTTCGTGCAGGAGCGGCTGGGCCTCGACGACCGTCCTTTCCAGCTGCTCAAGTTCCGCTCCATGCGCGTCGACGCCGAGGCGGCCACCGGGCCGGTCATGGCGCGGCCCGACGACGACCGCACCACCCCGCTGGGCCGGCTGCTGCGGCGCCTGTCGCTCGACGAGCTGCCCCAGCTGATCAACGTGCTGGTGGGCGAGATGAGCCTGGTCGGGCCGCGGCCCGAGCGCCCCCACTTCGTGCAGCAGTTCGAGAAGGCCATCCCGCGCTATCGCGACCGCCACCAGGAGAAGGCGGGCATGACCGGCTGGGCGCAGATCAACGGCCTGCGCGGGCGCACGTCGATCGTCGAGCGCACGCGCTACGACCTGTTCTACGTCGAGCACTGGTCGCTGCTGTTCGACCTGAAGATCCTGCTGAGCACCGTGGCCGCCGTGTTCCGCGGGCGCAACGCCTACTGAGCCGGCGGCTCGCTCGCGGCGCCGCGGGTCAGGGCGAAGGTCGCGGCGGGATCGTCGGCGGAGGCATGGCCCGCCATCACCACCACGTAGCGCAGCCCGA
>DATGKN010000175.1:0-5912 GCA_035294645.1 Chloroflexota bacterium
GGGGATGGCCTGGCTCACCGCCGAGCGCGTCCGCCGCGCCTGCGATCCCGCCGCCCTGCTGCCCGGCGCGCGCTCGTTCATCGCCGTGGGCATCGGCTACCGCCCGGCCGACGAGCCGCGCGGCGCGCCCGCCCCGGCGCCCGCGGGCGGTGGCCGCATCGCTCGCTACGCGCGCGGGCGCGACTACCACGACGTGCTGAAGCGCAAGCTGTGGGCCCTGGTGCGCTGGCTGGAGGAGCGCCTGGGCCGACCGGTGGCGGCGCGGGTGTTCGTGGACGATGGGCCCTGTCCCGATCGAGCAGTAGCCCAGCGAGCGGGCTTGGGCTTCTTCGGCAAGCATACTAACTTGCTGACACGCACCCATGGGTCGTACGTCCTGCTGGGATCGGTGCTCACCGACGTGCCGCTGCCCCCCGACCCGCCCGCCATAGGCGACTGCGGCAGCTGCACGCTGTGTCTTGATGCCTGCCCCACGGGCGCGCTACCCGCGCCCTATGTGGTGGACAGCGCCCGCTGCATCAGCTACCTCACCATCGAGCACCGCGGGCCGATCCCCGAGGCCCTGCGCCCGCTGGTGGGCGACCACCTGTTCGGCTGTGATATCTGCCAGGAGGTGTGTCCGTGGAACCGGCTGGCGGCGCCCAGCCGCGAGCCGGCTTTCGCGGCCGCCGCGGGGGCTGGCGCCGCACTCGACCCCGCGACGGTACTCGCCTGGGACGAGGCGACCTACCGCACACGGCTGCGCGGCAGCCCACTCAAGCGGGCCAAGTGGCAGGGATTGCGGCGCAACGCGGTGGTAGTGCTGGCCAACCGTGGCGAGCGCGCGGCACTGGCGGTGGCGGCGACCGACGCGGACCCGGTGGTGCGTGCCCAGGCCCGCGCGGCGCTCGGGACAAGTGGGGGAGAAGCGGAGGGGGCGAGCTGCGCCCTACTCGCCCCCTCCGCCGGAGATGGGAGGAAGTCATCCGCGTGAGGGCCGCTGGCCGCCCGCACGCCTCCTACAGCCTACAGTAACTTTGGAGATTAGTCAATACTGAAATCCACGGTGCACAGGCGCGCCTGTACGGCCTATGGTATGATCCAAGCACCCCAGCGAGGAGCCAGCCCGGTGGAGTCGTTGGCCGATCTGCTACACGCGCGAGGGAGCCGCGTCACCCCGCAGCGTCAGTTGGTGATCGAGCAGGTGCTCGCCACGCGCGGCCACATCGTTCCGGAGGCGATCTACGCCAAGGTCTCTCGGCAGTTCCCCTCCATCAACCGCTCGACCGTCTACCGCACGCTGCAGCTGCTGGAGGAGATGGGGCTCATCCAGCACGCGCACGTCGAGGAGGGGGCCACGCGCTACCACCGCGCCGAGGAGCCCGCGCACTTGCACCTCGTCTGCCACGGCTGCCACGCGGTGCAAGAGGTGGCGGACCTCTCCCTCGGCGAGCCACTGCGGCAGGCGCTGCTGGAGCGGTTCGGTTTCGACTGCGACCTGACGCACCTGGCGATCGCCGGCCGCTGCCGCGCCTGCCGCGCCGCGCAGCCTCCCCACACGCCCTGAGCCGCCGCGCGGCTGTTGCAGGGGATTGCAATTACCCCCGAATGCAACTGTAACATCTCCCTCGCGCGGCCGTTTGCTACCGCGAGCTGATAGGGAGGAGCACCTGCGATGGGGAGAGCGATCGCCTTTGGTCTGGCTGTGGGCTTACTGCTGGGGCTACCGCCGGCCGCCCCGGTGCGCGCGGAGGCGCAGCTCGAAACGGCGAGCCCCGGCCCCGGCGCCGTGCTCGCCGTGCTGCCGCCGCGGCTCCAGCTGGTATTCGATAGCGAGCTGGCCACCGCGGGCAGCCAGCTCACTGTGCTCGGGCCAGCCGGCGAGCGGGCCGACCGCCGCGACCTGCAAGTGACGGGCGCCCGCCTAGTAGTGAGCCTCATTGACCAGGGGCCGGGCGTGTACCGTGTGCGCTGGCGCGCCGTCGATGCCGAGGAGCGCCGGCGCAGCAGCGGCGAGTACACGTTCAGCATCCAGCCGTGGGGGGCTGCGGGGCTGCCCTGCCTCGCCGTGGTGCCCGCCACCGCGCGCCACGGTGAGGCGGTCGTCGTGAGCGGCAGCGGCTTCACTCCCGACAGCACGGTGGCGCTAACCATCGGCGACGACGAGACGCTGCTGACCGTCGTGCGGGCCGATGCCCAGGGCCACTTCGCCGTGCAGCAGGCGCTGCCGGCCGACTTGCCGTACGGGCGCCAGGTCGTGCAGGCCGCTGATGCTCAGGAGCGCGTGGCCACCGCCGCGCTGTGGGTGCCGCCGCCCGGCGGGCTGGGCGTGGTGAGCGTGCGGCTGAGCGGCGAGGCGCAGTTGGGTGCGGTAACGTACACCCTGCGGATCGACAACCGGAGCGACTTCCGGCTGCGCGACGTGGTCGTGCGCGCCCAGGTGCCGGCCGGCACGTCGGTATTGGCGGAGGGGCTGGAGAACCCCCCGGGCGCGGCACCCGCGGAGGTGGTGGACGGCGCGGTGGTGTGGCGCCTGCGCCGCCTACCCCCCCACACCATGCGTGGGCCGTTCACGTTCACAGTCTCCACGGCGGACCTTAGCGGGCGGCCCACGCTGACCAGCCGCGCCAGCGTGGAGTACGTATTCGCCGATGCGGCGCAGCCCGTGCGCGGGCGGACCGACTCCGAAGCGGTCGACGTGGTAGCCGCGGTCCGCTAGCCGGCGGCGCGGAGCAGGCCCTCGCCGAGGAACTCGTCGGGGCTGGCTGGGGCCGGCGGGACGAAGTAATAGCCGCCCCCATTCGGCACCAGGTACTCCGACAGGGTCTGGGGGCCGCTGCCCAGCGCGGGGTCGTCGGGTGCCTCCAGCCGCCGTTTGGTGGCCGCGAACTGGCGCTCGATATTGCGCTGGAAAGCCATGAACAGCAGCCCGGCGTCGAGCGTGCCGCCGGCGTCGCCCACGAAGTAGGCGAAGCTGCGTCGCAGGAAGCGCGATGCCTCGTCGCCCGGCCGGCGCGGGTTCGCCCGCCGCACATGGGCCGTAAGCGGTACGACACGTCCGTCGGGATCGGCGGCGTAGTCGAACGGCGCGGTCGGGGGGGCATCGGGAGCGAGGAGCGAGGTGCCGTCGAACTTGCGCCGGCCCATATGGAAGTCCTGGCGCTCGGCGCTCTCGCGGTCCCAGCGTTCCAGCAGCTCACGGATCCGGCGCACTACCAGGTAGGTGCCGCCCAAGCACCAAGCGGGCTCCTCGTCCGCGGGCTGGATCCAGACGTGTTCGGCCATCGCCGCCGGGTCGGTGGCGGGCAGGTTGTTGGTACCGTCGTGGTAGCCGAGCAGGCCGCGCGGCGCGGGCGTGCCGGAGCCGGGGAAGAACGTGAAGCCGGTGAACGCGTATTTCAGGGCCAGGCCCCAGCCCAGGCGGCGCAGCAGGTGGCGCAGCCCGTGCAGTGCCACCATCGGATGGCTGGCTCCGAGCTGGAGGAACAGATCGGAGTCGGTCTGGGCCGGGTCGAGATCATCGCCCGGGAAGCTGGGCATGGGGGTGAGCCCCCGGGGGCGGACCGCGGCTAGCCCGAAGCGGTCCGGGCCGATGTCGGGGCCACCGAACAGGCTGGCGCCGAAGCCGAGGGTCACCTCCAGGGCGGCCTCGGGAGTGGGCTGGTAGCCTAGCTCCCCGCTGTTGGTGGCGCGCCGCCGGGGCAGCAGGGGCAACGCTGCCGCCCCGGCCTCCCCGGCGGCGAGCAGATGGATCTCGCGGTCCAGCTCTTGCAGCAGGTGCGCGAGGCGCTCGCGGGTGCTGACCAGCACGGTGAGGCCCGCCAGCACCACCGCATTCGGCACGGGGGTGACGATGCCGGGCTGCGGCGGGGGCGGCATGGCGGGAGCGGGCGCCGGCGCCTGAGCCGGCGGGGCGGCCCCCGCGCGTGGTGTCCCAAGCGTGGCGGGCAGAGCGACCGAGGCCAGACTGAGCCCCCCACTGGTGAGGAACTGGCGCCGAGTCAAGCGTTGCCACCAGCGCATGCTGCAACTCCCCGCGCCGGCTCCCCTAGGAGCCGCGCTCCATGAGCTGCGACGCGCGCTCCAGGGCCCGCGCCAGCGTCCGGAAGCTGGCGGCGATGCGGTTGCGCGCGTCCTGTGGGACCTGGTCGTAGTTGGTCACCTCGGTCTCCGAGCGGACAAAGGGGGCCAAAGCGCTCTTGGCTTGCTGGAACCCACGAGCGATCTCCCCCGCGAGGCCGCGATCGCGGGCCGCGATCTGGTCCTGGTAGGCGTTGTAGATCGCCTCGGCGCCCGCGAGGTTGGCCTGGAAATCGAGCAGGTCGAGCTTCGAGTAGCGCTCCTCCTCGCCGGTGATCTTGGTCTCGGCGACCTCGGCGAGCAGGTCCTCGGCCCCGTCGAGCAGGGTGGCGGGCGTGAACGCCCCCTGCTGCACGAGCCGCTGCAGCTGCGCGGCCATCGCGTCCCAGTCGGCCAGCAGCTGCTGCGCGACCGGCACGAGGGGCGTGGTCTGCTGGTCGTACCACAGGCCGCGCTCGATCTTGTGGAAGCCCTTCCAGTTCGAATCGTTGCTACCCAGCGGGAAGTCGTCCTCGCGGGCGTCGATCGCGGTGTCGAACTCCTCTAGGCTCGGGTCCGCGTCGACGACCACCTCGAGCTTCTCCCACGGCACGCGCGCCCGCGCGTACGCCGCCCGCGCGCCCGCCAGGTCGCCGGCCGTCAGGGCCGCCACCAGATCCTGGATCGCCGCGCGCCCCACGGGGAGCTGGGCGAGCAGGAAGTCGGTGGCCGCATCCGCTGCCGGCGCGGCGCGGCTGACAGCGCTAGGAGGCCGGACCAACGCGCACAGGCCCAGGGCCAGGATCAGGGCAACCCATCGCAGTGGGACCATGCATCTGCTCCTTCGCGAGATGGGGCAGTCGTGGGTGGCACGCTCAGGCGTGCTGGTGCGCCAGGCGCAGCCGCAGCGGCCCGCCGAGCAACAGCAGCCCGATCAGGACGAGTAGCACCACCTGGCCGAGCGTGGTCTCCCAGGTCGGGAAGAGCCCGAACAGCTCCCAGGCGGGGACCCAGCGCAGCGGGGTCGCCTGCAAGACGCCGGCGACTTGCAGCGCATGGAGGCTCATGCCGACGAACTTGAAGCAGAGATAGTAGATCAGCGCGGTGGCGAGCAGGAAGAACGGGCGCACGGGGATGCGCACGCCCAGGCCGAGCATCGCTGCCGCCAACACGAGCAGGGCTGCCGCCCCGCCGGCGAGGCCCAGCAGGAGCTCGTGTAGGCCAATGCTGGGCGCGAGCCCGATATAGAACAACACTGTTTCCGCTCCCTCGCGGAACACGGCCAGGAAGGCGATCAGCGCCAGCCCCAGCAGGCGGTTGCGCTGCAGCGCAGCGAGAGTCTGGGTGCGGATGTACGCTTGCCAAGCGCCCAGGCTGGCTTTGGAGTGGAGCCAGTAGCCCACATACAGCAGCATGACCGCCGCGACCAGCCCGGTGACGCCTTCGATGACCTCGCGGCTCACGTTGGCCACGGCTCGGCTGAGCAGGAGCTGCGCCAGAATGGCGACGACGATACTAGCGGCGACCCCAGCGCCGGCTCCGCCCCACACCCAGCGCTGCTTGTCGGCGTTGCCGGAGCGCTGCAGGAACGCGACCAGGGCGGCTACCACCAGCAGCGCCTCGAACCCCTCGCGCAGCAGGATGATGCCGGCGTCCCAGGCCGAGTAGTGGGCGGTGTCGGCCACCACCGGCGCTAGCTCGGCGCGCATCCCCGCGAGCACCGCGCGCGCCCGCGCGGGATCCGGCGGCGTGGCGTGGAGCAGCGCGGCCGCCTCCGCCGTCTGGTTCTCCGCCGCGGTGTACACGCTCGCCGAGCGCGCGCGCACGAAGCCCTCGACATCGAGCCACACCTCTTGGAACGTCCGCAGGTCCGC
>DATGKN010000176.1:0-3948 GCA_035294645.1 Chloroflexota bacterium
CACACCGCGCCCGTGGGGCCTTCCGCCTCCCCCACCAGCCCCGTCGCCACCCGAAGCACGACCCGCAGCGGCCCCGCCCCCGCCGGCGCCGCGCCGACCGTGAACCCCTGCTCGATCCCGGCGCTGTCGAGCCGATACCACTCCGCGACGGCCTCGCGCCCGTAGCGCACCTCTGCGTCGGCGGCCGCGGGGGCCACGGGGCCAAGCGGGATGAGCGTGTCGGCGCGCCCGAGCCCCACGGCCTGCACCGTCCACTGCCAGGCGGCGCCGGCAGTGGGCCGCACGGTGAGCCCGGCGGGGGTGAAGGTGGCGGCCAGCTGCTGCGCGACCAGCTGGGCGGCGTAGCCGTCGGCCGTGGGCTGGGGGCGCTGCAGGTCGGCGGCCACCAGCGCGCGCAGGTACGCCGTGTCGGCCGGGGTGAGGTAGCGCCAGGGGGCGGGCGGCGACAGAGGGGCAGGCGGCAGCAGCGCGGCGGTGGTCGACAGGGGGGGCGGGAGCAGCCAGGCGAGTAGGGCGAGCACACTGAGTACCCGGGCGGGGTGTGGAGGCCGCATGCGCACCGCTCCTTGGCGTGGGCGGGGCGACGGCTACTCGGGAGGCACGCCCCGCCCACCCCGCCCCCGCGGCGCGGCCGGCCTCCGTAGAGGATACCCACGGAGGTAAAACGAATGAGGAATGGAAGCGTTACAGCCGCTCGCTGGCAGCAGCGGAGCGTGGGCCGGCCGAGCGAATGGCCGCCAGCAGCGCCGCGGCCAGCAGCGAGCCGCCCGCCAGCACGCGGAACCCGAGCGCGTAGCTGCCAGAGGCGTCGAGCAGGGCCCCGACCAGCGGCGGCGCGAGCACGATCCCGAGGTGGCAGCAGGTCAGGTTGAGCCCGGCGGCGCGCGCCGCTTGCTGGTGGCCCGCCAGGGCGGCCACGTACAGCATGCTCACCCCGTTCCAGCCGATGGCCGACGCGCCAGCTAGGGCGACCAGCAGCGCCAGCAGCGCCACGGGCGCGCCCGGTTCGGCCAACGACAACCCCCCCAGGCAGCCGGCCGACCCCACGGCGATGCACAGCAGCGTTCGGCGATGGTCGCCGCCGAACAGGTGGTCGCTGGCGCTGCCCCAGGCCACGCGGCCCACCACCCCGCTGGCCTGGGCCAGGGCCAGTAGTCGCGCCCCGTCCGCGGCGGCGTAGCCGAGCCGGTCGCGCAGGAACAGCACGAGGAAGCTCACCAGCGCGAGCTGCACCGCCGCCAGCAGGAACGAGGCGGCGCACAGCAGCATCAGCGGCCGGTCGCGCAGCAGCGCGTGCAGCCCCGCCGGGAGGATGTCGGCCCGGCGCGCGCGGAGGTCGGGCGGGTCGCGATAGCCTAGCCAGGCGAGCCCGCCCACGGTCGCCGCTGCCAGGCCCAACGCCGCCAATGCCCCGCGCCAGCCGCCGAACGCCAGGGCCAGGGGTGGGGCGAGCAGCGCCGCGAGGGTCCCGGCCAGCGCGACGCCCGTCTGCTTGATGCCCATCGGCAGCCCCCGGCGCGCCGGCGGGAACCAGTCCACGATGGCCCGAGTCGTCGGCGGCAGCGCGACCCCGTTGGCCACCCCGGCCAGCACTAGGGCCCCCAGCAGGACGGCGTAGGTACCCCCTAGCGCCCCGCCCACCAGGGCGGCGCCCAGCGCCAGCGGGCCCAGCAGGAACAGGCGACGCGCGCCCAGCCGGTCGCACAGCCCGCCGGCGGGCACCAGCGACAGTAGCGAGCCGAGATACACGGCCGCGGTGAGCAGGCCGACTGCCGCCCGGCTGAGGCCCAGCTCCGCCTGTAGGAACGGGGCGAGCGGGGCCAGCGCTTGCGAGGCCAGCGAGGCGCCGGTCTGTACCGCCAGGCTCGTGCCCAGCACCAGCGCCAGGTGGCTGCCCGAGGGCGCGGCGCGGGCGGTGGAGTCAGTGAGAGGAGCAACGGCGCTCATGCGGGCACTGGCGCGGCCGCGGGACTGGGCCGCCGCACATTGAGCGCCAGGGCCGCGGCCAGCACCGTCGAGGCCGCGGCCGAGAAGAACGCCAGGTTGTAGTTGCCCAGCGTCACATACAGCACGCCGCCGAGGGTCGAGGCCAGGGCCCCTCCGATCTGGTGCGACAGGAAGATCCACCCCGAGATGGTGCCCACCGACAGCCGGCCGAAGCGGTCGCCGGTGAGCGTCACCGTGGGCGGTACGGTGGCTAGCCAGTCGAGGCCGTACAGCACGGCGAACACCGCCAGCCAGCGCACGTCGGTGATGAACGGCAGCAGCGCCAGCGCCGCGCCGCGTCCCAGGTAGTAGATCGCTAGCAGGCGCCGCGGGTCGTAGCGGTCGCACAGCATGCCCGAGGCGATGGTGCCCAGCACGTTCATCATGCCCATCAGCCCCAGCACGCCGGCGGTGGCCACCTCCGAGATCCCGTGGTCGGCCGCGTGGGGGATGAGGTGCGTGCCGATCAGCCCGTTAGTGGTGTAGCCGCAGATGAAGTAGCTGCCGGCCAGGAGCCAGAAGTCGAGCGTGCGCACCGCCCGGCCGAGCGGTGTGGCGAACATGCCCGGCGCCGCGCCGCCCGTGGCCGCCGGCCGCGCGCCGAACGGCCGCAGCCCCAGCTCGGCCGGCTGGTCGCGGAACAGCAGGAGCATCGCGGGCAGACACAGTAAGCCGAGCAGCGCCGCCAGCAGCGCCGCGCCCGCCTGCCAGCCGGCGGCGACGGCGATGGCCATCAGCGACGGCACGAACAGCAGCTGGCCGGCCGACTGCCCCGCGCCCAGCAGTCCGGTGACCAGGCCGCGCCGCGCCACGAACCAGCGGTTGGCCACCGTGGCCGCTAGCACCAGGGCGGTGCCGCCGGTGCCCAGGCCGATTACCACGCCCCATAGCACCAGCAGCTGCCAGTAGGCCGTGATGAACAGGCCGGCCACGGTGCCCGCGGTGGCCAGCGCGAGGCTGGTCAGCGCGACGCGCCGCGGGCCGTAGCGGTCGATCAGCCGGCCCGACAGGGGGCTCGCCAGCCCGTACACCAGCAGGTTCAGCGCGGCGACCGTGCCCAGCGCGGCGCGGTCCCAGCCGAACGTCTGCTCCCAGGGCAGGAGGAACACGCCGGGCGCCGCGCGCAGCCCGGCGGCCACCAGCAGGGTGGGGAAGGTGACCGCCACCACCACCCAGCCGTAGTGGATGCCCCAGCGCGCCGCCAGCGCGGGCGCCCCGCCCAGCCAGGCCGTCTGCCGTGCCATCGTCCCCCCCCTCTCGGCAGCCCGCGCTGCGCCGCCCTCGCCTGGACCCGTCGTCCGCTGCGCCGGCCACCGGCATTGTAGCGGCTGCCCTGATGCAACAAAAGCGTGCTGTTCCCCCCGCGGCCGAGCGCGTGGAGACCGGCGCGGCCGGCGAGCCGGCTGAACGAAACGCCGTACGTGGCCGATTGTCCTCCCAGGGCCCGCGCGCCGGCAGCAGGGGGTTCGGCGCGCGGAAAGGAGTGTGCTGGTGCCTTGGAAGGGAGGCCAAGATGACCTGGTCACAGAATCTCCGCCTGCGGGTCAAACTGCTCGGCGCGTTCGCCGTGGTGCTGGCGCTGCTGGCGGTAGTCGACGTGGTAGCGCTCACGCGCCTGGCGCTGCTCGACAGCCTGCTGCGCGAGATGTACGAGCAGCACACTCAGGCGCTGAACCTCGCCCTCGAGGCTCAAGTGCAACGCATCCTGAGCGGGCGCATGGAGCAGGCCGCGGTAGCCACGGATGATCCCGCTGAGGCCGCCCAGTACGCCGACACCGCGCGGCAAGCGATGGCTGCGGCGACGGCGAAGCTCGATGAGCTGAAAGCGCTCGTGCGCGACGAGGAGTTGCGGCGTGCGGTCAGCCAGGCGCAGCGCGACCTCAGCGAGGTGCAGGCCGGGCGCGAGAAGGTGCTCCAGCTTGCCGTGGCGAACGAGGATGGCAGCGCGCTCGCGTTGGCCCG
>DATGKN010000177.1:0-10203 GCA_035294645.1 Chloroflexota bacterium
GCTGCGGGAACACCCCGGGCTCCGCCACCGCCCCCGAGCACCCCACGCTGCCAGTCGGCCCCACGGGCGGGCACACCACCCCGCGGACGCCCAGCAGCGCCCCCTGGGCGCTCACCACCGGCAGGCTGAGCACCCCCTGCGCCCCCGGCGGCAGGCCGACGAGCGTCCCCTGGACGGTGAAGCTGCCGGTGCTGGTGGTCTGGAGGCAGTTGGGGGCGGTGGGAGCGGGGCAGGGGCCCGCCGTGAGCGGGCCGCTGGCGACCAGGCCGCCCGGGCCGCCGGGGGCGAGCGTGGCGTGGCAGACGGCGCCGACGGGCGCGCAGGTGGCGGTCGGGGTGCTGGTGGGCGTGGCCGTCGCGGTCGGCGTGGTGGTGGCCGTCGGGGTAGGGGTGCTAGTGCTGGTGGCCGTGGCGGTCCTGGTCGCGGTCGCGGTCGGGGTGGCTGTATGGGTGGCGGTGGGCGTGCCGGTCACGGTCGGGCTGGCGATGCTCGTGGGCGACGGGGGCGGGGTACCGGTGGGACTAGGGGTGGCGGTACTGGACGGCGTGGGGCTGCTGGTGGCGGTGGCCGTCGGAGTAGGGGTGCTAGTGCTGGCGGGCGTGGCGGTGCTGGTCGCGGTCGCCGTCGCCGTTGGCGTGCTGGTCGGCGTGGCGGTGGCGGTGGGTGTGGCGGTGCTGGTCGCGGCAGGGGACGGTTGGGCGAACACATACGCCGCGCCTGCTCCCAGCACGATTGAGTAGTCGACGCCGAGAAGAGCGGTGCTCGTGTCGCCCGATAACGCTGCACTCCAGCCGAAGCCGTCCGTCGTCCGACCGTCGCTGGCGGTGAGCTGCTGCTGCTGGCTCCACGTCGTGCCACTCCGGGTGAACACGTACGTCGTCCCAGGGTTGGTGGCCGATAGGCAATTAGAAGCCTGGCTGGCATTGTTGTTGCACCGCGGCGCACCAGCCAAGGCGGTGTTGCCATCGGCGGATAGGGCCACGCTCCAGCCGAGATTGTCACCCGCCGCACCGCTGGGATCGAACAGCTTCTGCTGCGGGCTCCACGTCGTGCCGCTGCGCACGAACACGTACGCCGCGCCCTGGAAAGACTTGCTGCTGATGGTGGCAAACGGCGCCCCTACCAGGGCGGTGTTACCATCTGACGACAGCGCGACGCCCCAGCCGAGGTCATCGCCCGCCGCGCCGTCGCTGGCGGTGAGCTTCTGCTGCTGGGTCCACGTCGTGCCACTCCGGGTGAACACATATGCCGCTCCCGCTCCCACCGGGGCGCCACCGAGTGCTGTGTTGCCATCGGCAGACAGCGCCACGCTCCACCCGAACTGATTGCCTTCCGCGGGCGTGAGCTTTTGTTGCTGGCTCCAGGTCGTGCCGCTGCGCACGAACACGTACGTCGCCCCATTCGGGAAAATGGCGGCCCCCATCGCGCCGACCAGGGCCGTGTCACCGTTGGCAGACAGCGCCACGCTCCAGCCAAAGCTGTCGCCACCTCCGCCACTCGGATCGAACAGCTGCTGTTGCTCGGTCCAGGTCGTGCCGCTGCGGACGAACACGTACGCCGCACCTTGCAGGCTATTGCTACCGATCTTGGTAGCCGGCGCCCCTACCAGGGCCGTATTGCCGTCGGCAGACAGCGCCACGCTCCGGCCGAGCTGATCGCCGAACACCGCCTCGCTAGCCACCAGCTTCGCCTGCTGGGTCCAAGTCGTGCCACTACGCGTGAAGACGTACGCAGCCCCGCGCGAGAAATCGGCATTGAGCGCACCGACCAGGGCGGTGTTTCCGTCCCCGCTCAGCGCCACGCTGAAGCCGAACCCGTCGCCCGCCGCGCCGTCGCTGGCGACGAGCTTCGCCTGCTGCACCAACGGATCGATGACCAGCGGATACCGCGCTGCGGTGTCGTCCACCCACAGCGCCAGCGCGTCGCCCGTCACCTCCAGCCACGCCGCCAGCTCCCGCCCCGCCGCATCCCACGCCCGCAAGCCCCGATACCCCAGCCGCTCCGCGCCCGCCCCGTCCCGCCACACGGCGTCGCGGGCGCTCACGGCCTCGCCGGCGAGGGGCGTCGTCACCCGCAGCGCCAGCCGCAACGGGCCCGTGCCCTCCGGCGGGGCGGTCACCGTGAACCCCTGCTCCACCCCTGCCGCCCCCACGGCGTACCACTCCTCTACTGCCGCCCGCACGTAGCGCACCTGCGCGGCGGTGGCAGTGGGGGCCACGGGGCCAAGCGGGATGAGCGTGTCGGCGCGCCCGAGCCCCACGGCCTGCACGGCCCACTGCCAGTCGGCGCCGGCGGTGGGCCGCACGGTGAGCCCCGCCGGGGTGAAGGTAGCGGCGAGCCGCTGCTCCGCGAGCTGCGCCGTGTAGCCGTCGGCCGCGGGCTGGGGGCGACGGAGGTCGGCGGCGACGAGGGCGCGGAGCTGGGCGAGGTCGGCCGGGGTGAGGTAGCGCCAGGGGGCGGGGGGCGGCAGGGTGGTGGGTGGCAGCAGCGCGGCGACGGCCGGCTGTTGGTATGGGAGCAGCCAGGCGAGCAGGGCGAGAGCCAGCAAGCCGGCCAGCGGGCGGCGCATGGCGGCGCTCCCAGGGTACAGTGATGTGGGCGCCGCCGGGGGCGAGCGGCCCTACTGAATAAACGATCGCGGCGAGGGGAGTGTTACACGCCGCCCGCGGGGCGAGCGGCGAGCCGGTTCAGCCGCGGCGGCCGCGGCGCCAGTAGCGGCGGGCGATCTCTAGCTGCCGCAGCACGGCGTCCTCGGCCGACAGCACCACCCCCTCCGGCGACTCGACCACGCAGGTGGCCGCCTGGCCCACCCCCCCCAGCGCCGCCTCTACCACGAAGTACTCGCCCCCCGCGCGATCCATGGCCTCGCCAGCCAAGCGCAATACGACCTCCCAGCGGGCCGTGGGCACCCGCCGTGCAGGTGGCCGCTGGCCGCGCAGGCGGGCCCGCGCCTCGGCCATCTGCTGGAGCTGCGCCCACGGGTAGCGGCGCTCACTGAAGCGAGTGGGGACCACCACGCGCACGCCGGCGGGACTCACCCACAGGCGCGCGGTGCGCACGCCCCAGGCATCGATCAGCGCGCCCAGCGCGCGCAACGTGTCGCGATAGTCTGGACGGGCGGGCGCGCTGGTAGAGGCACCCTCCTCGGACTCCTTCGCGGGATCGTCGGCACCCATGGGGCCGCTCGACATCGCTCCTCCGCGGCTCGCGCTGCTTACGCGGACTATCGGCGGTGCGGCACCCGCCAGCCAGCGGGCGCGCGTCCCGACAGCCGCCCGGCGCGTCGGTGACGCGCTTAACTGTACGCTTGTGAACTAGCTCACAGCTAGAGCGGGCGGCAGCGACAGACAATAGCCTTGCCCATCGAACGGGGCGAGGAGAGAACGATGTCGCTACTGAAGACCATCCCGGCGCCCACCACCTGCCCGCGCTGCGGCGGCCCGATGTACCGCGGCTACGACGACGAGGCCAGCTGCCTGTACTGCGGTGAATATGTGTACCCGCGGGTCGAGGCGCGCCGCCTGCTGCTGGAGCCCGAGGGCGGCCGGCGCAAGCGCGGGCGGCCGCGCAAGCACACGGTGGCCGCCTAGCACTGCTCGCAGCCGCCGGTAGCGTGGCCCCGCCCTGTGTAAGGGCAGTAGCCGCCCCGGCGCCCCACGGCCCCGCTCCACGGCGTGGGGCGTCCGGCGGTCAGCACAGGCAGGCAGTGTCCTCGCTGGGCCGCAGCTTGCTGGGCACGATAGCACGCCGCGCGTCCTCCGACGGCGGCACCACCGGCGTCTCGGGCGGGGGCCAGGGCAGGCCCAGCAGCTTGGCCGGGGTCTCCTGGAACACCTTGCGCAGCTCCTCTTTCGTGCAGCCCCAGGTAAGCAGCTGCTTGACCATCCAGCGCGCGCCCACGATGTGCGGGAAGTTCTGGATCTGCCCGAAGTCGGACCCGTACACCAGGTTGTCGGGACCGACCTCCTTGACGATGCGCGCCGCGTAGAGTGGCCCGGCCTCGTGCAGCGGGAACACCAGCGCGCCCAGCGCGCTGAGCATCAGCTTCGCCCCGCGCGCCGCCTCCTCCTTCATCTGAGCGATCGTGTGCTTGGAGTGGATGTGCGCCGGGTGCACGATCTCGATGCGGTTCACGCCCAGCCGCCGCGCCTCCTCCACCAGGATCACCGTGTCCTCGTAGGGGTAGTGCCCGGAGGCAAGCACCAGGTCGTTGTCGGCGATGATGCGCAGGATCTCCTGCACCACCGGCAGCACGCGGCGGTGCTCGTCGAGGAAGTGCAGCCCGTAGCCCGACCAGTCGTCGTACACCACGCGGCGGTGCCAGTAGCTGTCCACCATCGGCATCCACACGTACTTCATGCCGGGGAAGCCGAGGCAGCGCTTGACCGCCTCCGGGTTGAACCCGCCGACCGAGTAGTTGAGCACCACCCCGCCGAAGCACTGCACGGGCCGCAGGCCGTGTTCGGCGGCGAAGCGGTCGACGTACTTCTGCACCAGCGCGTTGCGCGAGGCCGAGGGCGTGTACCAGGTCTTGACCACCATCGCCCGAAAGCCGGCGCGGGTGTAGTCGAAGCCGATCTCGTCCTCCAGCAGCAAGCGCTCGAACGGGTCGGAGCCGCCGTGCGCGTGCGTGTCGATGGCGTTGACCAGCAGCTCATCGACGTCCGCCTCGCTGAACTGCACGCTGGACAGGAAGCGGGCGTACTGGATGTTCACCCACTGGGCCTGCTGACGGATGAGGTACTCGAACACCTCCTCGGAGATGGTCGGGTCATCCACCCGGCAGAGTTGCTTGAGGCGCTCGACCCGTTCCGGGGGCACCTCAACCTGGAGCAGCTCTTGCAACGACAGGTTCTCCTCGGGACGCGCCGCCGGGCGCTTGGCTGGCTGCTCGCTCACGCTCTCAGGCCTCCCTCGCCGCACCGCTGCTGGTGCCGGGCCGCGCGAGCCAGACCACTCGCTCGGCCGTGCGCGCGGTGGTGCGGCTCTCGATCGGCGTGTACTGGAGATGCTCGTCGAACCAGGCCACGATCTCGGCCAGCAGCGGCGCGAAGTTGTCGGTGTAGGCGCGGTAGTGGGTCGTCTCCATCTGGCGGATCAGCTTCTTGGGCGGGCCGGCACGCTCGTAGAGCTGGAGCGCATGGTCCTCGGGCGTGACGACGTCGTCCTCCACCGCGGTGATGAGCAGGGCGCGCGGCGCGATGCGGTGCACGTGGTCGAGCGGCCGGTAGCGCAGCAGGTAGTCGGCGCTGCGCAGCCAGAACTCGCGGGGGATTAGCTCGTCCACGTCGCGTTTGTGGCCCACGGCGCGGCGCTCCGGGGTCTCGACCATCAGGTCCTGGCGCGGGTCGACGCGCTCGCCGGTGCCCTCCAGCACCCAGCGGCGGCGATCGGCGGCCAGCCGCTGGAGGTAGGCCACCCACTCGTACTCGCGGCGCATGCGGCGCAGCCAGTCGGCGCCGTCGGCCACCACCGACTGCGCGGCCACGGCGCGGAGGCGCGGGTCGACCGCCGCGGCCAGGATGGCGTTGCCGCCGCCCGTGCCGCCGATGCCCAGGGCCCCGATGCGCCGCGGGTGCACCTCCGGCCGCGTTTCCAGATAGGTCACGGCGCTCAGCCAGTCGTCCAGCTGCCAGTCGGGGCGGACCCAGCCGCGCTCGCCCTCGCTGCGCCCGAAGCCGCGGTAGTCGAAGATCAACACGGCGTAGCCGGCGGCGGTGAGGCCCTCGTGCCAGGGCACGTAGCTCTGCTGCTCGGCCAGGCCCAGCCAGCCCGGCCCCTGCACGATCGCCGGCAGCGGCTCGGCCGCCGGCGCGTCGGGCAAGCGCAGCAGGCCGCGCAGCCGCACGCCGTCGGAGCAAAACTCCACGCGCTCGGTACGCATCACGCCTCCCGCGCCGCGGCGGCCGCCGCGCCCTCCTCGGCGTCGAGCCGGCGCAGCACCGGCAGCACCTCCTCGCCCAGCAGCTGCACGCACTCCAGCCACTCGTCGAAGCGGAAGCGCAGGTCGTAGACGATATGACTGAGGCCCGCCGCATGGTACTTGCGCGTCTCCCGCACGATCGCCTCCGGCGGCCCGAAGATCAGCGCCCCCTCCAGGTCCTCGGGCGTCTCCCACTTGCCCGAGTCGGGCAGCTCCCACTGCCGGCGCGCCTGCTCCATCATCTCCTGCCAGTTCACCTTGCTCAGCGCTTCCTCGCGCGTGCGCCCCGGGCTGGTGATGGGGATGGCCGCGGCGGTCGGCACCGGCTTGCCCGCCTCGGCCGCCAGCCGGCGCAGGCGCGCCATGCGCTTGCGGAACGTCTTGATGGTGATGCGCCCGGGCATCCAGCCCTCGCAATACTCCACGGCGCGCCGCACGCTGGCCAGCGAGTTGCCGCAATACCAGATGGGAATGCTGCCCGGATGGGCCGGGATCGGATGGATGTCCACGTCGGTGAACTCGTAGAACCGGCCCTTGAAGCTCACCGTCTCGCCGGTCCACAGCAGGCGGATGATGCGCACCTGCTCCTCGATCAGCTGGCGGCGGTCGATGCCACCCAGGCCGGCGGCCACGAACTCGTGGTCGAACGTGCCGATGCCGAACCCCGCGATCACGCGCCCGGGGCCCGCCACGAACTCCAGCGAGCTGAGCGCCAGCGCCGCCTGGATGGGATGGCGGTAGGGGATCAGCGACCCCGTGCCCAGGATCAGCCGCTCGGTGGCGCCCGCGATCAGCCCGAGGGTGACCATCGGATCGACGTGCGTGCGGTCCTGGCCCTCCATACCGTGCGGGTGGAACACCAAGTGGTCGCGCACCCACACCGAGTCGAAGCCGAGCCGCTCGGCTAGCCGCGCGCCCTCGAGAAGCTGCTCGCGCGAGGCGTGCTCCCCGAAGTGCGGTAGCAGCAGGCCGTAGCGCCGCGTCGCGTCGCCCATCGCTCCTCCCAAGCGCACGGATCAGGTCTGAGCGCGGATGAAGCCGCTCTCTTCCAGCTCGCGCACGAAGCGGTCGTCGAAGAAGTCGCGGGGGTTGGCCTCACGCGCCTGCGGGATCTCGCTGGCCAGCTCGTCGAGCACCGCCTGGATCGCCGCCGCGTCGGGCCGCGGCGTGAGCTGGAGGTAGCGGCGGATGTAGATCTCGTAGGTATCCTCGAGCACGTCGGCGTCGTCGGTCTGCAGGTACTTGCGGAACGCCTGCAGGGCGAACGCCTTGTCGCGGTACAGCAGCGCGGCGGCTGCCACCTGCGCGCGCACGAACCGCCGCACCACCTCCGGCCGCTCGGCGATCTGTCCCCGCCGCGTGGTGGCGCCGGTGAACGCGTAGGGGATGCCGAGCGCGGCGACATCCAGCAGCTCGTGCATGCCCGCGCGGCGCGCCAGCGTGGCAAAGGGATACGACAGCACGCCGCCCTGGATGCGGCCCGCCTCCAAGGCGGCCAGGATGTTGGGCATGTTGCCCGACTGGGTGATGGCCACGTCGCGGTCGGGCTCCAGGCCGAGATGGCGCAGGGCCACGCGCGCCGCGCTGTCGATGCTGGTACCGCGCCGGGAGACGCCCACGGCCTTGTCGCGCAGGTCGCTTGGCTGCGCGATCTCGGGCCGCACCATCAGCGCGGCGATGATCGTGCGCCACGGCGTGGTCAGCACCACGGTGTCGGCCCCGCCGAGGGCCGCGCCGACCACCGACGCCGCGCCCGTCTGCACGAAGTCCAGCTCGCCGGCGACCATGGCGTTCACGCTCTCGTTGCCGCTTGGGAAGGCAACCAGCTCGACCTCCAGGCCCTCGCGCGCGTACAGGCCCGCCTCGTACGCCGCCCACAGCGGCGCCATCACACCCGAGACGGCGCTCGACGCCGCGCGCACATGGAAAGGGGCTACGGGCGTGGCCGGCGCGGCCATGCCGGGCGACGGACGCGGCCCCGCGCCAGGAGCAAGCGGCCCCGCGCAGCCGACCAAGAGAGAAGCGAGGGCCAGCGGGCTCGCGAACCCAAACAGCCAGCGCGGGCGCACGGTGGGGCACATGGTGGACCTCCTGGAGCGACGCCACTGGCCCCGCCGCCAGTGTGCATGCATTATACTGAATGCATCCCTCAGGGGCGAGCGCGCGGGCGGCCCACCCACCGGCGCGACGCCCGAGGACCGAGCGATGAACCACGCAGTCGATCTCGGGGCGTTAGCCGAGGCGCACGAGCTGCGCGAGCGACGCACCACCCAGGAGCTGGTAGCGGCGCTGCTGCGGCGGGCGATCCTATCGGGCAAGCTGCCCGGTGGCGCGCGGCTGGTCCAGGACCAGATCGCCGCGCAGCTCGGCGTCAGCCGTGTGCCCGTGCGCGAGGCGCTGCTGCAGCTCGAGGCCGAGGGGCTGGTGCGCATGCAGGCGCACCGCGGCGCCACGGTGGTGGCGCGCACGCCGGCCGAGATCGCCGAGCTATTCGAGATCCGCGCCCTGCTGCTCAGCGAGGCGGTGCGCCGCGTGGTGCCGCACCTGACCGACGCCCAGGTGCGCCGGCTGGAGGAGATCGAGGCCCGCACCCGGGGCGAGGCCGATATGGCCGTCCGCATGCAGCTCACGCACGCATTCTATGCCGTGCTCCTGGAGCGGCTCGACCGCCCGCGCCTGCGCGCGATGATCGAGAAGCTGGAACAAGAGGTCGAGCGCTACCTGCTGTCGCTGGAGCGGCCGCACTTGGGCCATGGCCAGATCGTGGCCGCCTGTGCGGCCCGCGACGGCGAGCGCGCCGCGGCACTGGTGCGCGAGCACCTGCTTCAGGTCGGCGAGCGCGCCGTCGAGCGGTTGGCCGCCCTGCGCGAGGACGAGGCCCCGGTCCTGAGCAGCCAGCCCCCAGTATCCGAGCTGGCTTCGCCGCCTCGGTACGAGCCGTAGGCCCCCCGAGCGGCATGGCACCTGTAGACGATCGCCTCCAAAACCGCTCGTAGGGCGAATTAGGGCAGGCGCTCATAGATGCTCGCCCCCGGCCCATCGTACAGCAGCGCGTAGCGCGGATCACGGGCGAGCGTGGCGCGCAGGCCGACGGCGTAGGGCCCGCTGGAAACGCCGCTAGCACGCTTCGGGACGTACACATGGGTAAAGGCACGCCCCGTGTCGGCGACCCAGCGCTCCAGGCATGCCGCGTCCTGGGCGGCGCAGCGATACAGCGCCTCGCTCGCATTCCGGCGCCGCGCGAACTCGTCGTCTGGCAGCCACTCGCTGCCCTGCACCGTCGCCACGCTGCGCCGCCCAGTCAGGGCTGGCAGCCATTCGGAGAGCCGGTCCAGCCCCCAGAACGGTTCGGCGGGAACAACGAGCACCGCGCTGTCGGCGGGCACGTGGGCCTGCACCCACTCTAGCGCGGCGCGGTCGGCCGCATCGAGGGCGCCGAGCGCGGGCCGCGCGCTGACCGCACCGAGTATGGTGGCGTGCAGCACGAAGAACAGCAGCGCGAGCCGCACGCCGCGCCGCCCGAGGGCCCAAGCCACGGCCGGGTCGGCGAATCGCTGGCGCCAGTCGCCGAGGGGGCCACTGGCGGCGCCGCGGGCTAGCAAGGGCAGCACCACGGCCAGGCTGGCCACGAACAGCAGGGCTACCGGCAAAGTCGCGCGGTTGGGCACGCCGCGCGGCGTCAGAATGTACAGCGCCGTGAGCCACGCGGGCAGGAAGTACTGTCGCGTGGCTAGGCAGACGAGCAAGCCCACCACCGCGAGCGCGCCGATGAGCGAGAACCAGCGCTCCGGCACCCACATGAGGGTCAGCAGGAACAGCCAGCTATCCGGCTCACTGCCGCTGCCGATTGCGGCGAGGAACACCCCTGGGCCGTGCCGCGCGAGCAGCCCCCCCCACCACGGCGCGCTAAGGGCCATGGTCCCCACCGCGAGCATGGCCGTTGCGCCCAGGCCCGCGCGGTGCCGCCCGTAGAACAGGGCCAGCACGACGACACTGACGGCCGTGAACGCCGCCATCTCCAGGTGGCTGAGCACCACCCCCGCCGCGCAGAGCATGGCAAAGATGAGGGGGCGGGGCCGCGGCCGCCGGTACAGCTCGTACACCTGCCAGAGGGTCAGCACCGCCAGCAACAGGCCCAGCCCGCGCGTGACCCCCCCGCCCATGATCAGCCACAGGAAACTGCGCGGTTGGAGAGCGAAGGCGAGCGTAGCCAGCAGGGCGGCGAGCGTGGCCCCCAGCCAGGCGCGCGCGAACAGGTAGAACGCGCCAACGGTCAAGAG